>JACRFD010000021.1 GCA_016218025.1 Ignavibacteriales bacterium
CGTAAAATCGATCTCTTCCTTTTTGTGAATCAGCATGGCGTATTCCTTTCTTCTCTCTTATAATTGGTTCTTCTCGCTTATTACCAATTATATTATTTTTATTGCTCTTTTCTATTTGCTGATTCTTAAACATAATATCTTTTTCCACAGCATAACGGAATCAACGGTCGGAGTTCTTGCTTGGCAATATTCACAAACACACCGATCTCAGCAATTGACAAACGGGATTTGATCGGTTACTACAAAAGTTTCTATGAAATTAATATTACAGGTGAGGTTTTATCCGGCGCATTAATATTGGGAAGCCGGTTTTATATCGTTCCCAAATGAGAATTTGGGAACGAGTTAAGTTCTTCATTGAGGAATGGGAATAGAGTCACCATGTTTAATGGCAGATTCAAACCACGCCCGTCGGGCTTGCTGTAAATGTTCAATCGCTTCATCTGGTGTTTTACCATCGCTCTGGCAACCCTTAAGAAGTGGTATTGCGGCAAAATAGCCGCCCCCGTCATTTTTTGAGAGACGAATTAATTCAATCTTATAAGGAAGTTTCATCAAATTGGTAAGAGAATAACCGTTGTGTTTTATCTTTGTGGCTGAGACCTTCTTTTTTCCATTTGCTACTCTTTTTTTCATTCTTGTTCCTCAATAAAAATCCTTGCATACACAGCTTTAATTTTATTATTATGAACCGGCACAACAAATTTTCTGCCCGTCCAGTTGCGAAAGACATGGTGGCTGCCGCGTATATGATCAATTGAATACCCAAAATGCTGAGCCGCTTTATTAAATTCCGCTAATGATATGGGTAAACGGCTTCGTTTGAGTTTAATTATTAACTTTTCAATATCCATCTTATTTAAAGATAAATAAAAAAATATCAGACAACAAACTCAATCTTCTCAAGTTAAACTCGAGATGAGACGATGTCCTGAGGACTTGTTCCGAAGGATGGCGGCTACTGGCTTGCTCTTCCTTCGCTTAATGCTTTCTCATAATCGTCTTTGAAACGTTTCACTCCGTTGAATATTGCCTCGGCTAAGCGTTGTTGTCCTTTGGCGCTCTTTAAGATTTTTTCGTCATGTCTATTAGATAGATATCCGGTTTCTACCAGCACGTTCGGCATTGATGCTCCAACCAAAACGTAAAACCCAGCTTGCTTCACTCCGTTGTTCGGCAAATCAAGATGTTTCCCCATTTCCTGCGTAAGAATTTCGGCAAACTGCTCGCTGTATTTTACATACGCGCTTTGCGCCATAGTAAGAAGAATAAAATTTTCTTCTGTTAATTGCTGGTAGCGTTTTTCGTATCCCTGCTCTAATTTCACGACCTCATTTTCTTTTTCTGCAATACGCAGAGCATTCTCCGTTTTGCCCGGCCTCAGAAGATAAATCTCAAACCCCGTTTCTGTGCTTTTTTTCCTGGGCATCGAGTTACAGTGAATGCTTATGAACAACTTTCCGCCGGTTTGATTTGCAATCTGTCCACGACGGTACAATTCCACGAATGTGTCGGTTTTTCTGGTATAAACAACATCAACGCCGGGAAGATTTTTTTCAATCAAAGCTCCCAGCTTTAAAGCAATCGGAAGCGTGATATCTTTCTCCCGCGTTCCGCTTCTGCTTATGGCTCCGGGATCGTCTCCGCCGTGCCCGGCATCTATCACAACAACGTCTAATTTCCATTTCTCACGCTCGCGCTGAAGTTCACGCTCGTAATTCCTCGCCGAACGCGCATCTGCCTGTTCGGTTGAGAGGGTCTGAATCGCAATCAGTATGTCTGTTCCGTTTTCAGCCACCATCGGCTCGGCGCTATTTATCTGCCCTTTTAATCTGATCGTTATCTGAACGGATGTCGGGTACTGAAACGCCAGAATTTGTTTTACGATTCCAGATGTTACGGCATTCTTAATTTTATTTACATCGGCTTTTGCATTCGCAATGGTGATGTAAAGCCAGGTGTCGTTGCCAATTTGTTTGGGCCAGCATTCATAATCGGTTGGTTTGATTTTATTCTCGATTTTAATAAGCAGTCCGTTAGATTTTTCCTCGAATTGGATTCCCGTAATATCGAAATTCGATTTTTGCACCTGCTCGCCGATTATGATCTTATTTTTTTGAAATGCAATTTCTTCAGAGATCGCAATTTTTAAAAGAGGAATAAAATATTCCAACGGTGCAAAAAAAGATCCCGCAGCAAAAATTATATTCACCGGAAGCTGGTGAAGATTGGCATTCTCTTTATTGTCGACAATCACCACAAATGAATTTCCGGCGGTAACACGTATGGTAATTTCACTATTTCTTAGTTCTAATTTTTTTGAATTCTGATTTGTGTAAAGTCGCAGATTTAACACATAGCCAAGATCGTTCAGCGACCCGTATGTTATATCGTTTTTGATGAATGAGCCGATTTGAGTATTACGCGATTTTTTTTGGATGTATTCTATCTGGACAGAATTCTGTGCCCCCGCAATAGTTATAAAAACAAAAATTGATAATATAATTTTTTTCAACATTTTAAAGTTATCTGTAATTTACAAACTGAATTGCAAATTTTAAATCTGCCTGTCGAAGCATGCTCATAATCGATTGTAAATCATCTTTACTCTTTCCGCTTACCCGCACCTGATCGTCCATTATCTGCGATTGTACCCTAAGTTTTGTTTCCTTTATCATCTTCACAATCAACCGGGCATTATCTTTGTCGATGCCGTTTTGCAGTTTAATTGTTTGTTTAACCAAACCGCCTGCCGTCGGTTCAACCTGACTGTAAGTCAATGCCTTCAAAGGAATGCTTCGCTTCACAAATTTTGACTGGAGAATATCAACCACCGCCTTCATTCTAAAGTCGTCGTCGGAAATAAGAGTAATATCGTGCTCTTTTTGATTCAGCTCAATAGATGATTTTGATCCCTTGAAATCGTAACGCTGGATAATTTCTTTCTTTGCCTGATTGATTGCATTATCCACCTCTTGCATATCTACTTTTGAAACAATATCGAATGAACTTGTATCAGCCATGGTTAAGTCTTTCAACAAATAAGATTAATATCAGATTGAAAAAAACGATTTTATAAAAATCGAAATCAATTTCAATCTCGGGAAACTTGTCAACGCATCAAACCGGTTGTGAATTTCCTGTCCGGTCTTTTTATTTTTTGTTATGATGATAACTGATAATGGATGTTTCATTTTGGTTATTGGTTGTTAGTTTTTGGTCATTAGTCATTTGTTGTTGGTTAAATGCCGTCTACTTTAGATTCTCTTTGATTATTATATTTCGTTTCTTTAATTCTTCTATCAAAGGTTGAACAGGCACACATTGCTCGGGCGGTAAAACACCCCGTTCTTTGATTGTTCCGTTAATAATCATTTGTGCTATTATCGAAGTTGGGAACGAAGTTGTACGCATCATAGAGGAGATTCTTGTTTTATCATCGAAGTAATCGATCATTTCATAGGTTAACGTTTTTCGTTCATTGTTCTTTGTGCCTTGTATCCAAACACGCATCAAAATTAAATCATGTCCGCTGGAAGGAAGTTTTTTCTTCAACAATTCTTGAAATAATTCTCGCGCGGTTTTCACCGAAGTGCCAACCATCAGCGGCTCTGAACTTGCGAAGCCAAGATCGAGCAATGTTTTAAATCTCTCGCAATGTCCTTTATATCGAATTGTTTTATAATCGAGCGTTTTAACTTTACCGTTGAACATATTCGTTAAAGTTGAAACACCGCCCGAAGTATTGAATGCCTCTACTTTTCCGAATGGCTGTGGAAAATCCATCTCTTCCAAATCTTCCATCGAAGAAACTTTTTGTGGTGTTCCATTCCGAATCACTTCTGCGGGTTCAAGATATTCGTTTACCAATCCTTCAACAGAAAAAACAATCTGGTAGTTTAACGGAGGAACAGGATGTTGCGGCAAACCGCCAACACGAAGATGGATTTCATCAACAACGTCAAAATGTTTCGCTCCGCCTGCGCCGAGTATCGCGGCAAGTCCGGGAGCCAGACCACAATTGGGAATAATCAGAACATCGGCAGCTTTTGCTTTTTCGTTCAACTCCATTTGTTTGTAAACAACATCCATATTGCCGCCGAGATCGCAAAAATGTTTCCCGGTTTCAATAGCCGCTTTTGTTAATAACAGATTATGGTTGTAAGATGTCGCCCCGCAAACAACATCTGCTTGTTCCATAATGTAAACTACATCGTCGTGTGAGTTTACATCGAGCTTCACCGGTGTAACATTTGCTCCAATAGTTTTTGCCGCACTCTCAGCCCTGTCGAAATCGATATCGGCAAGATATACTTTCTCGACTCCACTTGAACGAGCCAAGTCATAAGCCAACGCGCTTCCCATCATTCCCGCGCCAATTACTAATGCTTTCATTTATTTATGCTTTCTAAAAAAATTGACAATTGTTAATTGGCAATTATCAATTGATAATTAATTTCATTTAAGTATCTGTCCCGTTTCCATGCACCAGAACAGCAAATCCAATTCATCCATCGAAATGCCAACCTGCTTAGAAAACTTCCGAAATTTTTCCTCGATTTGCAAATAATTCTTAGTTGTCAAGGTTTTTGGCAATTCCGGAAGAACCCTGAGACGAACAAGATTCCTGAGTATGTGGCGATCAAGTATTGCCAAATTACGATGACCGATATTTCGGAGAAAGTGCGAAGATTCTTTCCATCCCAAACCCTTTACATTCTTTATCAGCCAGAGACGCAAATCTTCGCCCGAAATATTATTTGCAATTTGTGTGGAGATTGCTGGAAATTGTTCTTTAACAGCAATTAAATATCTTGATTTGTTTTTATGAAAGCGGATGTAGCAATCTTTCCTCCTCAGTATCGGTTCCGGATTGATTTCTTTTGATTTGAACTTGTTTGCCTTCAAAAGTGAAATTACCTTATCGGCGTTTACCGCGCTAGACTGGGGAGTAAGCAAACAATAAACAAGCTCGTAAAAATATTCCGACTTCGGCACAGCAGAAAAATCATTTAATCTTTTTTGGATGTCGGACTTTAAATTCCGGTAATTCGATTTAAGTTCCGATAATTTTTGTGGAGGAATGCTTTTTTTCATGCTGGATATTTGATGTGTAATAATTTTTCAATCACGTCTTTGTTTCCTTCCAATATATCGTAATTTGATAATTCAGAAATTGGAATCCACCTGTGAGATTCGAAAACTTTATTAATGATCTCGCCTGAGTACGAAGTTATCAGGTAATAAAAAATATTGAACGTTCCGCTGTTGCTGTAAACATATTCTTGACTGTGATACAATCGACCGATAACCGCATTGATTTCTAATTCTTCTTTCAATTCTCGGTGCAAACATTCCTCCATTGTTTCGCCTGTGATAACTTTTCCGCCGGGGAATTCCCATTTGAGCGGATAAGGCAGATGCGGCTTTCGCTGACAAAGCAGAAGCTCTGTTTTATTTCTGAAAATAATGCCAACTGCAACTTTAATCATAAAAAAAGATACATAAACGTATAAGGAAATACAAAGATTGATTCTATGAAAAATTATTGTTAAGTTTCTTCACACTTAATCAATATATTTATGTGATGCTTTTAAAAAATGAAACCGACATCATGAAAACAAGACAAGATATTATAAGAGAATATAAAGAACGAAAAAAACCGGCAGGGATTTTCCATGTGAAAAATAGTGCAAATGGTAAATTTCTTTTAGGAAGCAGTTTAAATCTTGAGGGACATCTCAATAGCCACAAATTTATGCTCACTATCGGTAGACACCGCAACGAAGCATTGCAGAAAGACTGGAATGAATTCGGTGTAGATAAATTTGTTTTCGAAATACTTGAGGTAGTTAAAGTAAAAGACGATCCGGATTTCAGTATTGAAGATGAACTTACCCTGCTCGAACAAATCTGGATTGAAAAACTTCAACCCTTTAGCGGAAACGGATATAACAACGAACCTAAAATCCGTCAGGCTTGACTTAACGATATAACTATTAATCCTGAACGATCTTTGTCTTCTCACTCACATCCAACATCGAATATCTCATATCATAATTAAATATTTCTGTTGGATTTATTTCATGTAATCATTACATTTAATCCCACAGACTTTTTTTGAAAGAAACTCATGGCACACGTAACAAATCCCAAAGCAGAAGAAATATTAGATAAAGAGTTCAAATGCCTCAATGCCGGCTTTGTGCGCCTTGTAGATTACATGGGAGGCGATGAATCGGTGGTCCAAGCAGCGCGTGTTTCGTACGGAAAGGGAACGAAATCAGTGAGCGAGGATCGCATCCTCCTCCGGTATCTCATGCGCCATCTTCACACGACACCGTTCGAAATGGTGGAATTGAAATTTCATGTGAAGCTGCCGATTTTTGTTGCGCGGCAATGGATACGTCATCGCACGGCAAACGTCAACGAACTTTCGGGGCGTTATTCGATAATGAAAGATGAGTTTTATGTTCCATCGCCGGGTGTTATAAAAATGCAAAGCGTTCGCAATAAACAGGGACGCGCCGACGATGAAGTTTCCCCGGAACTTCAGCAAAAAGTTTTATCGATGCTTCTTGAAGAACAAAACCGTGCTTACGACACGTATGAACAATTACTCAACGATGAGATAGCACGTGAACTTGCCAGAATAAATCTTCCGCTTTCGCTTTATACTGAGTGGTACTGGAAAATTGATCTTCACAACCTGATGCATTTTCTTCAGTTAAGGATGGATAAACACGCGCAATATGAAATTCGCATCTATGCCGAGATGATGAGAGAAATTGTAAGACGGGTCGCTCCAATGGCTTGGGAAGCATTTGAGGATTATGTTTTTTACGGCGAACGATTCTCAAAGGCTGAGCTAAAAGTTATCGCCGACCACATTGATATGCAGAAGATAACAAAAGAATATTTGGAAAAATACAATCTAAAAGGTTTAGAGGCAGATGAGTTTCTAGAAAAACTGAAAAAGCTTAAATCTTAATTTAAAAACGCTTTTTACCTCTCATATAATCTCTAATTAAGAAATATATTTCCTTCGACCCGATTTTTTTCATTCCGGATATTAATCTAACCGTGTTTGAATTTCAACGAAAATTTCTGCATTATTAATTCAAAGTTCGAATTAATACTCTCTTTTATGCTAAAAACTTAACGATGTTGCTTGTAATTCCCTCTATTGAAATTAAAAATGGCAGGTGTCTTCGCCTGATTGAATACGCGAATGGTGAATTAACGAACAACGATCCGATAGAATTAGCAAAACTGTGGCGAAAAGAAAATGCAAAAACTCTTCATGTTACCGATTTGGATGCAGTCAGCAAAGGCAAACCTGTAAATTTTGAAACGGTCCGAAAAATGGTAAATACTGTCGATATTCCAATTGAGCTTGGAGGCGGTTTGCGCACTTTCGGTGATGTAAGAATGGCATTGGAAAATGGTATTTTCCGAACGGTCATCGGTTCAATGTTTATTGATAATCCGGACGAAGCAAAAAAATGTTTAGATAAGTTTGGAACCAGCAAAGTAGTCCTTGCCATAGATGCAAACAGTTGCAAAACATTTTATAAGGGGAATATCGATTCGGGGTTAACGCCTGTATCTGTTGCTTTGAATGCAAAAGATATGGGATTTAAAAGAATTATCTTCACAAATATATTACAGAGAGATAATTTCCGGAAACCAGATATTGAATCGATAAAACTTATTGCGGAAAACAGCAAGATGAGAATAACGGTGTCGGGTGGAGTATCCGGTCTTAACGATTTGCTCGAACTGCAAAATTTGGAATCGATCGGTGTCGATTCGGTTGTAATAGGCAGGGCTCTCTATGAAAATAAATTCTCGTGCCAAAAAATATGGCGTTTGTGCGAAGCCGGAAATTTTCCATATACAGCAAGGGTATAATTTTATTTTTTTCATCCGTTGAAACATAATTTCAAAAATATAATAATCTTAAAATGACAATCACGGTCATAGGACATCCATGTTACGATGTCATCGTTCAACCCGATGGAACAGAAACAGAAAGTTTCGGTGGAATCTATTTTACAATTGCAACGCTTGCCCAACTTTTGAAAAACACCGATAAGATTTTTCCTGTGTTTGGAATCGGTAAATCGGATTACGATGAGGTTATTGAAAAATTTAAACTATATCCTGCTATCGATACTTCCGGGATATATAAATTTAACGGTCAAACTAACCGCGTCCGACTCAATTATTCATCAAGTGAAAACCGGATAGAATGTTCAAAAAATATATCTGAACCGGTTCCGTGGAAAAAAATTAAACCATTCATAGAAACAGATTTAATTTTGATTAATATGATTTCCGGTTTCGATTTAACTCTTGAAACATTAGATGAAATTCGGATGGAAGTTCGCGAGAATAAAACCCCCGTTTATTTCGATGCTCATTGTTTGCCCTGTGGCGTTGCATCCGACTGTACTCGTTATTATAAACCTATTGAAACCTGGCGAAGGTGGTTATTCAATTTACATGCAGTACAAATGAATGAAACCGAAGCGTCGGCAATGACAGTTGAAAAATTAACCGAAGACCAGTTGGCAAAATATGTTCATGCGCTCGACACAAAAGCCTTACACATAACTCGTGGAAACAAAGGAAGCACGGTTTATATCGATATTCATAAACAGGTGAAAAGAATTGATTTTTCTGCGGTTGAGCAGGAAAAAGCGGTTGATACAACGGGATGCGGTGATGTGTTTGGGGCAGCATATTGTGCTTACTATTTAAAAACCAAAGATATTCAAGCGTCGACAAAATTCGCCAATGCGGTTGCATCATATAATTCACAACTTCCCGGATCTCGGCAGATTGAGAAGTTATCAAAATTCTTTATCTATGATTATTCAGAAACGGAGAAAACTTTATGAATATTGCCTTGTTGGGTTATGGGAATATGGGAAAAGAAATTGAGCGGCTTGCTGCCGAGAAAAATATCGTTGTAAAAAAAATATTTACAATCGAAAATAATCTCCGAGCAATGGCAATCAACAAAGAAACATTGAAAGACGTTGACGTGTGCATAGATTTTTCAGTACCAACTGCAGTCGTTGAAAATATTAAGGCTGTTTCTTCGTTCGGCAAAAACATTGTTGTGGGCACAACGGGCTGGTATGACAAAATGAAAGATGTAGAGAAAATTGTTGAAAAAAATAAAATCGGATTTCTTTATTCGCCGAATTTTTCTCTTGGAATGAATATATTCTTTCAAATTTTATATTCAACATCACACATTTTCGACAAATTCGATTGTTATGATCCTGCAATCCATGAAACTCATCACCGCAATAAGGTCGATAGTCCGAGCGGAACCGCCCTAACACTTGGACAGATAGTTTTGAGTCAGATTCGAAGAAAAAATAAGATGTATCAGGAAACTGCTCACAAACAACTGAAATCTGATGAGTTACATATAAGTTCAACCAGGGTTGGAAATGTCGTTGGGCAGCATCATGTTTTATTCGATTCAGAAGCCGACTCAATAGAACTCATACACACCGCCAAGAACCGCGCCGGTTTTGCAATGGGCGCATTGATTGCCGCCCAATTCCTCAAAGGAAAAAAAGGAATTTATACAATGAAAGATGTAATAACTTCATTCTAAATAATTATGAAAAGAAAAATGTTATTTAAAGGAACAGCCACTGCGCTGGTAACCCCTTTCACCGAATCTGGTGATTTGGATATTAAAGCGTTGAAAAATATCGTCGATTTTCAAATCAAAGGAAAAGTCGAAGCGATAATACCTGCAGGAACAACGGGCGAGAGCGCAACACTCTCGGAAGATGAACAGGCAGAAGTTGTAAAAACCGTTGTCCGGCGAGCAGACGGAAAAGCAAAAATAATTGCCGGCGCCGGAAGTAACTCAACCCATCATGCAATTGTTCTGGCTAAGCGGATGCTTGCACAGGGTGCAGACGGTATTCTTTCGGTTTGTCCTTATTATAACAAACCTACACAAGAAGGATTTTACAGACATTATGCAGCAATAGCTGAACAAATAGATGCTCCAATAGTTATGTACAATGTCCCCGGAAGAACTGCGAGTAATATGAATGCTGCAACAACACTCCGGCTTGCAAACGATTTTCCGAATATTGCAGGTATAAAAGAAGCATCAGGTAATTTCGGTCAAATTATGGAAATACTGCGTGATAGACCGGAAGGCTTTGCAGTATGGTCGGGGGATGATGCAGTCACATTACCGTTAATGTCGCTCGGTGCAGATGGAATCGTTTCGGTTGTTTCAAATGAAACGCCGAAAATGTTTTCTGATATGGTAAGGTTGTGTTTGAAAAAAGATTTCAGTAAAGCTTTAAGACTCCATAACTCACTTCTTGATCTGATGAATTTCAATTTTATTGAATCAAGTCCGATACCTGTAAAAGCAGCGATGACAATGATGGGGCTTATTGAAGAAAATTATCGTCTTCCGCTTTTGCCTATGAGCGATATTCATAAACCAACCATGAAAAAAATCTTAAAGGATTTAAAACTTATATGATCCTTCAGCAAATTATTGAAAAATTGTACGAAACACCTGTTGATCAAATCGACAGAAATGAAACTTTACAGGCTGTAGAAGAATTAAAAATTGCACTAAACCGCGGTGAAGTCCGTGCCGCCGACTGTTACAGCGGATGGTGGTGCGTTAACTCCTGGGTTAAGAAAGGTATTTTGCTTGCCTTCAGAATCGGTGAATTAAGCGAAATGTCGGATGATGAACTGTTCCAATTTTTTGATAAAGATACAATGGGTGTCCGTCAATTTTCTGTCAATCATGGTGTTCGCATTGTCCCCGGTGGAAGTATGGTTCGCGATGGATGTTACCTTGGCGAAGGCGTAGTGATGATGCCTCCCTCTTATATTAATATCGGTGCATATGTTGATGAAGGTACAATGATAGACTCGCATGCTTTAGTTGGTTCATGTGCCCAGATTGGGAAACGTGTTCACCTGAGCGCCGCTTCGCAAATCGGCGGGGTGCTGGAGCCAATTGGTTCGCTTCCTGTTATAGTCGAAGATGAAGTTTTCATAGGTGGAAACTGCGGTATTTACGAAGGAACTATCATCAAAAAGAATGCGGTTATTGCATCCGGCGTAACTTTAACTCGTGCAACACCGGTTTATGATTTGGTTAAAAAAACAATACATCGAAGTTCGGCAACCGGACCATTGACAATACCCGAGGGGGCGGTGGTTGTTCCGGGAAACCGTCAGCTAAACGATCCTTTTTCAAGAGAATATCAACTGGCAATTTATACTCCAATAATAGTCAAGTACCGAGACGAAAAAACTAATGCTTCCGTTGTTCTTGAAGAAAGTTTACGCTGAAGAGTGAAAAAGGTTCTAATTACAGGCAGCAACGGGCTGTTGGGACAAAAAATTGTTGAGCTTCTATCTCATACACTTTACGGGTTGAATCTAGTTTCTTTAGAAAGCAGATCGGTTTTCGATGAAGAAATATTACCTTACGACCAGCTTGATTTGACAAAAAGACAAGATGTAAGAAAAGTGGTAGATTCGTTTGAGCCGGATATCATAGTTAATACAGCCGCCGTCACCGATGTTGATCTTTGTGAAAAAGAACGAGGGCTCGCATGGCAGGTAAATGTTGGAAGCGTGGAAAATTTGGCCTACGCCGCAAAACTTGTTGGTGCAAAAATTATACATATCTCAACCGATTATGTTTTCGATGGAAATAACGGACCTTACACCGAATCGGACAGGCCCAACCCGATTAGTTATTATGGACGAACTAAACTTGCCAGCGAGAATGTTCTTCTCACAAGCGATGTTCCTTCTGCTATCTTGCGAACTATGGTTTTATACGGTTGCGGGATCGGAATAAAACAAAATTTTGCTCTCTGGCTTTATAATAATTTAAGCGAGAAGAAACCGGTGAAGGTAGTAGATGATCAGATTGGAAATCCGACATTGGTTGATGATTTGGCGCTGGCGATTTTAAAAATTATTGAATTAAATAAAACCGGTATTTATAATATTGCCGGCAAAGATATTGTAAGTCGATATGATTTTGCTTTGTCTCTTGCAAATGTTTTTTCATTCAATAAAAAATTGATAACACCGGTTAAATCTTCTATATTTAAACAACCCGCACCGCGACCGTTAAATTCAGGATTGATTATTTTGAAAGCTCAAACTGAGTTGAATTTATCGATGTCGGGAATTGAGAGAGGAATAACGATTTTCAAGAATCAACTCGAAACTATTAATGCCCAAAATTCAGACAGAAGGTAGAATAATTATAAAATTTTTATAAAGGAAAATGAATTAAATGCTCGATATAAAATTTATCCGCGAACATCCAGACCTTGTAAAAGATGGAATACGAAAAAAAGCAGGGGAAGATAATATCGATGAAGTTTTAAAACTCGACGGACATCGAAGAGAACTTTTACAAAAAGTTGAGGTGTTGAAAAACAAGCGCAACGTTGTTTCGGATGAAATCGGCAAACTTAAGCGGGAGAAAAAAGATGCCACGTCTGCAATTTCTCATATGGATGAAGTAAAAACTCAAATCAAATCAATCGATGATGAGCTTGCCGGTGTTGAATTAACTCTCGATCATTTATTATTAACAATACCGAATATTCCCCACCCCTCGGTTCCGGTTGGAAAATTACCTGCAGATAACATAGAGGTAGCAAAATGGGGCGAACCACCTGTTGTCGATTTTAAACCAAAGCCACATTGGGAACTTGCTGAGAAACTTGATATTATTGATTTTGAACGCGGCGTGAAAATATCGGGCGCCGGATTTCCTCTATATAAAGGTCGGGGTGCACAACTCCAACGTGCACTTATTAATTTCTTCTTAGATGAAGCTGCGACACGCGGATATAAAGAGATTCAACCACCTCTTATGGTAAACACAAACAGCGCAACAGGCACGGGACAGCTTCCCGATAAAGAAGATTTGATGTATGTAGCTACAAAAGATGAATTATATCTTGTCCCCACGGCAGAAGTACCCGTAACAAATATTCATCGTGATGAAATTTTGAAAGAAGATCAACTTCCTGTAAAATACTGTGCCTATACGCCGTGCTTCAGACGTGAGGCCGGATCGTACGGAAAAGATGTCCGCGGCTTAAACCGCCTTCATCAATTCGATAAAGTTGAGTTGGTGAAATTTGTTCACCCCGGTTTATCGTACAATGAACTTGAGGGATTGAGAGAAGACGCAGAGCTTTTACTTCAGAAACTTGGATTGCATTATCGTACTCTCCTTATGTGTACGGGAGATATGGGGTTCACACAAACAAAAAAATATGATCTTGAAGTTTGGTCGATTGGTCAGGAACGCTGGCTCGAAGTTTCTTCGATAAGTAATTTTGAATCATTTCAGGCAAGAAGAATGAATATACGCTTCCGCCCAAGGGGAGATGGAAAACCTGAATTTGTTCATACGCTTAACGGATCTGCTTTAGCTTTACCAAGAGTTGTTGCTGCAATTCTGGAACATTACCAAACACCTGAAGGAAAAGTTATTGTGCCGAAAGTGCTACACAAGTATGCGGGATTTGAAGTTATCGAATAATCGATCCGCAAAAATCAGGTGGCATCTGTATAATCCGTGGTAAAAAATATTAACCGCAGATGGATAAGATTAATCTACCTTCATCCTCATTTTTTTTATATCGCTGCGATGCTTTTTTGAAAGTAGTCGTTTTTCTTTTCCTGCAACAGTCGATTTTGTTTTAATTCGTTTCTTGCGTGGTTTTAACGCTTCTCCGATTATCCGGATGAATTTCGAAATTGCGTTTTCTCTATTTTTCAACTGACTTCTTGATTCTTGTGAGATCAAATGCAGGAAACCATCGGAGGCAATTTGAGTTTTAAGATGCTTTAAAATTGTGCCTCGCTGTGTCTCGGTAAGAGAGGAAGATTTTGTTACATCAAATAACAATTCTACTTTTGTTTCAACCTTGTTCACATTCTGCCCGCCCTTGCCGCCGCTTCGGGCGAACTTAAAACGTAATTCGGAAATTGGAATCTCCAAATTTTGATTGATATATATTTTATCGTACAGATGCATATTCACTTACAATAATAATAAATTACCCGACTACTTCAAACCTTGCATTTTCCCGCTATCTTTGCTAAGTTGATTTAACCTGCCGTGCCGTTTAACTCAATTGTTTTACGGGATAGCGGGGTGAACTGTTTTTACCCTTACAAAAATGTTTTATTATACGAGATATGATTTTAGATATTAAATTTAAGTAAAGATGGAATTATTAAAAAATAAGATATTTGATTCTTCGGGTTTTAAAAAATTGTCCGAAGAGATTGAAAAGTTAAACAATGGTTCTTCAATTAATTTAAGAGGTGTGGGCGGCTCGATGCTGGCTTTTATTGCGGCAAATATTTTTGAGGCGGGGCAAAAACAAGTTCTGGTAATTTCATCCGACGAAGAACGCGCAGAAAAACTTCGCGATGATTGCGCTCTTTTATGCGGCGGTCAAAATGTTTGTTTTGCCGGCACAACTTCTTCGCATCTATCACAACTTTTAGATTTATCGGCATCAATCTCCGAAATAGATACGTTAAAAATGCTGACTTCGGACAAAAAAGTCATTGTTATTGCTCCGCCTTCATCGATTATTAAAAAATTTCCATCTGCAGAAAATTTCAAGGGAAAGATATTTGAAATCGAATCGAGCAAAGATTATAAATTCCAAAATTTAATTCAGGAATTAGATGCGGGTGGATTTGAAAGAAAAAATTTTGTTGAATCTTACGGTGATTTTGCCGTCAGAGGTGGAATAATCGATATTTATTCCTTCTCGGGAGATAATCCGTTACGTTTAGAATTTTGGGGAGATACTGTTGAATCTATTCGTGAATTCGATGTGGTTTCTCAGAGGTCAATCCGTGAATTAAAAACGGCCAGCATTGTCCCTTCAATAACGGATAATAACCCGGAAGAATTACAAAAAAACATCACTTCGATCTTCGATTACTTTTCTACAGATGCAGTTATCATCTTGGACGAGCCGGAAATAATTAAAAAAGAAATTGATGATATTATTAACCCCGAAAGACTTTTTTGCTTTGATGATATTGCCCGCTCACTATCCAAATTCAAAGTGATACTAAATTCAAATTTCGCATCAGATATTTCTTTCATACCTGAGCTTAAGTTTCAATTGAATTATCAACTCGATACAGTTTCGCAGCCCTCCTTTAACGGCAATGTGCATCTGCTTGTTGAAAAGATATCCACGCTTGCATCAGAGGGTTTTGAAGTTTTCCTGACATGCGACAACAAAGAAGAAATAATTCGATTGAAAGAGTTGATCCAGGAAGACACATCACCTGAACTTAATAATGACAAGATAAAAAGCCAGATCATTCCGGAATCAAATATCTTGAATAAAACATACGATTTCAACCTTGTCTATCTTTCGGAAACCGTTCATTCCGGATTTATTTATCAATCTGAAAAGATAGTAGTTTTCACTGAACATGAGATATTTAACCGCTTAAAGCGGCGTGGAATTTTCAGGCGGCGCAAGTTCAAAGGTTTTTCGCAGAAAGAAATTCATCGTCTCAAGCCGGGAGATTACATTGTTCATGTCGATCATGGAATTGGTGAGTTCGCAGGTTTAACCAAAATTAATGTTGGAGGAGCCGAACAAGAGGCGGTGAAAATATTATTCTTAGAAAACGATACACTTTATGTAAATCTTAATTTTATAGATCGCATTCAAAAATATTCTTCACAAGAAGGTCACATACCCAAATTGACAAGGTTGGGTTCTCCCGAATGGGAGAGAATGAAATCGAAAGCAAAACGCCGCATCAAAGATATCGCCAGAGAATTGATTTTACTCTATGCAAGACGAAAAAAAGAAATGGGGACATCGTTTTCCCCTGATACTCACTGGCAGAAAGAGCTTGAGGCATCTTTCATCTACGAAGATACAATCGATCAGGCAACTGCAACTATCGATGTGAAGCATGATATGGAAAGTTCATACCCGATGGATCGATTGATTTGCGGAGATGTCGGTTTCGGAAAAACAGAAGTCGCCGTGAGGGCTGCTTTCAAAGCTGTAATGGATGGAAAACAGGCGGCAATACTTGTACCAACAACAATTCTAGCCATCCAGCATTATAATACTTTTCTAGACAGACTGAACCGCTACACTACAAGGATTGAAAATTTAACGCGATTCAAATCTAAAAAAGAACAAACAAAAATTATAGAGGAAATGAAAAGTGGCTCCGTCGATATTGTTATTGGAACTCACCGTTTGCTTTCAAAAGATATCGCCTTTAAAGATTTAGGTCTTCTTATAATCGACGAAGAACATCGCTTCGGTGTTTCGGCAAAAGAAAAACTACGTCAACTAAAAGCGAATGTCGACACTCTTGCTTTAACGGCAACACCGATTCCCCGCACACTGCATTTTTCCCTCATTGGTGCAAGAGATTTATCTTTAATTAACACTCCGCCCCGAAACCGCCTGCCGATCATAACCGAGATAATTACTGCATCTGAAGGGAAACAAACACAATGGCACGTAGTAAAAGATGCTATTCGTAAAGAACTTCATCGCGGCGGGCAGGTTTATTTTGTTCACGATCGCGTACAAAACATCGATCAAGTTGCCGATCAGTTAAAATCATATGTCCCCGAGGCAAAGATACATGTTGCACACGGACAAATGACAGGACATCAGCTTGAAAAAACAATGCTCGATTTTCTTGAGAAAAAATATAACGTTTTAGTTGCAACAAAAATAATAGAATCGGGTTTGGATATCCCAAATGTAAATACAATAATTATCAACCGTGCAGACAGATTCGGACTTGCCGAATTATATCAGCTTCGCGGAAGAGTGGGAAGAACAAATATTCAAGCATTTGCTTACTTGCTTGTTCCTCCGCTGAATGTTTTACCAAAGCATACACTAAGACGCTTATCGGCAATTGAAGAGTTTACCGAACTGGGATCGGGTTTCAATCTGGCTATGCGCGATCTGGAAATACGCGGCGCAGGAAATCTTCTCGGCGGCGAACAATCGGGTTTTATATTGGAAATGGGATTCGAATTGTATGAACGGATTGTTAGAGAAGCGGTCGAGGAATTAAAGCAGGAAGAGTTTAAAGAAACATTTCAGGATTCAAGTTTTAAAACAGTTGATAAGAATTTATCCGATTCATTAAACTTAAGAACGGAAACAATAATCGATTCAGACATTGAAGCACTTATCCCCGACTTCTATGTCGAGTCGGACACGGAACGATTAGACATTTATCGTCGGCTCTATAAAACAATCGATGAGAATGAGGTAAGATCTATCGGATTGGAATTAAAAGATCGGTTTGGTGATTACCCAGAAGAAGTGGAAAATCTTTTTTATTTAATTGAAATCCGTTTATATTCCTCTAAAGCGGGATTTCCGAAAATATCGATAAAAAGTCAAATCTTGACGGTAACTTTACCGGATGAATCGAATATAAAATTTTATGGAGAAACAAGCGATGATGATTCGCCGTTCCAGAAACTGATGAAAAAAATCTCTGTCGATAAACACCGGAAAGTCAATTTTAAACAAACAGATAAAAAATTAGTTCTTCAAATCAATCTGACACAAAGAAAAAAACCGGTAGAAATGTTCGATGAAGTAAAAATGTTCTTAAAGGAAATGATATCCCTGTTTGAATCTTAATTCTTCTTACTTTTAATATTCCTTTGCCTGTTCAGTGTAAAATCACGAATGAAACGGCAACTATCTTTTTCCCTGTAAAAATTCCTCACACAAATTCACGTCTTCAACACTTCCCAGAAATACAGGTGTGTGCTGGTGCAGTGCTTTGGGCTTGATGTCGAGTATACGCTGCTTGCCGTCAATTGCTTTTCCGCCTGCCTGTTCTATGATGTAAGCCATAGGATTGCATTCGTAGCATAAACGTAATTTGCCTTCAGGATTTTTTTTGTCGCCTGGGTAAGCAAAAATTCCGCCGTACATTAAAGTCCGGTGCGCATCGCCAACCATTGTTCCTATATATCGCAATGAGTACGGTCTGCCGGTTGTTTTATCATCCTCGGTAATATACTGGATATATTTCTGTAAACTCTCATCCCAATTGCGGTAGTTGCCTTCGTTCATGCTGTATATTTTCCCTTTTTGAGGAATGACAATTTTTTCATTCGAAAGAACAAATTCGCCAACGCTCGGATCGAGCGTGAAACCATGCACTCCGCGTCCGGTAGAATAAACAAACACGGTGCTTGATCCGTAGATTATGTAACCGGCTGCGACCTGTTTTAATCCCTGCTGCAAACAATCTTCCAATTTACCTTTCCCGCCCGGAGTAACTCTTTTATAAATACTGAAGATCGAACCAATTGTGATATTGGCATCAATGTTTGATGATCCATCAAGCGGGTCATACAACAAAACATAGCCGCCCGATTTGTATTCTTCCGGAATTTGGAGAATGTCTTCATTTTCTTCAGATGCCATAACGCAAAGATGTCCGCTGTAATCCATTGCCCTATAAATTGTTTCATCCGCAAATTCGTCCAATTTTTTTACTGCATCGCCGCTTGCATTAGTACGACCCGTTGATCCGAGGATATTCACAAGTCCGGCTTTGCTTACTTCGCGCCAGACAAGTTTTGCGGCAACAGAAAGATCGTGGAGCAGTTCTGAAAATTCACCCGTTGCTGTTGGATACAGGTGTTCCTGTTCGTGGATGAATCTTTCCAGCGTCATTAGTTTTTTTGTAGTCGTCATTACGATTGCTCTTGATTTGGTTATGGTGATTATGCGGTACGAGAAATGTAGTAAAAACCAATGTCAGTTGCAATCCACATTTTTGCCTTTTTCTCAATTACTATTTATATTGATGCAAATAAAGAATATTAAAGAGGCAACACCTCACAATTTCATTTATCAACTGTAAATTATACGTATGAAATATGTTGTTTGTGTGAATCATGTTCCCGATACGGAAGCGAAAATAAAAATCGGCACCGACGGGAAATCTATAGATAAAACCGGAATAAATCACATACTCAATCCTTTCGATGAGTTTGCAACCGAAGCTATTCTTCAGCTAAAGGAAAAGAACGGCGGCGAAACAATCGCCATTACTTTAGGCGGTGA
>JACRFD010000022.1 GCA_016218025.1 Ignavibacteriales bacterium
AGAATCTCTCGAGAAAAAACTCTGGAAGACTGCAGATAAACTCCGTAAGAATATGGATGCAGCTGAATACAAGCACGTTGTATTAGGTCTCATATTCTTAAAATACATTTCCGATGCCCACGAAGAACTTTATCAAAAATTAGTTGAACAAAAAAGTGAAGGTGCTGATCCTGAGGATAAGAACGAATACACCGCCGAAAAAGTTTTTTATGTCCCGCCATCAGCACGATGGGAATGGATTCAAGGGAGAGCAACATTACCGACTATCGGGAAAGATGTTGACGACGCAATGGATGCAATTGAAAAAGATAATCCATCTTTGCGCGGTGTATTGCCAAAAGTTTACGCACAAGAGAAATTAGATAAAGCAACCGTAGGCGGCTTAATCAATTTAATTGGAACGGCTGTGCTTGGGACTAAAGAAGCACAAAGCAAAGATGTTCTTGGAAAAGTTTACGAGTATTTCCTTGGTGAATTTGCTCTTGCTGAAGGAAAGAAAGGCGGTCAGTTCTATACACCATCAAGTGTTGTAAGATTATTAGTTGAAATGCTCGAACCTTACGAAGGAAGAGTATTCGATCCATGTTGCGGCAGCGGCGGTATGTTTGTTCAAAGCGAAAAATTTATTAAAGCACACACCGATCATTACAACCCGCCTGCCGGACGGGCAGGAAAGAAAAACGGAAATGGTTTATCATTCAATCCTTTAGACCGCATTTCTATTTATGGTCAAGAAAGCAATCAAACTACATGGCGTTTAGCAAAGATGAATCTTTCTATTCGCGGTATAGACAGCACTAACGTTAAATGGAATAACGAAGGAAGTTTCTTAAACAATGCACACAAAGATTTGAAAGCGGATTATTTATTAGCAAATCCACCTTTTAATGATAGCGATTGGAGTGGTGAACTTTTGCAGAATGATGCACGATGGAGTGTCTTAGGCGAAAAATTAATCCCTCCGACTGGAAATGCAAACTATGCATGGATCATGCACTTCCTTTATCATTTAGCACCTACAGGACAAGCTGGCTTTGTTCTCTCTAAAGGTTCACTCACTACACAGACAAATACTGAAGGTGAAATTAGAAAAGCATTAATTGAAAAAGGATTAGTTGATTGCATTGTAAATCTTCCAACTAAATTATTTCTTAACACTCAAATTCCCGCTTGCTTATGGTTCTTATCAAGAAATAAAACTAACGGCGGATTCAGAGATAGAAAGAATGAAATCCTTTTTATTGATGCACGTAATCTTGGTTACTTAGTCAACAGAAGAAACCGTGATTTAGATCCAGATGACATAGAAAAAATTTCTTCTACTTATCATAATTGGAGAAGCAAAGAAAGTAAGTATGAAGATGTAGCCGGCTTCTGCAAATCCGCCACCTTAGATGAAGTAAGAAAACTCAATTACGTTCTTACTCCGGGTAGATACGTTGGTTTACCCGATGATGAAGATGATTTTAATTTCGTTGAAC
>JACRFD010000020.1 GCA_016218025.1 Ignavibacteriales bacterium
ATGACCAAAGGTTTTGATTTTGTAGAGCAAGGATTAATGAAATACCAGCAAACCTACGAAGCACATTTAAGAAAACGTTTGGAAAAACAAGCTGAAAAACTTGGATTATCTTTAGTGCCAAGGGTGGTTCATTAGCAGTTACATAAAATACTTTTTTTGAATTCTCTTATTGCTAACTAAAATTAAAAATCACATATTGTCTTCCAATTTCTCAGTGGAGAATAAAATGTGTCTTGCTGTCCCCGGCAAAATCATTTCGATTGACGACTCGAATACAGAACTTAAAATGGCAAAAATTAATTTTGGCGGAATTATCAAAGATGCATGTATACAATGGATTGAGGATGTTTCGATTGGCGATTATGTAATTGTTCATGCAGGATTTGCATTGAATAAAGTTGATACAACCGAAGCGGAAGAGACAATTCGAATGCTGAACGAAATGAGCAGACTGCTTGAAGATGAAGATGCCAAAGGGAACTAAATATATTCTAAATTCACCTTACGCAGCAAGAGAATATTCGTTATGAAATTCCAAATAACAAGAACCAAATCTCAAATAATAATCAACATCCAAATCCCAATTATCAAGTTTGGTTATTAGAAATTGAGGTTTGGAATTTATTTGGAATTTGTTTTTTGGTGTTTGGAATTTTGTATCATATTCTATCCTTGCGTAACATGAATTCTAAATTAATTTGATACTTGAATGAAATTTGTTGATGAATACAGAGATTTAAAGTCTGCTAAAGTATTAACAAAACAAATTGAAGAAGTTGTTACTCGTCCATGGGCAATAATGGAAATCTGCGGCGGACAAACTCATTCAATTCTGAAATACGGCATTGAAGAACTCCTTCCAAAACAAATTACTCTTTTACATGGTCCTGGTTGTCCCGTTTGCGTTACACCTCTTGAACAAATTGATAAGGCAATTGCAATCGCCTCGCGTAACGATGTAATATTCACTTCATTTGGCGATATGCTTCGTGTGCCCGGATCCCAAAATGATTTGCTGAGTGTGAAAGCAAACGGCAGCGATGTGCGGATGGTTTATTCTCCGCTTGATGCAGTAAAGATTGCTGAAGAAAATCCTAACAAGAAAATTGTTTTTTTTGCTGTCGGATTTGAAACTACAGCACCGGTAAATGCAATGTCGGTTTTAGAAGCAAAGCGGAGAAATTTGAAAAATTTTTCTATCCTTTCTTCGCACGTGCTTGTTCCTCCCGCAATTGAAGCATTGTTATCTTCAGATGATTGTATGATCCAAGGATTTCTTGCTGCTGGGCATGTTTGTACCGTAATGGGATATGAAGAATATATTCCTCTTTGCGAAAAATATAAAACCCCGATTGTTGTTACCGGATTTGAACCGGTTGATATCCTTCAAGGAATTCTGATGTGTGTAAAACAACTTGAAGAAGGAAGATGCGAAGTTGAAAATCAGTATAATCGTGTTGTTACAAAAAGTGGAAATGAGCAAGCAAAGAAAATTCTCTCAGCAGTTTTCGATACGATTGATAGAAAGTGGCGGGGTATGGGAAACATTCCCAAAAGCGGATATGCTTTGAAAGAAATTTTTAAGGATTTTGATGCTGAAAAAATTTTTGATGTTGGACATCTTGAACAAAATGAATCGTCCCTTTGTATTGCAGGAGAAGTTTTGAAAGGTGTTAAAAAACCGGTTGAGTGTTCGGCATTTGGCAAAGAATGCAAACCTGAAACACCGCTTGGTGCGCCTATGGTTTCTACTGAGGGGGCGTGCGCGGCTTATTTTCATTATGGAAAAAATAAATTTAATGCAGTTCACACTGATTTAGTGAAATAGAAAATAATGACCGACGAAACAAAAATAAATATTACGCCCGGCTTTTCTTGTCCCATTCCTAAAAGCGAATATGATAAAATTCTTCTTGCGCACGGCGGCGGCGGTAGTTTATCCCATCAACTAATCTCAAAAATGTTTCTGCCGCAGTTTGATAACGAAATCTTGAATGCTCAACATGACAGCGCATTTTTTACACATGGGAAGTACACATTTGCATTCACCACCGATTCGTATGTAGTTCAGCCAATCTTTTTCCCCGGTGGAAATATTGGTGATCTTGCCGTTAACGGAACCATTAATGATTTAGCAGTGTCTGGTGCAAAACCACTTTACATTTCTGCTGCATTTATAATTGAAGAAGGATTACCGATAGAAGATTTGTGGAAAATTGTTCTTTCGATGAAAGAAGCGGCTTACAAAGCCGGAGTTCAAATTGTTACCGGTGATACAAAAGTTGTTGAACATGGTAAAGGCGATAAAATTTTTATCAATACTTCCGGAATCGGAATAGTTGAAGAAGGAATTGATATCTCACCAAAGAATTGCAAAGAAGGTGATGTGATAATTCTAAATGGAAGTATTGCTGATCACGGCGTGGCAATTATGTCTGCACGAGAGGGACTGACATTTGAAACGGAAATAATAAGTGATACAGCACCATTGAATGACTTAATCGGCTCAGTTCTCAGCGTATCAAAAAATATTCACGTAATGCGAGACCCGACTCGCGGCGGAGTTGCAAGCACACTAAAAGAAATTGCATTAAGCGCCCAAGTCGGTATTGAGATTGATGAGAAAGAAATTCCCATTAAGGAAGAAGTTAAAGGTGCATGTGAAATTTTAGGATTGGATCCGCTCTATATAGCCAATGAAGGAAAAGTTATTTTGTTTGTTGCAGAAAACGATTCAGAAAAGGTACTACTTGAAATGAAAAATCATCCGTTGGGAAAAGAATCGCGTATCATTGGAAAAGTTACAAAAGAACATACCGGAATTGTTGTAATGAAAACATTAATCGGCAGTAAGCGTGTAGTGGAAATGATAACCGGTGAACAATTACCTAGGATTTGTTGAATTTGTAAAATCTAATAAAAATAATTTGACTGTTGTTTTATTTTGGTGCATTTTTATCTTAAGAAGTTCATACATTCCCCTACAGTCAGTACCTTGTTAATGATTACATTTAGTTTATTACTAGATAGATAGTTAAACTAATATAGATTCATAATCTTCGTAATCTTTATGGCGACCACAACTGTCCAGTATTTTACTGACAAAAGGGATTTTCTACATATTCATCCCACCACCATTATTAATCTAATATTAAGCGAATAGGCAGGTTCATTATGAAATATAGAACCGATCCTAATTTATTGACTGAAGTTCGAAAGTATGGCAAGTTCGATACAAATGCCTGTCTTCAGTGCGGCAGTTGCACTGTTTCGTGTGATCTAACAAATGATACAAATTCATTCCCGCGCAAGACACTTCGGTATACTTTAATTGGTTTAAAGGAACAATTGAAAAGAAGATTAGAGCCATGGTTGTGTTACTATTGCGGAGATTGTTCTAAAACATGCCCAAGAGAAACTGAGCCCGGAGAAGCGATGATGACTCTCCGCCGCTATCTAACTGCACAATATGATTGGACCGGTCTTTCCGCAAAAATTTATAAATCAAAATTATGGGAAATTGGATCTCTCTTTTTCTTTGGAATAATCGTTTTACTTCTGGTTGTTTATTATCATTTATTTTATGCTGAACTTGAGTACGAGGTGTTCATCTCAGAACCGATGCCAATGGAACATATGTTCGGTTTAATAGGAACATTTACAACGGTTGTATTCCTAATTCCGCTCTTCTTTTTACTAACTAACTCTTTGCGGATGTACTGGTTTACTATGAGGGGCGGTGATAAACTCAAGATACCTTTCCATTTATATTTCACCGAAGCTAAAACTTTTTTATTACAAGCTGTTACTCAAAAACGATTTAGAGATTGTAGCATTAGAAACCGTTGGATAAAACACTTGATCCTAGCTGCCGGCTGCGGGTTAATGGTTTGTATAAAATTTTTCTTCCTTTCATGGTTTCAGACCGATAATATCTATCCTGTTTACCATCCGCAGAGATGGCTCGGTTATTTTGCCGCTGGAGCTTTAATTTATACTACGGTTGAGATTTTGATAAGTCGTTTTAGGAAACGTGAAGAAGTACACAAATTCTCCAACGCGAATGACCTGATATTCCCAATTATGCTTTTGCTTACGGCAGTTAGCGGACTTGCAGTTCACGTATTCAGGTATTTGGGATTGGAACTTACTACTCATTTTACTTACGCAATTCATTTAGCTATAGCTGTTCCAATGTTAATAGTAGAAATTCCGTTTGGTAAATGGAGCCATATGATTTATCGTCCTCTGGCAATTTACTTTCAAGCGGTTAAAGAAAAAGCAGCTCAAGTAGAAATAAACAAGGAGCCAGTTTTAGAAAATGTTTGATGATATTAAATCTAACGGAAAAATCGGTTCTGCGTTAGTAGTTGGCGGCGGAATCGGCGGCATGCAAGCGGCGCTTGATCTTGCAGAATCGGGCATTAAAGTTTACCTGGTTGATAATAAACCTTCTATCGGCGGAGTGATGGCTCAACTCGATAAAACTTTTCCAACAAATGATTGTGCTATGTGTACTATGGCGCCACGCTTAGTTGAAATTGGAAGGCATAAAGATATAGAGAAAATAACTCTAAGCGAAGTTGAGAGTATTACCGGACATCCCGGAAATTTTTCTGTAAGATTGAATAAGAAGCCCAGATATGTTGATGAAAAAAAATGTACCGGCTGCGGAGCTTGTGTTTCAAATTGTCCAACAAAAAATAGTGTTCAAATCGTTGAAAAAGAAAAAATAGAAATTCAA
>JACRFD010000024.1 GCA_016218025.1 Ignavibacteriales bacterium
AAACGGAGAGGAGCAGACACAATTTGAATTTTCAATTGATAAGACAGCACCGATAAATACAAAACAATTGTTGACGTTTAGCATAGCGGCAGGGAATGGTGAAAGCTGGACGAAACAGATTACAATATCTATCAATGCACCGGAGAAGATTGAATTGCATCAGAATTATCCTAATCCGTTTAACCCTTCGACAACTTTGTCATTTGTTATTAGTCAGTTGTCATTTGTTAGCCTGAAAGTTTACAACGTTCTAGGGCAGGAAGTAATCACTCTTGTTGACGGTGAGAAATTAGCCGGTTATCATGAGGTTGTGTGGAGTGGGGAGAATGCTTCAAGTGGAGTTTATTTTTATAAATTAGAAGTGACAGGCATAAGCGATCCATCGAATTCGTTTGTTCAGATTAAGAAAATGCTTTTGGCAAAATAAATTCAATCGAATGGTTAATTGTTAATGGCTAATTGCTAACGACTAATAGCATTGCTAATAACCACTAACAACTCACCATCTTATTATTTGCCGATTAAAATTCTTTCGGCAAGGTGGGTCGGGAGTCCGGCGTTTTTAATTTTTTCAGATGCGGAATTATAATCATACTCCGACCTGATATTTTCGTAGCTCCATGTTTCTATATCAAAAATTCCGAAACTTAATTGTGGATTATGGTCTCGCGGCTGTCCAACGCTTCCCACATTAATTAAAAACTTTCTTTCTTTATCTATCTTTCTATCATCATTGTGTTCATTATAAATTCCGGGGAAATGTGTGTGTCCGAAGAAACATATATTTTCATCAAAATGTTTGTAATTCATTTCTCTATCGGTGGATGAAATCAGATAATGCCATTCTTCCATTTCATAAGGAGATGAATGAACGAATAACAGATTGTCCAGCTTTTGATAACGCTGAAGTGATTCGATGAATATTTTATTTTCCTTAGAAAGAATGTTCGATGTCCATAATGCGGCTATTCTTGCGTTGGTTGTAAAGTGTGAGAGTTCCGCCGGATTCAGAATCACGTATTCATGGTTACCCATGATTATTTCTTTTGTCCTGTTTCTAATCAAATCCATACATTCATTTGGATTAGCTCCATAACCTATGATATCCCCAAGGCAAATTATTTTGTCCACATTTTCAGTATCAATTATTTCGAAAGTTTTTTTCAAAGCCTCGAAGTTGGAATGTATATCAGATATAATTGCGATTCTCATGATGTTATGTTTTCTGTTGTTTCTTTTTTGCTGCAGGAAATAAGATGTTATTTAAAATCAACCGGTAACCGGGAGAATTTTTATGCAAAGATAAATCCGTTGGAGGATCCCCAACAGCATGTTGATAATCTTCCGGATCATGTCCGCCATAAAATGTAAATGTGCCTCTTCCAAAATTTCCATGAATATACCTGACTTCTTCAGTCCCTTCCTTCTCGGCAAGTATGATTACGTTTTTCTTTATCAAACTTTTTTTGAAGTTGGAGGTTTGTCCCATAAATCCCTTAATGATATTCGCATGATCCTGTGTCAACATTGTGGGAACGGGATCATACTTTGCCGAAAATTCAAACAAAGTAAAATAATCGGTTTCCTGATTCACAATTGTCGGGGCGATTGGGCTTGGCGGAATATCGATGTCGGAATATTCGTACACAAGTGGATTTCTTTCCAATGTAAATTTTTCGAAAGCAAGAGTTTTAGAATAATCGAGTTTTTTCTGGGCATCGAAATCGGGCGGGTCGCCATCATAGATATTATCGCATATATCTGTGTTTTCTGCCGCAAGAGCAATGTCGAATGCATCGGTTGCTGAACACATCGCAAACATGAATCCGCCTGAGCCGATGTAATCTTTTATTTTTCTTGCAACTGCTTTTTTCATCTCCGACACTTTTTTGAATCCAAGTTCTTTCGCCTCTTTCTCATACATTGCCTGCTGTTCAACATACCATGGTGTTGATGCAAACTGGGCATAGAATTTTCCGTACTGCCCGGTAAAATCTTCGTGATGCAGATGAAGCCAATCGTATTTCGGCAAAGAATCTTTCAGTACATCGTTATCCCAAACTTTATCATAAGGAATTTCTGCATACTGCATTGCCAGCGTAACCGCATCATCCCACGGAAGAAAATTGGGCGGAACATAAACGGCGACCTTCGGAGCTTTTTCCAAGCGAATTACATCCATATTGTTGTTATCCTCTTGAATTTCGGCATAGATTTGTGCAGCTTGTGAGCCGCTTAATTCCTCAAAATAAACTCCTCTCACGTTGCACTCCCGCTTTACATTGTCGGAGGATGTAACCATAAACGAACCGGAACGATAATTCAAGAGCCAATCTACTTCAATATTTCTCGTAAGCGCCCAGTAAGCTATGCCGTATGCTTTAAGATGATCCGATTGTTTCAAATCCATCGGGATAAGAATTTTCTGTGCAGTAAGCGTGGTAAATGAATTAAAAAATAGAATGAACACCCAAACGAATTTATTCAATCTCGATAAACTCATATGTTGTCGCCTCTCAGCTCTCTGATTTTTTTACGTGCTTCGTTCGAATATATCGAGTTCGGAAATTTAGATAACAGCTGTTGATATGTTTCAATTGCAAGTGTAACATTTTTTAAACCATATTCTTGAATCAATCCGCTTTTCATGAGAACTTGATCGTTTAATATGCTTTCAGGAAATTTTGAAATTAATGAATCGTAAACATCAAGAGCTTGCCGGTACTCTTTTTTGAAGCTATGAATATCTCCCATCTTCATAAGCGAAAATTCCTGAAGTACCGGGGCATTTATCGTTTCAGAAATATTTTTAAACAAAATTAAAGATTCCGATTCTTTTCTCTGAGTCAGCAGAAGTTCGGCTCGGACAAATTCCTTCAATCCGTCTTCGTGTAGAGCTTTCGCTTCGGAAATGAATAGTTTCATCGAGATCGCATCGTTTGCAACATCAGATTTGCTGTTGGATGTCAATGAATTCAACTTATCCAATGCCGATTGAAAATCGAAATTATAATAATCATTCCTTGCTGCTCGAAGTAAGACTGCTTCTCTGACATCGGGATTTAGATTTTGAAGGCTTAAAATCTGTTTTACCACATCTGCCGCTTTTTGTAATTCATTTTGTGCAACGAATAGATCGGATAAGTCCAGGCTGGCATCAACAACAATAGATGGAAATTTTCCGTAATTATCTATGACGTTTTCAAAAGCGGTTTTCGAATCGAACAAGGAATTGAGTCGATTCTTTTTTATTTTCCCTATTCTGAATAAAGATTTTGCGGCAAGTTCTGTTCCGGAATATTGAGAAACAATTTGTCCGTATATTTCCAGCGATTTGTTGAATTTAATGGAATTACCTGTCGTATCTGAAAAAGGATTTCTGTTTTCAAAAATAGGAAAGGTTCTGCCGGTATCCGCAATTTCTTCCAGTATAGAAGCTGTTCTGAATTTTATCAGCGATGTATAATTAGTGTTTGGGTATTTTATTATCAATTCTTCAAGGGCTTTTAGTGAGACCGAAAATGCTTTTTCGCGGGCGGCACGCTCGGCAAAATTAAATAATTCAACTCCCTTTGCATTTAGTTTAACGTCGAGTATTTTGTAAACATCATACGCCTTCTCGAATAGACTTCCTTCCATATACAACCATGCAAGAAGTTGTCTGTATTGAATATTATCGGGGTAGGCGTTCACTGCTTCTTCAACCGCTTGTGTTGTTGCAAGAAGCCCGTCAGCACGCTCGGTATATGTTCCAATACTCATCTGAATATATGCCAGTTGGTTTGGATCGGTTTTTAACAAATCTAAATATTCGTGCGTTGCCGAAGCATAATTCAGAACAGCAGTATAAAGTCTTGCAATATCGGTTGCGAATAAACCCGGTTTTCCGATTTCTGTTCGTCCGCGTTTCATAATCTTGATTGCAAAATCGAACATCCTGCTTTGCGTTGCGGCAGATGAAATAATCCTGTAAGTACTTTCATTTTTCAGATTATCTTCGATTGCTTTTTCCCAGATTTCAATTCCCTTCTTCTCGTTTGATGAAGCAACATAAGCTGAACCCAATTGTGCAATCGTGCCGATATCGTTCCGGTGTTTAGAAAGCCAGAACTCCATTAAGTTTACAGCTTCAGGATATAACTTCAGTTTTAAGAAAGTTCTCTTTAACGCATCGAAATAAACATTATTGGATGAATCTTTAGAGAATGCTTCGGAATAGAATTTTACCGCCTGTTCTAAATCATTCGATTGCTCATAACTCTGACCGAGCTTAAATTTTATCTCAGAAGTCGAGCGTGTTTGTGTCCGGCAATCATCCGATGGATATGATAAAAGTAAAAAAAATAATATTGAAATCTTTTTCAGCATTGCCCTTAATTAATATAAGAAATTCACCGAAGGATTACTTTTCATAAAAGACAAAATAATAATTAGAACAACGTTTTTAATGAGTTAGATTTATTGTCCGGATTGAATTGAACTGTTTATCTTGTCAACTTTGGAATAATCCAATTCTGAGCCAAGCACGCTATGCGGAATTAAATAGACGACTATAGTTATTATTGCGGCAAGCAGTGTCCATCGTTTTGAATTCTTGGAATATTTCAATGCAATCGCAGCAATTACCCACATCAAAACAATCAGAGCGGTTTTGTTATCGGTAAGGTCTTTACCGAAAGGCCAGCCGGTCCAGAAAGCCCCAAATGAATACCATTGAACGATTGGTCCGAGAATTAAACCGCCGACCGTCAGCAACCCTATTGTCCAGTAAATTAATTTTTTCAATTGAGGCTGCTTGGCAAAAACTTCCAACCCGGCTCTTGTTGCAAACAACATTCCAACAAACATCGTCAGAACGTGAACAATAAGAATGAGGAGCGGAACATCCCCCCTGAAGCGGATAATGACACTTTTATCCTGCGGAACTTGAGAAACAACATCTCCTTTTTGGAGCGTTACTCTATACTCTAATTTTCCTGCCGGCGGTTGATGAGGCAATTCGACAGATAGAATTCCGTTACTATAAGTCATTGTAACTTTTGTGAACAGATCTTCTGTTTTGTATCGTTTCCATTCAACAAAACCCGAAATAGATTCATCTTTTGTTTCGATTTTCACAATATGATTTGATTCACCCGGATGTGACCGATCCAATTTGTACGAAATTTCTTTTCCATCAACGTCAACTTTACCGGAAATCGGATATGTTGGACCTGTTGTTCTTTGATAAACAGCCGAACCGGCTGTGATTAAAAATGCCAGCATCCAGAATAACAATGATTGTTTCATAATTTTCCTTGTTCAGTAATTTTACATTTTTTTGATATAATATTATGCTAAAAAGGTTTGAATTATCAAAGTTTTTAATTACTTTCTAAACAATAATTAAAGACAAAGGGTTCAGTCGAAAATGGCTAAAGATTTTCTAAATAAAGTTTTTATTGTAACCGGAGCTTCAAGCGGCATCGGTAAAGCAACTTCCTTGATGGCAGTTGAACGTGGTGCAAAAGTATCTTTTGTTGCACGCCGGGAGAACGAGTTAAAAACTCTCTGCTCTAAACTATCTGCTGATTCGTTCGAAATCATTTCTGCCGATATCTCCAAAGAAGAAGATCGTCAACAAGTCGTCAATCAAACAATCAAACGCTTTGGTGGAATTGATGTGCTTGTGAATGCTGCCGGTATTATCGGTAACGGCACGATTGAAAACACAACGCTAGAGTTTTGGGACAACATGATGGATATTAATCTTCGTTCTCTCTTCCGGTTGACTCAACTTTCGCTACCTTCTATAGTAGAGCGGAAAGGAAACATTGTGAATGTTTCAAGCGTAACGGGTGTTCGTGCTTTTCCAAATGTTCTTGCTTATTGTGTGAGCAAGGCAGGTGTTGATCAGTTGACACATTGTGCCGCATTAGAATTGGGTCCTAAAGGAGTTAGAATAAATGCGGTTGATCCGGGAGTTGTGCTGACAAATCTTCATCGTAACAGCGGGATACAGGAAGATGCATATCAAAAATTTCTCGAGCACAGCAAGACGACTCACCCAATTGGCCGTGTAGGAAAACCCGAAGAAGTTGCAGAACTTATTCTCTTCCTCGCTTCGGACCGGGCTGGATGGATTACCGGAGGAAGTTTTAACATTGATGGCGGCAGGGCGCAAACATGTGCAAGATGAAATCTGAGTTATGAATTTTGAGTTATGAGTTATTTTAGTGATTATCTTAAATGAGTAAATCTATTATTAAAGATAGAACATTCAAATTTGCATTAGAGACGATAAAAATATTTAAACTACTTCGGGAACAAAACGAATATATTCTCTCGAAACAATTATTACGATCCGGCACCTCTATCGGCGCCAATGTTCGTGAAGCATTAAATGCAGAATCAACCGCTGATTTTATCCACAAATTTTCTATAGCTCAGAAAGAGTGCGATGAAACACTCTATTGGTTAGATCTCTTGATGGAGTCCGGTTTCGTTGACGGCAAAATTTTGCAGTCCGCCTCAAATGAAGCGGCTGAAATTTTGAAAATTATTAAAAGCATTATCATAACATCAAAATCAAAATTGTAGCTCACAACAAATAACTAATAATTCATAGCTCATAACTCTTAGAGGTTGATAATGAAAATTAAGAAAAATAAAAACCTGTCTTTATCTACCAGAGCAATACACGGGAAGCACTTACACCCATTCAAAGGACCTGTGACTTTGCCAATTTACCAGACAAGCACATACCGTTTTGAAAATTCTAATGACGCAATTCGATATTCAGAAGGTGATCCGAATGTTCTTGTCTACACGCGCTATCATAACCCTTCCGTGAACGAAGTGGAAGATAGAATTACTTTGATGGAAAATGGAGAAGCATCGGCACTCTTCTCTTCAGGTATGGCGGCAATATCGACTGCAATTCTTTCCATTTGTAAAAGCGGAGATGAAATTGTGAGTACGCCGGCATTGTACGGCGGCACTTACAGATTTTTTCGTGATACATTGCCGAATTATAACATTCCGGTGAAATATGTCGATCCTGAATCGTTGGAAGATATTGTTTATCTTATAAATCCAAAAACAAAAGTAGTTTATTTTGAAACTCCCACTAATCCAACGCTTTCGCTTGTGGATATTGAGAAGCTTGTAAGGCTTACAAGAAAGATGGAGAAAGAATTCAAAAATAAAATCAATATTATCATCGATAATACATTTGCGACCATTCTTAACCAGAAACCATTTGATTCTGATGTTGATGTTATAGTTGAAAGCTCTACAAAATATTTAGGTGGTCATGCCGATTTGATGGGCGGTGTTGTCATTGGGACGAAGAAATTTATCAAGAGCTTGAAAGAATTAGCCAAGCACCTCGGCGGTTGTGCCGACCCGTTTGCGGCATTCTTATTAGACAGAAGTTTAAAAACTTTCGAGCTTCGCGTTCAAAGACAAAATGAAAATGCACTTGCACTTGCCAGCGCTCTTGAAAAACATCCGAAAGTTTTGAGAGTAATTTATCCCGGACTTCCCTCTCATCCGCAACATAAACTTGCGAAGAAACAAATGACTGGTTTCGGAGGTATGGTTACAATCGAAGTGAAAGGCGGGGTAAAAGGAGCAGAAAAAATTTGTGATTCGTTAAAGGTGGCAATAAACGCTATGTCGCTGGGTGGGGTTGAAACGCTTGTGAGCATCCCTGTTTATTCGTCGCATGTGAAAATGAGTAATGAAGAATTGAAAAAACACGGGGTAACACAGGGGATGATCCGCATTTCCGTCGGGGTTGAAGGAATAAAAGATTTGATTGAGGATTTTAAACAGGCGATTGGAAAATTGTAGGCTGCTGTATCCTAAAAAAACGGACAATCGTGATGGATGGAAAAAACAAAAATAGCATTAAACCGGGAACCGAAGTAGCAATTGTTTCAAAAGAAGATCAGCGAACCGGCAAATTGACAGAAGGAATTGTGCAGGATATACTGACAAAAAGTCCATTTCACCCTCACGGAATAAAAGTACGGCTTATTACCGGTGAAATTGGAAGAGTGCGGATTGTTAAAGAATAAGAAAAAAGAAAGATGATTACACAAGATTATGAAAAACGAAAAGCCTCTCGTAATACATTGTCCGAACTGCAAACAAATACAAGAGCCGGACTTTAATGAAACCACGCGGCGCTATGTGTGTCCTATTTGCTCTGCACCGGTAGATGCGCAGGTTCACATTGAGAAAAAGAAACGAGGAATAAAATAATTGTAACACCAACATTTATGGCTTCACCAAAATTATTAATGAGTGATCGCTACAACTGACTGAGGAATTTTTCTAAAGCAATTGTTTAAAGAAAGTCATATCAACATTCCCGCCACTGATTACTGCACAGACTTTCTTTCCTTGTAACCCCAAAATATTTTTCATTATTGCAGTTGGCGCAACTGCGCCAGTAGGTTCGACGAGAATTTTCATCCGCTCAAAGAAAAACCGCATCATCGAATAAATGTCTTCGTCTTTGATTGTGATAACATCATCAACATGCTTCATAATGATTTCGAAATTGCGCTTCCCAACCGATAGTGTTCTCATTCCATCCGCAATAGTATTAACAGATGAAAGTTTGATTAGTCTCTTGGCGCGGAAAGATTGATAACAGTCGTTCGCTCCTTCTGTTTCAACACCAATTACTTTGGTGCTCGGACAATAATGTTTTGCCGCTATCGCACAACCGGAAATAAGTCCACCCCCACCAATGGGAACGAATAGATAATCAAGCTCTTTGATCTCTTGAAATATCTCAAGTCCAACCGTTCCCTGTCCTGCGATAAGTTTTTCATCGTCATAAGGGTGAATAAGTGTATAACCGTGTTTATCAATCAACTCTTGTGTTGTTTTTTCACGATCGTCGGTTGATAATCCACAAAAAATTACGTTGGCTCCATATCCTTTTGTTGCTTCTACCTTACTTTTAACAGAATTATGCGGCATCACTATAGTTGCTTTGATACCGAAGATTTTACTCGCAAGTGCAACCCCTTGTCCGTGGTTACCAGATGAATGAGCGATGACGCCGCTTTTTCGTTCTGCGTCAGTTAGTGAAGCAATTTTATTATAGGCGCCGCGAAATTTAAACGCGCCTATGCGTTGAAAATTTTCGGCTTTGAAATATACTTCGTTGTCAGTCATCTCGTTGAATGTCCGAGAGGAGAGAAGGGGTGTTTTATTAATAACCGGTAAAAGCACATTATAAGCACTGCTTATATCTGCAAAATTAATCATTCGGATGCTCTATTTTAAATTTTTATCTTCTAATTCAAGATGAAATTTGTGCATGAATCTGTGGAATACTGGGGCTAACAATAAACCAACTGCTACCAACAAAACCAGTCCGCAATAAAGGGCATAAATACCGGCGAATATTTTTGCGGCATCACAGTGCAGTTCGTTTACCTCACCCATACCCCCCATGATCATAGATGCATTTAAAAAAGCATCTGTCCATGAAAGGTTTTCGAAAATACGATATCCGACCATTCCGGCAATTAATGAAATAACCAACAAACCAAATGAATACATTGAATATGCAATCATTCGTTTGTAAAAAACATGCCGCGGTAGAAGCGGCTTGGTGCGATGTTCGAACATATTTCCTTTTAAAAAATTAAATCAATCTTTTCTCTGCCACAAACATAGGTGGCAACCATCCGGGGTTGTGAACATGCCGAACCAACCCATATCAAGAACTTTAGATTTCTTTACAATGACCGTGCCGCCAGCCTTCTGAACTTTTTTCAAAGTTTGGTTTATATCTTTCACTTCAATGTAAACATTCACCTGATTTGTCTTGGGCATTTTCTTGACTTTGAAAAATCCACCGTTCGGTTTCATGCCTGCTTTAAAAAGAACATATTCAATTTTGGGTACGTCTTGAAATGTCCAATCAAATACGTAACCAAAAAATGTCTTAGCGATTTCAAAGTTTGTAGTAGGTATTTCTATATGTCCGAAATGATTCATGTTTCTTCCTACTCTTTCTCGATTTGTTGTGATAAGTAATTCTGAATTCCTATTTGCTTAATCTGATCGAGCTGTGCTTCTAACCAGTCGATATGGTTTTCTTCGTCAACCAAGATAGCTTCGAGCATTTCGCGAGTGCCGTTATCGCCGACTGAAACCGCGAGCTTGATATCATCGTTGTAATCTTTGATGGCGCCGCTTTCGGCGTTCCAATCGTTTTTAAATTGCTGCTCAACATTTGCGCCGATAAGCATTTTATTGAGTTTGCTGACAACGGGTGTTCCTTCTAAGAATAAAAGTCGGGCAATAAGCTTTTCAGCATGTTTCATTTCTTCAATTGCGCGCTTTTCTACGGTATGATGAAGTTTCTCGTATCCCCAATTTGCACACATCTCCGAGTGAACTATATACTGATTAATTGCCGTCAACTCATCGGCAAGCCGATCGTTGAGCATACTGATTATTTTTATATTCCCCTTCATGATGATTCTCCTTTATTGTTAAATTGATAAAACAATTTTACCGAAATTTTTTCTTTCTTCCAATCTTTTATGTGCATCCATCGCTTTCTCCAGCGGAAAAACCGAATCGATAACCGGTTGAAATTGAATAGTACCTTCACCTTTTTCAAAAAATTTCATTACATCGATCATCTCTTTTTTCGTTCCCATGAAAGAACCGAACAACGAAAGATGTTTTGCAAACAGGAAGCGGAGATCAACTCTGGCAGAATAATTATCTGTTGAACCGCAGGTTACAAGTCTGCCACCCTTTGCAAGTGCAAATACAGATTTCTCGAAAATCTCTCCGCCGTTATGTTCGAAAACGATATCAACTCCGCGTTTGTTTGTTAGTCGTTTAATTTCCTCTATGAAATCTTTCTCTTTATAATTTATTACATCATCTGCACCAAGCGATTTAGCTTTTTGAAGTTTTTCATCAGTACCTGCAGTTGTTATTACACGCAATCCGAAAAGTTTTGCAATCTGGATTGCCGCCGAACCAACTCCGCTTCCTGCCGCATGAACAAGAACCGTTTCTGCGGGTTTTATTTTTGCCACACCAACCAACATATGCCATGCGGTTAAAAACACAAGCGGTACCGCTGCAGCTTGATTGAAATCGAGCCCGGATGGAATCGGCAACACGTTTGTTGCCGGAAGTTTTACAAACTCGGCGTATGTTCCGTCTTCCTTTGTCCCGAGGACATGATATGAGCGGCATAAATTATCATTTCCGCTCAGACATAATTCACAGTGCCCGCAAGATATGCCGGGAGAAATTAGAACTTTATCTCCGGTTTTTAGAAAATCGACTGCCGAGCCGACTTCAGCAATTACGCCGGCTCCGTCGGAACCGGGAATATGCGGAAGGGGGATAGATTTTTCTCTATCTCCGCTACGCACCCAGAGGTCGAGATGATTTAACGCCGCCACTTTCAGTTGAAGTAAAATTTCGTTCGGTCCGATTTTTGGAATAGGTGCATCTTCAAATTTTAAAACGTCTGCACCGCCAAATTGATGGAAACGGATTGCTTTCATAATCTTTCTTTGTAGTTAAATTATCACTTTGAAAGATAACGAAAAGGAATCTCATCTTCAATCTTATCAGGTTTGCTACTTATACCCATTACTTATTGCTCTCTCTACTCCCTGCTCTAAGCCCTTAGCTATTGGCTATTAGTTTGCTTCTCACTTCTCATTTTGCTAATTTCACATAATCAAAATAATTTATCAGGTTACAAAACCAACAGGAGAGTTCATGGATTTAAGAAAAAGTATAAGTAAACTGCGCGAAGGTTTCCACCCCACTTTCTGGGTGGCAAACGGTATGGAATTGTTCGAACGGCTTGCTTACTACGGTCAGCAAATTGTTTTTATGATATACATGCGAAACCAGCTCGGTTTCACGGAAGCACAAGCCGGACAGCTTTCAGGACTTTTTGGCGGGTTGATTTATCTGCTTCCCATTTTAGGCGGAACACTTGCCGATAAATGGGGATTCAGACGTGCATTCAATGTTGCCTTTTCGATTTTAGCACTCGGATATTTTTTAATCGGCTCTGTTGGCATGAGCGTTTTCTCCGGTCTCTACAGCGGCATGGATCATTACTGGCTCTTGATGGCTTTTTTGCTGTTCACCGCTTTCGGCGGTTCGTTCATTAAACCCTCAGTACTCGGCACTGTTGCAGTAACCTCAACCGAAGAAACAAAATCGTTAGGGTATGCTGTTTATTACTGGCTTGTGAATGCCGGCGCAATGATCGGTCCTACAATCGCATATTTTGTAAGAGATAGTTTCGGTAACGAGTTTGTTTATTTAGTTTCATCATTTAGTTGTTTAGCAATGCTGATTGTGAATCTTCTATTATATAAGGATGTAAAGAGCCCGAAAACCGAAGTTGTAGAATCGATGGGAAAAAAGATTGCCAATCTTTTTATTGTCATGGGAAATTTCAAGTTCATGATACTCCTTCTTATTTACTCTCTCTATTGGATAATATTCTGGCAGGAGTTTATTATTATTCCGTACTACATTACCGACTTCATCGGTCCCGAGACACCGTACGAAATTATCCAATCGTGGGCGGGGGCAGGTGCAATAATTTTATTGCAGATACCGATTAACCGCTTCACGAAAAATATCCCAACAAGGAAAGCGCTGCTTATCGGTTTTGCAATGTCGAGTCTAATGTGGATAATTATCGGTATTCATCCGAGTATACCAACTATTGCGGCAGGAATAGTTGCTTTTTCGATTGGTGAAATGATTCAAGCACCACGTTATTATGAATATATATCTGAAATTGCACCACCCGGACAGCAGGGATTATTTCAGGGGTACGCATTCCTTCCGATTGCAATTGCCCGCTTCGTTGGCGACCCGATTGGTGGCTGGTTATATCAGAACTCAAAAGCTTCCGGCAATATGAATTTTGTATGGATAGGACTCATCGGCATCGGTGTGCTTGCTACTGTGTTGATGGCTATATATAATTATTTTGTCGGCAAATTAGAAACTAAACCAGGATAGAAAAATGTTAATGTAATTTAGGATGGCAGAAAAACAAAAAGCAATTCTTATTTTAGAAGATGGTTTGGAATTTTCAGGATATTCTTTCGGTGCAAAAAGAAACACTAACGGCGAGGTAGTGTTCAACACCGGAATGGTCGGATATCCGGAGACACTGACCGACCCATCATACAACGGACAAATAGTTGTTCTCACCTATCCATTAATCGGGAATTACGGCATACCGAAAAATTATTCTGAAAATAATATCTCAACCACTTTCGAATCAGATAAAATACACGCACGGGGGTTGATTGTTTCCGATTACTCAGAAAATTACTCACACTGGAATGCCGAGATGTCGCTATCATCTTGGATGGAGAAACAAAACATTCCTGGAATATACGGAATAGACACACGCAAACTGACGAAACGACTTCGTGAATATGGTGTAATGCTCGGAAAAATCGTTGTTGATCCGACCAGCAATATTCATTTCGAAGATCCCAACAAATCAAATCTTGTAGCCGAAGTCAGTGTTAAAACTATTTTGCGGACTCCAAAACCCGGCAAGCGAATTGTACTAGTAGATTGCGGTGCAAAAAACAGCATCATTCATGCTTTCCTAAGAAGAAACATAGGCGTTATCCGCGTTCCATACGATTATGATTTTCTTCTCGAAGATGTTGAAGGAATTGTTATATCGAATGGTCCCGGTGATCCGAAAATCTGTACAAAGACAATCGATAATGTACGAAGAGCGTTGAAAGGAAATATTCCTATTCTTGGAATTTGTCTTGGTTGCCAGATAATGGCGCTTGCCGCAGGTGGTGATACATATAAATTGAAATACGGTCATCGCGGACAAAACCAGCCATGCAACGAATCTGGAACAAAACGTTGCTACATTACATCTCAGAATCACGGATATGCAATCAGAACTGATTCACTTCCAGAAGATTGGCGCGAATGGTTTCAAAACGATAACGACGGAACGAATGAGGGAATAATTCACATATCCAAGCCGTTCTTTGGTGCACAATTTCATCCCGAGGCTTCACCTGGTCCTGACGATACTGAATTTATTTTCGACATGTTCGTAAGGGCATTGAGATGATCAGAAAAGACAAACCTCAGAAAACTTTGATTCTCGGTTCCGGCGCATTACAAATCGGTCAGGCGGGAGAATTCGATTACTCTGGCAGTCAGGCAATAAAAGCATTAAAGCAGGATGGTGTTAATACTGTTTTGATTAATCCGAATATTGCAACCATTCAAACATCGGAACATCTTGCCGATAAAGTTTACTTTCTTCCTGTGAATGCAGAATATGTTGAACGTATAATAGAAAAAGAAAAACCGGATTCTATCTTATTGGGTGTTGGCGGACAGACTGCTCTTAATGTGGGAGTGGAACTTTTTAAAACCGGTGTTTATAAAAAATACGACATAAAAGTTCTCGGCACACCGGTTGAGTCAATTATGAACACTGAAGATAGATTGCTTTTTAACCAGAAGGTAACTGAAATCGGTTTGAAGGTTGCTGTGAGTAAGCCGGTTTCAACTGTTGAAGAAGCTGTTGGGGCGGCACGTTCCATCGGATTTCCTGTGATGTGCAGAATTGCTTATGCGCTCGGTGGCCTCGGTTCAGGAATCGTGAACAGTGAGAATGAACTTATTGAAAAAGCAATCCGGGCATTTGCCTTCACGAACCAAATACTTATAGAGGAATCGCTCTACGGCTGGAAAGAAGTTGAATACGAGATTGTGCGAGACAAATTCAACAACTGCATTACTGTTTGCTCGATGGAAAATCTCGACCCGATGGGAATTCATACCGGCGATAGCATCGTTGTTGCACCTGTACAAACATTATCGGCAACAGAAAATTTTAAACTTCGATCCATAGGCATTAAACTTATTCGTCATCTGGGAATAATCGGCGAATGCAATATTCAGTATGCCCTGAACCCAAAATCGGATGATTACCGCATAATAGAAGTGAACGCACGGTTGAGCAGAAGCTCGGCTCTTGCCTCGAAAGCAACAGGTTATCCGCTTGCATTCATTGCTACAAAACTTGCCCTCGGTTATGCACTCAACGAAGTTGAAAACATAATTACACAGGAAACATCTGCCTGTTTCGAACCTTCGCTCGATTATATTGCTGTCAAATTCCCGAGGTGGGATTTACAGAAATTCAGACAGGTAAGCACGCTTCTCGGCTCGGAGATGAAATCTGTTGGCGAAGTAATGTCTCTCGGCAGAAGCTTCGAAGAGGCGATTCAGAAAGCAATCCGGATGCTTGACCTCGGTTTTAGCGGATTAGTGTGTAACGATTTAGAGTTTGAAAATTTAGAAGAAGAAATAAAAAAGCCGACTGATCGCAGATTGTTTGCAGTCACTCAGGCTCTCCGCAATGGATATTCTGTGGAAAAAGTTCATGAACTCTCAAAAATCACAGAATGGTTTCTGTACAAAATAAAGAATATCATTAAGATTGAAAAGTTACTTGAAAATTATAATTTAGAAAATTTACCGAACGAATTATTGAAGGAAGCAAAACAAAAAGGTTTCTCGGACAAACAAATTGCGTGGTTGATACACTCAACGGAGAGCAAGGTGAGAGTGAAGAGAAAAATCGTTGGTATAATTCCCTCAGTCAAGCAAATCGACACAATGGCGGCAGAGTTTCCGGCAAAAACGAATTATCTTTACCTGACATATAACGGTGATGAAGACGATGTTAAACTCTCCGAAGAAAATCAGATTATTGTATTGGGATCGGGAACATATAGAATCGGGTCATCGGTAGAATTCGACTGGTGTGGTGTGAATACTGTTCTTACGCTCAGCGATCTGAAATACAAACCGATCATGATTAACTATAATCCTGAGACAGTAAGCACCGATTACGATATCTGCCATAAATTATATTTCGAAGAACTGACGCTCGAGCGTGTTCTTGATATTTGCGAAAAAGAAAATCCGGAGGGTGTTATTGTTTCGATGGGCGGACAAATTCCGAATAACTTATCGACGAAATTGCATGAAGCTGGCATCAAAATACTCGGCACATCTCCCGAGCAGATCGATAACGCTGAGAATCGCCATAAATTCTCACGGATTCTGGATAAGGTCGGGGTTGACCAACCCGCATGGAGCGAGTTGACAGATCTTGCAGATGCAAAAAAATTCTCATCAAGTGTTGGATATCCTGTTCTAATCCGGCCGAGTTATGTGCTAAGCGGTGCGGCAATGAGTATCGTATTATCGGAAAACGAACTTGAAGAATATTTAAAGAAAGCTTCAGATATAAGCAAAGAGCATCCGGTCGTTATCAGTAAATTTATTACGGAAGCAAGAGAAATTGAAGTTGATGCCGTTTCCCAAAACGGTAACCTTTTTTGCTACGCAATCGCCGAGCATGTTGAGAACGCAGGTGTTCATTCAGGTGATGCAACAATTGTTTTCCCTCCACAGCGCACATACCTCGAAACTGTCCGCCGGGTGAAGTTAATAACAAAAAGAATTGCGCAGGAGTTGAAAATAACCGGTCCTTTCAATATACAATTCATAGCAAAAGATAATGATGTTAAAGTAATCGAATGCAATTTGCGTGCATCCAGAAGTTTTCCGTTTGTATCGAAAGTTCTGAAAATAAATTTTATCGATATTGCAACCAGATTGATTATGAATATCCTGTTGCCTCCGTTCAGAAGCTCTGCGTTCGATTTAGATTACGTGGGAGTAAAAGCCCCAATGTTTTCATTCACGAGATTGAAGGGGTCTGATCCTGTTCTTGGTGTTGAAATGGCATCAACGGGAGAGGTAGCATGTTTGGGAGATGATTTCGATGAGGCTTTTCTGAAAAGTCTGGTTTCAACCGGCATCAATATAAAACCTAAATCGATTCTTTTATCAACCGGCACGATTAAAAATAAAACGGTGTTCTTAAAAGAGGCGCGATTGTTAAATGATCTCGGTATAAAATTATTCGCCACGGTAGGAACCGCAAACTTCCTAAAAGAAAATAATATATCCGTAGAATCACTGCGATGGTCGTCACCCGAAGAGAACAGCGAAGTTCTTTCGGTCATAAAAAATAAAAGTGTCGATTTGGTGATAAACATACCGAGAGACGATGAAATGAAGTCGCTCGAAAATGATTACATTATAAGAAGAAAAGCTGTTGATCTGAATATTTCACTGATTACTAATATCGAATTTGCACGCAGATATGTTAAAGCAATTTATAAATATTCAACCGGAAAATTATCGGTAAAAAGCTGGGATGAATATTTATAATTGAGTGAAAGTAGATTCTTTAATTGAAGCATGACAAATAATAAACATAGCGAATCCCTCTCAGACGTTCACCGTTCGGTTTCTATTCCGAAAAATGTAGGAACACTTAAACGTTTCTTCGCATTCCTCGGTCCTGCGTATCTGGTAAGCGTGGGATACATGGACCCCGGCAACTGGGCAACCGATCTTGAAGGTGGTGCGCGGTTTGGTTATTCTCTGATCTGGGTTTTGTTGATGTCGAATCTGATTGCTGTTTTATTGCAAACGCTTTCGGCAAGATTGGGAATTGTTACCGGAAGAGATCTTGCACAGGCGTGCCGCGAGAATTATCCGAAACCTGTCGCGTTCATTTTATGGGTACTGTGCGAGATTGCGATTGCCGCCTGCGATCTTGCCGAAGTTCTCGGCACGGCAATTGGACTAAATCTTTTATTGAATGTTCCGCTTTTATACGGCGTTATCATTACCGGCTTCGATACCTTTCTTTTTCTTATTATTCAAAATTTTGGAATCAGAAAAGTTGAAGCGTTTATCGTTATGCTGATTTCGACTATCGGTTTGTGTTTCGGTATCGAAATCTTTTTAGCGGAACCGGTGTGGGGAGAAGTTGCCAAAGGATTTGTTCCCCATCTGACTTCAGAGAGTTTATACGTTGCAATCGGAATTCTGGGTGCAACAGTTATGCCGCATAATTTATATTTACACTCTGCGCTCGTTCAAACACGCGACATATGCGAAACCGATGAATGCAAAAAGCAGGCATGCCGGTGGAATTTTCTGGATACATCAATTGCACTCAATGCCGCGTTTTTTGTGAATGCCGCGATACTTATTGTTGCCGCTTCGGTTTTCTATAAAAACGGAATCGTTGTAACAGAAATCCAACAAGCACACAACCTTCTAACTCCTTTGCTTGGAACTACAATCGCCAGCACTCTATTTGCGCTTGCCCTTCTTTCAGCAGGACAAAGCTCAACGCTTACCGGCACGCTTGCCGGGCAAATTGTTATGGAAGGATTTTTGCAATTCAAAATGCGTCCGGTTATCCGCCGGCTTATAACACGTATGCTCGCAATTGTTCCGGCTGTAATTGTGCTTACAGTTAAAGGCGATGAGGGATCGTACGGACTTCTTATTTTGAGTCAGGTTATTTTAAGCTTACAACTTCCGTTTGCCGTTGTTCCGCTGATTCACTTCACGAGCGATAAAAAACGGATGAAACAATTTGCAAATAAGAAGTGGGTTTTAATCCTTGCCTGGACTGCAGCAGCAGTCATTATTGCGCTCAATGCGCGGTTGGTTTATGGTGTTTTATCGGAATGGATTGAATCGGCGGGCAGCAATGCAATTTGGATTTGGATCACAGCCATACCGCTTATTATCGGCTGCACTGTTTTACTTTTGTATATGACATTCCCGAATTTATGGAGAAAAAGGAGAGAGGTTGCCATGCCAATTCCATCGCTTTCACTTTCACATCAAACCTATACCAAAATTGGTGTTGCTTTAGATTTCGGAGGTATGGAAGAAACGGTGCTCTCTCACGCACAATCTATTGCGCAGCATCATAACGCTGCTATTTATCTTTTCCATGTTGTTGAAGGAGTAAGCGGACAACTTTTTGGGAAAGAAGCTTTTGACGATGAAGCACGCACCGACAAAGAACATATTGAAAATATTTCCGAACAACTTCGCAAATTCGGATTCGAAGTTCACACGCAGCTCGGCTTCGGCAACGTTCCGAAACAACTCGTAAAGCTTGCTAATGAAACACAAATCGATTTACTCATCATGGGCGGTCACCGCCACAGCGGATTGAAAGATTTGATCTTTGGAACAACTGTACCCAAGGTAAGACACGAATTGAAAATACCGGTAATGGTTGTGTAATCCTCAATGAAATTTGACATTCGCTTTTCCTTTAATTAGATTTAATTAAATAGCGAAAAAAAAACTCGTGACTTATAATATAATCAATATTGACCGAGAGATTCTTGGGGGTACACCCGTTTTCAATGGCACAAGGGTGCCAATTCAAGCGCTCTTCGATTATATTGAAAATAATGAAACTCTTGAAGAGTTTCTGAAAAATTTTCCTACAGTATCAAAGGAAAATGCACTAACGGTTTTACATATTGCCGAAAAGTTTCTAACATCGGAAAAAGTGCTGAATGAAAATCTTGATTGATGAAAATCTTCCCGCAAAGATTAAATTCGACTTTGGGGTAGAACATCGGGTAATGTCCGTTAATGATTTGGGATGGAAAGGAATGAATAACGGCGAATTACTTCGCAAAGCTATTGAGCATGACTTCCGCATATTCATCACCATGGATAGCGGTATTCAATATCAACAAAACTTAAACAACTTTCCTCTAATTATCTTCCTTATCAAAGCAAAAAACAATAAGCACCAAACCATTCAACCCCTGATTTCCAAGATCGATGAAAAAATAAGCGGTAATATTGAGAACGGAGTTTATGATATCGTGTAATTAATGCTCTTTTGTAAAGAATATTTCACCTTAACAATCAAGAACAATCCTTGCATCCCTCCCATCATTTTACTACATTTTAGATAATTATTAATCCCTAATCCACCACCCGCGTGTCGAAGTATTTAAATTTATTAAAAAATTTAAGAGAGAATATTCTGGTTGTAATTGCCGGCTCGCACAGACACGACCAATTGAACCGGCTTATTGCAGTTTCACACACGCTTGCTAACTCGTTTCTCGCCAGTAAAACTACTGCAGGCACGTTGGCTAGCACATACGGCATGAGTACATCCGATTTAGCATACGACTGCATTGCAGATCTATTTCAAAAAGATGCTGACGGTAATTACATCCAGTTGTTATCATATTTCAAAGGTCTGCCTATAACAACAGCGAAGCAAGAAGAAGTTTTGGCGCATCTTCGCCGGCTCGTTTTCTCCAAAGTCAATCAGGGCATCTATCGTTTATACAGCGAGGCAGATCCGTCACTTGCAAAAATAATCCGCAACATCAAAATTGCTGTGAATGTACTTAAGAATTATGATGAAGTTGAAAAATTCGGTGAGTCATCCCTTGTCCCTTCTGCCTGCAATCCGCTTGAACATCTTCCGCCGATAGATAAAGATTTGCTGGAACAACGTATCTCTGCAATAACAACCGGACGCGAGCTTGTACCCGAGTTAATGGCAAAATTATCTCTTTACCTCCGCGAGCAAAACGAACACTGCCGCGTTATACCGATTGTTACGGTTGCAATTCTCTTCCGCTCGATTTATAACTGCCGCCAAGATTTACCCAATCAGGTTGTTATGGAAGATGTGGAGCTTATTGCAAGCGATACATCGGCGACAATAAAAAATGTTTGTGAAGACATTAAGAATAAAAACCAGATCAAATATGTTGGAGAAGGTAAAATATCCGAAGAAATGTTTGAAAAATATTTTATTGTGCTTGAAGAAGAACTGCGCGAGAAATTTATAGGTAAAAACGGACACGATTTCTCTCTGTACGAAAGTTTGAAAAAACTGTCTCCCGATTTAACAAAAGAAGATTATAAGAAAAACCACAGAAATAAGATTGAGTATTTATTAAAGCAGGTGAATAAGGAAGCGGTAAAGAGGTTAAAGGATGTCTGAACCACGATTCCATAATTCTCGTTCCGATGGTCTCCATCGGAACGAGGCAAGTGCATCTTGTTCCCAAAGAGACTTTGGGAACAAGTCCTTGGAACCCTCTCCCCTTGGACTGTTTCGATGTTAATCGGAACAGGACAGAGGAGAGGTCATTACGCAACTAAAATAAAATGTAATTAGTTATTTGTAGATCGATTCGCTGAATCGATCATTAATGGGTGGGCTGACTAAAAAGGTTCTCTCGATACTCTATGATGAAACTATGAGCTCGAGAACCTGCAATTGTAGCTGGTTTTCGAGTGTCCCGTCGAGACAATGTCGAGACGGGATGTAACGAGAAAACAAACTTATTGGTCAGCCCCTACAAAAAAGAAAATTATGCACCACATAGACGAACATACTATAGAATTATACATTCTCGGTTCCGAGCTTGTAAAAGAGCAAACTGCCGAGATTGAAGCACATCTTAAAGAATGCTACGGCTGCCGCACGGTTGCCGAGCAGATGGAAGCGTTTTACAAGGAGGCAGAAGGTTTCCTTCCGCAGAGTTTAAACTATGTAGAAGGAAACCTTCAACAAAGCAAATCGCTCATGCGTTTACCCACTGATTTAACTGAATATGATATACCGCTCGGTTCGCGCGTTCCGTACAAACCTACAACCGTTATGGCAAAGTTTTGGTATTTCGTTTACAGACATCCGATACCCTCGGCGGTAACCAGTTTTGCAACGGTTGCGGCAATGGTCTTGGGAATCAATTACTCCATAACGGATTTGATGAAGGATAAAAATCCAGCATACCCACATTTAAATCCTAACAACGCAACAATTGAAATTTATAATAAAAACAATCAACTCCTTTGGGAAATACCAGCGCAAAGCATTTACAAGATAGACTTACTTGGGTATGAAGATCAAAGGGAGAGAATTCAAGTGGTGGATATTGATGGTGACAAGAAAAATGAAATAGTGACAACGATTCAAATAGGTAAACATTCAAATGGTTTATCACCACTAACTTTTTTCTCCTCGACTGGGAAACGGATCAAAGAATTATCATTTAGCGAGCACTTACAGTTTCACAATATAAATTATAGCAACGATTTAAATGCACTTGATATACTGTTTGAAGATTTTGATGGAAGCGGCAAAAAAGAAATAATTGTTAATGCAAGTAATAGCCGCTCACCGAATATTATTTATAGAATCATTAACAATGGTGATGTGGGCGGTGGATATTTCCATTTTGGTTCTGGAAAAATTAAGAACATCAAAATTGGGAAAAAGAAATTTGTCGCTTTTCTTGGAAGAAATGATGTCGGAGAACCGGAGTCTTTGAGCTTCCCGGTGCTGATTATTCTTGATCCCCTAAAGATCGCAGGTAAAGCGGAAGCAAGCGATTCACGAGGTTTTGGCTTACCCGTATCGAAGGCAGAATTGTTTGTGATTCGTTTCCCGTTAACCGATATGAATTATTTATGGAATACGGCCGGCTTTATTGGATCCTTAAATGAATCAATAATGGATACGGTTGGTACGACCAATGTTTGGGTTCTCGGGAACAGGGGTAATGATTATGACCCAAAATTCGAATATATATTCTCATCGGATATGAAAATAATCGATATAAAATTAAGCAATGGTACAATCAATTTACGAAATAAGTTAATTACCCAAGAAAAAGTCAAAGGTATAATGGATCGGGCGTATCTTGATAATTTAAAAAATGGTATTCGCTATTGGAATGGTAAAGAGTGGCAAAAAGAATGGACGATGGTGAAACATTGAATCAATTAAAAAGTAAAAAAATTGGTGAATCGCTGACGGGGGTTATAATTCTAAATTTCGGTAAATATCTTTTCTGTGCGCAATTCGGTGTAAGTAAATAGATTTCTCGTCAAACGAAAAAATCATGCGGTAATCATTGGCAACAACAACGCGATAATATCCCTTTAATCCGGTGAGAGATCGAACATTGAGTTCTACTGAGAAAATATTCTGTTTAATTGATGTTGCAACCCGATATGCTTCGTCTTTAACTTGATCGGGAACCCTTTTAAGATCACGGGCAAAACGATTCGTGCGTATCAGAGACCGCTCAGGAGACGAAATCATCGAAAGAATTTACCACTTTTGTTTTACCTGAGTTAACTTCTCTTTCCGATTCCCTCAGTCCTTCTATGAATTCAGTTTGGTATAATTCGTTTGGCGAAAGCATTGTAGCAAGAAACTCTTGAATTGTACGGTATGCTTCGACAACTTTTGAGAGTTGTTCTTCTGTTAAATTTATTGAAACTGTTGACATATTAACCCTTTATTTACACTAAATTAATATAAATTAGTGAATAATTAAATCCAAATTGACATTATGAATGTTAAAAACAGAGTGTTTCGCAAACACACAGAAACCCAAGCATAACCTGCATTTAGCAAATGCGCCACTCCAACGGAGCGATCACGGATCGCATTCTACTCCCTCGTTTCTTCCCAATTTCTCAATATTTCAACATTATCTAATTCAAATAAAAATATTTAAAGAGATTTTCCGCAGCGTGCCCTATATGTAATTAGTTAGAATTGAAAAGAGTCCGGTATTTTAATCACAAACTATTTAGGAGATACACATGAGAAGAGTTTTACTATGTATAATTTTTCTTCCGATAATGTGTGTGTATGCCCAACAGACGTACATGCATGTAAATTTGAAGGGAGGAACAAGTTCTTCGTTTCCACTGCAGGACATGAAGATTACCATTAGGTTTGATCCATGTGAGGTCGGAGATGAACAGGTACAACGAAATGTCATAAGCACATTTCGTCTCTTTCAAAATTACCCCAACCCGTTCAATCCATCGACAACTATAGAATACAATATTCCCAAACCCGGGGATGTTAATATCAAAGTTTATGATATCGCTGGCCGGTTGGTGCGTACGCTTATAAGTGAGCACCAGGAATTAGGATCTCATCGTGCAAAGTGGGATAGTAAAAACGACGGTGGACAAAGAGTAGCAAGCGGAATGTATCTTTACCAAATAAGATTCGATAATGTAGTTATTTCAAAAAAAATGCTTTTGCTGAAATAAATTATACACAAATATTTTAATAAAAAATTTTTAAGGAGAATAATTATGAAACATGTTTTGTTTATTTCATTTATCTTGATCGTAGCGCCGATGGCACTATCACAAACAATGTACGTACACACGAAGAACGGACAAACTCCATTTACTATTTCACTAATTGACAGCATCACATTTTCAATTATACCAACTCTTGCCCATTGGCCTTGCGATGAGGGCGTGGGTACAATTTTGCACGACCACTCAGGCAACGGTTTCAATAGCGACTCGATGAGCGCGGGTGTTTCTTGGGTTGCTGGGGGAATAAATTTAAATGGTGGCTATAATTCGGTATTTTTTTCCGACAGTATATTTCGTTTATCAGAAGGTACGTGGCAGGTAACAATAAATGCAGACTCTGGAAAAAAAGGATGGATATTGGCAAAAGACAATTTTGGATTTAACGATGATGGCATGCTTACCCTCGAAGAAGATGGGTATCTTTATTTTACGATTCACCCAAAAGATTCTGCTTACGCCAAAAGTGCAGTTGCCAACAAGCTGACACCTCGAGGAGTTGATATTGTTGTCACAGCGCAATGGGGAGCGAGCGGGATGAAATTATTTATTAACAATGAATTGGTTGGTAGTGATCCGTATACGGGACCCATCTTATCTTTGGGGCGTCCATTTTGTCTGGGTTATGGTTACACATTTGGTGGTGCCTCCTTCGACGGCGTGATAAAAGATGTGGTTATTTATAATCAAAGTATTAAATAAAGTTTCAATCGAATGAATTGCAAAGGGCCGGTTATCATGAAGTGATATTCGATGGTTCGGGATTAACAAGCGGTGTTTACTTCTACAGAATTCAAGCGAATAATTATTTAGAGACGAAGAAACTTTTGTTGATGAAATAGCTGTTGCAACCTCCCGAAGGTTACTTCGCCAATCTTAGTAATCCTTCGGGAGGTTTCGTTGTAATCAACGTGCGACTCACATTCATAATCGTGGCGTCATTGAATGTGAGTCGCACATGGCATTAAAGTAGACCTCCGACTGTTATGTTAAGAATCAAATCAGTCGGGTGCTGTTTAGATGCAATATATTATATCAAAAGATCAATTGTGTAATACCAATATAATATGGAACAAATTTAATTTCCAAATGGTAAATCAGACTGTTATAAACAGAGGTCGTTGACATAACAACCCTGCAAGATTTTTTTAAATACTAATATCTATGCAGCCGCAATCTTCTGAAGAACGTTAATAAACGCAGTCGGAGTTCGAGCGGTCTGCTTAAAAATAACGATATCCATTTGGCCTGTTGTTGTTATTCCCCTACAGTTGGCACATACGGTTGTTTATATAACCATACATGACGTATACGACTCAACAGTTTTTTTGCAATGCGAATGATTGCTTGTTGTTTCGGCATACGTTGTATCAGTCGTGCAAACGTTTGTGTTAATGCAGGATCGTGGCGGACTGCAATCCACGCAGCTTCAATGAGTAACGATCGAAGATATGTACTCTTTCGAGGAGAGAGTCCTTTTACG
>JACRFD010000023.1 GCA_016218025.1 Ignavibacteriales bacterium
CGTGTATGTTTTAATAATTCCGAAGTAAGATGCAGACAATCTTTAGTTGTATCTACCGCAACTAAGAGATGAACTTTATCCTCCTGCATATCGCGGTTATAAGCAAGCGGTAATGATTTCATTACAGTAAGTAATCCGAACAATGAACCATAAACTCTTCCAACTTTTCCACGAATCAATTCAGCAATGTCAGGATTTTTTTTCTGAGGCATTAAACTACTGCCGGTTGCATAAGAATCGTCAATTTGTGCAAAAGAAAATTCTTGAGAGCTCCACAAAATTATTTCTTCCGAAAATCTGCTAAGATGCATCATAATTAGCGCACAGACATTAACCAGTTCAATCACAACATCACGATCGCTAACTGCATCAAGAGAATTTTCAACAACTCCATTCATACCAAGAAGTTTTGCAGTGTAATCCCTATTAATAGGAAGAGTTGTTCCTGCAAGCGCCGCAGCACCTAACGGAGATTTGTTAACTCGCTTCATACAATCATTCAATCTTTCAACATCACGCTCAAACATAGAGACATAAGCCAGAAGATGGTGTGAGAACAAAATTGGCTGTGCTCGCTGCAAGTGTGTATAACCCGAAACAATTGTTTCTTTATACTGTTCAGCTTTTTTAACAAATGTTTTTTGAAGTACGCGTGTGAGTTTTATCAGCTCTAATATTTCTTTACGCATATACAATCGTTCATCAAGAGCTACTTGATCGTTGCGGCTGCGTGCGGTATGAAGCTTTTTACCCGCTTCGCCAATTTTTTCTACAAGTTTTTCTTCGATCAAAGAATGAATATCTTCGTTCCGCCAATTAAATTTTATTTTATCCGATGAAATTTCTTTTCTTATTTCTTCCAGCGCTTTTAATATTGCTTTGCTTTCTTTGGACGAAACAATTTTTTGTTTTTCCAGCATCAATACGTGTGCTTTACTTCCATCTATATCTTCGTTGTATAACTTCCCGTCAACATCAATGGAAGAAGAAAATTTTAACGCAGTTTCATCTAAAGATTTTTTGAAGCGGCTATTCCAAAGTGCCATACAGCCCATCCCAACCCTTCCCAAAGGGAAGGGCTTTTATATTTATTCTGTTAATTAAACTATACAACAAAACTTTTCTTTTCTTCCTCTGCTTTTTGCATTACACGGTTAATTGTTTTGTAAGGCAACCCGTAAATTTTTATAAATCCTTCCGATGCTGTATGATCAAATTGGTCTGCTGCCGTGTATGTTGCCAATTCAGGATCATATAAAGAATACGGAGAAGTTCTACCCGAAACAATAATGTTTCCTTTGTAAAGTTTCAACTTCACCATACCGGTTACTTTTTCTTGAGACTTATCAATAAAAGCTTGTAGTGCTTCACGCAGCGGAGAGAACCATAAACCGTTGTAAATCAAATTTGCATATTCTTGTGCTACCACCGTTTTGTAATGAGCAACAGATTTTTCAAGTGTAATTCTTTCTAATTCTTTATGTGCATTATGAAGAATAATTCCTGCCGGAGCTTCATAAACTTCGCGAGACTTAATTCCAACCAATCTATTTTCAATCATATCAATTCTTCCGACCGCATTGCGTCCGCCGATTTTGTTCAAATCTTTAACAAGAGAAACACTATCCATTTCTTTACCATTCACACTAACCGGAATTCCTTTTTCAAATTCTATAATAACATATTCAGGTTCATCCGGTGCATCTTCCGGTGAAACCGTATGTTGAAAAGCATCTTCCGGCGGCTCAACCATCGGATCTTCGAGAACACCGCACTCAATTGCAGTTCCCCAAATATTTTCATCTATTGAATATGGATTATCTTTCGTTGCGGCAACCGGAATGTTGTTCGCTTTGGCATAATCAATTTCTTCTTCTCTCGATTTGAATTCCCAGGTTCTTAACGGCGCTATGTTGATTAAATCCGGAGCCAAAGCTCCAACAGCAACTTCAAAACGAACTTGATCATTTCCTTTTCCCGTACAACCGTGTGCTACCATATTTGCCCCTTCCAATCGAGCAATGTCAACAAGCGTTTTAGCTAATAGTGGTCTGCCGAGAGAACATGCCATTGGATAAGCTTCTTCATACATAGCTCCGGCTTTTAATGCCGGGAAAACATATTCTTCTAAAAATATTTTTGTGAGATCTTCAATATATGCTTTGGATGCACCCGAGTTCAAAGCTTTTTTTTCTAGACCAATTAATTCTTTTGTCTGCCCAAGATTTCCGGTAAAGGTAATTATATCTGCATCGTAATGTTTCTTAAGCCAATGAACCATTACGGAGGTATCTAATCCGCCGGAATACGCAACAACTATTTTATTCTTGCTCATTATTTTATCCCTAATATTATTTTTATTTGTTCAATTATCTTTTTGATTTTTTTTACTGATTGCGGAATTACAATAATCGTATCATCCCCGCCAAGAGTGCCAAGAATTTCCAAATCACTTTTCCGATCAAGAAATACAGCAACACCCTGTGCGCGTCCCGGGTATGTTTTTATAATAATTACATTTTCATTCCCCTTTACAAAAACAATCTCTTCTGCAATTCGATTTTGAAGAGTGTTCTCATCTCCTGTAGCGCTGAGCTTATAAATCAATCCGCTTGTAGTCGGAATGCGGACAACACCAAGTTCATTTAAATCACGGGAAAGAGTTGCTTGTGTTGCTTTGATCCCTTTTTGTTTTAATACTTTCACAAGTTGTGTTTGATTAAAAATTTCTTGCGAAGTAATTAACGACTTAATCTGCGCGTGTCGTTTCTGAATCTCTTCTAATTTTTTTGTCATGACTTTTCTCCTAATTAATATTTGTCATTCTGAATCGAGACAGCGTCGAGATGAAGAATCTCTATAAATTATTTTGAGATTCTTCATCCGGCTAAAGCCGGATTCAGAATGACAAAAACAAATTATTCGCCCACTATCTCGGTTCCAACTCCTTCTTTAGTAAAAATTTCCAACAGCAAGGCATGAGGAATTCTTCCGTCAACTATGTGAACTTTCTGAACTCCTTTATCAATCGCAACAAGAGCAGATTCAACTTTTGGAATCATCCCGCCTTTTATTATTTCATTTTTGATAAATCTTTCAGCGCCCTCTTTAGTAAGATGCGGTATCAAATCGTTATTCGCCTTTACTCCTTCAACGTCTGTCATATAAACAAGCTTTGCGGCTTCAAGTGCGCCCGCGATGGAACCCGCAGCAATATCTGCATTAACATTATATACGGTTCCGTTTTCATCAACACCTATTGGCGCAACTACAGGTAAATATCCGTCTCTCAATAAATTTTTTATTAGAGAAGTATTCACATCAACCACTTCGCCTACC
>JACRFD010000026.1 GCA_016218025.1 Ignavibacteriales bacterium
ATATTGAATTAATTCGCTCATCAACAGAATATTCTTGCCATAATATTTGCGACTCACGAGCTCGATTTACAATCTCTATTAATTCTTCAATAGTATTTAATTTAGAGAATCCCAAACTTTCCCCGGTTGCCGGATTAAATGACTCGGTTTGATTGTTCATAATTCACCATAATATTTTGCAAATAAAATAATTACTCTAATTTAATATCTGTTAATGGAATTTTATCAATCACTTTATCAATTCCATTGGAGATTGCATAATCAAGCGGTGGATATAAAATATTCTTACTGGCGAGAGAATATCCTTCTTCGCCTGATACCTGAGCTTTCCACAAAACTCTTCCATCTTTTAGAGAAATTAAATAGTAGGTGAATTGACACGAAATTAGTGTTGCAGTTTGGTACCAGGAATATATTCTTGAAGCAGTAAAACCTTTTTTCTTGGTCACTTTCTCTATTCTGCCAATAATCATTGCATCGGCAGATTCCTTGCCAACTGCGTAGCCAATATCGCAATCAAAAAAATATTTCAAATCAAGTCTCCTCAATTTCTCTATTGAATCAATGACTTTTACAATAGTTAAAGAATCAGAAGCCATAATCGAATCTACAAGAGGTACTGTAAATTTTATATTTGGGAATTTCTGTTTTAGTGAATTAAGAAAATGGTTTGTAGCAAAATAAGTTCCGTTATCTGTGGTATCATCAGGAGCCATCGGTAAAAGCGTAATAGAATGTATTTTATACTCATCAATCTTAGGAGATTTGTAAGTGGTTAGAACTGCATTTCTGGGAATAATTATATAATCCTGCAGTTCATTACAAGCGGAAAAGAATAATATAGAACTAAGGGTAGAAAGAAGAGTTATTAAACAAGTAATTTTGTTGTAATTCATATTCCTATTATCTTAATCTTCAATTTTTGAGATCAACATTACTCAAAAATTGCATTAATTTTAATTTGATGTCAACGTATAAATCAAAGTAAAAGAAATTGAAGTTATTTTTTAAGTATTAGTAGTCAATTTTGAATATGATTTACTAAATTTGTACCTCAAAAATCTATTGTAAAAGGGAAGGTTCATGGGAAGAATATTTGAGACAAGAAAACATGTAATGTTTGCGCGTTATGCTCGCATGTCCAAAGCATTTAATAGAATAAGAAAAGATATTGAGATAGCTGTTAAAGCCGGCGGCTCTGATCCTAAAGCAAATTCAAAATTGAGAATTGCAATACAGAATGCAAAAAGTTTTAACATGCCAAAAGACAAAGTTGAAGCTGCCATTAAAAGAGCATCATCAAAAGATACATCCGGTTATCAAGAGATTATTTATGAAGGATATGCCCCGCACGGAATTGGTGTAGTTGTTGAATGTGCGACAGATAATCCGACAAGAACTGTTGCAAATGTTCGCCATCATTTTAGAAAACACGAAGGTTCCTTAGCGACAACAGGTTCTATCTCTTTTATGTTCGAAAGAAAAGGATTGTTCAAAGTCCTAAAAAATTCAGTTACTGATCTTGATAATTTAGAATTAGAATTGATTGATTTTGGTCTTGATGAATTTTCTTACGACTATGAATTCATTTACATCTATACACCATTCCAGGAATACGGTACAATGCAGAAAGCTCTTGAAGAAAAAAATATTGAGATCAAAGCAACTGAACTTCAGTACATACCTACAAATTACAAAGATGTTACTGAAGAACAGCGTAAAGAAGTGAATGCTCTTATCGAAGCTCTCGAGGAAGATGACGACGTTCAATCAGTTTATAATAATATGCAGTAATATTTTTTTGCTCACTTCTTATTCATAATTGGAAGATAAACAACAAATGAAACTGCGAAACCTACGAACCAAGCGTAATCATATAAAAACCTAAGTGAGGGAACTATTAAACCGATTAGTGCAACAAACACTCCGGCAATTAATGCATAAATCGCTTTTAGATTAAAACCTTTTGTGAATTCATACTCACCATTTCTTCTATAGAGATCAACTACAATTAATTTCTTTTTCTTCACAAGAAAATAATCGCAAATTAAAATTCCAGCAATTGGTCCTAAGAATCCGGAATAACCAACAAGCCAACCGAAGATATAGGAACTGTAATCAGATAATAATTTCCATGGCATAATCATAATTCCAAGAACAGCAGTCATTAAACCGCCGCGCACAAAATTTATTTTACTCGGATAAAGATTTGCAAAATCATTCGCCGGAGAAACTACGTTCGCTGCAATATTTGTTGTTAAGGTCGCAACCATAAGAGCCAGCAAGGAGATAATAACAATAATCGGATTCTGAAATTTTGAAAGAAGAACAACCGGATCCCAGATCGCTTCACCAAAAATCACAACTGTTGCGGATGTAACCGCAACTCCGATAAACGAATAGAGCGCCATTGTCGGAGGTAATCCTATTGCTTGTCCTAGCATTTGAGCTTTTTGACTTTTTGCAAAACGCGAGAAATCCGGAATGTTGAGAGATAGTGTTGCCCAATATCCAACCATTCCGGTAAGAGCGGGAATAAAAAATTTCCAAAATTCTCTTACTGTTTGAAATTTACTTGGTTGACTTAAGATCGGTCCCCAACCTCCGCCCTGGATATAAGCCCAAATGAGAAGTGCAATTCCAACAACGAGAAGAAATGGTGCGCCAAGCGCTTCAAGCCACCGGATTGATTCCATTCCATTCACAATGAAATAAACATTCATTGCCCAAAAAATTAGAAACCCTGCTGCTGGTCCCCAATTCCATACAGCCCATTGCGGAATGAGAACGCTCATGAGCGAATTCAAAGCTTGTCCGCCAATCCATGTTTGAATACCGAACCATCCGCAAGCTACAACAGCGCGGAGAAGAGCGGGAACGTTTGATCCAAGCGTGCCAAATGCAGCTCTGGCAAGAACGGGAAATGGAATTCCGTATTTTGTACCGGCATGTGCATTAAGTATCATTGGTATTAGAACAATAACATTGCCGATTGTAATTGTCATTAGCGCCTGCCACCAATTCATTCCGCCGGCAATCAATCCGCTTGCAAGCATGTATGTTGTAATACATACGCTCATCCCGATCCAGAGTGACGCAATGTTGTATGTCCCCCAATTTCTTTGGACGATCTTTGTAGGTGCGAGATCTTTATTGAATAGTTTAGTGTCTTTAAGACCGGAAAGATCTGTTTCAATCAAGTCATCTGAAAAAAGTTTTTCCATGCTATCCTTTCATTGATGATTAAATAAATTCTTAGTGATTTACAGAATCCAATCTGTTAATTCCATGCAGTACCGTGTGTATCTCTCTTTACAAAATTTCCTCTTCCCGGTTTACCGAAAAACTTTTCTTTCTCCATAATAACTTCGCCACGAGAGATTACAACATCAGTATTACCTTTTACTTTTTTCCCTTCATACATGGAATAATCAACTGCCATATGATGAGTTTTAACTGAAATAGTATATTCTTTCCCCGGATCCCAAATTACAATATCAGCATCACTGCCGGGTGCAATAGTTCCTTTGCGCGGAAACATTCCAAACATTTTAGCTGGCGCCGTTGATGTAATTTCAACCCAACGATTTAATGTAATTCTTCCGGCACGAACTCCGCCGTCATAAATTAACTGCATGCGGTGTTCGATTCCCGGTCCGCCGTTTGGAATTTTTGTGAAATCACCTTTTCCTAATTCTTTTTGTTCGTTAAAACAGAATGGACAATGATCGGTAGAAACTATTTGAAGTGTATTTTTTTTAATACCAGCCCAAAGCTTTTCCTGATGCCATTTCTCTCTAAGAGGAGGAGTGAAGACTAATTTTGCATCTTCGAAACCGGGTTTGTTCATATCATCGAGTGATAGAAATAAATATTGAGGACAAGTTTCTGCAAATGCAGGTAGTCCTCTATCGCGTGCTTCAGCAACTTTTTCAAGAGCATCGTTTGAAGATAGATGAACGATATAAACCGGCGCGCCGGCCATTTGCGAAAGTGCAATTGATCTATTAACAGCTTCACCTTCTGCAGTGGTTGGACGTGTTAATGCATGATATATCGGTGCAGTTTTTCCTTCTGCTAAAGCTTTCTGTACTATTAAATCTATTACACCGCCATTCTCCGCATGCATACAAACTAATGCACCGGTATCGGCAGTATGTCTCATTGCACGAAAAATTGTTGCATCATCAACCAAAAGAACATTGGGATATGCCATGAATAATTTAAAACTTGTTACACCTTCCTTCACCATATCTCCCATATCGCCAAGATCAGCTTCCGGTAAATCTGTTACGATCATGTGTAATCCGTAATCGATTGTTGCTTTCCCTTCGGCTTTTTTCCACCATGTATCGAGAGCTGTTCGCATTTTTGTTCCCTTTGCTTGAATAGCAAAATCAATTATAGATGTAGTTCCGCCAAATGCAGCAGCTCGCGTTCCCGTTTCAAAATTATCAACTGATGTAGTTCCTCCGAAAGGCATATCGAGATGTGTATGAACATCAATCCCGCCGGGAATTACATACTTTCCTTTTGCATCAATGATTTTATCCGCTTGAATGTTGAGTGATATACCGATTGTTTGGATCTTATCCTTCTCGATATAAATATCGGCAGTGTAATCTTGTTCGGCTGTTATTATGCGGCCGTTTTTGAGTAGGATGGACATTTCATACCTCAGTTTGATTTTTAGCTTTTATTTTCTTGTTTTTTTTTGAACAACATATTTTACCAAAGGTTCTTCAATAGTAAATCCATAACGTTGCTTTGATTTTTCGGGAGTAGCCATTAATTGACGTATGGCTTCCACTATCTCCTGAATATTACTATCATGATTAATAACTTTGCGTTCAAGTTCATCTAATTTTTTGGTTAATTCATGATGGACCACAATATTTTTTCGGATCTGTACAAAAGCACGAACTACAAGCACACTCATTTGCACAGCTTTATAACTGTTTAAAACATTTGCTGCCATTATCGCACCATGTTCAGTAAATGCCATCGGAAGCTTTCTTCGTCCTCCTCTTGAGGGGTTTGATGTTGCAATTTGCAACATCAAACTATCGAACTCTTTTTGGCTAAGTTGAAAAACAAAATCAGATGGAAATCTATCAACATTTCTTTTTACTTGTTGATTAAGCCGGGCAGTAGTCACTCCATAGATTGCTGCGAGATCGCTATCAAGAATTACTTTTTCTCCACGTAGTGAAAAAATTATTCCCTCAATACGTTTATATAAAGTTAATTGTGCTTTTGATATTTTTTTATAAACCATGATTTACACAGTGAATAGCTGTTAATGAATTTCTATTCCATGTTTGTGCTGAAACTCTGCAAGATTTTCCCATGTCATTTGCTTTCCATTTTTCCTAAATTCCTCTGTTAACTGGTTCCAAGTTTTTGAAGCAGAGCCGTCATCAATTCTAACCATAGAGATACAATTTTCAACCGGGCAAACTAATGAACACAATGCGCAGCCGACACAATCTTTTTCCCGGACTTCCGTTTTGTTATGACCGTTAACCGGAGTTAGATCAATACACTGATGAGCCGCATCCTCGCAAGCGATGTAACACAAATTGCAATGAATACATTTTTGCTGATCTATTCTCGCAATTGTTCTATTGAGAAGATCAAAATTTCCAAAATCGTTCACTCGCGGAAGAGATTTACCTCTGATTTGATCGAGAGAAGTAATTCCTTTCGATTCCATCCAGTTGGTCATTCCTTCGATCATATCATCAACAATACGAAATCCATAATGCATTACAGCAGTGCAAACTTGAACACTTGATGCACCAAGTAAGATAAATTCTAATGCGTCTCTCCAATTACTAACACCACCGATTCCTGAAATAGGTAAATTAACTTCAGGATCTATTGCAACTTGAGAAAGTAAATGAAGTGCAATTGGTTTTACTGCGGGACCTGCATAACCTCCGTGTCCGCCTAATCCGCCAACGTTTGGTCTCAATTCAAATGTATCTAGATTTATTCCTATGATACTATTAATAGTATTGATGAGTGAAATTCCATCAGCTCCGGCGGCTTTTGCCGCACGTGCCGGCAATTGAATGTTGCTAACATTAGGAGTTAGTTTTACAAGAACAGGTATTGTCGAAACTTCGGTTACCCATTCAGTTATCATTTTGCAATATTCGGGAACTTGACCAACAGCGGCACCCATACCGCGTTCGCTCATTCCGTGCGGACATCCGTAATTTAATTCTATTCCATCGCAGCCGGTATCAATTGTGCGTTTAACTATCTCATGCCATGTTTCTCTTTTCGATTCGACCATTAACGAAACAACAACAGCGCGATCATGCCAAAGTTTTTTTGTCTCCGCAATTTCTTTTAGATTAACTTCTATGGGTCTATCACTGATCAATTCTATATTGTTCAATCCGAAAATCTTTTGACCGTTGTAATCCAAACCGCCATAACGGTTAAAAACATTCATTACAGGTTCACCGATCGTTTTCCAAACTGTTCCTCCCCATCCTTGCTCGAAAGCTTTACAATTTTGATAAGCAGAATTAGAAGGAGGTGCCGATGCAAGCCAGAAAGGATTAGGTGATTTTATTCCTGCACAATTTATTGAAAGATCAACCATAAATAACCTCAGTAAAATATTCTAATAGAACGCAGATGAACGCAGATTTAGCGAATCACCGCGGATTTTTTATTTTCATTCGAATAAACTTTTCTAATAAATTTTGCTTCTTTCCCAAAGTTAAATAATAGTCCAACTTCCTTATCAGTTGCTTTAAGATAATTTAATAATTGTGCTTCGTGTTCATCGCACAAATTTTCTGCAGCTTTGAGTTCAAGAATAACTAAATCATCAACTATTAAATCAGCAAAATATTCACCGACATCAAACCCATCATAAAAAACTTTTATATTCTTTTGTTGCTCTACTTTAAAACCTAATTTCAGCAACTCTATTTTCAATGAATTTTCATAAACTTTTTCTAAAAATCCATATCCAAGAGTATTATATACTTTAAAATAAGCCCCAATAATTTTACTTGTTAATTCTTCATATAGCATAATTTTATCCGTGTGAATCCGCTTAATCCGTGTTCTTCCGTGTTCTATTTTTTGCTTAAGAACTTATCAATTCCATGAGCAGCATGTTTACCATCGTAAGCTGCATTAACAACTTCTTTACCGCCGTTAATGCAATCACCGCCGGCAAAGATTTTTGGATTTGCTGTTTGAAATGTTGTCCTATCAACAATAACACATCCTTCATCATCAAGTGTTAATTTTGGAATTGAGCTTAAGAAACTTGATTTTGTTTCTTGTCCGATAGCTTTAATTATCATATCAACCGGAATTGTGAATTCCGATCTTAGTATTGGAACCGGTTTTCTTCTACCATGAATATCCGGTTCACCGAGTTTCATTTTTAAGCACTCAATCCCTTCAACAAAACTATTACCAATAATTCGTTTCGGAGAAGTAAGGAAATGAAAAACAATTCCGTCTTTCTTAGCAAGTTCATATTCGAATTCATAAGCTGACATTTCAACATCGCTTCTTCTATAGATGATAAATACCTGTTCAGCGCCTAACCTTTTTGCTTCGGTTGCCGCATCTATTGATGTATTACCTGCACCAATTACAGCAACTTTTTTTCCAACATGAACATTTTCCCAATTTTCTGTTTTTACTTTTTCAATGAAATCAAGTGCACCAACAACTCCAGATAATTCTTCGCCGGATATTGAGAGCTGAGGACTTTCACCCAAACCAACTCCGAGGAAAATCGCATCATGTTTTTTTAAGAGATCGTCAACTTTTACTGTTTTACCAATCATGACTTCCGTTTTAAGATCAACACCGAAACTTTTTACCAATTCAACTTCTTTCAAACTATCTTCTCTTCTCATTTTATACGGTGCGATGCCCCAAGTATTTAATCCACCGGGAATTTTGTTAGCTTCATAAATAGTTACTTCGTAACCCAAGAGTGCAAGTTCAGCACTACATGCTAATCCAGCCGGACCGGAGCCAACTATGCCGACCGACTTTCCATTCTTAGGTGCTTTATGAAAGAGTGCGGGCATACCCTTATCGAAATAATTCTCGATTGCATAACGCTGAAGCCGTCCTATCTCAATCGCTTTTTCTCCTTTCGCATTGTAAACACAAGCCCCTTCACATAGAACATCAACAGGACATGCCTTTGCGCAAGTAAGAGGAACCCAATTCGACTCATAAATTGTTTTTGCCGAGCCAAGAAGATTTCCGGTTGAAATCTTTTTTATAAATGTTGATATATCTATATGAGTTGGACATGCCTTCATACATGGAGAATCGTAACAATAGAGACAACGGTTTGCTTCCGCTACAGCAGAGTTTTGTGTAAACGGCGGATGCAGATCTGAAAAATTTTTCTCGTACTGTTCACTCGGAAGTTTTGAAGCGATATTCTTCATTGATTTATTCCAGTCTGATCTGTGAAAATAAAAAGCCCATCCCAACCCTTCCCAAAGGGAAGGGCTTTTTAAAATCTCGGCGAAGTATATTTTCCTTGACCGAGTTTTTAATTATTTAAGACATCATCAGCTATCGAAAGACATTCATCAAGTTTTTCAACAGCAAAATCAATTTCCTCTTTTGTTATGATCAACGGCGGTGCAATAACAAAATGACTTACCCATGATTGAACATAAACTCCGCGTTTCATCATCTCAGCGGAGATCTTATCAACAAGCAAAGGTTTTCCGCTTACTTTATCTTCCTTAGTATTAAATGGTTCTTTGGTTGCTTGATTTTTCACCAACTCTACTGCATAAAAAAGTCCGATGCCTCTCACATCACCGATCGAAGGATGTTTCGATTTCAATGCCATTAATTTTTTATTAAGATAATCACCCATCTCAACGGCACGTTCAATTAATTTTTTATTTCTTAACTCATTGATTGCTGCAATTGCAGGAGCTAACGTTAAAGGATGAGCTTCATATGTATGTCCGTGCGAAAAGTAATGATCGTTAAAATAGTCGGCAATTTTCATAGTAGTTGCAGTTAATCCGAGAGGTACATAAGCTGAA
>JACRFD010000002.1 GCA_016218025.1 Ignavibacteriales bacterium
GGAAGATTTAACTGTTCATAAACATCGTGCATAAATATTGCCCAAATTGGTAAAGCAGCGCGCGCTCCCTGTCCGTAATCTCCAGTGAAAGAAACACGCTGATCATCAAATCCAACCCAAACTCCTGCGGTTAACTGCGGAGTAAATCCAATGTACCAAGCATCGGCAAAATCTTGTGTTGTACCGGTTTTACCAGCAGCCGGTCGTTGAAAATTATATCTCGATCGGGCTGCTTGTCCGGTTCCCGCATCAATTGCTGTCCTTAGCATATCTGTTACAATATATGCCGTCTCTTCAGGTATCGCTTCGCTTGCATTCGAAGTAAAATTCTCTACCAATACACCGTCTTTATCTTCAATTCTTAAAATAGAAATCGGTTCATTGTAAATTCCACGATTAGCAAAAGTTGCGTATGCAGAAGTAAGTTCAATCGGTGAAACTACCGAAGAGCCCAATGCAATAGAGGGAACCAAATCAAGTTTAGATTTTATTCCCAACCTCTCTGCAAACCTGCCTATCTTCCAAAGCGGTGCGTGATCTTCAATAATTAATCGTGCAGCAATAATATTTGTGGAATGAGCGAGTGCATCGCGTAGAGTCATGAACCTTCCGGTTCCTTGATCTTCAAAATTAACCGGACTCCAAGGTTTAGCTGAACCATCGTCATATGAAAAACGCGCATTCATCATTGGATATGCCGGATACAAACCATCATCAATTGCAACAGAATAAACAATAGGTTTGAAAGCTGAACCGGGTTGACGTTTTATTTGAGTTGAATGATTCAATCCGTATAAAAATGTTTGATCACGTCCGCCTACCATTGTGCGGATTTCACCATTCTTCGGATCAATTACAACAAAACCAACTTCAATCCTTTTTCCAATTCTCTTAACTGAATCTATCAAATGACTGTCCCGTTGTAAACGATTATATATATTTTTTTTCTCTTCTTGATTAGCGGCTGATTTATATTCAGGACGATTCTTAATAGCTTTATCTGTTATCTCGTTTAATAAGACAGAATATTTTTGCCAATTCCAATTTTTATCAAATTGTTTTTGAAAATCATCGAGGTGAACTTTAACAGCATTGATAGCTATCTTTTGCATTCGGTAGTCTAATGTTGTGTAAATGTTCAAACCGCCTTCGTAAAGATTTAATCCATACTTTGGTGCAAGTTTAACAAGCTGCTGACGTATATATTCAAGAAAGTGGGGTGCAATACCACCGCTAATTCCTTCTTCAATTTTTTTATACGAAAGTTTTATCGGTTCCAGTTTCAATTTTTCATATTCCGATTCGGATAAATAATCAGCACCAACCATATTTTTCATTACAAGGTTTCTTCGACGTAAAGAATTTTCATATTTATTAAAAGGATCATAATAGACATTAGATTTTAACAGTGAGATTAAAACCCCCGCATCGGTGATTGTTAGTTCCTTTACACTTTTATTAAAATAGACTCTTGCTGCAACATTTAATCCGTAAGCACTATGCCCGAAATAGGATGTATTAAAGTACATTTCTAGGATTTCACGTTTTGTGTAATTTTTTTCAATTTGGATCGCTGTAATCCATTCTCTAATTTTTCTTATAACAGTTCCGCGTGCAGATTCATTTCTGCTTTTTAATCCGTATAAATTTTTAGCAAGCTGCTGCGTAATTGTACTTGCACCTTCACGTTTAAAGAGTA
>JACRFD010000025.1 GCA_016218025.1 Ignavibacteriales bacterium
CCGGCTGATGTTGCACTTGCATGGGTTCTTAATAATCCGGTTGTAACTTCGCCAATTGTGGGACCAAGAACAATTCAGCAATTAGAAGAAAATGTTAAAGCATTGGAAATAAAATTATCCGAAGAAACTCTAAAAAATTTAGATGAGATTTGGGCTGGTCCCGGTAATCAAGCACCGGAAGCTTATGCGTGGTAAAGAAGCCATTAGCTTTTAGCCGTTAGCAATTAGCCGCCCTTTTTAACATTTATTAAATTGGCTGGAGTAAATAATTTTTTTAATTTTTAGTCAAGAGTCTCAAAAATGAATTTGGAGAATAGATGAAACATCAAAAGGCAATTCTGATTCTGCTTCTTGCAGTAGTTGGATTCGTATTTAACTTTTCAGACATAAATGCACAGAAGAAAAAACTCACCTATAAACAAGTTTATGAAGGCGGCGGAGGAATGCGTGGAGAAATGGGTATGATAGGACGCGGCGGTCCTATCGGCTGGCTTGATGAAGAGCATTATCTCGAAATGAAAGCAGATCCTTCAAAACCGGGCTCACGACCGGTTATGATGAAAACAAATGTTGAAGACGGAAAATCGGAAGTTTACAATGATAATAGTGGTATTCAATTACCGGAAGGATTTTCTTTGGAGCGACCGCTTGGGGTTACAAAAGATTACAATTATTATCTGATCAATCAAAAAAATAATCTTTACTACTACTCACGTCCGGACAATACTTTCAAACAATTAACTAAAGATGATGCAGAAGAAAAAGTTGCACGGCTTTCTCCCGATGGCAAAAAAGTTGCATACGTAAAGAATAATAATCTATATGTATTTGATGTGGAGAAAGAAAAAGAAATGCAGATAACAAATGACGGAGCGGATTTAATTTACAACGGTTGGGCATCATGGGTTTATATGGAAGAAATTTTAGGAAGAGCTACACAATACTCTGCATTTTGGTGGTCGCCCAATAGTGATAAAATTTGTTTCCTTCGTTTTGATGATAATCCGGTTCCGGAGTTTCCGATCTATCGTGCAGATGAACAACATGGCGAACTTGAGCATCAGCGTTACCCCAAAGCAGGCGATCCGAATCCTTATGTAAAATTTGGTATAGCAACAGTTGCTGATGGAAAAATTACGTGGGCAGATTTTGATGAGAAAGCAGATCAATACATTGCCCGGCCTACATGGACAAAAGATAATAAACTTACTGTTCAATGGATGAACCGCGCGCAGGACAATATTATAATTTATTGGATTGATACCAACACAGGAAAGAAAACAGAGCTTTACAACGAAAAACAAAAAGAGTGGGTTGAATGGTTTGAAGATCTTTACTTCTTTGAAAACGGGAGCGGATTTTTATTAAGATCGAACGCTGACGGCTGGGAACATCTTTACTATTATGATTTTAAAGGAAAACTAATTAAGAGATTAACTCAGGGTGATTGGCAGGTATCCGATATTCATTATGTTGATGAATCAAATAAAAAAGTTTATTTCCATAGCCCGATGAAAAACAGTACGGATAGATATTTGTGTGTTGTCGGTTTGGATGGAAAAGGATTAAAACAAATCACAACTTTTCCCGGGACACATAACGGTTCCGTTTCACCG
>JACRFD010000027.1 GCA_016218025.1 Ignavibacteriales bacterium
CAAATATCGCGGTTTGAATTTTCATGCCAAGATAATTTAGTTGAGAATGTCCGCACTGTTGTTCACAAAATCGGGACATGCGGTCAGTCAGCAGATCATGCTTTTTTTGTTTACTCACTTGAAAGCAATGATGGAGGATTTAAAAAAGATGTATCAAAAATATAAAGGAGAAAATGAATGGACGATCTTTACTCAAAAACTATTTTCTCAAGTGGTGAAATTAATAATTAATCAATAAAAAACAGGAGTAACACAATGAACACACTTAAATCATTCGCTAAATCCGTTATTATACTTTCAGTAATATTTATTTTTAGTATTACTGTATCTGCACAGCACCAACCCGGCAATGCTGGCATGGGTAATCAGGGAATGCAGATGATGCAGAAGCAAATGGGAGAGATGCAAAACATGATGACGCAGATGAACGGACTTGTTTCCAAATCTTCGATGATGGTTTCGATGATGAAGAGCGGCGGTCAACTGCAGCAGCAATCGATGAACAATATGGACATGCATTCAAAGATGCTGCCTTTGATGCAGAATATGGAAAATTTAGCCAAGAGCATGGAAGGCACGCTGGGCGAATTGAATAAAATGATGGGCAGCAAAGAAATGATGAGTAGCGAAGCGATGAGCGATCACGTTAAAGAAATGATGAATCAAATGAAATCAATGATGAATGATTATGACGGTATGTTGAAATCAATGAAGGACGCTCAACTAAAGGAATACAAGTGATGGGAATAAAATTTAGATTCTCAACAAACAAAAATATTAAGAAGCCTCCTTGGGGCTTCCTGGTTCTTTTCCTTTTCTTTGTCAGCGGATCTTTTGTGCTTGGACAGGAAGGATGGACGCTATCAACATCTATTCAATACTCCGGCGGAAATTATCTGTCAAATAATTCTAACAAGATTATTTATTTATACGGGGGCGCTGGTTATCAAACAAATGATTGGAGCTTCATCCTTTCAGTTCCGGTTGTCGCTCAGAGCGCCGGCGGAGTTGGGCAGGTCGGTGGTATGATGCTTCCAAACGGGAACAGCAGCAGTTCCAGCGGAGATGTTATGGGCAACAACAGCGGCGGGATAATGGGAAACGGCGTGTCTGCTACAAACACTCAATCTATGTCTTCGTTCGGTCATGTTGGTTTGGGCGATCTTTATCTCTACGGATCATATACTCTTTTTGAAAATAATGTTTCATTATTTTCGCTGACCTTCAACTCGTTTGTAAAATTTCCTACAGCTAATAACAGCCAGGGATTAGGAACCGGAAAATTTGATTTCGGCGTTTCGGCAACAATCCGACAGACCGTAGGCAGTTACCTCGCCTTTGCAGACCTTGGTTATATTGAAATAGGCAACCCGGCAAATATCAATTACAAAAATCCGGTTAGTTACGGTTTGGGTGCTGGAAGATACTTTGATAACGGCAATTATTCTTTACTGCTCTACTATCAAGCATATACAACTATTATTGACGGTTACGATGCCCCCAGATTAATGTCGTTAGGATTTAATTTTAAGATTAATCCAAAACTCACACTTTCACTAATCGGAGCAGCAGGGCTTAGCAAAGTTACATCCGACTTTTCATTTTC
>JACRFD010000029.1 GCA_016218025.1 Ignavibacteriales bacterium
ATCCAAATTCTCTGATCTATCACTCTCACTTGAAAGAAAAAACAATGTTATCTTCTCCAAGAAAAAAGCCCTTGCTTAATACCTTTTCCTCTTTGTATCTTTCTCTTCTCTTCGGTTACATTTTATTATGAGGCAACTGGTGCTTTTAATACTTTCACTCAGTAACTTCTTGTAGTCTTATATTCATTGATAACTTTTTTAAATGGAGGTTAAATGAAAATTTTATCTTTAAAATCAATGATGTGGATAATTTTTTTTGCCATTCTCTTTAGAGGGACTTCATTTACTCAAGCGATAGAATTTTGGATAAAAGTTGAGGACAACCAAGGATCTATGCCATACACAATGATCTTCGGTAATGCTGTTGGTGCCACAAACGGATTTAATTTAACTCAGTTGGATTCCATAAATCCAACCATAATCGAACGCGAAGCTCCACCGCTACCGCCGGGATTTGGAGTTGTTTGGAGACCACCATGGTCTGGTGCAAACTGGGGCAACGGATTATTAACTTACGATTTCAGACCATGGAATGATTACGCGCAACGCGACACATTTGCATTGAAATTTATGAATGGACAAGCATCTGACGCTGATATTATTTTTACGTGGCCTGATAGTTGTTATTTATATAGTAGGTGCGATAGCTTGTTTCTTGTCGACACTTCTGGTCGTCTTCCAAAAATTGATATGTTCAAGCAACGACAATTTGTTGTCCACGCTGCAGGAGATTCCGGTATTAGCATTCTCTACATAATTAAAAAAGGAATCTATTGGATGGATGATTGGGATCCTTGTGTTGTTAATATGAATGGAGATTTTGCAAACACACCACTAAAAACAGAATTATTTCAAAATTATCCCAATCCCTTCAACCCGACAACATCAATTAAATATCAATTACCGTTCAATAGCCAAGTGAAATTAAAAATCTATAACGTGCTTGGTGAGCAAGTAGCTTTGCTCACAGATGAAATTCAACAAGCCGGATTCAAATCAATAACTTGGAATGCGAACGAAGCGGCAAGCGGAGTTTATTTCTATAGGTTAGAAGCTGTGAGCGTGAGCGATCCGAGTAAAATTTTTACACAAGTCAAGAAGATGGTGCTGGTGAGGTAAAAATCTTAGACAAACGTCCGACTTCTGGCTTTGTTTTTACACAGAAAGAAGTCGGACGTTTAGCTTGTCACATCTTCTCCGGCGCGTGGATGCCGAGAATTGCAAATCCGTTGGCAAGTACCGTCTTGGTTGCAAGACAAAGCGCGATACGTGAAGCGGTGATGTTTAAATTTTCTCCCACAACTCTATGCTCGTGGTAAAACTTGTGATAACTTCCCGCGACATCATGTAGATATTCCGCAAGCCGGTGCGGCTCATAAGTTATCGCGCACAATTCAACCATATCGAGAAATTGCGATAGGAGCTTCAGCAAAGAAATCTCTTCCGGCTGGATTAACAATGACAGATCATACGATTTGTACCCATTAACTCCTTTGCTTTCGGCAAGTCGCACGATGCTTGCGATTCGCGCATGCGCATACTGCAAATAGTAAACAGGGTTTTCTTCCGATTGTTCCTTCGCAAGCTTGAGATCGAAATTCAAATGACTTCCAATCCCGCGCATCAAAAAGAAATATCTCACCACATCGGCTCCGACTTCATCAACCAACTCATCAAGAGTGATGAAGTTCGCTTTGCGTGTCGACATCTTAACAACCTCACCCTCCTGCAAGATTGTAACGAACTGATGAATAAGAACTTTTATTTTCGATTCATCGAAACCGAGGGCTTTTATTCCGGCAACTACATCGGGATAAGTCGCAACATGGTCGGCTCCAAGTATATCGATTATCAAATCAAAGCCGCGGCGGAGTTTATCGCGGTGGTAGGCAATATCGGGTAACCTGTATGCCGGCTCGCCCGTTGCCTTCACAATTACTTTATCTTTCTCGCCGCCGAAAACTGTCGATTTAAACCAGATTGCTCCATCCTGATCGTAAGCCAAATCTTTTTTTCTAAATTCTTCAATAACTTCTTTTACCTGTCCGGTTTCATAAAGAGTGTTTTCATTAAAGAAGACGTCGTGCTTAACTCCAATGCGCAACAAAGTATTTTTGATGTCATCAAATATTTCGGTCTCGGCTTGCTGTTTGAATTTACCTTCAGCCGGCTCATCTTTCAAAATTTTTCCGTGAAGATCGATAAGATGTTGCGCGATTTCCTTGATATACTCACCTTGATAGTAGTCATCGGGAAAATCGATCTTCTCACCAATCAATTCAAGATAGCGCAACCGAACCGAATCACCAAGCACACGCATTTGCCTGCCTGCGTTGTTGAAATAATACTCACGTGTTACATCGTAACCTGTCCATTCAAGAAGTCGCGCAACAGTATCGCCGTAAACCGCGCCGCGTCCGTGTCCCACCGTTAAAGGTCCCGTCGGGTTTGCACTTACAAACTCAACTTGAGTTTTTAATTTTTCCCCTGTTTCCGATTTCCCGAACTGATTTCCTTTTTTCAGAATATCAGCTAATTGAGCATGATAATATTTATTCGAAAATCTGAAGTTAATAAATCCGGGACCTGCAATTTCGATTTTTTCCACAAGCGTGGAATCTAATTTCAACTTCTCTATGATTTGCTGTGCAAGCTGACGCGGATTTATTTTCAAATGCTTTGCCGCGATCATGGCAATATTTGTAGTCAAATCGCCATGAGATTCGATTCGCGGTTTTTCAAATGTCGGTGCAATAGATTCAGGAACACCGAGCGCTTTCAGCACCGGCAATAATTGTAATGAAAGATAATTTTTCACTTTTTCTTCGAGGAGGTGCGTGGTTTGCGTGTGGTTTTCTTCGGTACAGGTTTGTCGGTGATCTCTTCTATCTTTGCATCGCCCCAAAGTTTTTCAAGTCCGTAAAACTTTCTCATATCGCGATGGAAAATATGAACAACAACATCAACAAAATCGAGCAATACCCACTGACGGTTGGTTAAACCTTCCTGATGCCAGGGTGGTGAGCCGATATCCTCCATTCCATCAATTATAGCGTCGGCAATTGCTTTAACCTGCACATCGGAATCGGCGGAACAGACGACAAAAAAATCTGCCATGTCTGTTAACTTTCGCAAATCTAAAATTAAAACATCGTTCGCTTTTTTTGAAAGCGCCAGATTTGCAATTTTTTTAGAAAGTATCTTTGGTGTCAATATTTCTCCAATAATTGTTAGTGCGTTACTTTTAACTCTGAAAAATCTTTCCCGATGATTACCGAAACGTCTACGAAGTAATCGGGATTTATTTGCTGTATGATATTTTTTTCACTCACTCCTAATGCGGCGGCAACACGCCGGGCTAAAGATAAATCTCCTATCCGGTCAACAACCAGCGTTTGATTGACTAAAAAACTTTTATAATTCTTCATCTCAACTACATCAAAACCATTTGCACGCAGAAAATCTGTAAAACGCGAGCCAACGCCTTTAGCCCCGCAGCCGTTCAAAACATCGAGTTGAATGATTCGCGGCGGCTGCATTTGCTGTTTCTCTTTGGATTGTTCAATATTTCCTGAAAGATATGGATAACCAAAATAGATTGCCGCAATCAGCACGATGCCTATCGATCCAAAAATAATAACTTTGAATAATTTTCTTTTCACGGGAAGCTTAGGGATGGGTTCAGCCGTTCGCTCTTCTATGTCGTCAAATTCAAGACTCATCATCTGACAGAAAACCGGAAATGCTTTTTAAAATGGAAATACTCCCTCGGGGAAAAAATAAAAATTGAAGATAAGAAAGTTTTCAACGCCGCTTATTCACCTTCACCAAAAAATGAATCTGAATACGGACTGTACCACGGGTTGAATCTCCCATAATAATTCATAGGCATCCTGTTATATTCGAACTTGACCATAAAGTTTTCCCAGGGACGGTAATTCAACTCTGCGCGGCTAAGAAAAACTCCGTTGAGTGAATTTTGAAACTGTGATTGTCCAAACGGCGATCCTTGCAATGTTACATCGAAGCGTACATTCAGCGGATCGGATATTTTATAAAACAAACTGTTTGTGTACGAAGCAACCGAAACGCCCATACTCCCCATCGACATATAATTGAACGAAAGACTGTGGCGCATAAAAAGATTATCGGGATTAATCAAACCCAACAAACTTCCAACGCCCGACATAGGTTTTACAAGCGAGCGTGCAACACTTGTCTGCTCACCCTGAGACTTAAATTGGGCAAAGCTCAACGCGACTATTAACAACGATAAGATTCCGATATACAATATTCTTTTCATATTCAAACCTTTCAACACTATATAATAATACAGAAATTGGAACATATAATCAAACTCTTTAAAACGTCTAAGTTGTTCTTACGTTTATCTAGCATAGAAGTTATGAGATATGGATTTAATAGGCGTGTTATCTGTTGATTTGATTGAATTTAAAGGGAAGTCGAGATGACCCCCTCTGTAATCTCCCCCTCACTGATGGGGAGATTGAAAGCCGGTTAATTCTTTGGAAACCGAACTTCAGTTCATTACGTATTTTACAGAAAGCGAAATATCCCTATGCCATTAAGACTGAGTAAAAACCCTTGAATGTCATTTCGAAGAATCCCGCTCGGAGAGCGGGAGACTGAGAAATCTTATCTTGGGTTTCTTATAAAAGATTTCTCTCCCGACTCCCACAACAAAACAACGAATTGGTCGTCGGGGATCGAAATGACAATAGCCTTTTTCCACAAATTCCATCCTTGGAGGAATTTTTTTTATACATTTGCTAATTTGTTCCCGCCACCCGCAAAACTTGACACTTCACATAAGATTGCGTAAATTCTTGGCAATGAATTGTAAAAAGACACTATTTAAATAAACAATATGGCAAAAACGACTTTTAGGGATATCATCGAAAGAACAATTGAAAAAGTTGGAACACCTCTTTCAGCAAAAGAAATTTGGGACAAAGCAAACGAACTTGGAGTAATTGGAGACTACACAACAACTGGTAAAACACCTTGGGCAACTATCGCGGCATATTGTTATACAGATATTAACAATAACGGTGAGGATTCAATAATTATCCAGACTAGTGAACGACCTGCACAATTCTTTCTCCGTAAACTTGCTGATAATATTGACATCCAGAAGATTCAAAGAAAGAAGGACACTGAGGTTGCAAAAATTGAAAAAGGTAACCAAAAAAAATTTAATGAACGTGACTTACATCCTGTTTTAACCGCGTACGCCTCTGGAGACAGCCATTTTAAAGCAAACTTAAAAACAATTTATCATGAGAACTCATCTAAAGCGAATAAGGGACAGAATGAATGGTTGCATCCTGATCTGGTTGGAGTTTATTTTCCATTTCGAGATTACAAACCCGAAACTTTAGAAATTCAGAATCATCTTTCCATAACTTCAATAAAACTATTCTCATTTGAGTTAAAAATATCACTAAACTTCGGCAATCTCAGACAATCATTCTTCCAAGCTGTATCTAATTCCAGTTGGGCTAACGAAGGTTATTTGGTTGCATTAAACATTGACGATGATCCAACATTTAAAGACGAAGTTAGACGATTGAATAATGCTTTTGGAATTGGAATTATCAAATTAAATCCTGAAAATGTTTTTGAAAGTGAAATTTTGTTTCCATCGAGCATCGTTCAAGAAATTGACTGGGACACTGTTAATCGACTTGCAAATGAAAATTCTGATTTCAATGACTTCTTAAAATTAATAACCGAGGATTGCAAACTTGGAAAAGTAAAGAGTCAATATGATAAGATTTTAGATTTTGAAGAATTAACCAAACACATTAAGGACAAAGGAATAATCAATACTATCTAATACGGCTTTGCAGAGTACAACAGTATTCCGGAATTAAGAAAAGCCGAATCAAGAATGTGGCGTGCCGATGCACTTTGTCACCTCACCAACACCAACTTCTTCGCAAGCGAGTAGTTTCCGCTTTGCAGTCGGTACAAATACACTCCGCTCGGCAGGTTTACAGCCCAAGAAATTAGAACAAACTCAGATAATCGCGAGCGCCGTGGAGTATTCGATGGATGTAAATCGTTTGCCCCTCTACGGTATAAAAGATGAGATAATTTTCCACAACGAGGTATCGATAATGGAGTTGAGCAAGCTCATCTTCTTTTGGCACTCTGCCTAAATGCGGATTCTGGGAAAGGAGTTGAAGATTTTTTTCAACCTTTGCAGCAAGAGCTTCGGCTGCAGATGGACGGTCGGCTGAGATATAAGTTATGATTTCTGCAAAATCGTCCTCGGCAATCCGAAGAAATCGAACAGTATACTTATTCCGACTCATGTATCCGCCGGCGGATCTCTTTCATAACGGCTGATAAGCTTCGACCTTTGTCGCCGCTCGCACGCTGAACTTGGGCAACAGCAAGTTTGCTGAACAGGTCAAGCTTGAGTTGAATTTTGCTGTATTGAGCCATTGACATTACAACCATATCTCCTTCACCATTTTTTGTGATGAAAATCGGCTCACCCGATTTGTGGGCAAGCTCAGAGATTTTGTTGGCTTTATTCCTCAAGTCGGAAATCGGTCTTATTACTGGCATTAAATGCTCCAATTTATTATTATCAATATAATATCATTTAAGTGAGAAAGTCAACTGTGAGTTTATCTCACCATCACCAACTTTTTTGTGACTGATATACTTCCGCTTTGCAGCCGGTACAAATACACTCCGCTCGCCACTTCTTCTGCATTCCACCTCACCTTGTATTCACCGGGCTGTTTCGTCTCGTTAACTAAAGTTGTCACTTCACGTCCCAGCAGATCAAATATCTTTAGTGATACAAATCCGAAATCCACAATCCGAAATCCTAAATTAGTAGTCGGATTAAACGGATTTGGATAATTCTGGTATAGCTTTATTTGTTGAGGAAGCTCTGCACCATCTTTGACATCCGTTATAAGCGGGAAGAAACTTTGTAAAATTAAATCTGTTGTCGCACGCCAAAGTCCCCAACTGTGCCCTTCATGCCGCTCCTGCCATGTGAAATCATATCCCTGATTTATCAACGAGTCTCTGAACGAGCGCATGTTTTGTGTGAGCGGGCTTTCGTACGTCCCCCATACCGAAAAATATTTGATCGAATCTTTTTTATTCACACCATTTACTATCAGATTAAACGCCTCGTAACCGTTCGACTGGAACGCGCCCGAGTGCAACCCGCAGTTGCCGAACAGATCGGGATGATTATAACTTATGAGAGCGGAAATATTCCCGCCGTATGAATCACCCATGACAGCCCTGTATTGCGGCGAAGTGAGCGTACGGTAAACACTATCGATGAAGTGAACAAGCTCATAAGCAAAAAACTGTTGGTACTGTGTGCGGGTTGTGCCGGCATATTCTTCGTTGCGGTTAGTCGGAGTTACGAATACGCCAATCACGGGTTGAATTTTTAAACTGTCGATAAGATTATCTATTACATTTACAGTCTTCCCCAAACTGATATACTCGCTTCCATCCTGAAAATAAACTGTTGGATATGATTCACTTGCGGCGTCATATCCCGGCGGCAGATAAATTGTTACGCTGTAATTTACCGATCTGAAATTGCTGTAAATGGTTTTTGCTTCCGTGCGTCCGTACGGGATTGCCGAGCGGTACTGTATTTCCCACGGCTGAACGTACTGCGGCATGGCAAGCTCGGAGTTTGGTCCGTAGCCGCCCGATACAATATGCGGGTTGCGCGGATCGAGAATCCACGATGAACCGTTGAGGATGAATTTATAATCGAGTCGCGCATCGCTCTCGAATACCTGAGATGTATACCAGAAATCTGTTGTGGAAAGTTTTATCATCGGATATCCGCTGCTGCTCCAACCGTTGGCATCGCCGGGAACATTCACGCTTGTTACATTGCCGCGATAAATAAAATGAGCAACAGGATCTTCGATAAAGGGAAATGACGGAACAGCAAGCATAAAGCTATCTACAATCGCAGTACGATCTTGCGCCGGAGCGGAGTTTACACGATTTATGAATAGCTGGAAATTCGAATCCTTAGTTCCGTGCCATGATCCAGTTGAAATCAATTCTTGAGATTGGGCGACAAAGAAGAATAAGAAAATAGTTTGGAAATATAAGATTAGTCGACGTCTGAAAAATAAATTTAGTGTCATGGTGAGCCTGTCGAACCATGACGAAGTGGCTTAAAATCACGCTTCGACAAGCTCAGCGTGACGGTCTCTGGAAGTATTATTAAATGTCTTTGCATAAAAACCTTGTTGAATATGGATCGGTTCAATGTAATAATCTATCCATAATCATAAGAATAAACAAGATCGGAAGATAGATTATAGAAGTAATGAACAGCAATCGTGCTTTTGAATTCGTGCGATCACGAAATAGAATCAGTCCAACTGTTAAATATCCGAGCGACAATATCAGAGCGCCGGTAAAATAGATCGTGCTTGCAAGTCCAACTAACGCAGGCATGATTGAAGCGGGAACAAGAGCTATGCAATAAATTAAAACTTGCCGGGTTGCAGAAATTCCGGTAGGGTCAACAACGGTGATGACTTTGTAACCGGCACGTTCATAATCTTCGCGGTGAATCCAGGCGAGTGCGAGAAAATGCGGCGTTTGCCAGAAGAATAAAATAAAGAAAAGTGATAATCCCTGTATTGAAATATTTCCCGTCATTGCAGTCCACCCGATAAGCGGCGGAAGCGCGCCCGCGATGCCGCCGATAACAGTGGCAAACGGAGTGCGGCGTTTCATCGGCGTGTATAAAAGTAAATAGATAATTAACGTCGCTGCTGTTAGAACCGCCGCGATGATGGTTGTGAAAACCGCCAGATAGATGCAGCCGATGAAAGATAGAATCAATCCAAATAATAGAACATTATTGGCAGGTAATCTATTTGCAGGAAGTGGACGTAATCCGGTTCTTGTCATGCGGGCATCATAGTCACGTTCGAGATACTGATTTAGCGCCCCCGCCCCACCGCCTGCAATGAAAGCTCCGATGAATAGATGCCACAGCAAATACAAATTATCCGTTCCAACCGATGCAAGGTATGCACTGCCGACGGCTGTGCTCACCGAGACAAATGTTAATCCCGGTTTAGTGAGGGCGAGGTAATTAGAAAGTTTGTATATCATATTTTAGCGATTGAAGAAACTAACTCTGATATCCATTTTTAATGAGTCCTTAGACTATCTCTGTCATTTCGAATTCCGCAAAGCGGGATGAGAAATCTTTATCTTGTCTCATAAATAAAACACCCATCAAGCCTCGGGTATTCAGCACCACTCGTCCGATAAATCTTTCCATTCAGGATTCACCGAGTTGATCAATTTATTTTTCTTCTCTCTTCTCCATTTCTTAATTTCTTTTTCTCTCTGAATGGCTGAATAAACATTTGTTGTGTGCTCATAATAAACTAATTTATTAACGTTGTACTTTTGAGTAAATCCTTTCACTACCTTGTGTTTATGCTCGTAAATTCTTCGTTCTAAATTATTTGTTACACCCGTGTACAGAACTTTATTGTTCCAGTTTGTCATGAGATAAATATAAAAATTATAATTTCTCATATATAATTTATATCGACAATATCAATTCTCCTACAGAATTACATATTGTCATTTCGAGCGTAGCGAGAAATCTTATTAAGGATTCAAAGGTTAGATTTCTCAGTCGTCCCTACGGGACTTCTTCGAAATGACAATGAATGTTAATACTATTCTAAGAATCCAATTTATAAATTTCAAGATGTTTCTCAAGCTGTAACAGGATCAACATGACAAAAAGTAAAAACTATTTCCCAACCTTACTCAGCAAATAACTCACAATCGAATCGGCTTCAGCGGGCTTTAAGCCCTGATTTGGCATTGGAGGATAAGCAGGATTTATCTTGGATGGATTCAGAACAAAAGCCATGATTTTAGCTTTATCACCGTTGTACTTAGGAATAGTTTCATTGTAAGGCGGGCCGACTTTTTTCTGATCAAAGAGATGACATGCAGAACATTTGGCATTGAAAATATCTTCGCCGGTCATTACAGCCATCGCGATACCAAGTTTAGTTTTTAACTCTTCAGTGTTCTTGTCATATTTCAGAGCGAGAACAGCAGAGTGTTCTTTAGTCGCATTGCCAATCATAATATGATCGTTAATGATGAGCGAGGCGGCTGCGCAGAGAAACATAAAAAAACCGTATCCAACAGCTTTCAGATCCCGCAGTTTGAAATAGCCATACAAAAAATGTGCGGATAGGAATAGAAATAAAAGCGTTAATCCGGCAAGAAGATAAATTGTCCCGGAAAGCACATCAATCGAAAGCGTGAAGACATTCAGCAGAACCAACGCCGGCAATACAAGCATCGAGATAACTATGAATCGTCTGGCAATTTTATGAACAAGTTCTTTTAACTGCTCATCCATTTCCGCCTTCCGACCCTGATATGCAAAGAAGAAATATAAAACACAGACACTTGTAATACCGAATGAAAATGCCAGAATAATCAAAAACTTCAACCACACATCAAACGAAATTAAAACATCGAATATCGAACCGATGCTTGTCCAGCTTGAAGGATTAGTTGTAACACTGAATGCCGAAGCGTAAAGAAACACAGCAACAAATAGAAAGAACAATCCCCACTTGCCTGTACGAATATGAACGCTTGTATTTGTTCTGCGATAATCATCAACATCGCCGTTTGCCTTATTATCTTCTACGACATCGAGCAGTCCTTGAACTCTGAATGTATATTTATACGTATACAAAAGAACGAGAGCGGCAACAAGAGATAAAAATCCGAATCCAGCCAATCCTACGGATATAGACACTGTGGACTGAAGCATCTGGGCGTAAACAAAAACGAGCGATAAGCCGGGAATAATTCCAAGAAACGCAAGCACACTTTTGTTGTACAAGACAACATCGATTATTGTCCTCGATAATTTATTATACGACGGATTATTCTCCTTTCTCCCTTTTCTATCAAAAAAGTAAGAGAGTACAGATGAGCCAAGTAAGAATGTCAGGAATGGTACGAACACGAGCGAATTGATCGCGGCAATCAGTACGATTAAATGAAAATGTTCCAATGATTGAGGAAGAGCCGCATCCTTCAAAAAATCCATACTTACTCCTTCACCTTTTCTTCCGCAAGCATAGGCAGATATGGCTTCGATTGCTTCTGAGAAGCTTCTTTATACCATTGCTCAAACCCGGAGGAATCTTTCGCAACTACTTTCGTGTACATGTATGAATGATTCAATCCACAATATTCAGCACATGCAATATCGTATGAAGCCGCTCTGGGAGTTTTAAACCACATGACATTTTCGCGGTTAGGAATTACATCTTTCTTGATACGAAATTCAGGAATGTAAAGAGAATGGTTCACATCCAATGAATGAAGCGACAGTTTGATCGGAGTGTTGACAGGAACATATAGCGTATCGGTTTTTACACCGTTAGGATATTCGAACGACCATGCCCACATTCGGGCGGTAACTTTGATAAGATGCGCGCCTTCAGGAACTGTGATTTCTTTCAGATAACCTTGCCAGCCCAGATAAAACATTCCCATGAATAAAACTAACGGGATGATAGTCCATGTTAGCTCAAGCGGCACATTCCCGTCGATATTAGTCGGATTAGGATTCCTCTTACGGCTGTATCGGATAATGAAGTACACCATTGCTATCATCAATCCCAGCAGTACAAGCGATGAGATTCCGACAACGATTAGAAACGTTGTATCAACATATTCCGAAAATGGCGAAGCATCTTGTAACATATTAAGTCCTAATAAAACGCGTAGTCGAAAAATGTGAGTGAAATAAATATCACGAGCGTTGCGACGGCAACGAGAACGAATATTTTGAACATCTTATCTTCAAACTTCAAATGCATGAAAACATTCAGCACCAATATAGATTTTATGGAAGCGATAACAAGCGAGGTTATTATAACCCATCTGCCGAGATCGATACCGGCGAGCGTTACCGTTATGCCGGTAAATGCGAGCAGACCGAGCCAGATCAAAATATATCTGCCGTAACCGATTGAATGTTGTGTATGTTGTTCTTCGTGCTGAGACATAAATTAACTGATCAAATAAAATAACGGAAACAGGAAAATCCAGATTATATCTACAAGATGCCAGTAGAGTCCGCCCGCTTCAAGCTTTACATACGATTGCTGATTGATTTTTCCGCTTGCGATGAAGACCATACTAAACAAAAGCACTACCATACCGATTATAACGTGAAGCGCATGAAGTCCGGTCATCACATAATACAAACCGAAGTACAATATTTCGCCCGGTGGTTTGTTAAGAAGCTCAGGCGATTGCGGATAAATGCCGATGGATATTTTATGACTCCACTCGAAATATTTATTCACCAAAAAAGCCAATGCGAAAATTATCGTCATCCCGATCAGCATCATCGATAGATGTTTTTTCCCTTGCTGAATCGCCGTAATAGATAATGCCACCGTTAAACTGCTAGTGAGAAGTATAATTGTGTTTACGGTTCCAATAAGAGTGTCTAATTCTCTAGCCGCGAGTGAGAATTGTTCCGGAAATTTAAATCGATAAACAGCATAGATAATAAATAACCCACCGAAAAGAATTAGCTCGGTGAACAGAAAAAGCCACATTCCCATTCGTGAGCCGACATCGTCGCGGTGTGTATGTGTAGTTGCTGCTGTGGTCATTTAATTAACTCCGGTTTAATTTCATACTCGGAATAATCGTATGGACCTTTTTCAACAACAGGAATTTCGTGGAAGTTCTCGACTGGCGGTGGCGATGCGACAGTCCATTCAAGTGTTTTACCACCCCAAGGATTTGCAGACGCTTTCATACCTTTCTTCAAAGAGATCAATAGATTAATGAATATGACGAGTATCCCGATAAAAAGAATCCATGAACCGACAGTAGAGACTATATGATACGATTGATATTGAGGTAAATAATCATAATACCTGCGCGGCATTCCTAAATATCCGAGTATAAACATCGGAAAATAAAGTGTGTTAAACCCAATTGTCATCAAAAGCCAACCGATGATTGCCGGAGTTTTCTTAAACATTTTTCCGAACATTTTCGGAAACCAGAAGTGCATAGCCGCCATCAATCCGAATCCGGTTCCGCCGAACATAACATAATGAAAATGCCCGACCACAAAATATGTATCCTGCACATGGATGTTCACCGCAAGCACACCAAGCATTAAACCCGTCAATCCGCCGATTGAAAACTGGAAGATGAACGATAAAACAAAAAGAAACGGAACTTCAATTTTAATCGACCCTTTATATAGAGTAGCAATCCAATTGAAAACTTTTATCGCGCTTGGAATTGAAACAAGAAACGTTAGAAGAGAAAAGATAAACATTCCGGTATTGCTCATCCCGACTGTGAACATATGATGCGCCCACACCAGCGAGCCGATAAAAGCGATTGCTAAACTTGAGTACGCGATAACTTTATATCCGAAAATAGTCCTTCGCGCGAACACGGGAAGAATTTCTGAAACAACACCAAGTCCCGGAAGAATCATGATGTAAACAGCCGGATGCGAATAAATCCAGAACAGATGTTGATAGAGAACCGGATCGCCTCCTAAGTTCGGATCGAAGATACCGACACCGAACAATCGCTCTACAACCACAAGCAGCAAAGTAATTCCTATAACCGGAGTCGCAAGAATCTGAATCCATGCGGTTGAATATAATGCCCAGGTAAACAGCGGCATCTTAAACCACGTCATCCCCGGTGCTCTCATCCGGTGAATAGTGGTTATGAAATTCAATCCGGTTAATATTGATGAGAATCCAAGTATGAACGCCGCAAACAATGCAGGTATAACATTAGTTGTTGTACGGATACTGTACGGAACATAAAATGTCCAGCCGGTATCCGCGGGACCGCCGGGCAGAAAGAGTGAAACAAGAGCTAACAAACCTCCTGTTATAAACAACCACCATGAGAGGAGATTAAGCCGCGGGAAAAATACATCCTTCGCGCCAATCATGAGCGGCAGTAAGAAATTCCCGAACACAGCCGGCAAACCGGGAATGATGAAAAGAAAAATCATCATTATACCATGCAGTGTAAAGAAAGTGTTGTACGTTTGTGGTTGCATTATAGTTTTGCCCGGAGTCAACATTTCCAAACGCATAAGAACACCGAGAACAACTGCTGTCATAAAGAAAACCAGCATTGATACCATGTAGAGTATACCGATTCGTTTGTGATCGGTGCTGAATATCCAGGCGCCTATTCCTTTGCGGTTTGTCTGCGCGTGTAAATAATCCGGCTCTATCGCTGGCACATTTGAAGTCATACGTTAGAAACCTTTCCGGAATTTTTCTTTTTCGGACGAACCAAAAAAATTATAATAAATATTAAAACGAAACCAATGGTAGCGGCAAAACCGATACTCAAATAGTTAAACGCGTAGCGTTTGCCCTCCGGATCGTAACTGTAGCAGAACTTTAAAACTTTGGCTATTGTCGGTGTGGCTTTCCCTTCAGATGCTTCAATAACTGCCATCTTAACATCGAACGGAAGATGCTGAACGCCGTAAAGATAGCGGGTAATTTTCCCTTGCGGAGAAAGAACAATCAAAGAAGCAGCATGAATCCAGTCTCTTCCGCTGCGCTGGAAGTAGAAACCTGCGGCATCAGTCACGCGGTAAATATTAGCGCTATCGCCGGTGTAAAATTTCCATCCATTGGGATTGACCGGCTTTTTAATTTCTGCTAAATAATTTTCTTTCTTTTCTTTACCCAACTCAGGTTTCTCATTATGATCAAAACTCAAAGTAAGTATCTGGTAATCTTTACCCAAAGTTAAATCCATCTTGCTGACAACATCGGTCATTTCTCGCAGAAGCGGATTGCAGATACCTGCACACTTATAATAGACGAAAGTTACGATAGTCGGCTTGTTGATTATCGATTTTAGCGAAACCAAATTACCATCTTCATCATAAAATTCTTCCTCCATCGGAATTGTTTGTCCTAATTTTTCGATAATCCCAACGGGCGGCTTTGGTTGTTCCTGATTTGAATAACCCAAAACGGACAAGATCGTTACGAAAAAAAAGATGATTATAAGTTTTTTCAAATTATTTTTCCTTCAGTCCAACAACAGTTACAATATATTTATGCATTTGCTGCCATTCATCTGATGAAAGCTGCACGACATTCGCATTGAATCCGGATTGAATCGGATCGGCAGTTACGGTTTTTATAAATTGGTCTATTCCAATCTGATTATTCCGGCTGTTGCTGAAACCTGTAAACACCTTAGATGCATTTCGCACAACGCGCCAAAAAATATCGGCACCCGGACTCTCTTCTGCCAGCGACAATTTCAGTTCATCAGAAATTTTCACTTCGCTGATTTTTGTTTCATTCGCTATGATTTGCATTGCTTTCTTAACGGGAATCTGACCGGCGACATTCATCCCCTTTGAAAGCTGGTAAGTTGCATCAAGCTGCTTCAGTTCTTCAGGAGAATCAACCGGATGCCCAGCAGCGAATGATCTCACATAATGAATCAATCCGAATCGATCTTCAGGCGATAAATAATTATAAGAAGCCATGCCGCTTCCGGCAATTCCTTCCTGAAGCGTTTTGTAAATTTGAGAAACTTTCGATCCATTTTTCCATCCATCGAGCAAATGGAAATTTCTCGGTTTCGGATTTAATGTCGGGGCTGTTGGTCCATCACCCTGTCCGTTATCGCCATGACACGACGAGCAATTAGCTTTGAATAATTCTTTACCTTTTGCAACAAGTTCTGGAGATGAAATCCCGACTTTCAAAACATCGACGGGCGGTATAACTCTCGCGCTTTGCATCGGAATATCCTGAACGAAAGCTATTGAATCGCTAAGCACAGCAGGTGCAATCGAATTTTTTCCAATGTTCGTCAGATTCGAAATATAAAGATAACCGAGCGCGCCCAGAATAACCACGAAATAAAAATAAGAATAGCCGAAAAGCTTCGCCGGTTTTTTCAGCAAATCGCTCCAATCTATCTCGGCTTTATATTTAGGATTGTTTTCCATCATAATCTGAATTTCAATCCCCGTTCCAGTTTTGGATCGCCAACCGGCATCAGGTTATGCCGTTTCATTTTATATCCAAGGACAACAATCACGAGTCCGATTATTAATATCGGAAAACAGATTTCCATCCATCCAATGGTTACACCGTTCGCGTAGGTTGGCATAACGAGCCAGTAAAGATCGAAAAGATGTGCGAATAAAATCCATATTGCCATGAACTTCAGCCGTTTCAAATTCATTTTTGCTTCCTGCGGCAGCAACAAAAAGTATGGAACCGCAAAATGAACTATGATTAGGAGAACAGAAACGAACTGCATTCCGCCTTCCCACCGCTTCATAAACCAAATGGTTTCTTCCGGCAGGTTTGCGTACCAGATTAATAGAAACTGACTGAAAGCGATATACGCCCAAAAATTTATGAATGCAAATAGAAGTGCGCCAAGACTATAGAAATGATCCCGTTTAAGATTTTGCAAATAACCGTTCTCATGGAATTCAACTATGATATAAGTCGCTGTGGCTACGGCAGCCAAAACCGTTCCAGAAAAATAATAAACACCAAGAATGGTCGAGAACCAGTGCGGCTCCAAACTCATAGCCCAATCAACTGCTGTAACTGTAAGAGTTATCGCGAATACCGGCAGGAATACCGCTGCCAACCGAATGTTGATTGTAGTTAGCTTTTGATCTTTTGATAGATCCTGCTTCAAAGAATTACGCGTGAACAGCCAATAGAACAAATTCCAGAGAGCAAACACAACAACAAAACGTATGATAAAGAAATTCAAATTGAGATACGGCTGTTTGCCTTTAAGCAGTTCATCTGTTCCGACTGTTCCCAAATCTGTCCAATGGAAAATATCGTGCAGATGAAAAAACATGGGAAGCGCAACAATCGGTGCAATCAGTATTAGTCCGCCGAGGAACTCATTCACTCTGCGCATTGGAACACTCCAGACCGCGCCCGCAATATATTCAAGCGCGATCAGAAATATTGAACCAACTGCAATGCTCGTGATAAATAAAAATCCAACTATGTTGTTGAATGCCGCTTCTCTTGGATTTACCGTATATCCGACTGCATAAATTACGATACCGAGAAACAATAATGCCCATCCGATATTTTTTACTTTGGAGGGAAGTTCTTTTTTCATCGGTTCGATATTGAAATGTGTATCGCTCACTTTAAATCGGATTCCTTTGCATTCTGTGCACGTTGTAATGCCCGGAGATAATGAATAATTGCCCAGCGGTCGTCGCGTGCAATCTGCGGCGCGTAACTCGGCATTACATTTTGTCCTTCTGTGATAACATGATAGATATTCCCATCTGGCCAATTTCTGACTTTATCTGAGTGAAGCGTAGGCGGATTGGGGAATTGACCGCGTAATCGGCTGTCGCCCTGCGCAAAGTTTCCATGGCATGGACTGCAGAATGTGAGATATTTCTGTTTCCCAATTTCCAGAATTTCTTTTGTCGGCAATAACGGATTCACTAAATATTTTCCAGCAGAATCCGGTTGACCTTTAAACAGATAAGGTAGAACACCTCGCGCAACAGTTCCTTCAACAGGTTTACGCATCCCGATTCCGTCGGCAAATAAATCGCTTGGTTTTTGCGCTTTCAATTTTTCCTGCGTCATCATCCAGTTGAATGGAGGCATGAACATTAATTGATTGAAAATAAAGTACGTCGCCCCCGAAGAAATAACCGCTACCAACAAAAGAATGCCGATGAATTTAGGATCGAATAATTTTTGTCCGTGGTTTAATTCCTCATCATCAAAATATACCGGTGTAACATCTTTGCTACCGAGCGATTTGAAAAACTCAGTAATAACTTTCTCATCAAACTTCGGGTCGTCCGCCTGAATATTTATTCCGAATTTATCTGATGAAACTGCTTTCATATATTTTGTGTCATGCAGCGGGTGAGCGTTATTAGGGAATTTGAAATAGATAACGATCATCGCGACAATTGAAAGAACTGAGGCAAGAAGCACTGTTAATTCAAAAGAAACGGGGACAAACGCGGGCCATGACCAAAACGGTTTACCGCCAATAACAAGCGGATACTCGATTAATGTAACCCAGGTCATGAGACCAATTGCTAACACCGCACCGAGCAATCCGAACGCAAGCGCGAAGAATCCGAGGCGAGACGGCTTCAACTGCATTGCTCCGTCCATTCCGTGAACCGGATAAGGAGTATTCACATCATACTTTGTGTAACCCGCTTTATTCGTCTCCGATGCCGCGTTGATAATTGCATCGGGTGAATCGAAGAGCGCTGTTACAGAATATAATTGTTTTGTTCTCATATTTCTTTAATGATGACTCGGTTGTGCACCTTCGACAACCGCCTTTACTTCCGATATTGAAACAACTGGCAACACTCTCACAAAAATCAAAATCAGCGTGAAGAATAAACCGAAGCTGCCGAGAAAAATTCCAGCATCGTAGAGCGTCGGCGTATAATGTCCCCAGCTTGATGGCAGAAAATCTCTTGAAAGTGAAGTTACAACTATGACAAATCTTTCAAACCACATTCCAATGTTTACTGTAATTCCTATCAGGAACATCGCAGGTATAGAACGTCTGATTTTTTTAATCCAGAAAAGCTGCGGGAATATGACATTACAGCTAACCATCGTCCAGTAAGCCCAGGAATATGGACCGAGCGCGCGATTCAGAAAGACGAAGGTCTCAAACTGACTTCCGCTATACCATGCGATGAAAAATTCCATAGCATAAGCATACCCAACCATACTGCCGGTCAGCACCATTACTTTGTTCATCTTCTCAAGATGATCTAAAGTGATGATATGTTTGAGATTGAAATATTGCCGCACAAAAATTAAAACATTCTGCACCATTGCAAAACCGGAGAAAACCGCGCCTGCTACAAAGTATGGCGGAAAAATTGTCGTGTGCCATCCCGGTATCACAGATACGGCAAAATCGAAACTTACGATTGTATGAACAGAAAGAACGAGCGGAGTTGCAAAACCCGCAAGTATTAAATACGCGCGTTCGTAATGCTGCCAGTGACGATTCGAATGACGCCACCCCAAACTGAAAATTGAATAGATTGTCTTCTTAATTTTATTTGTAGTTCGATCTCTGAGCGTCGCTAAATCCGGAATCAATCCTAAATACCAAAACACTAACGACACAGTGAAATAAGTTGAGACTGCAAACACATCCCATAACAGTGGTGAAGTGAAGTTCACCCACAAACCGTGTTGATTAGGATATGGACTTAAATACATCGGCAACCACTGCCGACCTGTGTGCATCAACGGAAACAATCCCGCACACATAACTGCAAATATTGTCATCGCTTCAGCAAAACGTGCGATACCTGTCCGCCATCGTTGCCGCAACAAAAATAAAATTGCAGATATCAAAGTTCCCGCATGACCGATTCCAACCCAGAAAACAAAATTCACAATATCGAATCCCCAACCAACCGGCTGGTTCACACCCCAAAGTCCTAATCCTTTATAAAGCGTCATTCCGATACAGAAAGCACCGATAGAAAGCATAGATAATGTAACAGCAAATGCATACCACCACCTGCGCGGAGGAAATTGATCGAGCGGCGCCGATACGACCGCATCTATCTGAGATGCAGGTGGTCTGCCTTCAACGACGGGAAGTTCTTTGGTGTAATCGATAACCGTCGTGCTCATGCAGTTTTCTCCTCGTTCACATTTTTCAGCCGGGCAAGATATGTTACGTTTGGCTTGGCATTTACTTCTTCCAATACATGATAACCGAGTTCATGCTTCCGATATTTTGATATTTCCGAATTCGGATCGTTCATATCTCCAAAAATTATTGCAGATGCAGGACACGCTTCTTCACATGCGGTTCGAACATCTGTTCCCACCAATACTCTTCCCTGTTCAGTCGCATGTTGACGCGCTTCCATAATGCGTTGAATACAGAATGTGCATTTCTCCATCACTCCGCGTGAGCGGACTGTTACTTCAGGATTGTGTAATAAACTTATCGGTTCGTTTTCATAATATCCATCCGCTAAATTATCACGCCAGTTGAAAAAATTGAAACGACGCACTTTGTACGGACAGTTATTCGAACAATATTTCGTACCTACGCATCGGTTGTAAACCATCTGGTTCAACCCATCGGGACTGTGGTTTGTGGCAACAACCGGACAAACATTTTCGCACGGCGCGTTGTCGCAATGCTGGCAAAGCATCGGTTGATGACTGAGCGACGGATTTTCATTCGTGCCGGAATAATATCTATCGATGCGTATCCATTGCATCTCACGCCCTTTACCAACTTGCTCTTTTCCGACCACAGGGATATTGTTTTCAACATTGCATCCCGCCACACAAACATTACAGCCGGTGCATTTGTTGAGATCGATTGCCATTGCCCATTTAACACCGTTATATTCTACGGTTTTGGCAATGTTGAATAATTCATGTTTTTCTTCATGGAGGAAGTTTGGATTCTTTTCATATTCTCCGAGCGTTCCCTCTTGAATAATCTTCCGCTTAATGTGTAAGTCTTTCACGAACTCATCATCAAGCGAATGATGTTCCTGTGTGGAAACGAGTTCATGCTTCCCTTCTACTTTTCTAATTACAGCGCCTTGGAAAATTCGAGATGCAGCAATGGATTCTTTAGAGAGCAAAAGATTTCCATTCACGCCGATATCTGTCCCAATTGGTCCTGCGTTCGTTCTGCCATAACCAAGTGCTACTGAAATAAAATTATCTGCCTGCCCGGGCTGTAAAAATACCGGCAAGGTTATCTTCCGTTCTGCAAGTTTTATTTCAATCAGATCGTTATTTTCAAGATTCAAATCTTTTGCATTTCTCGGAGAGATTGCCGCATAATTATCCCAAACAATTTTCGATACAGGATGCGGAAGCTCCTGAAGCCATCCGTTATTAGCAAATCGTCCATCTCCGATAAAATAATTTTCAGTCAAAGCAACGCTTAATCCCGATCTACTCTGCGTTGGTGCAATTGAAGAAAGCGATCCTTTGTTGAAGCTGTAATTATTTTTCGCCGGTTCAGCATAGTTAATAACTCCGTCATGAAGCGATGAATACCAGAACGATTTAAAATCTGCTTTTCTGTCGAGCAACGGGAACAGTTCCTTTTGCCACCTATTCATCAAATATTCATGATAGATCGTATCTTTATAAGAATCTTTGCCATTAATCCATGTTAATAGAATCGCTTCCTTTTGTTTACTATTATATAGAGGAGCAATAACCGGTTGTTGAAGCGAATATACGCCGGTTCGCACATGGTAATCGCCCCAGGATTCGAATGAGTGATTGATTGGTAAAACAAAATTTGCTAAGCGCGATGTTTCATCGTCAGATTCAACCAAACTTACTGTCAGCGGAACAGACTTCATCGCCTGCTCATAACCGAAATCTTTCGGAAGATGATAAACAGGGTTCGAATCAAAATGAATAACGACACCAACATCGCCATTCTTCATTTTGCTCACAAATTCCTCAAACTCTTTTGGTTCGGTTAAGGTTGTTAAAGATGTAATCGTTTGGCTTGATTGATATAATTTTGTATTACCGAGAATTTCATTCAGATAATTAGCTGCAACGTGAATCTCATCGGATAAAATATTCCCGACATAAATAATTGATTGACCACGATTTTTTAATAAATCATCGATAAGATTATTGACGATATTTTCATCAAGCGAAAATTTATTCAAAATAGATTTTAAAGATACATTTACGGGAAGAGCGTTTATCACACCAAGCTTTTTAGAGATTTCATCAATCAGACCGAAAACAAATTCAAGCTGCGCATCGGGACGAAGGCGTAATCTATAATCGGCATTCGCGCCGGTTAACGACATTGTTCCTTCGACACAATAAAGTCTGTTGAACTCTTTCGACTTCATGATGTCCCGCCCATCGGCAAACTTTCGTGTTTGCTCAACCGTCATCCCGTCTGTTCCCAGGAAATCTGCTTCGAGCGCTAAGATAACTTTTGCTTTTTCCCATTCGATAACCGGTAGAGCGGCTGTTCCGTAACATTTATTCCAAGCCCGTTTCCGGTTTTCATCGTTGAACAGATTGTATGTGTAAATTTTAGTCCCCGGGAATTTTACGGTAAAATCGTCTAACACTTTCTTTGTGGTTGGTGAGTGGATAGAATGAGTGATGATCGAAATTTCTTTTCCCGCTTTTACAGATTCTTCTAATTTCTTTATCACATCGGCATCAGCATTCTGCCATGTCAATTCTTCTAATCTTCCCGATGCTGTTCCATACTGTGGAGCCCACAAACGATACGGATCGTACAAATTGAGAATACTCGCTTGTCCTTTACTGCAAATCTTACCTTGATTAATCGGATGATCAGGATTGCCGTCGATTTTGATGGGTCTGCCTTCGCGCATCTTAATCAATATTCCGCATGATTGACTGCAACTGTTGCATGTTGAAGCATAAAAATTTGCCACACCCGGAGTTATTTCTTCTGGTTTCTTATTATATGGGACTATTTCACCGCGATCATGATAATTATTGCAACCAGCAACAGCGAAAGCAGTGGAAGCAGAAATAAGCGCAAGAAATTTTTTCCTCGAGATCGGCGAAAGATTCGAAAGTCCGAACTCTTCCGTAACACCCTCCGCGAATTCGTTTTCTTTCTTGGACCGCGACTCGCTCAAATTCTGATATTCGTTTAAACTCTTCCAATATTTTTTATCGTAAGCCATCTTACAAAGAATTTTCTTTCTTTCGAGAAACTGCTAACGGGTTTTGCTTCACCACGATCTTCTTTTCTGTTTTGAATATTTTTTTGGCGCTCGCGATCAATCTTGTCGGATTAGAGATTAAAAATCCTGAGGTTACCCCGCCAAGAATGTAACCGAAAAAATTACGCCGTTTTATTTCGTTCTTGATAATCATCTATGACATGCCGAGCAGTTTGTTGGACCATTTTTGATATTCGGGACATTCGCAAGTTGAGTCGTTGCATTTCGGTGGCAATTCAAACACGCCGCCATTGTAAATTCAGACACTTGTTGAACGACATCCATGTTTTCAACTTTTCCGTGACAGTTAGCGCAATCGATTCCTTTGTTCACATGCGCGCTGTGATTGAAGTAAGCGTAATCGGGAACTTTATGAACTCGTTTCCATGGAATAGCGGCGCTGTCCTGATAAAATTTTGTAAGCTTTATGATTTCCGGTTTGTTTTTGCGTGCAACACTGTGGCAGTTCATACATGTGCTGGCGGGCGGCACCATGGCATTGGGAGAAGATGTTACTCCGGTATGGCAATATTTGCAGTCGATACGCATGGTTCCGGCATGAAGTTTATGTGAGAAAGCGATTGGCTGAACAGGTGCATAACCCACACCATCCCGTTCTGCCCGTGAGATGAAATATGTAGCTACAGAAGCAGCTATTGCTACAAACAAAACAATAGGAAGCCTGATGCGGAGCGTATAATCTAAAAGCGATTTCTTCATACCATGCGGAGCTTATATCAACGTATCATGAACAAAAAACATCTTCATCAAAACATTCCTCTATATAATTGTGGAGGAATCGATTATCGGACTTAAAAGGGTGATTTTAGATTAAGGATATTACGAAAAAATTATCTCGTAAGCAACCCAAATTCAAGATCATTAACGATTATTTGGGATAATGAGTTCCGGCCGGAATTGGATTTCCCACGAGCTTTATTTCGATCTCTTTTTCTTGTCCATTAGTTTATTGACGTCTTTATCAAAATCACTTTCGTATTTTTGATCTTGATCAATCCGATATTTCTCAAATTCTTCCTCAGCCAAGGCAATAGCAACTTCATGGCTAACTTGACCAGCATCCTTCAAGATTTCATAGTCGTTGAATTTGAGAAATGCATCCAACTTTTCCACCCAATCATTCATGGTCATTGTCTTATGCCGCTTCGCCTGATTCTCTGCGTAATCCAAATACATAGAGACAATACGATTAAGCTCAGCTAATTCCTTTTCTTCCAAATAATTTTTTGCAATACTGACATCGCTTTTAAGAATTTTTCCCTTGGGACTATGCTTCCAACTCGTCAATCCCATTTTATTTTTCGAGACGCTCGCACGCTCCGCGATCAATTCGGCGGCTGTATGTCCCGTGATTGCCCAGTGAAGTTTATTCTGGACTGTTTTGTAAAACGTCAAAGTTATATCAGACTTAGAATCGTAGTCGATGCTGCACTCGGAATAAATGTCTGTAATTTTCTGGTAGAACCGTCTCTCGCTGGCGCGAATCTCGCGTATCCGCTCGAGCAATTCATCGAAGTAATCTTTTCCGAACTTTCTTCCTTGCTTCAGCCGCTCGTCATCCAACACATATCCTTTGATGATGAATTCTTTAAGTGTCTTTGTTGCCCAGATACGAAAACGGGTTGCCTGATAGCTATTCACTCTGTAACCGACTGCAATTATCGCATCAAGGTTATAGAAATTGACATTGTAGGTCTTTTCGTCGGCGGCAGTTTGTGCAATTTTTGCACAAACTGAATTTTCCTCTAATTCATGCTCGGCAAAGATATTTTGTAAATGCTTTGTGATTACCGTTCTGTCGACTCCAAACAATTCCGAGATTCTTTTCTGAGACAACCAAAACGTTTCATGGAGGTATAGCACTTCGATTCTAACACTCCCGTCATCGGTTGTGTACAGTAAAATATCGTTGAATTGTTGCTGGATATTTTTCATACATTATCGCGCATAAATTTTAGCTTCGCCATTTGCCCGACTATCTTCATAGTCTCCACGCTCACGGTGCAAACTTTCTTCAGCAGTTCTATGACTTCCTTTTTGTAATCGGCAAATTTGTATCTGTTAAATTTCTCTGCAATGGTCGGATCGCTGGGTGTGCTTTCTTTGTATTGATCCAACACCCATTCTAACGCGCTCCGATTACCGAGTTTGTATTCCCACGCTTCTTTTGGTATGCCCGTTAACGTCGTTTCGTCATCAATGATGATTGTGCCGGTATCTTTATCGGCTTTGAGTTTTGGTTTTAATTTCCTGTTTGTCATCCCCGCACGTTTTAAGCGGGGATCCAGTTTTTTGCCTCGTTCTGGATTCCCGATAGAAGCATTCGGGAATGACAAAGAGAGCGCATACGGTTTCGCTTTCTCGTAATTCACATGCAGATCCATCAACTGCTTTCCCCATGCCGACCATTTCCAGAAATCATCGTACAATGGTATGCGGGGAAATTCCCGCTTCAAATTGATTTCGTATTTCTTCCGGTAAGCGGGATTGTGCAGCACGGCATAGACGTAGTGGAAGATGTCTTCTTTGGTTATCGCCTTGTCATTCTGAGGGAGTGAAACGACCGAAGAATCTTTCTTTTTCCCTTTGGTGGCAGATCCTTCGCTGCGCTCAGGATGACTATAACGCTTTCTGAACTGCTCCAAACCCCAATCCGTAATATTCTCCACGCGCGTGCCGTCATCGGTAAAACGATAAAGCGGCAGGCATTGTGTCTTTTCAAGTGTATCAAGACCGATGATGGTATTATTAGCTAAACATTGGAAGCTTTTGTTTGAGCCGATACCAGGAACGGCAATAAATAGATTCTTCTCTTTTTCATTCCACATATCAAACCACTGATACGTTCTTCCATTAAAATGTTTATCAAAGTATAGATAGAATTTTGTGAAAGGACGATATAACGAAGAGACTATAGATTTACTGCTATACTTTTTCTTTATTTTCCGTTGCAGATAACTCTCTAAATCTTCATCCCACTTAATTTTCATCTTTCCTTTGAAACTATTCTCTGTCCGTGTTTGCTCGTACGTTTTGACAAAGTATTTTACTTTTTTTTCTAATGATTCTTCTGAAACATCATACATCCATTCGTCTCGCTGTGTTTTCAATCCGCTTGAGAAGAGTTTGAAGAGTGCATTATTTCCCTTACCTGCTTTTACATCTTTATCCACAAGCGGAAGCAGATCGTCAAAATCATTGTCCGAAAGATTTATCCAGTTGTATTTCTTATCAGGAATAAGTGTTTCAAAAGGAATGCTTTTGATTTGATTACTGGTAAACCATCCTAGTTTTTCTTCCTTTCGCCAATAATCATCCATTGCAATGTAGCGGAGAAGACATTTTGCGTTTTCGCGCTCTGCTTTCTTTACCAACAATATCACAGCAACACCTGTTTGGATGCCAAAAACATTATGTGTCGTTCCTGCTATCTTGGGATTTTGTCTTACATCGCTCTTTGTATCAATGATATAGGCATAATCAAAATCATCTTGAATACACTTTCTAAAACCATCAAGTGCACGGCTGTCAATATATGATCGATTCGTAATTAAAGCGATGATGCCGTTTTCATTCAACCGATCCATTGCCCATCGGAAGAACCGTGTGTACATATCATATGCACCGATTTGATTTTGCGCTGTTCCATATTTTACAAATGTATTCTTAATCCGCGTATCAATTTCTTTATATCCACGATTCGCATTTTGATCGTTGTAGTTTGCCTGCCATGCATTATACGGTGGGTTGCCAATAATGACCGAGATTTTCTTTTTGTTTTGCCTGCGTATGCGCTCTACATTTTCCGCGCTCACGGCGAAAAGACCTTCCTGCTTATTCCTGTAACCGAATCCCATATTATCTAATGTATCCACAAAGCAGAGGTTCTGGAACTCGGCATACTGTTCCATCTTTTGTTTGTACGTGAACTCGATGTTCAGGTTGGCAATGTAATACGGCAGAATTGCCACTTCGTTGGCGTGGAGTTCGTTCTTGTATTTGTATTCAAGCTTGTCGGTGCGTATGTGGTCTATAATATCGCAGATGAACGTGCCCGTGCCTGTGGCTGGATCGAGAATCTCCACGTCTTTATCTTCCAAAAATTTGCCGAAATGTTTGTGCAGAAGATAATCGGTGCTTTCAACCATAAAGCGCACAATCTCGTTGGGCGTATAGACCACGCCGAGCCGGTCGGCAGCTTTGGGATTATAGCTTTTGTAAAATGTTTCGTAAACGGCTTTGAGGAATTTCTGTTTCTCGTGGTGGTCGGCAATGCCCGCCGCCGCCGCGTTGATTGCCTGATAATAATGCTGAATGCGGTTGAGTGTTTTCTTGCGCACCTCGGCAACAAAGAACGTATCCACTACTTTTTCTAATGCCTTTGCCACGTTATTCTCGCGGTGGAAGTACGGCTCATCGAACACGGTGTTAAAAATATCCGCGGTAAGAATATGCTGGATCATCATCTCGGTAATATCGCTGAGCGTAATCTGCGGGTTGATAGCTTCTTTGCACAGATCGAAGAATTCATCGCGGGCTTCCACATAAAACTTGTTGTGCTTTTCGGCTTGCGACATCGTGTTGCGAAGTGTTTCGGTTACATTCGGCACATCTTCTTTGAACAGCTCTATCGCCTTGCGGAAAGTTTCCACTTCGGGCCGTTCGTAGCTGACGAACGCTTTGAGAATTTCATCGAGTTTGTCCGCGTCACTGAAAGAGACACGCATTACCTCAAGACCGCTTTGTATCAAAATGGCGGTGTTGCTGTCTTCAAAAAGGATATTAACATCAGGATAGCCCTTGGCAAATTTCTTTTCAATCTCTTCATCAATGTCGTCGGCTTCATCTTTGCTTTCCCAGAAACCCCAATCCTGCCTGAGACTATCTTTGAGGGTTCCATCGGGTTTAACTTTTCTACCCAGCTTCCCCTTCACCCACACTTGCGGAACAAGCATTAATTCTTTTTGCTGCGCGTAATCATTGAGCAGCGTATAGAATGCCTGGCTGACGGTAGATTCCATCTTCGTTCCGCCGCGATGCTTGAGCTTTTCTACTTCTTGATAATATCGTTGAATACTATGTGTCAGCATTTTACATGAATGCTATTGTTTTCATAACCCATCCTTATCGGATGTAACACGCATAATGTACAAATCTTCCTCCAGCTTTTCAATATGTACAACTATAAATGCAGGAAGAATTCTTTACTCATCGCTGCTTCCCCTCGGCAGCGATCAGTTTCAGTCGGTTACATTTTGTAACCGACTCACTCAGTGCCTGTTCCTTACTCATTGTCTGCCTCCATTGAACGAACCAGTGATTCTATAAATTCTATCTTTTCTTTAGTATGTTTTTCCATTACTTCAATAAATAAATTTACCGACTTATAATCTTCGTTATCGGTTAGTTTTTTATCTGTAATTATTTAACAAATGTAATTTTAACAATTAACATTTTTGTATAAAATATCTTATTTCCAGTTAAATAACAACAATTTCAAAAGTTGAATATTTAACACTCTATTAACGAGTAATTTCTATAATGATAAAGCGTACTGATAAAACTTTATTTCCCAAATAGACAAAAACGCCCACTGAATTTCACATCGGAGTTGTCCAATAGATAGGTTTTCTCGTTACATTCCGTCACGTTTGTGACGGAATACTCGAAAACCAGCCAAGTTTTGTGGTTCTCGAGTTCATAGTTTCAATTAGGAATATCGAGAGAACCTTCTGAGAGAACGTCAAGAGACGCGTTAAAAACGTTTTTTACTTCATATGTTTTACTCAAATCTTCCTCCAGCTTTTCAAGATGTACGACTATTTACAGCATCCTCCGCCGTCTGTAGGTATCATCTTTGCAAGTTTCGGACTTAGATACGGTATTCCTAAATTTAACCCGCGAATTATTAAAAGTAATCCGACTATAACTTGAAATGCGGGAAGAATTTTGGCAATTTTCAATCGGAGATTTGCTGAAATAAGTTTTGGGAAAAATGATACAGCAAGCATTGCAGGAATTGTTCCGAAACCGAAACCAATCATGAATAACATCCCAGCAAGATAACCACCCGTAACCGCCGCCGTTGAGATCGCCATGTAAACAAATCCGCAAGGAAGGAATCCATTCATAACTCCGAGTATCAGCATCGAAACAAGAGCTTTGCTCTCCAACATTTTTCTTATAATCGATGTTATCTTTTGAGTGATGGGATCGAAAACTTTGCTCAAGAAGTTTACCGATCTGATTATCTTCGGGAATAAAACGGTAAGTATAAGCAGTGAACCGACAATGATAGAAAGATTTTGCTGCAACACCGGCAGCAGCAGCTTTCCGCCTAATAATCCTACTGCCGCACCCATTACCGCATAACTTATCACGCGACCGAAATGATAAAGCGTCCGTCCAGATGCAAAGCGAAATACAGACTGCTCGCCGACAGGCAGAGCCAGCACAATGGGCCCGCACATCCCGATACAATGCAAACTGCCGAGTATTCCGAAAATGAAACCTGTAATTATAATCATCAATTCCTCCTTATTGAATTATTACAACTTCTTCCTGATAATATTTTTCTTTCTCATACTCCCACATTATTTTCGCACGCCACAAACCTTTCTGGAACGACGGCGTCAGAATTGTTTGAATATTCGCCGAGTCGAGAACTAACGGAAGCATAATATCGCTTTTTCTATCGGACGGACGATAGAGCATTATCGAGCCGGTAATTTCTCTGCTTAAAAATGAATCGGGAAATATTATTTTCAATTCAGAGTTTGCGGCACGCACCTCGATTTTCTTTTTTAAATCTGAACTCCTTTTTGATTCATCGATACGATTCTGATGCTTTAATTCCTGATCGTAATAATCATCGGCAACCAGATCAACTTTCTGACTGGCAGCGATATAAACTAAAACTCCTACCCCCGCCGCGAATATCACAATAACTAATGCAATTCCGAAACCCCAATTAAATTTCATCAATTATTCCTTTCCCCCCAACCGGTCCTAAAAAAGATGTTTCAACCACTTGAGTAATCTCACCGCTGCGAAGCACTTCAATTTGCAGCGGAGTGTTCATCGATTTAATTTGATCGCGTTTCAGCATGATAAATAATTTTACCGAAACCGATTCTTGAGTTTTTATAATCAATGAATCACCGAGAACGGAAATTTTACCATCAACATTTTTTAACTTAAACGATAACGGCACAGATTCAAAAGTTTTATTCAATGCCTTAACATCATAAAGATTGCTTATATAATCGTCGGGCTGTTCCTGATAAAACATTCCACCGGTGCGAAGAATAGTGACATCGATATCCGAACGCGTGATGACTAGATATGTAAGAAGTGAAATGAGAATTATCAGCACAATTGAATACCCGATACTTCGCGGCGTAATGAGCGAGCGGATTTTCTTTTCGATTCCCTCGATTGAATCGTACCGGATTAAACCCCTCGGTTTTTCTACCGAGTCCATAATCGAATCACAAGCATCAATGCAAGCCGTGCAGTTTATGCACTCAAGCTGCGTACCGTTCCGAATGTCGATACCCGTCGGACAAACCTCCACACATTGATGACAATCGATGCAATCACCCAAAATTCTTTCTTCGCTTTTTCGGAATTTACCTCTCGGTTCTCCACGAATGAAATCATAAGCAATGACGATTGAATTTCTATCCAATAATACTCCCTGCAATCTGCCGTATGGACATACAAGTATGCAAGCTTGCTCGCGGAACCAGCCGAAAATCCAATGGAACACGCCGGTAAATACGAGGATAGCAACAAACCCGCCCATATGTTCCGATGGAGGAGCGGAAATGATTTTCAATAATTTCTCCGAACCGATTATCCATGCAAGAAGCATGTTGGCAATAAGGAACGATAGGAAAAAATATATTCCATGTTTAAATAATTTCTTGAAAATTTTATTGCCCGTCCATGATGAATCGTTCAATTGTTTTTGGCGGACATGATTTCCTTCTATCCAGTAATCAATCTTGCGGAAAACCATCTCCATAAAAACCGTTTGCGGACAAATCCATCCGCAGAATAATCTGCCGAACACAACGGTGAATAAGAAAATAAAAACAATCGTCGATATCATCGCAATGGCAAAAAGAATGTAATCGTGCGGACCAAAAATTAAACCGAACACGATGAATTTTCGCTCTGTAATATCGAACAGCATCAGCGGATGACCGTTGAAACGCAGAAATGGGGTAACAAAAAGAATTGCAAGAAGAATCCAGCTTGCGAGAATGCGCCCTGCATGAAATCTACCGCTTGGTTTCTTGGGGTAAATCCATTTCCGTTTTCCTTCTTTTGAAACGATACCGAGTTGGTCGCGGAAAGAAGTTTCCGATGCCGGAGAATTTGTTGTTTCAGTTTCCGTCACGATTTCACAGCAATTTTTACAGAATCACTTGCTTCAATTTTCGGTTCTACCCACAAATTGCCTTCCTGCGGTTTTCCGCCCGGCGGATTTGTACCCTGCAAAGTAAGAATATACGATGCAATCTGCTGGATTTCTTTAGGTGTGAATACGAGTTTCCAACTGATCATTCCTTTTGCAGGCACTCCGTTTTTAATCGTGGCAAAAATATTTTTTACACCGCCGCCGTGAATCCAATATTGATCTGTGAGGTTAGGTCCTACAATCCCACTGCCTTCATTGCCGTGGCAGCTTACGCAGTTCTTCTTGAATTTTTCCATTCCCTCTTTTATTGACGCATCATCTTTGAGCGCCGCCAATTTATCTTCGTTGATCTCACCTTCCGATGCGATCCGCACACGCCGCATCAAATCGGCAGATGCAAGCTCTTCTGAAAACTCAGCTTGCGGCAACGGACTTGTTTTCAACACATGATAATTAATCAAATAAATAATCGCGAAGATAACGGTTGCACCGAAAAGATAATTGAACCACGGAGGAATCCTGTTATCCAACTCCGTTATCCCATCGAAGTCTTCATCCATCTGAATAGCTTTTTCGGCTGACTGCGGCACAACGTAAGCCCACGCAGCATTGAAAAACTTTACAATCGGTTCAATGTTTCCTTCAAGAACAAATATGACAAAGAAAATAATTATCACAAAGAAAGCGGTAAGTATGCCGGTCATAATCAAAGCGGTTTCCGTTCCTATGTCTGCGGCTTGCGCTAAAAGAGTGGAACTGCTGAAGACAAAAGACCAAACAAAAAGCATGATTATTCTAATCGGAAATTTATTTTTCATAATGATATCCTTTCAGAATCACGATACTCATCGAGCGGCAAATTACTCATATAATCAGTATGCTCTTTTCTCATTCTGAAAACTATAAATAGAACAATGATGAAGAACGGGATAAAAATGAAAAGTGAGACAAGCGGATAAGAAGCAATCCCTTCGATCTGTTGCAGATATTCTGAAAACATTTTTTGCTCCTTCCTACTTCTGTACCTGAATATCTGTGCCAAGCCGCTGGAGATACGCAATAACGGCAATGATTTCCTTTGAAGGATCGGCAGGTATTTTTTGTTTTTGAAGATCCGACGCTATCAGCTCTGCCTGTCTTTGCAGATCAGTCAACGCCAACAAATCGAACCCTTTAGGATATGGAACTCCTAAATTTTGCATCGCTCTGATTTTCGATTCGAGTGTTGAATTATCTAAGTCTTGTGTGAATAACCACGGATACGGAGGCATGATTGAACCGGGAGATACCGAACGCGGATCATCCATGTGCATAAAGTGCCAGAGGTTGGGATATTTTTTCCCTTCGCGATGAAGATCGGGACCGGTGCGTTTCGATCCCCAGAGAAATGGATGATCATATACGAACTCGCCCGCTTTTGAATATTCACCGTACCGTTCTGTCTCCGATCGGAATGGGCGAACCATTTGTGAATGGCAAGTATTGCATCCTTCGCGGATATAAATATCACGTCCTTGCAGTTCAAGAGGTGTGTACGGTTTTACAGCAGCAATCGTAGGAATGTTAGATTTAATAAGAAACGTCGGAATTATTTCTATCAATCCTCCGATTAAAATTACGACGAGAGAGACAACCGCAAATTGAATGGGACGCTTTTCAAGCCATCGATGTTTGTTTTCTTTCGAGACATGCTCATCAACCCACACGGCTGGAACCTGTACTTCTTCTTCTTTTATCAATTTTCCCGAGCGAACGGTTTTAAACATATTATAACACATGATGCACGCACCGGTAAGATACAACGTTCCGCCAAAAGCGCGTAGAATATACATCGGTATAATTTGAAGAACGGTTTCTAAAAAATTCGGGTATTGCAAAACACCGAATGAAGTAAACTGTTTCCACATGAGCGACTGCGTAACACCCGCCCAGTAGAGCGGCACCGCGTAGAAAACAATACCGAGAGTGCCGAGCCAGAAATGCAGGTTCGCGAGCTTTTTAGAAAAAAGATTTGTGCCCCACATTCTCGGTATGAGCCAGTAAAGTATTCCAAAAGTTAGAAATCCATTCCAACCGAGTGCACCGATATGAACATGCGCTATTGTCCAATCTGTATAATGTGAAAGTGCGTTGACATTTTTCAGAGAAAGAGTTGGACCTTCCAATGTTGCCATGCCGTATGCAGTTACAGCCACAACCATGAATTTTAAAATAGGATCTTCGCGTACTTTATCCCACGCACCGCGTAATGTTAGTAATCCGTTAATGGCACCGCCCCACGAGGGAGCTATCAACATAATTGAAAAAACAGTTCCAAGAGACTGCGCCCAATCGGGGAGTGCGGTATAAAGTAAATGATGCGGACCTGCCCAGATATAAATAAATATAAGCGACCAAAAATGAACGATTGAAAGTCGATACGAATAAACCGGACGGTTTGCCGCTTTTGGTAAAAAATAATACATCAATCCTAAGTACGGAGTAGTTAGAAAAAAAGCAACAGCGTTATGTCCGTACCACCACTGCACAAGTGCGTCTTGAACTCCGGCATAAACGGGATAACTTTTTAGAAATGAAACAGGAACCTCGATGGAATTAACAATATGAAGAACAGCAACAGTTACCAGAGTTGCAAGATAAAACCAGATTGCAACATACATATGTTTCTCGCGCCGCTTGATAATTGTGCCGACAACATTAATTGTAAGCACAACCCAGATCAATGTAATTGCAATATCAATGGGCCATTCAAGTTCTGCATACTCCTTTGCTGTTGAAATTCCCAACGGTAACGTTACAGCGGCAGCAACAATTATCAATTGCCATCCCCAAAAATGAATCTTACTTAATAAATCACTGAACATTCTGGCTTTACACAACCGCTGGAGTGAGTAGTATAATCCCATGAAGATACCATTCCCAACAAATGCGAAAATGACTGCATTTGTATGGAGAGGTCGAAGTCTGCCGAATGTAAGATACTGTAGCATTGCATTGTATATTGGATCGAATAACTGGAAAGCTATAGTCAATCCAACCGTCATTCCTACAATTCCCCATACCATTGTTGCAACTGCAAAATTGCGAACAATACCGTTATCGTATCTGATCGTTTGCATTTCCATAATCAACTGATCCTTTTGCATTATTTTCCAATGTCTGATTCATTGTAATATTTTTCTTTTCATCATCAAAGAGAATTCTAATAGACGGTGTATATTTATCATCGTATTGACCGTTTCTCACGGCCCATATAAACAAGAACAAAAAACCAGAGGCAACAAAAATACTGAATCCAACCAATATCCAAATTACCGACACTATATTAATCCCCTCCGCTTTGCCATCAATTGAGTTATAAAAGTTGAAAATGTAACAACTGTAATAGAACTCAGCGGCATTAGTATAGCAGCCAATATCGGAGACAGTTCACCGCGCACAGCGAAATATAATCCTACAATATTATAGATAATTGATATCACAAAGCTCCAATATACTATATGTTTTGCAGTAGTTGCAAATCGGATGAATCTATCCAAAATGTTGAACGATGATGAGTTTAATATTGCGTCGCATGATGGAGAAAAGCTGCTTACATCTTCTGTAACTGAAATCGCAACATTACTTTGCCACAAAGCGCCGGCATCATTTAAACCATCGCCGACCATAATAACGTTCCTATTTTTATCCTGAAGCAATTTAATAAAAGAAAGTTTATCAGCAGGTTTTTGATTGAAAATCATATCGGCAAAATTTGGATAGATTTCTTTCAACCGGCTTCTTTCACCGTCGCTATCACCCGACAACAAATAGATAGTCTGATTATTTTCGAGATTCTTTAGCACATCTTGCAGTCCGGAACGATATATATTATCGAATTCAAATCTGCCGATAATTTTTTCGTCGATTGCGGCATAAACTACAGTCCGTTTTTCATCGGAATATTTTTCTCGAACATCAATGTTTAGAAATTCAGCCGAGCCGAGGCGAACAGGAACGCTTCCAACTTTTCCTGCAATTCCTGCGCCTTCAACTTCTTCCAACTCATCTGCATTCACTATTTCTTTAACATGCAGAAAGTCATAAATAGACCGGCTTAAAGGATGCGTAGAACTTCGCACCAAAGATGCAAGCTGTTTTCGCTGTTCATCGGTGAGCGGACTGCCTTCGAATCGAATAGATGTCAGCTTAGTTTGTGTAATGGTGCCTGTTTTGTCGAACGCGATAGTATCTGTTTTCGATAATGCTTCAACAATGGAAGAATGTTTAAGATAAAATCCTTTTTTACCGAACAACCGAAGTGTAGTTCCAAAAACAAACGGTGCAGCCAAAGCTATCGCACACGGACACGCAACTATTAAAATAGCTGTAACTGCGTCAAGGATTATTGAAGGATTTACATACCACCACCAAAACGCCGTTGTAAGAGTTGTAAATAATATTCCCAGCGTAAAATATTTCCCGATTGTATTCGACAGAGTTAAAAGCTGTGATTTTATTCTATCGGAAGCATCGAACTCATTCCATAACTGAATAAACTCGCTTTCTGATACTTCTTTAATGGCTTCAAGCTCTATAACGCTTCCGTGATGCTTACCGCCCGCATAGATCAGATCGCCGACATTTTTCATCACCATTTGCGATTCCCCCGTTACAAAACTATAATCTATATAAGCTATCCCCGACATAATTATTGAATCTGCCGGTACGATTTCGTTGTTCCTTATAAGCATCCTCTCACCGGGTCTAATTATAGTGATTGGAACGGTCGTTTCCTGTCCTGCTCTGCGTACAGTTACTGCAAGAGAAAAATAAGATTGATATTTACGCTCAAAGTTTAATGCGTCATATGTCTTATTTTGAAATAATCTTCCGATAAGCAAGAAGAATACAAGTCCCGTTAGAGAATCAAAATACCCGGGACCGATTTGAAATAAAACTTCAACTGCAGAGCGAAGAAATACAATCGCTATCCCAAGAGCAATCGGCACGTCGATATTGATTGCTTTCGTTCGCAAACTATTTATTGCAGATGAAAAATAAACCATACTGCTGAAAAATATTACCGGAAGAGATAAGATGAGATTGAGATAGCCGAATAATGTCCTGGAGCTAAGATCGATTGCAGAGGAAGAAAGATATTCAGGCAGACTGAAAAGCATAATGTTACCGAAACAAAACGCAGCCACGCCGATTTTCAGATAAAAACTTCTTTCACTTTTTGTTCTTTGATTTGTATCCGTTGAATTGGGGCTTAACTCCGGCTCATAACCAATCGATACAAGCATCTCAATAATCTGGCGAAATGTTGTTCTATCTTTCTTGTATCTTATAAGAAGACTCTTCTTCAAAAAATCAACGCGTGAAATCAATATTCCCGGATGCAGATTGTGCAGATTTTCCAATAACCAGATGCATGAACTGCAGTGCATCTGTGGTATATGAAGATTAACGACTGCAATTTTATCGTCTGAAAAACTGATAAATTTATTGCTTACCTTGGGATCATCGAGAAAAGCATATTTTGAGTTTGGTTGTAAATTGGGAGTTATACCGGGATGTTCGCTGAAATTGTAATACCGATAAAGCTGCTTCCCGTCCAGTATCTCGTAAACAGATTTGCAACCATTGCAGCAAAATAATTTTTCATCGTAAGATATGGGTACTTCACCTGCAGGCGCGCCACAGTGAAAACAGAGTGCTTTATTTTCTTTTGAAACATTGTTCATTATAAATACATTCGGACGAGAGCAATATACAATTTGTCTCCCAAATAAATCAAATGATAAATATTGTCTAAAAAATGATATTGAAAAATAAGTCATGAAAAAGAATATGATCTTAAAAGCCCCAGTTATGACTTAACTGGGGTTTTTAACACTTTTAAATCTAAAATTGTCAATATTGAGAAATACCACTTCTACTTTTTCCTTATCAAATTATTTTTCTTGAAAAATTAGTTTATTTTTAATAAATTTCTCAACCCCTCATAGGAATCTAGAATATTAACTATGGCATAATTTTAGATTGAAGTGTACTGTCTAAATCCCGCAACTAATATCATAGTCACAATAAATTTCCTGAAAGGTATTAATATGCCCGGTAAAAGTCGAAGAGATTTTTTAAAAAATAGCATCGCCGGTGGAATTGCTGCAACGGGAATCTCAGCTTCAGTAGCTAACGCAGGACCAAAGAACATTCTTTCGGCTGATCGAATGGGAGTACTCGTCGATACTACAGTTTGCGTCGGATGTCGAAATTGCGAGTGGGCTTGCAAGACCGCTCATAATCTTGATTCCGGTGATTTGAATTCTTATGAAGAAAGAAAAATTCTTGAATCAAAACGAAGACCATCCGAGCATGCACTTACAGTTGTAAATGAATACACACATGGTAAAAATTCTACATTACCGGTTGACGTGAAGGTGCAATGTATGCATTGCGATCATCCGGCTTGTGTATCTGCCTGTATTGTTGGAGCTTTTTCTAAACAGGAAAACGGCGCTGTTATTTGGGATACTGATATGTGCATCGGATGTCGCTATTGCATGGCAGCCTGCCCCTTTCAGATACCTGCGTTCGAATATAACAAAGCGATCAATCCTCTAATAATGAAATGTGATTTTTGTTTCGACAGAACCAAAGAAGAAAAACTTCCGGCTTGTGTCGGCATTTGTCCAACCGAAACTCTCACCTACGGACCCAGAACCGAATTAATCAGAATCGCAAGAGAGCGGATAAAAAGAGATCCATCGCGATACATCGATCATATTTACGGCGAATATGAAGTCGGGGGTACGGCTTGGATGTACCTTGCTTCGAAAAATTTTACTGAATTAGATTTTCCATTGTTAAGTAAAAACCCCGCACCCGGTGTTTCCGAATCTATCCAGCACGGGATTTTTGCTTACTTCGTCCCCCCTGTTTCCCTTTATGCTTTATTAGGCGGAATTATGTGGCTTTCAAAACGACGGAAGGAAATGGAAGGAGAAGAAAAAATATGAGTCGTAATTCAGTATTACCCCAACCTATTAAACAAAAATTTTTTTCACCCGGTGTGATTGCACTAATCGCTTTGGCAATTAACGGATTAGTCTTTCTTATGGGAAGATTTTTTTTCGGTATTGGAGCAGTAACAAATCTTAACAATCAATACCCGTGGGGATTGTGGATAGGTGTTGATGTTGCTGCCGGCGTTGCACTTGCCGCCGGAGGTTTTACAACTGCCGCACTTGGACATGTGATGCATAGAGAAGAATATCATGCAATAGTCCGTCCAGCCCTTTTAACTGCAATGCTCGGTTATACTTTTGTAGCGGTCGGAGTTTTCATCGATATCGGGCGATGGTATTTCATCTGGCATCCTTTGATGATGTGGAATGGCAACTCGGCTTTATTCGAAGTCGGTATCTGTGTTATGATTTATTTGACTGTATTATATATTGAGTTCTTGCCTATTGTCTCCGAAAGATTTATAGGCCGCGTGAATCTTCCCGGACCTTTAGCTTCATTCAATAAAATTTCCGATAAAATTCTTCGATTATTAGACCGCGGACTCTCCAAGACAATGTTCATTTTCTTAATTGCAGGAGTTGTCCTCTCAACTCTTCATCAATCATCATTGGGAACATTAATGGTGATTGCCGGACCAAAAATGCATCCGTTGTGGCAAACTCCAATTTTACCGTTATTATTTCTATTATCGGCTGTGTCGGTTGGATTTCCAATGGTTATTTTCGAATCTCTCTTAGCATCACGTTCATTAAAATTAAAACCCGAAATGCATATACTCTCACGGCTGGGATCGATGATTGCTCCGCTTTTAGGAATCTATCTTGCATTTAAATTGGGCGATATGTTTATCAGAGAAACCTTCGTATATTTAAGAGAGTTTAACACAGCAAGCGTTATGTTCACTATCGAACTGGTTGTCGGTGTAATTATACCATTAAGAATGTTCCTCTCACAAAAAGTTTTAAAATCTCCACCTCTACTATTTACCGCCGCTTCTTTTGTTGTCTTCGGAGTTTTATTGAATAGAATAAATAACTTTATAGTTGCTTATACACCGCCGTATGCAACAGGATCTTATTTCCCCTCCATCGGTGAAATTTCAGTTACAGTAGGATTTATAGCAATGCTTGTTCTTGCTTATAGATTTGTAGTATTGAATTTCCCAATAATAAGTGTGCACGATAAATATTCTGCACAGCCGACAAAATATTCAATCAAGGAGGTGGGGAAATGAGAACTAACATCATTGCTTTATCGGTAATTATATTTACATATTGCATGAGTGCTCAGCAAATGCGGATTGAAAAACATTCAAAAATGAACATCGATTGCAAAACGTGTCATACTTGCGATGTTCCTACGAAAGCAGATCCATGCCTAACAGAATGTCCTCGTGAAAAAATAGCAACCGTATATCAAAAACCTGAACAAACTCCGGAGTTGATTAAAATTAATCAATTAAGCGATCGTTATGAGCCGGTTTATTTTTCTCATAAACTTCATGCGCAAATGGCTGCGATATCTGATGGCTGTGAAAATTGTCATCATCACAATACATCAGGACCAATTTTAAAGTGCAATAAATGTCACGAAGTCTCCCGACAACGAGAAGATGTTGGCATTCCGGATTTAAAAGGAGCATACCACAGACAGTGCATGGATTGCCATCGCGAATGGAGCCATGAAACCGGATGCAATTCGTGCCATAATTTAAAAACTGATGGTGAAAAATCATCTCCTAAATTTGATTATAAAAAGTATGCAGGCAAAGACCATCCGGACGTGGTGGTACCCTCGGTAATCAATTACAAGACTAAATCCGATCGTGGAGAAATTGTAACTTTCTCTCATAACGATCATACAAAATCATTCGGACTCAAATGCACAAATTGTCATAAACATGAAAGTTGTTCAAAGTGTCACGATGTTTCACACAAAACATCTGAAAAACCAAAAGAAGTGAAAACCGAATTATCGTTCGAGCAGCAACACAAAAATTGCATTAACTGCCATGAGAAAAATGAACAATGCAACAGATGTCATGGCCGGGAAAACATCGAACCATTCAACCACACTAAGAAAACCGGCTGGGCACTGAATAGGCATCACGAGAAACTTGCCTGTTCAAAATGCCATGGACAAAAAATTCCATATAAGAAAATCGACAACAAATGCAGTTCATGTCATCAAGCATGGAATAAAGAAAATTTCAAACACTCAATAACAGGGTTACAACTCGACGAAACACATATTGAACTCAGTTGTGAAGATTGTCATCTTGAGGGGAATTTTGAATTGAAACCAAGTTGTAACGGATGTCATGAAAATTTTTCATATCCAAATAAAAAACCAGGTCAACTCATACGGAATTAACAGAATCAGCTTTGGCATAAAATAAATTATGATTTTTCAGAATATCGGTTTTCGCTTAATATTTGCGGTTGCTTTAACGTCTCTCGTTATTATCGGGGTTTTTGCGTACTTCAATATTAAATCGCAAACCGGCAGTTTAATCTCAGAAGTTGAACGTCATGCCAACCAGCTCGGTGAAACCGTTATCGCGAGCACTCGGTTCGATATGATGCTGAATCAAAGAGATAGAATTCAAGAGACTATCAATTCTATCGGTAAACAACCCCAAATCAGAGATGTAAGAATCATAAACAAAGTCGGTAAAATTATCTATTCTTCCGATTCAAAAAATATAAATAAGATGGTAGATAAACGAGCCGAGAGTTGTTATGCCTGCCACTCCGAAGACCGTCCTCTTGAGCAAATTTCAATCACCGAACGTACAAGAATATTTAAAGAGCATCCTGAATTAAATCGAATCCTCGGAATAATCACTCCAATATACAACGAAAATTCCTGCTGGCAGGCCGATTGCCATGCTCATCCTAAAAATCAAAAAGTTCTCGGAGTATTGGATGTCTCAATTTCTCTTGCAGAAGTTGATAAAACAATTGTTACGCGTGAATGGGAAATTGTAATTTTTGCGATAGTTGCAATTATCGCAGTCGGTTTATTAATTGCTTTCTTTGTGCGGAGATGGGTTTCAAATCCTGTTAACGATCTGTTGAACGCCACACAACAGATCAGTCAGGGTAATTTAAATTTTGCCATCAAAGATTTAGGCAAAGATGAAATCGGAAAGTTAAGTTCATCATTTAATAATATGACAAAAAAACTGGCAGAAGCAAGATTACAACTTTTTCAATCCGATAAAATGGCATCGCTCGGCAGACTTGCGGCAGGTGTAGCACACGAAATTAATAATCCGCTCACAGGAGTTCTAACTTACAGCAGTTTTCTTTTAAAGCGTACAAAAAACAATCCGGAACTTCAGGAAGATTTAAACATTATCGTAAGAGAAACATTGAGAAGTCGTGAAATTGTGAAAAGTTTATTGGACTTTGCAAGGCAGAGCGTTCCAAGAAAAAGCAAAGCCAATTTAAATGAGATAATCGACAAGGCAATAAGTGTAATTCAAAATCAATTGTCCGTTAAAAAAATAAAAATTATAAAACAATCCGAGAACAATGTTCCGCCTATAACGGTCGACTCAAACCAAATTCAGCAGGTATTTATAAATCTTTTTGTAAATGCTTCGGATTCGATAAGTGAGTCGGGTGGAACAATAACGATTGAAACAAAACAAATTTCACTATCACCTTTCGGGGTAGCACAAGTAAAAAATTCCACATGTCCAAAACGGCACAGTTTAATGGATAATGAATTTAAAATTGACGGATTACCTTCATTAAAAGTGAAAATTATATCCGGTGGTAAGGAAGGAATAATTCATCTCGATCCGGTCTACGGCAAGCACAGAAATCTTTACCAGCCCGAAATAAAAATCGACAATGAAACAAAATTTTTGTGCGCAGTTTGCAACACTTCACTTGTTCAGCAAAATAAAAATTGTCCGAAATGCGGCGCCCCTGTTCTTGCTTTTGAAGTTGATGGTCAGGGCATTTACGAAGTTTGTTCGTCTGAAAACACCAATTGGGAAAAATGGGACTTTGTTGACTCTGCCGGTTTAAAAGAATATATTGAGATAAAAATATCAGACACCGGATGCGGAATAAGCAAGGAAGATATACCAAAAATCTTCGAACCGTTTTTTACAACAAAGGGGCAAAAAGGAACAGGATTAGGATTGGCGGTGATATGGGGAATCATCGATAATCATAACGGCACCATAAGTGTAGAAAGTGAAATTGACAAAGGTACAACATTTACCATCAGGCTTCCTTTATCTCAACTGAAGTAATATTATAGAATGAATCAAACATCGAACATATTAGTAGTTGATGATGAAAAGGTAATAATAGACGGGATAATTAAAATTTGCTCGCTCGAAGATTATTCAATCGATTTTGCTATGAATACGAGTGCCGCAATTGAAAAATTATCAAAAAATTATTACTCTATAATCGTATGTGATATAATGATGCCTGATGGTGATGGATTTCAGGTTTTAGATGCACTGAAATCAAAAAACATTGATACCGCATTGATAATGATGACCGGATATTCAACGGTGGAAAATGCGGTAAATTCGCTCACCCGCGGTGCAATCGATTTTATACCGAAACCATTTACTGTTGACGAACTTTTAAGTTCATTATACCGTGCAAATAAATACCAGCAGATAAAGAAAAAACAAAATAGCCACAGCAACGGAAAAAGTGATATTGAATTATTTTATGTTGAATGCCCTGCAAGATATTATCGTCTCGGATATTCAAGCTGGTTGTTTGAAGAAAAAGATGGTTCGGTTTTAGTTGGTGCTTGTGATTTTTTTCTTGCCACTATCGATTCCGTAGCAGAAATAGAATTTTTGAATGCTGAAGAGCAGGTAATGCAGGGAATCAGCTACCTGACAATCAAAACCACCGATGGAAGAATGCACAAAATTCATTCTCCTGTTAGCGGGACAATTATCGAGGTAAACGAAAATTTAAAATCAAATCCTGCATTGATCGAAAAAAATCCGTATTTTGATGGTTGGATATACCGCATTATACCGCGGGATCTGGGATATGAAATTGAGAATTTAATTCCATGCAGTTCCGACAGGCTGCAGTCGAACAACTGAAAAAAAGTATTTAAATTATTTTTAGGAGAATTATATGTCGCTTTTAATTATTGCGGTAATTATTTTTATAATAGCTGATATCATCATCAGAATGATCAGCAAACAATTGAATGAGAAGAAATTAAAGAAAGAAAGAAACGCCGCACTTGAAGAAAGTTTCAAGTTAGACTTTACGAGCGAAGCCAAAACATTAAAACGAGCTGAAGTATCTAACCCTAAAGCAAAAATACTTTGTGTTGATGATGAAGAAGTAATCCTCGGCACTTTCAGAAAAATATTAGTTCTCGATGGTTATTCTGTCGATACTGTTGAAACAGGTCAGGAAGCTCTTGGTCTGATTCAGAAGCACCATTACGATTTTGTTTTCACAGATCTCAAAATGCCTCAGATGGATGGTGTTGAAGTGGCAAAATCGGTCAAACATTTACGCCCCGATATAGATGTAATTATCATTACGGGATATGCTTCGGTTGAAACTGCCGTTGAGACAATGAAATATGGAGCAATGGATTATGTTCAAAAGCCTTTTACAGAAGATGAGTTGCTGGCTTTTGCCAATAGAATTCTCATCAAGAGACAGGATAAAATTCAGAAGCAATTGAAACCGAAAGTTCATATAACTCATATAGCCGCAAAAAACGATTTCATCAAAGGCGAGTTCTCTATTCCCGGCGGTGTGTTCATCGCAAAGAATCATACATGGTTCAGTTTGAATCAGGAAGGAATTTCTAAAATTGGAATTGATGATTTTGCAAAAAAATTAATCGGTAAGATTGATTCTATCGAACTTCCAAATCTTGGTATGAATGTAAAGCCGGGGCAGCCGTTGTTTTCAGTCAAACAGGGAAATCGAACCGTAACTTTCAACTCTCCTATAACCGGAAGAGTTTCTCAGATAAACACAATTTTAAAATCAGATCCTTCAACTCTCGAAATTACTCCGTATGAGAGAAACTGGATGTGTGCCATGGATACCGACAACATAGACGATGAAATTAAAAATATGAATATCGGTAAAACAGCCGTTGCACTATTTCAGGAAGATATCGAAAAATGTAAAAATATTTTGAACGATATTTTGATGTCTGAAACTCGCGAAGGAGAATATATTGATGACGACCAGATTTATATCGGACGGTTCGAAAAGTTATCCGATGCAAGCTGGCAAAAAGTAGTAGCCGAGTTCTTCGTAAAGTAAATTCAATATCATTTTATTGGGAGACGGAAAGCAGTTATTTTCTTCAGTCCGTCTCCAGTTTATCCAGCCAGGTTCAAGATAAATTATCCCTGGGAGAAATTGTCTGGAACGACAAAACTCTAATCATTTTAATTCCAACCGACTTAAAACTAACTGGTCTGAATTTCATGATCCTCAATTTCATCGGATGAGAAATAATTGGAATTTGAACAACATTAAGAAACGACACTTCTACTATTGGCTACTTTAATTTTTTCACGCCAATGCAAATCAACCTTCAGGTGTAAAACATCTAAAAATTTCATAACTGCAAAATAACACGGAATTGATTTCAAATCTGAGAAATTTAGGTCTGAAAATACCTTTATTTTCTGCAATTTTGCTAAAAAATACCTATTACTCTGGAATGATTATTGCAATTGTATCTGGAGATTAAAATTATAATAGACCAATTCACATTTCAAAGATTCTACTGATATGAAACAAAATCGCAAAATGGTTACAATCGACGGCAACGAAGCCGCTGCTTACGTCGCACACAAGACAAACGAAGTCATCGCAATTTATCCGATAACTCCATCATCCCCAATGGGTGAATGGTCCGATGAATGGTCGGCACTTGGGAAGAAAAATTTATGGGGAACAATCCCTCAGGTTGTGGAAATGCAAAGTGAGGGAGGTGCATCCGGTGCGGTACATGGTGCATTGCAAGCAGGAGCACTTTCAACAACGTTTACATCTGCTCAGGGATTGCTGTTAATGATTCCCAACATGTTCAAAATTGCCGGAGAGTTAACCCCAACTGTTTTTCATATCGCAGCTCGAACCGTTGCTACGCACGCCCTTTCTATCTTTGGCGAACACAGCGATGTTATGGCTGTTCGGTCCACAGGCTGGGCAATGTTATCTTCAAATTCATTGCAAGAGATAATGGACTTTGCACTTATTTCTCAAGCGGCAACATTGGAATCTCGAATTCCGTTTATTCATTTCTTCGACGGTTTCCGTTCATCACACGAAGTGATGAAGATGGAACAATTAACCGATGAAGATATGCGGGCAATGTTGAGTGATGAATTAATACGTGAGCACCGTTCAAGAGCAATGTCACCCGATCGTCCCGTTCTACGCGGAACAGCACAAAATCCCGACGTTTATTTTCAGGCACGGGAAACTGTGAATCCATATTATGATGCTTGCCCGGCGATTGTGGAAAAAGCAATGAGAAAATTTGAACAGGTAGTTGGAAGAAAGTATGAACTGTTTCAATATTTCGGCGCACCCGATGCAGACCGAATAATAATCATGATGGGATCCGGTGCCGAAGCTGCTCACGAGACGGTTGAATATCTGAATGCGAAAGGAGAAAAAATTGGGATCCTAAAAGTAAGATTATACAGACCATTTTCAGCCGAACATTTCCTTAATGCAATTCCAAAATCTGTAAAGCAGATCACGGTTTTGGACAGAACAAAAGAACCAGGTTCGACAGGTGAACCTCTTTATCAGGATGTAGTGACAACCTTCAGCGAAGCATTCATAAACAATAAAATGCCTCTCCCTGCCTATCCAAAAATTTTAAGCGGAAGATACGGTTTATCATCAAAAGAATTCACACCGGCAATGGTGAAAGCTGTCTACGATGAAATGAAAAAATCACAACCAAAAAATCATTTCACGGTGGGAATTAACGACGATGTCACCAAAACCAGTCTCGATTATGATCCAACATTCACAACCGAATCGGATGACGTTGTAAGAGCACTCTTTTTTGGTCTGGGTGCCGATGGTACGGTTAGTGCAAATAAAAACTCGATTAAAATTATTGGTGAAGATACCGATTTTTATGCACAGGGCTATTTTGTTTACGATTCAAAGAAATCGGGATCAACAACAATTTCTCATCTGCGGTTCGGTCCACGCCCGATTCATTCAACATATCTGATCGATAAAGCAAGCTTTGTAGCATGCCATCAATGGTTTTTCCTTGAAAAATATGACGTGCTAAAATCAGCCATCCCGGGATCTACATTTTTACTGAATAGTTTATTTGGGCCCGATGAAGTTTGGGACAAACTACCAAAACATATCCAACAACAAATTTTAGAAAAGAAGATCAAGTTGTTTGTAATCGATGCATACAAAGTCGCTCGACAAACCGACATGGGAAACCGTATCAATACAATTATGCAAACATGTTTCTTTGCAATCTCTGGTGTATTGCCGAAGGATGAAGCAATTAAAGCAATTAAATATTCAATCGAAAAAACGTACGGCAAGAAGGGTTCAGATATTGTCCAACAAAATTATAAAGCAGTTGATCAAACATTGGCAAATCTTTTTGAAGTGAAAATACCCAACAAGATCACGAGCAATTTCGAAATGCCCCCAACGTTCTCACCCGACGCTCCTGAGTATGTAAAAAATGTATTGGGGAAAATATTTGCCGGTAACGGGGACGAGCTACCAGTTAGTGCCATGCCAAAAGACGGCACTTTCCCAACGGCAACTGCCCAGTGGGAAAAACGAAATATCGCCCTTGAAATTCCTGTTTGGGAACCGGAAATTTGTATCCAATGCAATAAATGCGTTATGGTTTGTCCACATGCTGCGATACGCACGAAAGTTTATGAACCGATATTACTCACAAATGCACCATCAACATTTAAATCGATAGATTTCAAGGGAGCTGAGTATAAAGGATGGAAATATACAATTCAAATTGCTCCGGAAGATTGCACCGAATGCAGTCTTTGCGTAGACGTTTGTCCTGCAAAGAGTAAATCCGAAGCAAGAGTGAAAGCCATCAACATGAAGCCGCAACCTCCCATACGGGAAAGCGAAAGGGCAAATTATGATTTCTTCCTTAACATTCCCGACGTTGATAGACGCACAGCTAAAATAGATACAATCAAAGGATCTCAATTCTTGCGTCCATTGTTTGAATATTCAGGTGCTTGTGCAGGCTGCGGAGAAACACCGTATGTTAAACTTGTAACACAATTATTCGGTGACCGTGCAATTATTGCAAATGCAACGGGTTGTTCCTCAATCTACGGTGGAAATCTTCCAACAACTCCTTATGCAGTAGATCAAAATGGACGAGGACCAACATGGTCAAATTCTTTATTCGAAGATAACGCCGAATTCGGTCTTGGAATGAGATTGACAGTTGATAAACACACTGAAATGGCAAGAGAGTTGGTCGAAAATTTAAAGGGCCAGATCGGTGAACCGTTAGCCGGTGAATTGTTAAATGCAGTTCAAAATGATGAAGCAGACATTTACGAACAACGCGAGAGAGTAAAGATTTTAAAAGATAAATTAAAGTCGATCAACTCTCCCGAGGCACAAAGCTTGAACAGCTTAGCCGATAATTTAGTTAAGCGGAGTGTCTGGATAATAGGAGGTGACGGATGGGCTTACGATATTGGGTACGGTGGATTGGATCACGTAATTGCATCTGGTAAAAATATTAATATTCTGGTGCTTGATACGGAAGTTTATTCCAACACAGGTGGACAGATGTCGAAGGCAACATCACGTTCAGCAATTGCAAAATTCGCAGCAAACGGCAAACCGACTGCCAAAAAAGACTTAGGATTACTGGCGATGGGTTATGGAAATGTTTATGTCGCTACAGTTGCTATGGGGTCAAACGATTTGCAAACATTACGAGCATTTATTGAAGCGGAAGCATACAATGGTCCATCAATAATAATCGCGTACAGTCATTGCATTGCACACGGAATTAATATGGCACGGGGAATGCAAAATCAAAAACTTGCGGTCGATACCGGATACTTCCCCCTCTACCGATATAACCCGATGCTTGCAGTTGATGGTAAAAATCCCTTCAAGCTCGACTCAAAAGCTCCAAGCAAACCGCTGAAAGAATTCACAGATCTCGAAACACGCTTCAAGATGCTTGAAAAGAGTTACCCGCAACGTGCAAAAGAATTAAGCGTACTTGCACAGGGCGATGTGAATGCACGCTGGAAAATGTACGAGCATCTCGCGTCGTCGGGCGATGGTGCAGAGAAAAAATAATTACTCGAAAACTTTTTCATCTCAGAAAATATGAATGGAATTTAAAATGGATCTGAAAACAACATATCTCGGCTTAAAATTAAAAAACCCGATCGTACCGTCGGCTTCACCGTTATCATACTCACTCGACAGCATGAAGCAATTGGAAGACGCAGGCGCATCTGCTATTGTAATGTATTCACTGTTCGAGGAACAGATTGCTCATGAACGATCTGAATTATTGCATTACCTTTCTCACGGCACCGAAAGTTATGCTGAAGCTCTCTCCTACTTTCCGGATGTTCAGCAATATAATACGGGCCCCGAAGAATATCTCGAGCACATACACAAAGCTAAAAAATCACTGGAAATTCCCGTGATAGGAAGTCTGAACGGTGTCTCTGTTGGCGGATGGATCGAGTATGCAAAAAAAATCCAGGACGCAGGTGCGGATGCTCTCGAACTGAATATGTATTACATACCGACAAGCTTGGATGTTTCCGCAACAGAACTTGAAAATAAATATCTTGAAGTTGCTAAAACAGTAAAGAATAGTGTTACTATTCCGGTCGCTATTAAAATGAGTGCCTTCTTTACGTCGGTTGCAAACATTGCAAAAAAATTCGACAACCTCGGAATTAACGGATTAGTTTTGTTCAATCGTTTCTATCAACCCGATATCGATCTTGAGGCTCTTGAGATTCAACCGAATGTAATTCTTAGCACACCGCAAGCACTTCGATTGCCAATGAGATGGATAGCAATTTTGCACGGAAGAATCCGTGCAAGTCTTGCCGCCTCCAGCGGAATTCATAAAAGTGAAGATGTAATTAAAATGCTGCTCGCCGGCTCAGATGTTACCATGATGTGTTCAGCCCTGTTGAAGTATGGACCTGACCATATCAAGAAAACACTCGCTGATGTTGAACAATGGATGAAAGATAATGAATACATCTCAGTTCAACAAATGAAAGGTAGCATGAGTCAGAAATCTGTCGCCGATCCTGCAGCTTTTGAACGTGCTAATTATATGAAATCTTTGTATAGCTATAAATAAGTTAAGTTGATTTTTAAATTTAAAATTGTTTTTTTAAGACTAAATTATCCGATATAAAATGAGTATTATCTTCAGCAGACAGTGTGAATACGCAATTCAAGCGGTTCTCTATCTGGCTCTAAAGCCTGATAAAAATATGATATCTATACGAGAGCTGACGAAGCAACTCGATATTCCATATCATTTCGTTGCAAAAATTTTGCAAGACCTGACACGAAAAGGACTATTAGTTTCTCATAAAGGTCCTGCCGGCGGTTTCGGTCTAGGCATGAAAGCAAAAGATATCACACTCCTTCAAATAGTTGAAGCCATTGACGGCGTTTCATTCATGAACAACTGCGTTTTTGGATTTCCAAATTGTACAGATGAAGATCATTGTGCTGTTCATGATCAGTGGGGAAAAATCCGCACAAAAATTCATGAGATGCTTGCAAACAAAAATATTCTTGAGATGGCCGCGGAGACTAAGAAAGTACAATATCATTCGGGGAAGCAATAGCTTCCCCCTTTTTTTAAACATAAATCGGATAAATTAATCTGAATATGGACGCAAATTTTAAATCTGAACATTTCTTCACAGATACTGAGAAGCTTTCTCAAGAAGAAATCGAAAGCTCCGGTAAGAATATTCCTCCGATGAATGATTCTAATTCCACAACAAATAAATTTTTAAAAATCCCCTACGAATTAAGAAAGACGAAAATCAATTACAATATTGAAAAAAACATTTTCAAAAAATTTCTCCTCAAATTAAAAAACGATTCGCAGTTCATGCGGTCAACTGTTCAGACTGCATTTCTACTTTTATGTATTTGGATTGGTATTGAATTTTATCTTTTCATGAAATGGGGAATGAGCAACGGTCAGGCATCATTTTTCGAAAGACCACCCGGCGTTGAAGGCTTCCTCCCTATCAGTGCCTTAATAAGTTTAAAATATTGGATTGAATCCGGCATCATAAACAATATTCATCCTTCAGGTTTATTCATTTTCATTGCTATTCTAACAACGGGTATATTACTCAAAAAAAGTTTTTGCGGATGGCTCTGCCCGGTCGGAACAATAAGCGAAGCATTGTGGATGCTTGGAAAAAAAATATTCGGAAAAAATCTCACTGTAAACCGGTGGCTCGATTATCCGCTCCGCTCACTGAAATATCTATTGTTACTGTTTTTCGCTATTTCAATCTGGCAAATGGATGTTCCGACAATGAATCTGTTCATCAACAGTCCATACAATAAAGTCGCAGATATAAAAATGTATCTCTTCTTCGCGAACATAACAACATTCGCTCTCTGGACTATTATCATTCTGATGTTATTTTCATTATTCATTAAAAATTTTTGGTGCAGATATTTATGTCCATACGGTGCACTCTTGGGTGCGCTTAGCTGGCTTAGCCCCACTAAAATCAAACGGAACAAATCAACTTGCATTGATTGTGAATTGTGCACAAAATCGTGTCCGTCGAATATTAAAGTGCACAGGGTAAATAAAGTGTGGAGCGATGAATGCATGAACTGCCTCGCCTGTGTCGAAGCCTGCCCCGTAAAAAACACGCTCGATATACGGACTACACTGACAAATACTAAAATCCCGAATTACATTTTCGGCATCCTGATTGTCTTCGTTTTTGTTGCAATTACCGGATTAGCAATGTTGACGGATAATTGGCAAAATAAAATTTCAAAAGAAGAATATCTGAAACGAATGAATGAATTAGACACACCGGTATATCAACATAACAGAGGTCAGGTGCCCGAATACGGACCGAATGATTAATGAGGAAAGATTAAAATGTTACGAAAAATTATTAAGATTGATGAAGAACTTTGCGATGGCTGCGGAAATTGTATTACTTCCTGCCACGAAGGTGCATTACAAATAATTAACGGAAAAGCAAAAGTAGTCAAAGAAAGTTTTTGCGACGGCTTGGGTGCCTGTATCGGCGAGTGTCCGTTGAACGCACTCTCTATTGTGGAAACAGATGCTGATTCTTTTGACGAAGCGGCAGTACAGACACATCTGCAACAAATTAAACGACAAAACGCTAATCAAAATATCGATACAAGAAAACATACACCGCATGGCGGCGGCGGCTGCCCATCAAGCAGGGTAATGTCGTTTGAGAAAGTCGGCAACGAGAAAAGTTACAATGAAATTCCTTCTCAACTCCGGCAGTGGCCCATACAGCTTCATCTTGTTCCGCCGAATGCGCCATATTTCATGAATGCAGATATAGCTCTTGTTGCAGACTGTGTACCATTTTCATACGGAAATTTTCACAACGATTTTCTTACTAAATTCCCTATTGCAATTGGCTGCCCGAAACTAGATAATGGTCAGGCATATATTGAAAAACTCAGCAAAATCATTCAGCAATCCCGACCAAAAAGTTTCAAAGTAGTTGTTATGGAGGTCCCGTGCTGCTCCGGATTATTGCAGATTGCACAGCAGGCGGTCCATTCGTCGGGATTTAATATTCCTGTAGAAGTAACCGTCATAGGAATCCGCGGAGATATTTTAATCGAAAAAACTATTTTGTAAAATTAACTATTCACAATTATGCATACTGTCGGTCAATTCTATAATCATCTTTCTGAAATTTACAATGATACTACTTTCTCCAAGGAAAGATTCATTAAAGAAAAGAAGTTTTTCGAATCGGTTTTAAAGAATCGAAAAATATCCTCAGCGCTGGACGCAGGTGCAGGCACAGGTTTTCATTCTACGCTTCTTGCATCGCTCGGGATTGAAGTAACTGCAGTCGACACTTCTGCCAAAATGTTATCCATCCTTAAGCAGAATGCAGGCGAACAAAAAATTAAAACGATACATTCCGATTTTCTCTCCTTACACCGCTTAAAAGATAAATATGATTTAATCGTTTGCATGGGAAATTCATTACCGCATTCTTCTCCGAAGGAAAGGATTAAAATTCTGAAAATATTTTACCGTTTGCTTAACCCGGACGGTATGATAATTATCCAGACGATCAATTATAAAAATATATTAGATAATAAATTCAAAATACAAAACATCAAGAAACTGAAAGACAAAACAATTATCCGTTTTTACGACCTTGTAGGAAATAAAATCTATTTTAATTTCATACTGATTCCATATAATGCAAAAGGCAAGAATCAACAAAAGATTAATTCTATCCTGCATCACCCTATCCAAAAAAACGATTTTAAGAATGATTTAACAAAGGCGCGATTTAAAGATATCGTTCTTTACGGCGATATGGCATTCAGCAGTTTCAATGAAAATATTTCCACCGATATTATAGCTTTAGCTCAGAAAAATATTTAATTTTCACCGAAATCTAAAACACAATCCCATAATCAACCACTATCAATCACAAATAACATGGAGGTATCCATGAAAAATATTTACAAATTGCTTTTTATTATTTCATTGAATTTTTTATTTCTGACAATCGCTTTTTCTCAACCGTGCGTTGAATGTCATAAAAACATCACTCCAAATATCGTCTCGGACTGGAACCTGAGCAAGCACAGCACTAATGGAGTTGAATGCTCAACATGCCACGGCGAGAAACATATTTCTGCAAAAGATGTTTCCAATGTTCAGATACCAACACCTGAAACTTGTGGACAGTGCCACGAGGAAAGAGTTGCCCAGTACAAAAAAGGAAAACATGCTGTTGCATGGGCGGCGATGAAGGCGATGCCGACCGCACATTTTCAGCCGATGGCAATGATGGAAGGAATGAAAGGTTGCGGCGGATGCCATAAGATCGGCGTGAAATCAGAGCAGGAGATTAAAGATCTGAAGAAGAACGGCGCCGGTTTTGGAGTTGCATCGTGCGATGCATGCCACACGCGGCACACATTCTCCAAAAAAGAAGCACAGCAGCCGCAAGCATGCCAGACATGCCACATGGGATTCGATCATCCGCAATGGGAAATGTACTCCGCATCTAAACACGGAGTTAGGAATCTACTGAAACAAAATAAAACTTTGCCGGAGAATACAGCGGCTCCGACTTGCCAGACATGTCATATGCAGGAAGGAAATCATGAAGTGCGGGCAGCATGGGGATTTCTTGCAGTCCGTTTGCCGATGCCGGAAGATAAACAATGGGCGGCAGACAGAGCAACAATTTTGCAAGGGCTCGGTGTTCTTGATCCCACCGGAAAACCAACAGGCAGACTTGACGTTGTGAAGGCGGCAGATGTCGCACGGCTCGATCAAGAAAGCTGGCAAAAAGAGCGTGATAAAATGTTGAAGACGTGCAATCAGTGCCACTCGGGCAATTTTGCAAGAGGTGAGCTGGAAAAAGGTGATAATATGATAAAGGAAGCCGATCACCTGATGGCTGAAGCAATTCGTGTTGTAGCCGGTTTATATAAAGATGGCATCATTAAGAAGGCTGCAAATTATGCATCTGAATTTCCGGATCTGCTTACATTCCACGACGCACCAACAACAATCGAACAAAAATTGTTTGTGATGTTCCTCGAGCACAGGATGAGAGCATTCCAGGGTACATTCCATGCAAATCCCGATTATGCACTCTGGTATGGTTGGAGTGAGATGCAGCGTGACCTCACTGAAATAAAAACGATTGCAGAAGAATTACGCGATAAGATTAAAAAATAAATATTGATTTTAACGAAACACCCCGTGCTATTTTTAAGTTCGAGGTTTTTTATTTGGTGTAGAGAACATCCACGAAGAGGTTACTTCGTAATTCGCAGATGAACATTGTTTTGAAACCCAAGAAACCTTGCGAAGGCTGACACAGACATCGTATGAAGCCTTCGCAAGGTTTTAAAAAGAGAATGGAGGACAGGGCATAACCCTTCTGAGCGTTTAGATTTATGTTATACTCATTTTTCAATTTTATTGCTTTTTAAGATGTTTAGGTTAGACTATTTTATTGTTTTTCTCCTTGCCCAAAATTTCCGCTTCTACCTTCCATCACCATACCGTAAGGATAATAGTCATCATAGCTTGTTACATTACCGTTTGCATCTACTGTCATCTTTATTGTGCAGAGGTGATCTTTGAGAGAGTAATATTTTCTGTCAACATGAACCGTTATCCAGCTTCCTACGCATGGATCGGGTGCCGGGGTTGAGGTTGTAACTTCTTCGGCATCGGTAACCAACTGCTCGGTTTGCAATAGGTTTTCGCTTTGTGTTACAAACGTCGGGTCGCTTATGCAATCGGGCGGTGGCGGGATGTATTGTTGTTCGTACGAAATTGTCATATAACCGAAGTTATCAAGTCCGTAAAAGTTTAGCATTTTAATATTACCCGATACATCCAGCACCGCAATTGTTTTGCCTGTAGGATCGTTGAGATAATATGTGCTTGTACCTCCGGGCAAAGATTTATAAACACGATTGCCACCGGCATCGTAACGCATTGTACCGGTTACACCCGATTTTTTTATTTCGACAGGCAAATTTCTGAAATCGTATTTAATCGTATCAATCCCACGTTGTTTATCTTTTATTACATTTCCGTTAGCATCGTAAAGGTAGTTATTTTCCTGTTGATCGTCAATTTAACATCACATAGCCGCAATCTCCTCCATGCTCAAACTCGAGATGATTGCGTCGTTGGCTTTTGACGCGGACATTTAACTTGGGACATCCAATAAAAGACCGCGGCTACTCAGTGATGGTTACCTTGATTATCGACGACCACCCTTTGCAAGGTTTTGCAGGGGTATTCGGCATTTGTGTTTAAAAACAACCTTGTGTATATTTAAAGCACAATATTAAATTTACACAGGATCTAATATGCGTTATATAAAGCGTGTTCTTGAAAATTCACTCATTAAATATCTCCGTGCTTTTCCGGTCGTTGGTATAACAGGTCCAAGGCAATCGGGTAAATCTACAATGCTGTTAAAA
>JACRFD010000028.1 GCA_016218025.1 Ignavibacteriales bacterium
AATCAACAATGAGTTGATGACTGAAGGCATGCAGGAAGTAGAATTCAATGCATCAAGCTTTGCAAGTGGTGTATACTTCTACCGCTTATCGGCAGAAGGAATAGCAGAAGAGGGTGAAACCTCCAATACTTTCCACTCTGTACATAAGATGATTTTAGTGAAGTAAAAAATTATCATAGCCTATTGCCGTCCATTTAAATGGACGGCAATGAAGGCAATGATTTCTACAAATCTACAAAAGGCGTCCCTCGAAAGTGGGATGCCTTTTTTTATGACAATGGAGCAATGCCAAAACTCCGACTTGTGACTTTGCTAATCCAAGAACAAGTCGGAGTTTTATCTTGAATATAATTGCCTTTGTTAATCTTTTTTGATAAGTTAAGATGGACTATTGAGTTTCCCTGAACTTGTTCATGGTCTGTCAGCCGAGTCTCCCTGAACTTGTTTCAGGGTCTAAATGCTGGGCTCTAATAAATTCTTTTTATAGTTATACCAGACACTAAGAAAAAATTAAATGAAAACATTTACAGAATACCTCTGGTTCAACACCAAAAATGAACATGAGTATGTCAACATAACTTCAGATGTTGAGAAGATTGTTGAGAAGAGCGGTGTAAAAGAGGGAATGGTGCTTGTGTCGGCAATGCATATCACTGCAGGTGTTTATGTCAACGATGCTGAATCGGGGCTTATTCAAGATATCGATAAATGGTTAGAAAAACTTGCTCCTGCAAATCCGAATTATCTTCACCATCGCACAGGTGAAACAAACGGAGATGCTCACCTAAAAAGTTTATTGGTTCATCACGAAGTAATTGTACCGATTACAAACGGTGATTTGGATTTTGGACCTTGGCAGCAGATATATTATGCCGAATTTGATGGACGAAGAAAAAAACGTGTCATAGTAAAAGTAATGGGTGAATGATTATGCGTAATAAAATATTTATCTTGCTGGGGTTTATAACCTTTTTTGTAAATGCTCAGGCTCAAGAGTCAAGCTATCAGAGCGGAGAACCATTTAAAGTTACAGTAGATTATGCAAGGTTTTATGGCGACTCCTTGCAGACCTACATCGAATTATATTATGGATTTTCAGAATCTATGCTGAAGTATATTCCTGATTCCGGCGGATTAAAAGGTCAGCTTAATTTTAAACTCGATGTAAAGAAAGGGGCAAACACTGCATACAGCAAAGAATGGATAGTCCCGCATTTAATTCCAACCGGCACTGAAATTACATCTCAATCTCTAGTGGGGCTTCAATCTTTCGGTTTACCTGAAGGAGAATATTCTTTAATCTTAAGAATAACCGACGAAAATATGCAAAGCAAGAGGGATAGCGTTTATATTGCTCTACTAATTTCTAACTATCCGGTTGACAAAGAATATTTAAGTGATATAGAATTATGCACCTCCATACAAACGGCTAATGATAAACAATCACTATTTTATAAAAACACGTTAGATGTGGTCCCGAATCCGAGTAAACTTTATGGAACCGGATTACCGATTCTTTATTATTATGCAATTGCTTATAATCTTGCACTAAATAATAATTCAGGGAATATAATTGTACGGACCTCGGTATTGGATGCTGTTGGAAACGAAGTAATTGCAAAAGATAAACCAAAACCCAGACTTTACAATGCGAGTGTCGAAGTTGGAACAGTCAATGTTTCTGCACTGCGAACAGGAATTTATATTTTCAGAATGCAGCTTACCGATTCACTTAAAACGACATTAGCTCAATCAGAAAAAAAGTTCTTTATCTACAAACATGGATCTACACCGGATAGCTCGCTTACATCGTCTTCCTCACCCGTCTTAGAATCGAAATATTCTGTTTTAACAGAAGAAGAGGTGAATCAAAACTTTGAGTATACAAAATACATCTCTACCGATTTGGAGAAGGAACAGTTCGAACAATTGACTGATTTGAAAGCGAAACAAAAATTTTTGTATGAATTCTGGAAACGAAGAGCAACCGGTCCGAACTCTATACTTGATGAAGCATATTATTCCAGGGTCAAGCAGGCTGACCAGCAATTTACAACTCCATTCCGAAGCGGGTGGAAAAGCGATAGAGGGCGGGTTTGGATTTTGTATGGTCAGTACGATGAGATAGAGCGATTCAGCAATTCGACAGAAAGTAATCCTTATGAAATCTGGCAATATCACAACATTCAGGGTGGTGTAATATTCGTTTTCATCGACCGGGAAAACATAGGAAATTATATGCTAATGCATTCAACTCACCGAGATGAAATGCATGAAGAGTTATGGTACGAAAAGTATGCTTTGAAAATGCGCTGATATTCCATGCGTTATAGAATAGAGTATTTATTTTTTTTATTGATAAGAGCGATTGTTCAAGCTCTTCCTCTAAAGTCGGCACAACGATTGGGAGCTTTCATCGGTTGGCTTGGATATAAGCTGTCACCTGCCCGGCGAGAAATAACTTATGATAACTTAAAGAATGCGTTTAAAGAAAAGACCGATACGGAAATTAAGTTAATAACACGAGGGGCGTTTCAGAATTTTGGTATATCTTTTGTGGAATTACTCTGGATTCCAAAATTATCCGATTCTGAAATAAGAAAACTAATTAATGCTCCGAATATCAATTTGTTGATCGATTCATATAAGGAAGGAAAGGGATTAATTCTTCTTTCGGGCCATTTTGGGAATTGGGAGTTATGCGCATTCGGGGGAGCTTTTCTATCAAACATTCCGTTCAGCATTATTGTGCAGACTCAGAATAACCGTTTTGTTGATGAAGCAATAAATGAACATCGTTGTGCCAGAGGGAACCGCGTTGTACCGATGGGAATGTCGGTTAGGGAAGTAATCAAAACATTACAAAATAAAGGAGTTGTTGCAATAGCTCCCGACCAAAGCGGAGATAGATTGGGTGGAGTATATATTGAATTCTTTGGAAGAAAGACGGCAACCCACCAGGGTCCGGCAATGTTTGCATTACGCAGCGGTGCTCCTTTGCTTATGGGGTTCATGATAAGAAAAAAAGATTTTACGTATGATTTAATTATTGAAAAAATTGACTTATCGGATTTGGATGGTGCTACTGAAGAAAATATAGCGGAAGCCACACGCCGGCATCTTGCCATGCTTGAAAAATATATTCGTCAATATCCCGATTTATGGTTGTGGATGCATAGACGGTGGAAACACACCGAGTTGCTTTAAACATGTCTTTCAAACCCGATAAAATTTTGATCATACAAACTGCATTCCCTGGTGATGTGGTGTTGACCTTGCCGATGGTTCAGGTTATTCGGAAGGAGATTCCATCTGCCCAAATAGATGTAATTGTAACACCACAATCGGCAACATTGTTGACAAATCATTACGCAATCTCAAATATCATCACATATGATAAAAAAGGTGATGAAGCCGGGATCAAGGGATTTTTCTCCAAGTTAAAAAGTATAAAATTAAATAATTATGATTTGGCTATTATTCCGCACCGATCTTTTAGATCTGCTTTACTGGCTTACTTAGCAGGTATTCCTGTGCGGATTGGTTTCGATAAAAGTAAATCAAAAATCTTATATTCAAAAGTTATCGGGTATAATCAGAGTTTGCATGAAATTGATAGAAATATTTCTTTGCTTGCCGGGACATTTCCATTAAATAAAGAGAAAGAAATACCTGTACTTAATAGTTCGAACCATGAAAAAGAAAAAATCGATTTATATTTATCTGACCAAAACATTATCAATTACAATTCATTAATAGGCATTGCTCCGGGTTCTGTATGGATGACAAAACGCTGGCTTGAAGAAAGATATATCGAGTTGGCAAAAACATTGCTTGACGATGGTTTTCAAATTGTGCTGATTGGAGGGAAACAGGATGAAGAATTATGCAGCCGAATTCATAATTTTGTCGATCGGAAAAATATACTCAATGCTGCCGGTAAATTTAATTTGATACAATCTGCCGAGTTAATATCCCGGTGTAAAGTTATTATTACAAACGATTCCGCTCCTTTTCATATAGCGCTTGCCATGCGAACAAAATCGATTGCGATATTTGGTCCTACGACACCCGGTTTCGGATTCGGACCTTATGACAAGAGTATTCAAAGTGGGATTGAAACAAATGGATTGTTTTGTAAGCCATGCAGCATACATGGGGGAAATAAATGTCCCACGGGTACAATGGATTGTATGAAGCAGGTGACTGCAAAAATGGTAAAAGAAAAAATATTGGCTATACTGGATGCGAAACAATAATTATTCCTTAAAGTTGATAATATGGTGAAATCAAAAATAATTACGCTGGATGAGAATATTAATATAGATTCCGTTGTTCAGAAAGCGGCGGAATATATTATGCGTGGTGAGATAATATTATATCCAACCGATACTATTTATGGATTAGGTTGTAATGCATTCAATGCAAATGCAGTTGAAAAATTATTCAGGATAAAAGAACGGTCGCCTACCAACCCTGCATTAATGCTCATCTCCGGCATTGAAATGTTGGAGAAAATTGTTCAACCCCCAACATCAATCGCTAAAAAGATAATAGAAAAATTTTGGCCCGGACCACTTACATTGTTATTTACACCGATAGACAGAATGTCGGATTTGTTAGTCTCAGATAAAAGCAAAATTGGTGTACGGATGCCTGCAAATAAATTTTGCAGAAATCTAAGCAATAAATGTAATGCACCGATTGTTTCAACAAGTGCGAATATATCGGGGATGGAAACTAGTGGAAAAATGAGTGATCTGATAAAATTATTCGATGATAAAGTTGAATTAATTGTGGATAATGGTGATGCTTTGAATAGCCAACCCTCCACAATAGTAGATTTAACAGGAGATCAGTTAAGAATAATAAGAGAAGGTGCCATACCTGTAAGTGAAATCTTTGCAATTATGAATAATTTTTGAAAATAAACTAATTATTCGTACATTTATCAGGGTTTTTCAGGACAATTTTGCTATTTATTGCTCGGAATATTGATTTCGCTTGCGCCCGTAGCTCAGATGGATAGAGCGACAGCCTCCGGAGCTGTAGGTCGCGCGTTCGAATCGCGCCGGGCGTACTTATTCATTTATTATTTAATATATCGGATATCATATTATGTTAAAACCAAAAAGGAAATTAACGAAGGCAGAAATAAAACAGGATACACTGCTAACTTCGTATGCAAAGCTGACACTTTTCTATGAGAACAACAAGAAATATCTTAATTACGGTATTACTGCTCTCATAGCTATTATCGTCATCATTGTAATTTATATCAATAATAAAAATGCAAACGACGAAAAAGCTGCAACAGAACTTGGAAAAGTATTTCAATTATATGATGCAGGCAGTTCTGATCCCACTAAATATCAGATTGCTATAGACGGTCAGCCTGAAAATGGAATTATTGGATTAAAGGCGATTGTAGATAACTATGGAAGCACAAAATCGGGTGAGGTTGCTCGTTTCTATTTAGCACATGCCTATCTAAATCTTGATAAAACCGATGAGGCGTTAAAATATTTTGAAAGCTTTAGCAGCAGTGATGATTTATTGTCTGCTTCTGCGGTGTCTGGAATAGCAGCATGCTACGAGAGAAAAGGAGAGCTTGGTAAGGCAGCATCAAGTTATGAAAAAGCAGCAAAAATAGCGGCGGATCAAAATAACACGCCTGAATATTTAAACGCTGCTGCCATTTGTTATGGTAAATCTGGTGAAAAAGAAAAAGCAATATCCATTCTGAAGCGAATCAAAAAAGAATTTCCAAAAAGCCAGGTTTCACGCGAAGTTGAAAGATATATAAGTCAGTTTTCCTCTTAACATTTTAATATTTTTTTTTTCAAAACCCACTTTTTTAACAAGAAGTGGGTTTTTTTTGTTATTTGCAGATGTTGAGATTAAAGAAAGAAATTCTTACTTTGTACTACCAATAAACAAATAAAATAAAATCGCAGTTGATGTTTTTCAATATCAATAAAAATTTGTCTCAAAATATACTCAGGATCGCTCTGCCTGCCATTGCTGGATTATCTTCACAGATGGTTGTATCGTTAATTAACACTTCGATGGTTGGAAGGTTAGAGAATACACATGTACAATTAGCAGCGATGGGTTTGGGTTTCCTTGGCACCATGGCAATCACCAGTTTTTTCTCCAGCATGAGTACCGGGACGCATGTTCTGATTGCGAGGCGGCATGGAGAAAATAATCCTCTTGGTGTAGGGGAAGTCCTAACAAGTTCACTATTTTTATGTCTGGTTTTAGGAACAATATTCGGGGCGATAGGTTATTTTTCTTCTTACTCAATAATCAATTTCTTCTCTTCAAGCGATGCCGTTACTATTACCGGTGCAGATTATATGAAATGGCAATTCATCGGACTTCCATTTTTTTTAATGATAGTTGCATACAGAGGATTTTTCTTTGGAATTGGACATACTAAAATATTTATGATCTCTGCCATCCTCATAAATCTTTTCAATATTATCTTCAATTATTTATTGATGTTTGGCTCGCTTGGTTTTCCTAAAATGGAATTGGCGGGTGCCGGCATTGGTTATACTTTGAGTATGATTTTGGGATGGCTTTTCTTCTTCTCTGTAACTTTTTTGCGGGATTATCGAAAACTATATCAGTACTATTCAAAATTCCGAATATCAAAAGAGGTAATTAGTCAGATTATTAAAATATCGGTACCTGTGTCGTTGCAGAACATTCTGATATTATTAGGATTTTTAGTTTTTGTTGCAATTACAGGTATCATCGGCACAGTTGAACAGGCTGCTACAAATGTGGTTATCAATGCACTATTCTTATCTATTATGCCTTGCTTCGGATTTGGAATAGCAGCACAAACGTTAGTTGGACAATCAATAGGAAAAGGCAGCGCACGTTTAGCCCAGGCATACGGGTATGAAACTGCAAAATTAGGAACTTTGTTTACGATCGTCATTGGATTTATTTTTGTGATTTTCCCAGATTTTATTTTAGGTGCACTTACAAGAGAATCTATTGTCATAGATACAGCCAGACCTATACTGCAAATTGCAGGAGTTGCCCAAATATTTTATGGGTCAGGAATTATTTTTGCAAGCGCGCTCCAAGCCGGTGGTGCAACTGTTTATGTTATGTTTGTTGAAGTAATCACCCATTGGATAATTTTTTTACCGCTGACTTATATCTTTGGAATTAAGAGCGGATGGGGTGTTGCTGGTGCTTGGCTTGCTTTGCCGATTTACATAGTCACTTATACCTTGATGAATTATCTCCGATTCAGATCCGTCGGTTGGTTAAAAATTCAAATATAAAAAAACATTGAATAAGATTTTCAATAAATTTAAAAAAGCACTTCTCCTCGGAATATCAGGCATAATATTGTTTCTGATATTCATCGTGGATATCATTCGCCAGAGCGTTGATATAGAAATTGGCTGGATAGTTTTGATGAGAGAAATTCTTATCATTATCGCATTTTTTATTTTCTTCCTCATTCTGGAATCGATGTGGAAGCGGGAGCAGACACCCTCAAGAAAATTAGGATTCGCCCTTGTCCTTAGCTTGGTTGCGGCAAGCGCAACAGCAATGTTGTTCATTATTTCACCGAGCGGTTTCGAAGTAAAAAATGCATATCTTTTACCGCTCGGTTTCGATTCTGTAGTCTTGGCAAATCTCGCAAGCATTGTACTCGGGATATCTATGCTTATGATCTTTATGATTTTACGAGATATTTTATTTTCAAAAAGACGAAAAGGTACGAAACGAAATTTCATCATATTAACAATTCTTATAACAATTCAATCTTTATCATCCCTGCTTTATAAACCGATGGAAGTGGGAATGATCTCTACAATCCTAAATTTTGCTGCACTTGCTGCAATTCTTTGGAACTCATTCCGTGTCTCTTGGATTGTATATTTAACAAAACGCGAAAAAATACTCAGCATAATTTATGGATTTTTGCTCTTCTTAATTTTTATCGGGTTTGATGTTGTGCTAGCTCGTGGACAAACGATAGTCGGTCAATCGATTTTATTTTATTCACCCCCTCTTCAAACATTCGTAAAAGAGATATGTCTTTTTGCTTCGATCTATTTTGGAATGACTTTCATCAGTACCCTTTTTCATCTTCCGACTGCAGAAGCTTTCGATAGAAAGATTAGCGAGGTATCGTCTCTTCATAATTTAAGTAAATTAGTAACTCAGGTTTTTGATTTTGATGAATTGATGGAAACTGTAACGGCAATGACCTTACAAGTATGTGAAGCAAAAAGCGCCTGGCTGGAAATGATTCCGCTTCCGTCAAATCATGCTAAACGTATTTTCAATCATTCAACAGATGTAAATACCGAAATCGAGATAGCCGGACTGAAAAATATTTCGCAGGAAGAAACTCAAAAAATCATGGAGGCAATTAAGGAGACCATCCGGCACCCGGTTCTCGACAATTATAAGCCGATCATCATCGACAGTATCAGGGACGATAAGCGGACGCGGGATATTCCCAAATCTGAAATGAGATTCAGTTCGATGGCAGTTGTTCCTCTTGTATCTCATGAGCATGTAATCGGAATTTTGTATGCCACAAAAGATGTTGAGTTCGGTTTTGATAAAGATGATATAGATGTTATTTCTGCATTTGCCGATCAGGCAACGATAGCGATCGAGAATTCGCGCCTCATAGAAAAATCTATTGAGCGTGAGCGATTAATGCGCGAAATGATGCTCGCTCAGGAAATGCAAAGAAAACTTTTGCCGCAGAGAATTCCACAGCTTAAAAATATTGAACTAGAAGCATTGTCTACACCGGCATTTGAAGTAGGAGGAGATTATTATGATTTTCTGATGATTGACGAGCACCATCTTGGAATATTAGTCGGCGATGTTTCCGGGAAAGGGGTGTCGGCTGCGTTTTATATGGCTGAAATGAAAGGAATATTCCAGGCACTCAGTAAAATTTATCGTGAGCCTCGCGAGTTTCTGATTGAAGCGCAACGGGCTTTGATAGAAACAATCGACAAAAGGTCTTTCATAAGCGTTGTATACTCGGTTGTAAATGTAAATACGGGTTTGATGAAAATA
>JACRFD010000030.1 GCA_016218025.1 Ignavibacteriales bacterium
TTAACAGAAATTGGATTTTAGATTGGTTAAAAAATCCTAAGCATTATCAGGATAACGCCTTAATGCCAAATTTTCTTCTTACTGAAAAAGAAATAATTTCGCTTACAGATTTTTTAATGAGTTTCAAATCGTTTGGAGACGGAGTAAATCTTGAACCGCTTCCCGGTATATATTATAAAAATAAAACAGACGAAAAATTTATAGCATTAGGTCAAACCCGTTTTCGCGAAGCGCGTTGCATCAGTTGTCATTCGGTAGAAGGAAAAGGCGGAAAGCTTGCAATTGATCTATCAAAAGCTGCGTCGAAAGCTAAAGCGGAATGGATTTACAATTACATCAAAAACCCCAAGAAGTTTCAATCAAAAATTGAAATGCCGCAATACGGTTTGACCGATAATGACGTTGCCGCAGTAACGGCTTATATAGAATCAGAATTTGTTGATTGGGACAATTCTGAAGATGTATCAAAAGAACATACATCTTTACCAAATTTTTTCGAAGAAGGTTTGCGTGTTTTCAACACTTATAATTGCGGCGGATGCCACACATTATCGTCAAAAGGAATAACCGATAACCGCGGGCCGGATCTTTCAGCCATAGGCAGTAAAAAACTTTATCAAATTGATTGGGGAAAAACGGAGATACACCACACAATTTTTAATTTTATAGAAACAAAAATTCGTGAACCAAGAATGTTCGGCGAGACTAACCGGATGCCCCAGTTTTCAATGAACGAAGATGAAGTAACTGCAATAACAACATATCTTCTCTCGCTCATGCAAACAAAACTTCCGGCAAATTTTATTCGTAAAGTAAATGAGCAAACATTAAATTCAGTACAAGGCGTAGCCGGGAAGATATTTCAGAAGTATAACTGTTTCAAATGTCATTCACTCAATTATGTTGGCGGAAGTATAGCGCCCGACCTTACTATTGTTGGAAGCCAACTAAACACAAAATGGATGAAGGAATATTTTAAGATTCCTTATTCTGTCCGCCCGATTGTTGAAGAACGCATGCCGAATTTATTCATCAGCGAAAAAGAGGTTGAAACTCTTCTTAATTATTTTAACACAGTACTGATTGATGATAGTATAGAAATTCCCACGGGACTTTTACAGAACAGATCGGTGGAAAGAGGAAAAAGTCTTTTCAAAGAAAAATATGGATGCCAGGGCTGCCATATTATAGAAGGGAAAGGAGGTTACGTAGGACCTACATTAGATGATGCCGGAGACAGACTTAAACCTGCTTATTTATTTAATTGGCTGATGAATCCGCAGAAATTTAAACCAAACACAATTGAACCTCGAACCGGTATGTCTGCTCAA
>JACRFD010000003.1 GCA_016218025.1 Ignavibacteriales bacterium
AAAAGTGATCTTTGCACCAAGCTGATGAATTATTTCTATGAATGAATCTATCACCGGAAATTCTTTTGCAGATTCGTTAAGAATGTAAACACAGTTTTCAAAAAGAAGAGGATCGGAATTTTCAAATCCGCCTTTTTCTTTCCCGGTCATCGGATGCCCGCCGATGTAAATTCCTTTCCGTTCTTTCTTATCCCAAATTTCCTGGAAGACGGATTTTACTCCGCTCACATCGGTTATAATCTGATTTGAATTAATTTTATCCGAGAGTTTTTCAAAAACATTTATTGACGCATCAACCGGGAGACAAATGAAGATCAAATCAGCATCAAGACATTCTTCAAATGATAAATGTTTTTTATCAATTACTTTTTGTTCTAAAGCTTTATCAAGAATATCCGGATGATCAAACCCGCTGATGAAATGAGTTGAAGAAAAATTTTTAATTGCTTTCGCAATTGAGCCGCCAATCAAACCTAAACCAATTATTGCAATTTTTTCTATTCTCAATTACAAAGTTCTCCCAATTGCTATTGCAATCAATCTTAATTCTTCCATTAGTTTCAGATAAGTATTCGGCAGTAATGCTTGAGGACCGTCTGACAATGCATTTTCCGGATCGTCATGTATTTCGATCATAATTCCATCTGCACCGGCAGCAACTGCTGCACGAGCCATCGGCGGAACTTGATCGCGTAATCCTGTTGCATGCGATGGATCAGCAATAACCGGCAAATGACTTTTTTTATGTACTACAGGAATTGCAGAAAGATCAAATGTGTTGCGGGTATAATTCTCAAACGTTCTAATTCCGCGCTCGCATAAGAAAACATTTTTGTTACCGCCGTTTAAAATATATTCTGCCGACATCAGCCATTCTTCGATCGTTGCTGCAATTCCGCGTTTAACCATTACCGGTTTTGTAGTTTTTCCTAATTCTTTCAGCAAAGAAAAATTCTGCATGTTGCGTGCGCCAAGCTGAAAAATATCGGTATATCTGTCAATTAATTCTATCTGTTCTATCTGCATTACTTCTGTAACAACGAGCAGATTATTTTCATCGGCAGCGGCACGGATTAATTTTAATCCCTCTTCTCCAAGTCCTTGAAACGAGTAGGGAGAAGTACGCGGTTTGAAAGCACCGCCTCTTAATATCTTTGCACCGGATTTTGCAACAACTTTTGCCAAACGGAAAATTTGATCTTCATTTTCGACAGAGCATGGACCGGCAATCATAACAATTTGATTTCCGCCAAGCTCAACATCTTTGATCTTGATTACTGTGTTAGCTTCATTAAAACTTCTGCTTGCAAGTTTGTATGGAGTAGTAACGCGGTAAACCTCATCAACGCCATCGAGAATGCTGATGTTGCGTGTATCGAAGTTTGGTTTTACGCCGATTGCACCAATGATCGTTCTCTCGGCGCCGATTGATTTGTGAATCTGAAATCCAAATCCTTCAAGATGCTTCACAACATTTTCTATCTGAGATTCTGTTGCGTTTTTTTCTAGAATAACAACCAAGTTAAGCTCCGTAATTAATCATGAAATTTTTTCTCTCCCGCTCGGATTGAGATCGGGATGAAATCTTCTTTTGTTGGGATTGCGCATGAGTAATTTGGACTGTAAGCGCAATATGGATTGTATGCTAAGTTAAAATCAGTTTCATATTCGTTGTCCGGGTCATCAACTTTTTGAAAGTCAATGTAGCGCCCAACTCCGTATGATTCATTGTTTGTTGTTTTATCCGTGAACCAAATTGAATAATAAGTTTCACCGCCGGCTGTGGTTCCTTGATAAACATTTATTTTATACTGTTTGTTCTGATAAGTGATCACTACATAACCAAAACGTATTGTTTTTCTCGGCTCACCTTTTGTGCCGTAAATTGTAACTGTGTCTTTAGGATTAAATTCATAAAGCATACTTCTGAAAATGAATGAAGGATCAACATCAAAATAATTCAAATCATGGAATTCGACTTTTCCTTTTTTGTTAAAAGGTGAAGATGGATTGTTTTTCATTTCTTTATTTTTCTCTGTGCGATATTTTTCAATTTTTTTAATATAAGCTTTTTGCTCAGTAGTGTAATTCTTTCCACAACTAATCAATGATAGAATTAAGAATAGAACGCTGATGACGCAGAAAAAGCGGATGCTCGCCGATTTATCTGTGTAAATCAGTCGAATCAGTGTCATCTGCGTGCCATCAATATTAATTTTTCTTCTCATCAATTTTCTTTTTTAATTCACTCAATTTATTCAATGCTTCAAGCGGAGTTAGACTGTTAATAGAAATATCGGAAATTTGTTTTCTTAATTAATCGTCTTTCATTTCAAACAAACTGATCTGTA
>JACRFD010000031.1 GCA_016218025.1 Ignavibacteriales bacterium
AGTAAGAACAGGAATTAGTTTATTAATTCTTTGACGAATATTTAGATTAATAATTTTTCCAAGAATAGATGCCGCAAACATTATGGGGAAGGTACCTAATCCGAACAGAGCCATATACGCTGCACCGTGCAGCCAATCTGCTGTTGAAGCAGCACCGGCAATTCCTACATAAACAAATCCGCACGGAAGCAATCCGTTGAGCAATCCGATAATTAGAAGAGAAGAAATTGATTTTTTTGAAATTAGAACTGCAAAGCGTGATACAATAAATGTTTTTATTCTTTTGTAGAAAGTCGTATCAAAGATTTTTGCTTTCCACTTTCTTGGAAGAAGAACATAGATTAATATTATCGCACCCAAAAAGATTGAGAGATTCTGCTGCAAGCCAAAGAGAATCAATCTGCTGCCGAATAAACCAAACAACGCACCCATCAAAGAATAAGTGATAACCCTACCAAAATTATATAGAGCCCGCCCGAACATAATTTGAAATTGTGTTCCACCTATAACAGGAAGCGCAACAGCAATTGGCCCGCACATTCCAACACAATGTGCGCTGCCGAGTAATCCAACAATAAATCCGGTCCAAATTTCCATTAGTTAATCATCACAATTTTTTTATCTAAATATGAATTGCCTTTTCCATTCCAGTCAACTTTTATTCTCCACAATCCTTTTATAAAGTTTTTAGTCGGTATGGATTGAACTAAAGACGAATCGGCTGCTATATCTATTGTAAAGTCTCTCGAATCATCCGATGGACGATAGAAATGAATCTTTCCATTAAGTTCAGTTGATTTGAATATTTTTGGAAAGCTAAGAATTATTGAATTTGGTTCTACAGTAATATCGAGCTGTTCCGGAAGCTCTTCAGTTCGCTTCATCTTATCAATTTCATCTTGATACTTGATTCCTTTTGCATAGTAATCTTTCGATTCCAGACTAACATCTTGATTCATAAAAATCACGACCAATATCAGCGTTACGGTCATGAATAAAATATATACAGCAGCAATTCCCGAGCCCCAGTTTAATTTTAATTTCATTAATTGACCTTTCCTAAGAATGAAGTTTGAATAACATCTAAAACTTTTCCGTTAGATTTAACAGCGATCTTTAACGGGGTTTTTAAGAATTTGATTTCTGATTTCGGCAATATTACAAAAAATTTTGCTTCAGTTACTCCTTGCGGTTCAACTGTTAAATCATTTCCAATTAATTTTATTTCAGCAGAAGGAATGTTTTCAATTTCAAGATTTGCCGGCAGAGTATTGAATGATTTGTTCACAATTTTGACGTCATAAATATTGCTGATCTTTCCATCGGGTTGTTCTTGAAATAACATTCCCGGTGTTCGTAAAATACTTAGCTCAACTTCCGAACGGCTGATTAATAAGAATACAATTAAAACTGTTAGAACAAAAAGAACAACTGTATATCCAATAGCGCGAGGAGTAAATGTTTTTTGTCTTCCCGCTTCAATACCATTCTTCGAAGCATAACGGATTAATCCTTTTGGGCGTTTAACTTTTATCATTACATCGTCGCATGCATCTATGCACGCTGTGCAGTTAACGCACTCAAGCTGAGTTCCGTTTCTGATATCAATACCGGTAGGGCAGACATCAATGCAAAGACCGCAATCAATGCAGTCGCCTAAATCATTAGCTGCATCTTTTTTTATCTTTGCTCTCGGTTCGCCCCGTTTGTAATCGTAATGAATTACGATGGAATCTTGATCGAGCATAACGCCCTGCAGTCTTCCATAAGGACAAACTAAAGTGCAAGCCTGTTCGCGGAACGAGGCAAAAACAAAATAAAATATTCCGGAGAAGATCAGGATTGCCAGGAAAGTTGCAAAATGTTCCGATGGAGTATCTTTAATGTATTGATAAAGTTTATCAACACCGACAATATAAGAGAGAAAAGTATTTGCGATAAGAAATGAAATGGTAAAAAAAATTATTTGTTTAATAGTTTTCTTGAAAAACTTTTCTGCGTTCATTGGTGCAGATTTAAGTGCACGCTGTCTGTTTGCATCGCCTTCGATAAAGTATTCAATCTTTCTAAAAACCATTTCCATAAAAATAGTTTGAGGGCATATCCACCCGCAGAATAGTCTTCCGTAAACAACGGTAAACAGAAATATGGAAACGATAAATGCGATCATTGTTAAGGCAAATAAATGCAAATCATGAGGTCCGAACGGAATACCAAAAATTATGAAATGTCTTTCAAGTACATTGAAAATTATAAAGGGATGACCATTGATTTTTACAAATGGTGCACCAAATAAAAATGCAAGAAGAAAATATGTTAATATCGTTCGCGCAGTATAAAATTTCCCGGAAGGTTTTTTAGGGTAGATCCATTTCCGTTTTCCTTCTTGTGTCACTGTTGTAAGTGAGTCGCGGAATGATTCTTCTTGAATTGGAGTAGTCATCATTTAATTGTGAGACGCCATAAATGGCGTCTCTACTTTAATCGAAAAAGCCCTTCCCTTTGGGAAGGGTAGGGATGGGCTTTTATTTTATCGAATCTGTTTTCTGTTCTTCCCATTTAGTCCCTTCAGGTGCTTTTGGGTTAGCAGGTTTAGTCCCATGTAAAGAAATTATATAACTGGCGACTTGCTGCATTTTATTCGGATCGAGCTGTGTCTGCCAGGTGATCATACCTTTTGCGGGAACGCCGTATTTAATTATCTTAAATATATTTTTAATTCCGCCGCCGTGAATCCAAAAATCATCTGTTATGTTTGGACCGACAAGTCCACCGCCATCAATTGCGTGACATGATACGCAGTTCTTTTGAAAGATTACTTTACCTTCCGATAGACCGGCAGCATCTGTAAGAAGAGTTACATTTTCTTCGTTAAGGTATGTTCCGGATTTAATCATAATTTCTCTTTCAAGAGCGGCTTGCTGAATTTCCATTTTGTATTCGTTTGCTTGAACTTGTCCATCGCTGAACACATGAAAAACGAGCATGTAAATAATTCCCCAAACGATTGTCCCGTAAAAAAGAAAATTAAACCACGGCGGAACTTTATTATCAAGTTCACGTATTCCGTCAAAGTTATGCTGGAAGAGTATATCGTTTTCTTTTTCGATTGGAGTAGAGCGGGTGATCCAATTGAGAAATTTATTCACCGGCTGTAAAAATGTTTTTCCTTTCGCATCATTCTTTTCAGAATATACGACCGCAAGCCAAAGGACGAATGCAATAACTAAAATTGTTATTACAAGCATGATCTGTACTACAGTGTCTAATTTATCTCCTGTAGTTGCGGCAGAAATCGGCAAACTAATAAATGTGAAAAGAAGCAGTAGTGCCGAAAACCAAATTTTATTTTTCGATTTCATTTTTTATCTCTGAATTATTTTGAAATTTTATCCCTTCGGGATTATTATCGAAATTTGTTTCGAGCGGAAGATTTTCCATTCGAGCAAGATATTTTTTATCAAGTCTGAAAACCCAAACTATTAAGGCAAAAAACAAAATAGAAAAAACTATCAGTGAAATTATTGGATAAACTGCAACCCCTTCAATTCTGCTTATATGTTCCGAAAGCATCTTGATCCTCTATTTAATAATTGCTTGATTTACTTTTATATCTGTCCCGAGCCGCTGTAAATAAGCAATAAGTGCTATAATATCTTTATCGGATTCAGCAGGAATTCCATTATTAATCAAATCCTTTGTAATCTCATTAGCCTGTTTTTCTAAATCTTGATTAGCAAAATTTTCATAACCTTTTTCATAAGGTACTCCGAGCGATCTCATTGCATTAATTTTTGCCGGAGTTGTTGATACATCCAAGGTTTGAGTTAAGAGCCATGGATAACGGGGCATGATTGAACCCGGCGACATTTGTCGCGGATCTTCTAAATGCAAGTAGTGCCATACGTTCGGATATTTCTTCCCAACTCTTGCTAAATCCGGTCCCGTTCTTTTTGATCCCCATAAAAACGGATGATCATAAACGTACTCGCCGGCTTTTGAATACTCTCCGTAGCGTTCTGTTTCCGATCTGAACGGACGGACTAATTGTGAATGGCATGAAACACATCCTTCTCGAATGTAAATGTCACGTCCATGAAGTTCGAGAGGCGAGTATGGTTTTACTGCTGCAATTGTTGGAATATTAGATTTGATTAAAAATGTCGGAATAATTTCAACTAAGCCGCCAATCAATACAACAACAAAAGCAAGAAGTGCAAATTTAATAGGTCTCTTTTCTAACCAGCGATGAATCGTTCCGCGTTTTAATTTATCAGCATCTTTTTCATACGGTGCTGCTTCTGTTTCTTCATTTTTAATGAACTTGCCTGTCTTAGCCGTTTTAATCAAATTATAAACAAGCATGAACAATCCTACAAAATATAGAAGTCCGCCGAATGAACGGATAATGTGCATCGGAATAATTTGAAGAGTAGTTTCCAAAAAGTTTGGATATTGAAGAATACCGAGCGGAGTAAATTGTTTCCACATTAATGATTGAGCAATACCCGACCAATACATTGGCACTGCATAAAAAACTATTCCTAGTGTTGAAATCCAGAAGTGAGAATTTGCCAGCTTCTTGGAATACAATTCTGTACCCCACATTTTAGGGACCATCCAATAAAGAATTCCGAACGAGAGCATTCCATTCCAGCCAAGAGCGCCAACATGAACATGTGCAATTGTCCAATCTGTAAAATGGGAAATTGCATTTACGCTTTTAAGAGAAAGCATTGGTCCTTCGAACGTTGCCATTCCGTAAGCGGTAACTGCAACAACCATAAATTTTAGAATCGGATCATCACGAACTCGATCCCATGCACCACGCAATGTTAATAAACCATTCAACATTCCGCCCCAGGAAGGAGCGATTAGCATAATTGAAAAAACTGTTCCGAGCGATTGTGCCCAATCCGGCAATGCTGAATAAAGAAGATGATGCGGACCAGCCCAGATATATAAAAAGATCAAAGCCCAAAAGTGAAGTATGGATAATCTATAAGAATAAACAGGACGGTTAGCAGCTTTAGGCAGGAAGTAGTACATCAAACCTAAGTAAGGGGTTGTTAAGAAAAATGCTACTGCATTGTGTCCGTACCACCATTGAACCAACGCATCCTGAACACCGGCATAAACCGAATAACTTTTAAATAAACCGACAGGAAGTTCAATTGAATTAACGACGTGAAGAACAGTTATTGTTACAAATGTTGCAATGTAAAACCAGACAGCAACGTAAATATGTTTTTCCCGGCGCTTCAATATTGTACCGAACATATTGGCACCGAACGATAGCCATACAATAGCGATCATAAGATCAATCGGCCATTCGAGCTCTGCATATTCTTTGCTTGTTGTTATTCCAAGAGGTAAAGAAATTGCTGCGGCAAGAATGATTAACTGCCATCCCCAAAAATGGAATTGACTTAATTTGTCGTTCCACATTCTTGTTTTGCATACT
>JACRFD010000032.1 GCA_016218025.1 Ignavibacteriales bacterium
AGTCTTTCTTCTTATGCCCGTCAATTTCTTGAGCGGATGAACAAACCTGAAGTAGATTTTATTTTCGGCATTTCTCCCGCAGTTGCAATCGAACAGAAGACCGGGGCAAGAAATCCACGTTCAACTGTTGGAACAAGTACAGAGATTTATGATTATCTGCGTCTGTTCTATGCACGTATTGGAAAAACAATTTGTTTTAGCTGCGGTAAGGTTGTACAAAAAGATACCGTCACCACTGTTTCCGAGTGGCTTGAAGATCAAAACGAAGAAGATAAATATTATCTCGGCTTTCCGATTCATTCCCATGAAGGAAGAACTGTAAAAGAAGAAATGGATCTTCTGCGTAAAAAAGGATTCTTCAGAATTTTTGTGAAAGATAAACTTGTTGATCTGAACGAAACAAAAACACTCCCGAAATCAAAACAAGAAATAATAATCGTACTCGATAGATTTAAAATTAAAAAAAGAAAAGTTAGAGAATCATTCGCTGAGTCAATCGAAGCAGCTTTTAAGGAAGGTGAAGGACGGCTGGCAATTATTAATACAGATACCAATTCAATTAAGAAATTCACAAAATTTTATGAGTGCTGTGGGATCCGTTATGAAGAACCCGAGCCGAGATTTTTTTCATTCAACAATCCTTTTGGTGCGTGTCCTGTTTGTCAAGGATTCGGTAAGACAATGGGTTACGAAATGGATCTAATAGTTCCTAATCCAAATCTAACTTTGATGGAAGGAGCCATTGCACCATGGCGAACAGTTAAATACAGCAAATATCTTCGCGACCTTATCAGAAACAACAATAACAGAATTCCTCTCAATGTTCCGTTTAAGGAATTATCATCGGAACAAGTATCATTTATCAGAGAAGGATTCAAAGGATTTGACGGCATTGACGGATTCTTCAAACATCTTGAAACAAAAACTTACAAGATGGGAATTAGAATTCTGCTTAGTAAGTACCGCGGTTACACAACTTGTTCTGCATGCCGCGGTTCGCGTTTACGACGCGAAGCACTACAAGTGCAAATAGATGAGAAATCAATTCACGATGTTGTATTGATGTCTATCGAACGTGCATTAATTTTTTTCAAACTGCTTCAACTAACAGATTACGAAAAAGCAATCGGACAAAGAATTTATGATGAGATAGTAAAACGTCTTACATTTTTGAACGATGTCGGATTAGGTTATTTAACTCTCGACCGTTTAAGCAGTACG
>JACRFD010000033.1 GCA_016218025.1 Ignavibacteriales bacterium
ATCGTTCTTGTATCTCATGGAGGTACTCTTGCCTTGATCCGTTGCTCATCATAATCGGTCCTTTTCTTGGGTTACATAAATTATGAGGCAACGACTTCTTTTTCAATATCCTTCGGTTACCTTTTTTATAGGGCAACTCGTGCGTTATGTATGGATTGGAATAAATGGCGGAATAGCTTTATCTTCAAACCCTGTTGATACTATGGATATTAATTCGAATGGAAGTTTCTCGGGATCGCCGGAAGTTCAATCAAGTCCGTGGGATTTTCCAATGTCTCAGCATCATGGCAGGCATGATTTCGCAGGAAGATATAATATCCCACCTAATTTTATTTCTCCGATGTGGGCAGATTTATTATTGGCATCAAATGACTCTAGTTCTGAATTATTTGGCAATATCCGGTATGGGAACGGAACAGACAGTTGTGAATTTATTGTTGAATGGGATTCTCTTGGAATAATCGATCCAAATGGAAATGAAATTCTACATGATTTTGCTGTATTCAGAGTTGTGTTAAACAGATGCGATCAATCGATTGAATTTCAATACGACAATATTGGTATAGGTGGTATTGATACTCTCGGGTTAATCGGTATGCAGCAAGATAGTTTAAACCCAAGCGGCACAGAACCGGGATATCTTTTTATAAATAAAAATGGTCTCCCACTGGAGACAAAAATACAAAACAATTCATGTCTGAGATTCTATGCCGGTGCACCATTATATGTTCAGCCAGGGTGGCAACTTCTTTCCACCTCTTTTTCTAGACCTGGCGGAATAAATTCCTCGGATGTATTTGGTGGTACAATTTGTCCGTTTAATTATACATCTGGATCCGGTTATAACTTACTTTGTGATTTAATCTTGTCACCAGGAAGTGCCTTCTGGTTACGATTCGATCAATATGGAATTGCAAGCATTCCCGGCATTCCGATCAATGATTTAACCATTAATTTAAATGCTGGATGGAATATAGTGGGCGGTATTTCAAAAACAATTTCTACTTCAACAATCGAAAAAAGTATCGGTCTCATCATAAGTCCATTCTTCAAGTATGAAGGTACTTACAAATTAAGTAACACGATAGATCCAGGAGTCGGATATTGGGTAAAAACTAATCAGGCAGGAACTTTACACATGCTGTCTTTTGGAGCGTTCGAGAAATCACCCGAACCTGATTATTCCAGATTGAATAAATTTACTTTTCGCAATAACGTTGGTTTGGGACAAACTTTATACATTGGCAGTGATAAGACAATAAAGGATTCACAACTAACAATTGATGAATTACCTCCTCCCGCACCTTACTTTAATGCTAGATTTAAATCAACAGGAGGTATGATTGCTACTTATCCAGATAAAGCAGAAGCAGGATCAGTCAATGAATATCCGATAACTTTCTATTCCGAATCTTATCCGATTTCAATTGAATGGGAATTGAAAAATACTGATTACAGAGTATCATTGAATGTTGATGGCAAAACTATAAATTTAAATCAAGTTGGTGCAACTGAGATTCGAAATCCGATATCAAAAATGAATCTTAGATTAGCTGCATCTGCTTTAATAAAAATTCCTATGGAATTCTCATTGCAGCAAAACTATCCAAACCCCTTTAACCCTGTAACCGACATTCGATATCAGATATCGGAGATCAGCCATGTAAAGTTGGTTATATACGACGTGCTGGGACGTGAAGTAGCAACACTTGTTGATGAGATGCAAGATGCAGGGTTTAAGTCGGTAAGCTGGGATGCTTCGAAAATACCAAGCGGTGTTTATTTTTACAAACTAATCGCCGGAAATTATGTGGCAACGAAGAAAATGATACTTATCCGATAATTGAAGATAATAACTGGTTTGTTATAAGTATTGAAATTTTATATATTTTCAGCATATTTGTAGAATGCTCCTGCTCCCAAGCGGGAGCATTTGATTTTATACAATAAAATTGTATATTATTGCAGAATTTTATTGATAACAATCTTTATGCATCAAAGCGAAATAGATAGAATAATCCAAAATATTCTCGGAGACAAACCGGGGGTAGCTTGTAAAAACGGCATCTGCACCGACGGCATGTGCGTAATTCATAACCGGGACGGTGTAAATAACATAGTGAATCATGGAGCCGAACGTGTTAGCGCCTCAATCGGCATAGATGCTGCCGGCGGGATTGAACAAGGATTAGCCGGAATGATTGACCATACTTTGTTGAAACCCGAAGCAACAAAAGAGCAAGTTGTTCAGCTTTGCAGCGAGGCAAAAAAATATTCGTTCGCAAGCGTTTGTATAAACCCGGGATTTGTTCCGTTATGTGCAAACTTGTTAAGAGACACACCGGTAAAAGTTTGCACAGTAGTTGGTTTTCCTCTCGGCGCAACATCATCTGCATCAAAAGCTTTTGAAACAGATCAAGCTTTAAAAGATGGTGCCCGCGAAATTGATATGGTCATCAATATCGGTATGTTGAAATCCGGAGATTATAATTATGTAGAGAACGATATCTTCGGCGTAGTACTCGCTGCCCGCCGGTATGGAGCTCTTGTAAAAGTAATTCTCGAAACCGGACTTCTCACCGACGAAGAAAAAATTAAAGCATGTATGATCTGCAAACGTGCCGGCGCTGATTTCGTGAAAACCTCAACCGGATTTGCGAAAGGCGGAGCAACCGCAGGTGACATTGCATTGATGCGAAAAGTTGTAGGCTCGGCAATGGGTGTTAAAGCTTCGGGAGGAGTACGTACACGCGAAGAAGCCCTTGCCATGGTTGCAAGCGGTGCTGATAGAATAGGCGCAAGCGCAAGTGTTAAGATTGTAAGCGGTGAAACTAGTTCATCAGAAAAATCTCAATCATACTAAAAACAGTTGAGGTATTTATGAAGCAGTTTTTACTTTTGTTAATAGCCATTCCTTTCATCTTAATTTTAACATTATCCGGTTGTTCCAGTTCGAGTGAAACAGAAAAAGATGAAATGCCTCCTCCCCCTCCCGCAGTCGAAAATAAAATAAAAACACCTCCTGAAGATATCAAAAAACAATCCGAAGCAGTAAACAAAGAAGTCAACGAAACCGAAAAACCGAAATACGAACCGCCGCCGAAACCGGTACAAAATAATTCCGACAAAAATATTATCAAAGGCAATTTTGCAGTTCAGATTGGTGCATATAAAATGTCTGATAATGCAGACCGGATTGCTTCAACGGCTAAAGAGCGATTTAATATGAATGTAATTACATCATTTGACGATGCTGAGAATATTTATAAAGTATTCCTCGGTGATTTCGAAACAAAAGATGCCGCCCGCACATTCCGCGATTTGATGGCATCAAAATATCCGGAAGATTATAAAGATGCCTGGGTTTCTGAAAAACCAAAAAAATAAAATTTGTTTATTCACATTTATAATTCTGATTATATTAGGATTATTGGCCGGATGCAAATCTCCAGATGCGTCCAGAAAAGAACTTAATACCAAAAGTGAATTAAATGAATTTCTTACCAAATATGAAGGCACTTTTCAACCGTCCAAGTACAACAACGATGTTGCAACGATTTTGAGGGACGAGAAAAAAGAACGGGACATTATTGAAGCGGCAAAAGTTCTAAAAATTGCACCCCCAGAAACTATCCCCGGATTCCGAGCTCAAGTGATGTTCACACCTGAAATAGATGAAGCAAACCAGTTACGCGATTCTATTTCCAACATTTTACCTGATGAATGGAATTATATGGTTTATGAAACACCATATTACAAAATAAGGGTAGGTAATTTTATCGATCGTGCCGAAGCAAATATGATGGTAAAAAGATTAACATCGCTCGGATTCAAAGATGCCTGGGTAGTACCCGATAAAATAATTAAGAATCCCACTCCAAAATTACCAGAACTGCAAATCATACCAGATCTGCAACCCGATCCAAAGAAGTAATTTTATTATTTTATTTGGATTTGAATTCCTTCAAGGGGCCAGCGTGCTCTGACTTTTAACGTATCATTGTAGTTTACAAATCTCTCTGCGCGTTTAAAAGGGAATATTTTGCCGTAAGTATACGATCCGCTTCCATCAGTATCGCAGAATCCTTTTATAATGTATTTTCCCTCCAGAAGGTTTTCAAACAGAAACGGTCCGAATTTTTTAATAGTTGTTACTTTTGGTTTTAATTCCTTCTTCGATAAATTATAAGCGGTTAAATAAATTATTCCTGAATCGTCTTCGAATTTATCAGAGAAAACACCTTTCATCTCGCTTAAGAATTTTTCATCAACCGTCTTAAATATAAGATTCAGAGTGGAATCTTTTTGTGAATTTCCCGAGTAATCAATTATCGAATCGATAATAATCGAAAGGGAATAATTCATACCGGGCAAGAGAAATGAATCGGGAATAAAAATTGTTTTGGTGCCGTGCTGCCATTCAAATTTCCCTGCAAGATTTTTATGAAGCGAATCTTCAATTTTAAAATTGCGTTCGAATATTTCCCGCATAACCGGTTCGTTGAATGAAATCTTAATACTATCATCAATCGGGAAATTTCCACTTCTGTTTTTCAAATCCTTCAAATCGATTTCAGGTTTTGTTGTATCGATGAATATTGTTGAAACAAACTCACTCTTGTTCATCGGGGCTGTCATCAAATTTCCGGCTAAGTCTTTCCATCCATCCAATGTTATTTTGAACGCTCTTCCAATATCTTGCTTGCCTGACACAATTTGAGCTTCCTTATTAAACTCATCCACGAAACCAAATGCTGCTACACTAACCAAAGAGTGCGAAATTGTATCTTCAATCTGAATACGTTCTGCTTTTACTGATTTCCAATCAATCGGTTCACTCAACCGAAGAAGAATATGTGAATCGTCAATCGATTTAGCGCTGGATAAAAACGGCGGTGCGGTATCTTCAATCGACATCATAAATTGAAGACCTTTTATATGAGCAACAGACTCACTTAATGTTACGTCTGAGTTTAGCACTCCCGCCTGATCGATACCAATATCATACAAAAGGTTTTTATACTCATCCCGTATTGCAAATATTCTGTATGTTCCATACTGAAGATACGGGAGTTCGAAAGATCCGTTTTTTCCCGATTGGGTAACATAATCAGGTTTGTTGATAGAAGGATTCAGTGAATCGTTATCGTTAAGAAGATAGCCGAATATTGTTACACCCTCGGGTTTTTCATCATAAACAATTCCGGAGAGAGATGCCGAATCAAGTTTATCATCAGTGGAAAAAGGTAACGGATAAGAATTAGTCAGTTTGTTTCCCTTTGTATCCGAAAGATCGGTTCCTAATGTTGCAATGTACGTTGTATTTTTCCGAAGTGAATCTGAGAAATTAACGGTTACTTCCTTCCCGTCCCATTCAAAACTTAAATCACCCACAGGCGGAGAAATAAAGAATGATTCTTCTAACGATCTGCGGTTCAGATATTTGTTGAAAGAAAAAGATAAATGATTATCATTAAAATTCAGTTCGCCCGATTTAGGATATGTTTCAAGAATAACAGGTGGAGTTTTATCGGGAGGGCCACCGGAAGGAGGAATCTGCCCGGCACAGAAGAATGCAGTGAAAATAAGACAAAGTATTAAGCCGGTTTTTATGAAACTTAGAAAATACAATTTTACATTTACGATCTTCATTTAACAATCACTTTTAAATCTTTCACATGTTTAAACGTTATATCCTCAAACTCATCAAAATGCTTATATCCACATTTCACTTTTTGCCATTCGTGCGAGCGCATTTCGTCGTAATGAGTTGACGACTTAGTTTCAGCAACAAAGTACAGTCGCTTTTCATCTTTGAGGACTAGTGCCCAATCTGGTCTATACTTTCCAATTGGCGTATCTATGTAGAATCCACGCGGTAGTTTCATGAAAAATTCAATATCATCATTATCTTCGCAATCTTTTGCAAATTTCTTTTCCGGTTCCGACATCGAGTCAATCGCGATATAATTATAAAGTGTCTTCTCTTGCTTTCTCACCGCATATAGACTATCGAGATATTGTTCGATCTCATCATCCTCGAACAATCTCATCTCATAATATTCATCCGCGATCTTCTGATATTTTATTCCGTCCACCATCAGCTTTGCAAGCACAGAATTTATCTCTTTCACAACTGCATCAAGAAATAACTGTGGATTCTTCAGCGCATCTCCCAGGCGCCCGGAGTCTTTAAGTATTCTTTGTATTGTTCCTCGTGTTAAATGGGTTTTATCACGAACGTAACCAACAAGATCAGGAATGACAAAGTTAAGCGAATCAATTACAAATGCTTTAACTTGCCTCGTCTCGCCTTTGATGCCTTCCTTCACCATTTGCAATTCTGTCTTCTGGAAAATAATTTTCGGTGCGGTTATCTCTGTAATCTCTTTTATCTTCTTTACAGATTCTTTGATAAGTTCATCCGTTTTGTACTGTACTCTATACGTTGTCTTCTGTTTGATTCTATCCCATAATTCCTTGAAAGCTTCATCCATCTGATAACCCTTCTTCAAACGCACCGCAACTTTATCCTCTTTCTTCTTTATCCTGCCTTCAAACTTATCCCCCGTCTCACGCTCGATTTCAGTTTGCAATTGTTTTGCGAAATCTTCATAGCTCTCATTAGCAACAACGGTTAGCCGATTTATGTTTTTATCGAAAACTCTATTCCCATCGATAGCAACAGATAAGCGTAATCCTCTTCCAATTTCCTGCCGCTTCTTTAACTCCGATTTTGTCTCGTTCAATGTGCAAAGCTGAAACACATTCGGATTATCCCAACCCTCGCGCAAAGCGGAATGACTGAAAATAAACCTCAACGGCTCGTTCACATCAAGCAAGCGTTCTTTATCTTTCATGATAAGATTGTATGTATGCTCGTCATCCTCCGATGATCTGCCTTCTCTTGAATCTTTCAATATCCCTTTCTTATCTTGCGCAAAGTATCCGTTATGAACTTTCTCCACTTCGTAGGGTAAGAGTTCCTTGTATTCTGGTTTCTTTGAAAACTCAGTAAATGTTTGTTCAAACCAATCAGCAAACTTCCCTTTACCTGCAGTACCACCTTCGTATGTGCGATAATTTTTTACCTTGTCAATGAAAAACAGTGAGAGAACTTTAATTCCTTTGTCCCTCATTTTTAATTCTTTCTTGAAATGTTCTTCAACCGTCTTGTGGATTTGGACTTTCATGATCTCATCTTGAAAATCCCCCATAACATTTCCCACAACAAGCTTGATACCGCTGGTAAAAGATAGCGTCTTCTCTATTGCGTCTATTTCATTTACGATGTAGCCATCTTTGTACATTTTCCGATGGTTCGAAAGCTCGTGAAGGTTATCTCCAACCTTCACATTTATTGCTTTCCTTTTCACTCCTTCGTCTGAGTTACAATCCAATGAAATCTTTGCAGTAACTTTCGTCGGAAGCGATTTTATACTTTCAAGTTTTATAAAAGCTTGATTATAACTCTGCTCTGTTACAACCGAATCAACCTCAATCTGTTTGACCAAACCTAAATCGTAAGCTTGCACCGGACCTAATCTGTACACTTGATTGTATAACTCAGTATGAGTAGCCGAGTATCTTAATGTACAGCAAGGATTCAAGCTCTGGATTGCTTTCTTGCGTATTGGCGTTTCCATATTCTGCGGCTCATCAACGATGACGATGGGATTTGTATGCTGTATAAATTCAATCGGCCGCTTGCCTGTTAGCTTATCGTTATTCTTGTTGATGATATTATCGTCCTTTGCAAACGAGTCGATATTGATTACGAGTACTTGTATTGTATTGCTTGTCGCAAATCCTCTCAGCAGTGAAACGTTCTTTGAGTCGTAAACAAAAAACGATAACGGAACTTTGTTGTATAGCATTTGAAAATGTTCGTGTGTAATCTCAAGATTTTTCAACACTCCTTCACGAATGGCAATGCTCGGTACAACGATGATGAACTTCTTAAACCCATATTTCTTGTTCAGCGCATATATTGAACGGAGATAAACATAAGTTTTACCCGTGCCCGTTTCCATCTCAACGGAAAAGTTCTTTCCTTCTAACTTCACCGATTGAATTATACCGTTCCGTTCTTGTATTCTTTTTAAATTTGCCAGCAGGTCGTCGTCATGGAGTACAATTTTGTTGCCTACTCCAAACTCGGTAAATGTAAGACTGCCTTCCGCTTGAGCGAGCGAGAATTCATAGTCACCCTTACTAAGCGGCTGACCTTCAAACAAATCAACAATAGATTGTATCGCCTGAAGCTGGTAATCCTGATTTGAATCAAATTGAAGTTTCACGATTTTCCCTTGTTTCCGTTCTTTCGCTTAGGTAATTTCTTTACGCTTTTGAGCATCTTCTTATCTTCTGAATCTACATGACGTTTCAATTTCTTTACATCTTCCTCAGGCGGTAGAGTTTCTGGTTTAATTCCTCGATCAAGAAGAACTTTGCGCACACCTACGTTGCTCTTCACATGCTCGTCTGTGATTTTTTCTTCACCCTTTAGATCATCACGTTTAACGTTGAAGTTTGTTATCTCTGTTGCAAAATCTTTCGCTTTGATTGTGATAGTTGGAAGAAAATCGGCAAGCGATCTGCTTTGCGGTACACCAAGCTTACTCTTCATCTCATGAGTAGCGTAACCACCGAAAAGAGCTTTATCTCCTTTGCTCCTGATGCGAGCAAATCCTTGATCGTCCACACCACGTTCATAAATAATACCTGAAAGCTCTTTTTCTGATTGTGTTAATTTTTCCCGAGCTTGTAACCGTTCCCAAATGCTAATTCGTTTCTCAAGAATTTCCTGCTTCCTCGTTTGAACAGCAAAGTAACTCATAGCAAATGCAATTTGCTCTTTTCTTGGATCGCCATTCTGGGCAATAAGATAGCAGGCATAGCGAGTAAGCATAATGTCGTCGATTTCGCGCTGAGCACCCTTCCCAAGGTCGATCATTTTGTTGACGTCAACAAAATGATCGGGTATATCTTGCCCTGCATTTTTGCACGCAATCTTCGCTTTCTCGATAACTAAGAGAAAATTTCTCCACTCCGAATAGCCAAGCAAATCTTGTAATTCCCTGGCAAACCAAAACTCTACAGCGTCAGTAATATGCGATGCCGACTCGAAGCTATTAGTTAATGTACTTATTATATTTGATTTCATCTAATTGTCAGAACCGCTGATAGTTATGATAAAATGATATTCATGATGTTTTTGTTTCTTGTTTCGCTAGATGCTTTCGCTCATTCGTAAGCCGCTTGAACTCAAGCTTCCTTGCACCAAAGTTAATTAGCAAGCCAACTTCTAAATCGAATGCTTCTAAATAATTGAGTGCCTGAGCGAGGTGAACATCTTCTAATAAAGTCAATGCTTTCAACTCAACTAATACTTTCGCTTCAACCAGAAAATCCACTCGTCGTGTTCCAATTTCTTGGTCATCATAATGGATGGGCATTTCGACTTCACGAGCATAATTTATATTAATTTTTCCTAATTCTATCGCTAATGCACGCTGATAGATAACTTCTTGGAATCCGTTTCCCAGAGTATTGTGTACCTTCATCGCGCACCCGATAATCTTTTCCGTAATTGCTGAATACTTGTATTCCTCTTTTATCATTTTCATCGCTCCTTCACAACAATCAACGGTTATATTCTTTCTTTATCATATCAAACTTTCAATCAGCGGTCATCAGCATTCATCAACATTATCAGCGTAATCAGCGGTTCAGACAGTCTCAAATCCTATCCCCGCATCCCTCATCTGTAGTACGGTATTTGTTTTCAACTGATCGTTGCCGTTAAAAAGCTTATCGAGACATATAAACTGTTTCGGTTTGCGTTTTATTATTTCTTCAATTACTTTCTCGTTTATCGAGTTCAATGCAACAATCATCTCGCCATCGGCGATGCTGTAGACCCTCACCCCGTTGGTTGGGAGGGAGCTTTGCTCCCGACCTTTTCTGGCTCTGTTCTGGTCGGGAGTTGAACTCCCTCCCAGAAGGATAGTCTCAACATTCGTCGTTAGCTCGTAACCCGACTTCAACAAAATTTCCCACGCCATATTTTCTTCTGTCGATGATGCTTTCACTGGGTCGGCAAAAGCTTCCATCTGTTTCTTCAAATCTTCTTCATTCTCAATCGTATCCGTCCGCCAGATTTTGAAGTTCGACGGCTCCAGCCGGAAGGCATTAAAGCCGAGGTCAGTTGTAGAGCGATTCGCTGAATCGCTCTTGGTCGAAACAGCGTTTCGACCTACATCCTTATCCCGCAATGACAATTCCTCTTGTTTTCCTTTTTTATCATTCTTATCAGCATCATCTGCGGTCATCTGCGGTTCAGACATTTTTTTTATCACCCGCCTTATCCTCTCCTTACATATCTCTGCAATTGTTTTGTAACCTGCTTTGTACGCTTCCGATTCTTCATCCGTTTTCTCGGGCAGTTGGACAAGTATAAACTTCCTGTTGCCACCGTCTTCTCTGTTCAACTCTAAAACTGCTTGCGCTGTTGTGCCGCTGCCGGCGAAGAAGTCTAATACCAACCCACCATTATCTGAACCTTGCATGATCATTTGTTTTACTAAAGAAACTGGTTTCGGAAATTTTAATGTTTCCATTCCCATTAATGTTCTCAATTCTTTTGTACCTTCAGATGTAAAATCAACATCTAGCATGGATGAAAAACCAGTAAATTCGTTAGTTAATTCGTTAAGATATCTTTTAAACCTCGGTTTTGATGCAGGATTTTTTGGCCAGATAATTCTTTTTTCTTTTATCAATTCTTCAATCGTTGATTTTTGGAATCTCCAACCTGTATCTGGGGAAGGATTATACTCCAAACCTGTCTCAACATTAACAATAGTATAATGAAGATTCGGTCTTCTCTCTTTCGTTGCTATTCCATCCATGGGCGAACTCATCCATGGTCCTCTTGGATCATTATCTGGATTTGAATATTTCTCTTTATTTATTTCCTTACCTCTAATCTTAGAATCTGTGTTCTTTCCATAACATATTACATATTCATGATCGATTGAAGCTCCTGTTAATGATCGGCTATCGACATTTTGACGGCTATGCCATATAAACTCTGCCACAAAATTCTCCTCGCCGAAAATCTCATTCATCAAAAGCCGCAGGTTGTGCACTTCGTTGTCGTCTATGGAAACAAATATCACACCGTCGTCTCTCAGCAGGTTGCGGGCAAGGAACAATCGCGGGTACATCATCGAGAGCCAGTTGGAGTGGTAGCGTCCGCTATCTTTGCTGTTCTTACGGAACAATCCCTCTTTGGTTAAATAACCTTCCTCATCCATCTCGCCAATGCGTTTGAGGTACTCTTCCTTCGTCTCGGAAAATTTATCGGGGTAAATGAAATTGTCGTTCCCCGTGTTGTACGGCGGGTCGATGTAAATCATCTTCACTTTGTTGTAATAGCTTTTTTGCAAAACCTTCAGCACCTCAAGGTTTTCGCCTTCGATGAAAATATTGTCTGAACCGTTGATCTCGCTGATTAAATGATTCCGCTGATTTATTTTCTTAGTATCATTTTTATCAACGTCATCAGCGGTCTCAGCGGTCTGTTTAAGCGTAGCCGTTGTCGGTGTCTGTATAGCTCTAAACGCCTCAGACTTGCCAGCCCAGTTAAGCACGTAGCGCTCATCGGAAATGGTGAGGTCTTCACCCAACGTTAGTTTAAGCTTATCAAAATCAATTTTGCCCTCGGACATCACATCCGGGAAAAGCGATTTCAATTTATCAAGTTGTTCAGATTTTATATTTAATGATTTACCATCCATAAAAATATTCCATCATTTCAATCAAATGAATCACAATAATCAGCGGTTCAGACATTTTCTAAATCGCCACTAAATATAGTAATTTCTTTTCAAGATTCAATGCCTCCACGTCTGTGTTTTTGAATTTGACAGAATTATTTATCTTTGCTTATATTATCTCAAAGGAAATTTTCAAAATGCGTATCGCTATCATAGGCACAGGCGGAGTTGGCGGTTACCTTGGAGCCAAACTCTGGAAAGCAGGCAACGATGTTATATTCGTTGCGCGTGGTAATCATTTAATCGCTATGCAACAGAACGGCTTGCGGCTTGAGAGTCCGGAAGGCAGCTTCACAGTTAAATCGACTTTCACCAACAATCTTGCTGGCTTTGCACCATTCGATCTAATTATCATAGGAGTGAAATCTTTTGACACCGAGCAGGTAGCAAAACTTGTGCTTCCTGTTTTGAAAGATGATACAATTGTTCTCAGCATACAGAATGGAGTTGAGAACAAAAATATTCTTGAACGATCACTCGGTAATAAGTATATCATTCCCGCCGTTGCTTACATTATAAGCACAATCGCTTCACCCGGAATCATTCTTCATGAAGGCGGAACAGGTAAGTTCAAATTTGGTGAATCAGATGGTACAGTAAGTGATCGTTGTTTATTATTGAAACGTCTGTTTGAGGATGCAGGCATCAACGGAGAACCAATAGAAAACATCGAAACAGCTCTTTGGTGGAAATGGATATTTATTTGTGGTATCGGAGGAATGACGGCTTATGCAAGAAAATCAATTGGAGAAATTCTTGCCGATCCTGATTTGAAGTCGATGTTAAAATATGTTGTCCATGAAGCTGCCTCAATTGCACGGGCAAGAAAGATTGATCCGTTTGACGCTATTGAAGAAAAAGTTTCCGCGCATTATCAAAGATTACCTTACTCCACTAAATCATCGATGCACTATGACGTAACACACAGCAAGCGAGTAGAAGTTGAAGCGCTAAATGGCGCGGCTGTCCGATTCGGGAAGGAGTTAAAAATACCGACTCCTGCAAATGAAATCATCTATAATTCACTCAAACAATTTGCTTAATCAAGCTCTTGAGCTGCTTTTCGCTCTTCCCTAACCCTCCGGTATTCCTTAATAGCTTTTTGATGTTCGCTGAATGATGTTGTAAATCTGTGTCCGCCCTCTCCGGTTGCAACGAAGTAAAGATATTTATGCCGCAAGGGATATAGCGCGGCAAGTATAGATGTTTTACCGGGATTATTTATTGGACCCGGTGGTAAACCATAATTTTTATAAGTGTTATACGGAGAATCAAATTCTAAATCGCTGTAACGCAAACGGTGCGGTTTTCCACCGAGTGCAAATTGAACAGTCGGATCGGCTTGCAGACGCATTCGTTTTTGCAATCGATTATAATAAACACCTGCAACAATTGCCCGTTCGGTATCGATGGCTGTTTCCAATTCAATTATGGAAGCCATTGTAAGAACCTCGTTCATCGTCATCTTTCTGCGGGTCATTTGACGAACCATAGAGCTATCGAACTCTTTCCAAAACTCCGCGACAAGTGTTCGTATAATATCTTCTTCATCCTTCTGCCAGTAAAACTTGTATGTCTTAGGCATCAGATAACCTATTAAGTTATGCGCATCAATTCCTAAAGACTTTGCAAAAGATTTATCTTCCACTAATTCCATGAACTTACTCGAATCGATACCCAATTTTTGAGCGAAGATTTGTGCTTGAGTGGTTGCACGTAGTCCCTCGCGAATCAGCACGGTGATTGTCTCCGACGTTCTGCCATTCTGAATATTATCTATAATCGATAGGTTCGATGCGCCGCTTTTAAATCGATATTTCCCGATCTGTAGTTTGGTAGTCGATCCGCTTAATTTCCCAGCAATCTTAAATAGAAAGACACTTCTAATTACTCCAATTTTCTTGAGAGAATCTGCAACTTCTGTGAAGGTTTGTCCCTTTGAAACTTTCAGTATTTTATCACCCTCAAAATTGTTAGGCGACCAAAAGACGCCATAGATGAACAATGATGATCCTACAAAAAAGATGAAAAGTATGATACGCAGCTTCAGTTTCATATTTTTTCTTGCTGTTTAATATTTTTATTCTTGCCAAACGGCATGAAAACTAATCCAACCATTATTAAACAACCTGTAATCGTCAGCCAGAAACCGGTTGCAACAGTTTTTGGTTCAAATGTGAATTTCACAATATGATTTCCTGCCGGGATTACCGCGGCTCGCTGGGTTACATTAGCCCGAATTATTTTCGATTCCTTTCCGTCTATTTCAGCTTTCCATCCGGGATAATATGAATCGGAAAATATCAACAATGCTTCCTTGTCAACCGTAACATTAAACCCAACTTCATTAGGTGTGTAACCGGTGAGTGCTACATTTCCATTAATACTGTCAACCGATTTGAATCCATCGGGAATCTCTGAAATGACTGCCTGCTCAATTGGATTAAATTCATTTGAAAATAAAATTCTTAAAGATTGATTATTATTTTCGGCAACAATACCTTTACCAACTAAATATGCTCTCGGCAAAAAATTACTATTGCGGTAAAGATAAGCTTCTCCGAATTTTCCAATCAATTCTACTCCTTTTTGCGGAGATATCTCCCAGAGTGACGTAATATATTTCACATTGTACATATCCATCAATCGCCAGAATACGTAACTCGGATAAAATTTGTTATCTCTAATAGTTGCAGTTTGATTAAGAATTCCTTTCCTATTCTGATCTCCCCAAATATCTACGATGTAATTAGGAGTAAGATTCGCATAACCATTCGGCGACGATAGTCCGTAAAGAACATTACTGCTCGGCTGAATAAATTCTCTCTGATCTACAAACGGCTGCAAGTCTCCTTCCCACCCCCTCGATTGCTGGAATGTTTGTATATGTGCTTCATTCCCGCCTAACGAAAAAATTCGGAAAACACTTGAATCCGATTTAATATATTGAACCGATTTAGGCGGCTCCAACCATTTCTTTCCGTCAACAATCGGGTTTTGTCTTAACTGAAAATAAAGCAAGTCAAGAATTACTAACACAAATAATCCTATCTCAGCAGGATTTATTTTGTTGCTCTGTTTTCCGTTCTGTTTGATAAATCGTTTTACAAAATCGGTAAAGCCCAAACCTGCAAGTACAATTAAAGATAAATCTGTAATCAAAAGAAAACGTGTCGGGAATCTGAAATATTTCATTCCCGGAATATAGTTGAAAGCAAACTCATATATCGGCGTGCTTGGTCCAAGGACAAAAACTATTGAAACAATTGTTGCAATAGTAAACCACCTGACGTGCCAATTTTTCCACATGCGGAAAATAGCGTGAAGTGCGAATAACAAGGTTAACAATCCAACATATCCATAATCCTCCCAGAAAATACTGTTGCCCGTGTAAGTTCCGTCGCCAATATCACCATTTATGTACGGATAAATAAACATTCCTAAATTCTTTGGACTATAAGCATAGTTCGATGCATACTCAAAAGTAACTCCGCCCGACCTTTGCGAAAGAGATACCAACTCGTATGTCGGAATCAATTGAACTGCGGCTATCAGCGAACCGATTGCCAACACCAGAATAAAGATCAATGAGAATTTATTACTGAATAATATCTTTAATCGACCGGCAATGCTGTTTACTTTATTTTCCTCCTTTTGATAATTCAGATAACGAAAAATAAAATATAAAATATATGTTACACCAGAATAATATGCGATTTGAGTATGACCAGATAAGTGCTGTATACCGAAAACCGCACTGAGACCAAAAAGATATTTATGATTTTTTCTTTTAATCGAGCGTTCTATCAGGAATAAGCCAAGCGGAAGCCAACATGCCGCATTCACATTGCTGAGATGTTTCAGATGTGAAAGCAAATATCCGCTGAAGGCAAAAGCAACTCCGCTCATCAAAGCAGGTATAAAGTCAGCTCCTATTTCTCGAACAAACAAATACATTGATACCGCCGCAGTAAAAATTGTAAGCAGAATAACAATGTTCAATGCTGTCCATGGAGATAACAATCCGAACAAGATAAGATTGATAGGATAAACTATTCCTGCCTCGGCACGGGCGAGCAAAGGGAAACCTCCGTATATTTCAGGTATCCATAACGGCAAATGTCCGGATTGAACTGATTGACTAAGTGAAAAACGATACGGGAATCCTTCATTCATTATATCGCTTGTGAAAATATCATCCGTGATGATGTATCCCTGCATGGAAGTTAATTTCCAAAATGCTGTCAGAACCAAAAGCAATAATACCGCAAAGGCAAATAATGTTTCGCTCGATTTTAAGCTTTTTGATTTCATACTATGAGGCGTAACTGATGTTCAAATTTGGAATTGCATTCAAAGTAAAATCGGATTGAAATCCGTTCTCCAATTTCATCGCGCCGAGTTGAGCTATCATTGCACCGTTATCAGTGCAATACTCAAAAGCTGGAATAAATAATTTAAAACCATTTTCTTCTGAAACTGATTTTAAACGTGCACGCAACTCAGAGTTTGCTGAAACACCTCCAGCGACCGCAATGTCCTGGACACCAAGATCGCGAGCCGCTTGAATTGTTTTCCGAACCAATACATCAACCACTGCCGCTTGAAAGCTGGCACAAAGATCTGCAAGTTCTTGCTTTGGAATAGGTTTTATATTTTCATTGTTCCGATAACCATGATCGCGAAGCCAGTAAAGAACAGATGTTTTTATTCCGCTGAAGCTGAAATCATATTTTCCTGGATCAAGATAAGAGCGTGGGAATTTTACAAAATTGGGATTTCCTTCTTTCGCCAATTTATCAATGACGGGTCCACCGGGAAAACCAAGTCCTAACATTTTGCCAACTTTATCATACGCCTCACCAGCCGCATCGTCAAGTGTTTCGCCCAACAATTCATGCTGAAGCGGTTCGCGGACGTAAACAAGTTGTGTATGTCCGCCTGAAACTATAAGACAAAGAAATGGAAATGCCGGTTTTGGATCATCTATAAAATTTGAATACATATGCGCTTCCATATGATTGATACCGATAAGTGGTATCTTCAAACCGTAAGCGAGCGCTTTCGCAAAACTCATTCCTACCAGCAAAGCACCCATTAATCCGGGTCCGTGTGTAACAGCGACAGCATTGAGTTGTTCTTTTTTGATTTGAGCAACAGTTAATGCCTGTTCTACAACCGGAACAATCAGTCGTTGGTGAGCGCGGGACGCCAACTCAGGGACAATTCCGCCATATTGTTGGTGAATTAGTTGGGATGAAATTATATTCGATTTCAATTTTCCGTCAGCCAACACAGCCGCAGAAGTTTCATCACACGAAGATTCTATACCTAAAATTATCATAGTGGATATAATAAGTGAAATATCTTAATTTTTTCCAAGAAAGCATAATAGAAAACCTCCGGTATCTTCTAAGTATTAGGTGCGACGCACCTTCAAAGAAGCATTAATACTGGAGGTGCGTCGCACGTGAGATACCGGAGGTTTACACCATATTGCTCATCGTGAAAGGGGATTATTATTTTATTTACGTCTTCTCACCTTTCGATTTATTTTCATTTTCTTTTTCCAACTGCAATAATAGCTTTAGGATATTCTTGGCCTACGATTATTATCATTTTATTTTTTATGTCAACTGAATAATAATTTCCGTAACCAATTCCAACTATATCATGGTATGATTTCCAGCTCGAACCATTAAAATGGACTGCTTCACCATATCCTCCAACGGCTATTACATTGTTCAGATTACTTCCTCTGATTCGGAAGATAAAATATTGAGCGAAGTCAAAAGGCTTGTTTCGCCATATTGAATCACTAAGTAGTTTTTTCTCAAATATTCCATCTCCGGCAACATAATATTTTCTTTCTGATTCGAAATAGATACTATACAAAGGATATTTAAGTGGATTATCAGAAAGCATTACACAATTCATACCCGATATTTTTAATATTTTTCGATCTGCTGATTTCCATTGATTGGATGCCACCGCAATAACTTCCGTTTCATTATTTTTTTTATCAATTGAACCCCATATATCCTGTATATCTAATGTCGTACCGCTCTCTATCTTGCGCCAACTACTGCCGTTGAAAAAAGCTATGGCACCTTGATTACCTACAACATATAAGTTTGAACTTGATGTCCCCCATAACTTCACAGCCGATTGTCCAGAAGATAATATCGGGTTAGGATTCCCC
>JACRFD010000039.1 GCA_016218025.1 Ignavibacteriales bacterium
AGTCTGGACCGTGTCTCAGTTCCAGTGTGGCTGATCGTCCTCTCAGACCAGCTACCCATCGTCGACTTGGTGGGCCATTACCCCGCCAACTATCTAATGGGACGCAGGCCCATCTTGTGACATCCTTTTGGGACCTTTGATTTTAAAACAATGCTGTTTCAAAATTTCATCGGGTATTAGCACCGCTTTCGCGGAGTTATCCCCGTTCACAAGGTAAGTTGCCTACGTGTTACTCACCCGTTCGCCGGTTTACTCAGAGTATTGCTACTCCTTTCTCCCTGACTTGCATGTGTTAAGCACGCCGCCAGCGTTCGTCCTGAGCCAGGATCAAACTCTCCGTTGTAATTTTTAAATTATAACTTCGAGCTTGATTGTTTCCCCGTTTTTAACGGGGAGGTTGAAGTCTCTTGAAGCTGACTAAGAGCTATGCACTATCTTTTCAAAGAACACTTGAGAAAAAAAATCCCGATCCAGTAGAATTTCTATTAGGATCGGTGAACCACATTGTGTGGGGTTAATAATATAATAAAATTTATTTATGATGTCAAATTTTGCGCCTCATTTTAAAAAAATATTTTTTCGTAAAATCCTTGAATATTAATTCTTTTAGAGGATTTTGGTTTTTCTAAAAAACTTTTTTATTTCACTGAATTTCTTCGAGCAAAATCTTATATACCTCAATTAAGGGTATTCCATTCTCCTTTGCAACTTTCTTACAATCTTCAAATTCGGGTAAAATTCGCACGAAATTATCTATTTTTGACACTTTTACCCCGATTAAACCAAATGATGTCTCCCTCTTTTCTTCCTGTCTCTCTATCTTAGATCGGGAATATTCTTGAATTCTAACTCCCAAAGTTGTTGTTTCCATAAAAAAGATTTTTTTTAGCTGCTCTATATTTTCCTTAACGCATAATGCCGTTAACATATTGGCGGATCGTCCCTTTTTCATGATTATCGGCGTCATATAAACATCTAGAGCCCCAGCTTGCATCAATTTCTCCAGAACATAAGGAAAGATTTCCGGATTCATGTTGTCGATATTTGCTTCTATTGCAAATATTTTTTCTTCAATTGTTTCATCTTTTTCACCGACAACTAAACGCAATAAATTAGGAACCGCCTCCAATCTTGCAGCGCCTGCGCCATAACCAATTATTTGCGGTGTAATTTTTTTGTTACCAATCATACCGGATGAAATAGATTTAATTATAGCAGCACCGGTTGGCGTTGTGAGTTCGTGTGGAATATCGGTAAGCGTCACCGGATAGTCTTTTAAAATTTCTATTGTTGCCGGTGCCGGATTCGGAAGACTTCCGTGTTCACATTTAATTATTCCACCGCTTCCCAATTTAATTGGTGTTGAATATATTTCCTTGACTCCGAGTTTATCCAAACAGATTACCGACCCAACAATATCTACAATGGAATCGATAGCACCTACTTCGTGGAAATGAATTTTTTCTATCGATATATTGTGGATTTTTGCTTCAGCTTCTCCAAGGGTGAAAAATATTTTTTTTGATTTATTTTTTATCTCTAAACAAAGGTTACTTCCGTCAATTATTTTATATATCTCAAGCAGACCACGATGATGATGTTTTTCATTTGAAACAACTTTAACTTGGACAGCATTAACCCCATGATATGAAATCGAATTTGAATTTATCTCAACACCACTAAGATTTAATTTTGCTATCTCGCTTTTTAGATATTCCAATTCTACTCCAGCGCTTAAGCAAGCGCCAAGCGTCATATCACCGCTGATCCCTCCGATCGTATCAAAATATGCTATTTTCATTTTTTCCTTATAGTTTTAAAAAATTAAAAAATCTTTCGGTTGCCCCCGTTTTACTTTTAACCAATTCGAATGCTTTCTTTCCCCTTCTTTCACGCTCATTTTCATCCTTTAATAATAATGAAAATAATTCGTAAACGTCCTGATCTGTGGTTACACTTGTCGCACCACCGATTGCTATCAGTATTTGTGCTTCTTGTGAATTGGCGAATTTCGGTCCGAATACTACCGGAACACCATAAACTGCAGGCTCCAACACATTATGAATACCAGCACTAAATCCTCCACCTACAAACGCAATGTCCGCATATTGATACAGAGGCATTAATATTCCAACGCTATCAACTATTATTATCGATTCTCCATTATAATTTTGCAAATGAGAGAATCGGATGTTTGATATTTTTGAATTGCACTCCTTTTCAAGATAATCAAGATTTTCTTCTGTCGGTTCGTGCGGCACTAATATCACGACCAATTCCATGCCCTCCGCAATTAACCGGTTGATTGCCTGCAATAACTGCACTTCATCTTCCTTCCAACTGCTTCCCACTACAATTACTTTTTTCCCAGAAATAATTTTAGGATCAAGCAATTGTTTTAATTTTGAATCGCTGCTCCGCCGCCACACCTGATCGTACCGGGTATCTCCAACCAATTCAATTACAGGATGTGTGAGGTTAAACGCAGAAAAATTATTCTTATCTTCCGACGAAACAGTAAGTATGAAGTCGATTGAGTTGTAAATGTTTCGTAGGAAATTTCTTATCACAGGTATTTCTCTGTATTTTTTTCGATGAAGCGTGGCACTTGCAATGTACGACGGTATACACCTTCTGTTTAATTCCCAAAGATGATTGGGCCATATATCGTAACGCATGAAAACCGCCGCTGCCGGTCTGACAAGTTCAACAAATTTTCGCGCCCCAATCGCTGAATCGAACGGAATATACGTAATTACATCAGCAAGCTTATAAGCTAACGAATGTTCATAACCAGATGATGAGAAAAACGATACAATAATAATAACAGGCGGATGTTTCTGTTTTAATTCGGCAATAATCGGTTTGGCTTGCTCAAACTCTCCCATTGAAGAAGCGTGAAACCAAATCCTTTTAGAAGATTTAGGATGTTTTGATAGGTTGTTTTCTAACTTATCAAATAAATTCTCTCTGCCATACCATGATCGTTTAGCTTTCGAATTTAATAGAGCATAGACCCTGAACCCGATCCATAAAACCGGAACTATTATTATATTGTAAAAGTATTTCCAGTTCATTTCGTCAACATCATTTTTATAGAAGCCGCAACATCTTCTATGCTGATTTGATTCATACAGTTAAAATGTTTTTTAGGACACTCCGCTCTTCCGATATGTGAACAGGGTCTGCATGAAATATTTTTAGCTTCCACGATTGTGTTCTCCGTCCCATAAGGAAAAAAGCCAAGCTCCTTAACGGTAGATCCGAATATTGCTACTATCTTTTTTTTGCGTGCTGCAGCAAGATGCATTAAGCCTGAATCGTTTGAGACAATTACACTGCAATAATCCAACAATGCCGCGGTTTCAAGCAGATTCGTTTTCCCTGCAAGATTCTCTGCAACGTTTGAGCCCGATTTATAATTTATCATCTGAACAATATCTTTACAATATTCTACTTCGTCTCTACTTCCAAATATAAATATTTTTGAATTATTTTTTTTTGCAAGGTCTATGCCCAGATGCACAAATCTATCCTGCATCCAGCGCTTGGTGAAATGTTTTGCAGATGGTGCAAAACCTACAATTGGATCATGGAGAGATAATTTTTTGCTGTCCGCGATGGGTTTAATTATTTCCTTCGACTCATTGGGTATCCCGATTTCGAGCCCTTGACCATCGTACACAACTCCGAATTTTTTTACGGTTTCGAAATATCTGTCAACTACATGCTGATTTTCAGATAATAATTTAAATCCAAATTTTACAAACAGAAACCTTCTGAAAATTCTTTTATTAATGATCCTTGTATAACGGGAAAAAGAAAACAAACGCAAATACCTACTTCTAAAATTATTCTGGAGATCAATAAGTATATCGTAACGTGCTTGCCTGATTTTTTTTCTGAGTAAATTCAGTTCATCCCTTTTGCCCGATTTTATTTCGTACAAGTTATTAAGATGCTGATTAAAACGATAGACATCTGCATATTCCGATTTTAATACGAAATCTATTTGTGTGTGTGGAAATTTCTTCCTTAGACAACGAACGATTGGGGTTGTCAACAATATATCGCCTAAGGAACTTAATCTTATTATTAGAATTTTTTGAGGTGTAAGCATAACGACTTAGAAACTTACCACTTTTTGAGAGGAATTGCAAGGATGAGAAGTAAAATAGCAGACTGCGAAACTAATTACTAATTTAAATGAACAAAGTCTTATTTACAAATTCGTATTCTATAAATTCCATCAATTTTTGTGGAATATATATATCCATTTTTTTCGTCTAAATCCTGCAAATAAAAATAAGGATCACCATTTTTTATCATTGATTGCCAAGTCACACCCTTATCGGTACTTTTATATATGCTACCATCGAAAAATGAAGCGTAAATAACATCTTGAATTTTAGACAGATAAATATTTGCATAAACTGGAATGGGCAATCCATTACTATAATTTTGCCACGTTTGTCCCCCATCTGTTGACCTTAAAAATTTTCGTGTCCCAATATAAATAATATCCGAATTTTCTAAATTCACATTTATTGAATAAATTGAACCGATTTCATCTTCTGAAAAACAATGTAATATATCCCACGATTCTCCACCGTTGGTTGATCTATACAATACTGTATCATTATATAATGATCGGCTCGCATATATTATATTTGAATTCGAAGTGGCAATCGCAATTGCATATGGTCCATCTAGAATATAATTTGTATCAAGAGTACAATTATCCGCGTAATAAATAGCTACAATTGACCATGACACACCACCATTTGTTGTCCTGTACATGTAGGAACCGAACCAACCGTATACTTCAGCAAAAAGGATTTGAGAATTATTTGGATCGATCGTTAAAATATCTACACTAGGAGATTCAGGGTCATACCAGAATCCACTATCAGCATGAAACCAAGTCGTCCCTCCATCGGTTGTTTTCAAAATCCCCGGCAGGCAATCTATTGGATAGCATATTCCGCTCCCTAAAGATGCATAACAAATATCCGGATTCTTAGGATCTAGTACTACTTTGTGAGCATTAACATCTCTTACAAGTGTATCCCATGTAGCTCCCCAATCTGTTGATTTTAAGATCGCGCCGTTCCTTCCGCTGCTAAAATCACTTGGCGTTCCTGCATATAAAATGTTTGGCTCCACCGGATTAACCGTAACGCTTGCTTTATAAATACCGGCAACTTTAATCCACTTTTGCTCAAACAAACGCCCTTGCTTATTTGCTTTAACCCAATATCCTTTACATGGTTCAAGCGTATCTGCCTTTACATATCCGGAACCGGAATCATAACCGTAATAATTAGATGTAACTATGCCGCAAAAATCAGATTCAAGATTGTCGGCTGCAATCTTCTCATTAAACGAACCTATCATATTCCAACCGGCGTGTAAACTGCCTGCATATTCCTGTTGTAAACTGCCGACAATTGTTATCTGCTCGTTCTGAGCAAACTTTAACCAGTATCCGGTTCCCGCTTCCAGTGTGTCTTTCATAATATATCCTCCTTCGAAACCGAATGCCTTGGATATTGCAGTGGGAAAAAGTGTTGTGGTTCTAAAATCTGGAACATTCAACGGTAGGGAAATCAGATTCCATCCCTCATGAACGGTTACAATTACCGTATCGTTTTGCACAACATGAGAAAAATTATCAGTTTTTGAGTTTTGGTAATTTAATCCACCTGAAGTATTTGGAATACCTCCCAGCCAAAGGAATTGGATTGCTATGCTTAACAATACGATAATAATTCGCTTCACATCGCCTCTTTATGGTTAATCGAACATTATTAACGATATAATATCTAATTAAAAAATTTAAATGTCAACTATTATCGCATATAGAATATCTGATTTTCCAATAAAAATTCTCTACCCCGGATGCCGCTTGGTTGTAAACTGTATTTTCAATTCTTCCTCAAACGCATGGAATGTTTCATCATCATACAATACAAACCTGATAAGCTTAACATTTTCGGCTTTTATTAAAAATTCTATTGCTTCTGTTATCATGATTTTAGCACAATGAAAAATCGAAAATCCCCCGACTCCCGTACCAAGAGCCGGAAAGGAGACTGAAGATATTTTTTTCTGCTCGGCAAGTTGCAGCGCGCTTTTGGTGGAATTCCTGATTTTAATTTCATCTGTGTGAAGATCCTGCCCCATTACCACGGCATGAATAACATGCTTCGCTTTTAAATTTCCTCCTGAAGTTAAAACAGCAGTGCCGACTTCAGCCGGTCCCAATTTCATTGCTTCCTGCTCTATCGTAACGCCTCCTTTTCGTTTAATAGCCCCTGCTACACCGCCGCCCATCCATAAGTGATTGTTCGCCGCATTCACTACCGCATCAACTTGTTGGTCGGTTATATCACTCTGAACAATTTCTATAATCGCTTTGTTGATATGATACGAAGCCGACATTTTTTATCTCATTTTACGTTTAACGGCAAATACAATCGTATTGTTGTTCCTTTATTTTCCTTACTGTCAATTTGAATTTTTCCATGATGATCATCTATAATTTTTTTAACTATAGACATGCCAAGTCCGGTGCCGTGTTTCTTTCCAAACGTGAAGAACGGCTCGAATATTCTTGCTCGTATCTCTTCCGGCATTCCGCATCCTCGGTCAATAAATTCAATAGCAAGGAATTCTTTTTCTTTAAAAATATTAACTGTCAGCTTCCCGCCGTTCGGCATTGCATCGGCAGCATTCCCGGCAATGTTATAAAACACCCGGAACATTTTATCGGGATCAAACACTACCTTCCCGTTGAACATGATTTTTTTCTCAACCTGCAATTTCCGGCGTTCCATGTCTCTCTCTAGAATCATCAACAATGTTCCGCCGACATCCTTGAAGTCGACCTCCTGTAAATTAAGCGAGCTTGTTCCCCTGGCATAATCCAAAATTTCCTGTGTCATTGCAGTAAATCTGTCGATCTGCTGTATCATCTCAACGGCAAGTTGTTTGCTTTCTTCATCCTTGGACCGTTTTTGAATTACTTGAGCCGAGACTCTCAATGTTCCCATCGGGTTTTTTATATCGTGTATAATAGTGCTTGCCATTCTTCCGACGGCAGAAAGTCGTTCTTCCTGCACCATCTTTTGCGCAAGCCGCGCATTTTCCAATGCTATCGCCGCATGCACCGAGAATGCTTCGATGAATGCTTCATCCTGCTTGGTGAAATATTCTTTTGATTTATTCAGGAGCTGGAATACCCCGATAATTTTTCCGTCCCTGTTTTTCATCGGCATGCAGAGCGTGGATTTTGTATGGTAACCAGTTTGCTGATCTATCTTTGAATTGAATCTCGGATCTTTATAGGCATCGGGTATATTTATTGTATCTCCAGTCGCCGCAACCGCACCGGCAATCCCAGACCCAATCGGCAGACGTATCTCTATCTTCGATGAACCTTTCTGAACCTTCGACCACAACTCTTTCCTGACTTCATCTACAAGATATAATGTCCCACGATCGGCACCGACCGTTTTTGCCGCAGTCTGAAAAATCAGATCAAGCAACATATCAACATCAAGCGAGCTGTTTATAATCTTCGATGCTTCTACAAGCTGCTCCGTCTTCTCTAATTGTTGACGCAACGCAAGAAGATTTGTTTCCTGATGGTGAACATATGTGAGGTTGTTCGATCTCAATCTTAATGAAATCATTGTAAGTAAATTCATCACGAATGCAGAACTCTTCTTTTTGAGTTCGTTGAATTCCCTCCTTCCCATTCGGGCAAGAACACATTTTCCTACAGCAACGGCATTAGCAGAGCGTTGCCTATGATCTATTAAATCAAGTTCTCCAAAAAAATCACCTTCATGTAAAATACCCAGAACAATTTCGCCACCACCTCTGATTTGTTTGTAAATCTTAACTGTTCCTTGTATTACAAGATAAAGGCAATCACCTTTTTGTTCATCTTTAAATATGATTTTTCCATCGGAGAATATGTTTTCCTGAAGGAAGTCTGAGATTTTGCGGATTAATTGGGGCTCTACGTTATGAAATAACGCATTCGATTCTATTCTTTTCATGATTATTGATATTTTTCCCATAAACCTTCACAAAATATTAAAAGATGGGGTCATAATCAAGCCATATCTACCTTTAAACGATATTGTAACATTTTATATCGATAAACGTAATTTAAGTAGGATTTTATAAAATCATTTGAGAATAATTATGCTTCATACAACGGCTCGTTATCGAATTTTTATTCATTTAATCGGAATTATATCAATATTATTAATCCTTTCCTCAGCATCCTTTGCCGGTGAAAGGTTAGTGATCCAGTTGAAAGATTTTACAAAGACCGAAATTAAATGCGGGGGGTTCATACTCCCCAAAGATCAATCGGTTCATGTTTACTCGCTCGGTGGGGGTAACCGAAAAAGTTCGTTTTCAAATTCAGATATGTATGCATATGGATGGATCATAAACGCCGACTCACGTGAAGTTGTTTGGCAGATGGAAAGATCAAACACTCGCAGTCAGGATAATTTTCGTAAATTCGATGACGATATTTTTCTAAAAAAAGGTTCATACGAAATTTATTTCGCCGGTTATGCTTACGGTGGAAGTTCTGTTTTTTCCAATTTTAATTTAAACATTGACCGACGCAAACCATCGGAGGGAGATAAATATTACAACCGCGGATTTTTTAATTGGCTCGAAGAGATGTTTTCGGATGATTACGAACGTGATTGGAAAAAAATTGCAAAGAACTGGGAAATTTCTCTTTTCGTTGATTCCAATTCCGATGAAATTACCACATTCAACGTACCTAAAGAATTTCAAAACATTCTTTTCAAAGCTACCCATCTCGGAGAAGATGTTCATATCCGCCAGCGGTTCTTACTAAACAAAGAATTTCCGATACAAATTTACGCCATCGGCGAAAAAGATAACAACCGCACATTTGCAGATTACGGATGGATAATTAATGTGAAGACCCGACAGCGTATCTGGGACTTTGAAAAATCCGGTTACAATCAAGCGGGTGGCGCAGACAAAAATGTATTATTCAACGAAACCATTAATTTCCCCGCGGGAGAATACCTTCTCTATTATGTAACCGATGATTCACATTCTTTTTTAGATTGGAATTCTGCTCCACCTGCTGATCCGTTTAATTATGGAATAACATTGTTCACTAAAAATGGTGTTGATAAGGATCAATTCAAACTCCTCCAGGCAAGTGAAGAAAAAAACATCATCGCTCAGATTGTAAAAGTAACCGATGACGAATCGCGATCGACTACATTCACACTGAAAGAAGAAACCCCCGTGCGTATTTATGCACTCGGAGAAAGAAGCAACAACGGAAGAGATATGGCCGACTTCGGATGGATAATAAACACAAAAACACGTGAAAAAGTTTGGACAATGGAAGAAGAAGAAACCGAGCATGCCGGAGGTGCAGATAAAAACAGAATGGTGGATCAAATCATTACGCTTCCAAAAGGAACATATACGGTATTTTATCAAACCGACGACTCTCACGGTTACAACGACTGGAATTTATCTGCACCATTCGACCCGGAACACTGGGGCATCACTATTTATGGTGAAGGTGAATCTTTTAATATGAGTAATGTTGAAAAAAATGTCAGCCAGCGTGAATCGGGCGTGATTGCTCAAATTGTAATGGCTGGAGATAATGCAAACAAAACAGAACGATTCTCGTTAGATAAATCTACACGTGTGAGAATATATGCTATAGGCGAAGGACAGAATAGAGAAATGTACGATTACGGATGGATTGAAAACGCCTCTACAGGTAATGTTGTTTGGGAAATGACATACTCCATGACATTCCATGCAGGAGGTGGAAGAAAAAACCGCTCCGTCAACACAACTATTACTCTCGATAAGGGTAATTATATTTTGCACTACGAATCCGATGACTCACATTCTTATGGTGACTGGAACACTACTCCCCCCGACGATCCGACTATGTGGGGAATAACTTTATACGATGCTGAAAAATAATTTTGGAGATATAATATGAAGTTGATATCTTTTTTTGCAACAATTTTTCTTTTAATTCTTTTCTCGTTTACGGTATCCGCACAAGAAGAAAAATCGAAATTCAAATCTCAGATCGATTCAATGGTTGAAAGTGCTTTTCAAAGATTCGACGAAAAATTAGGCACCTACATATTCCGCGATGAACCAACCGACAAAGATGAGTTAACAGAAAACAGCTGTCCGGAAGATGTAAATATCGACACTGACAAGGAAGAGTTTAAGTTAAGAAAAAAATCTTACTCACGCGGACTCTTCTCGGTCTCGCCGGAACATGGTATAGTGAGAAATTCTTCTCAGCTTCTGCCATGGGAAATTACGGATGAAAATCTACTCTTCCGGTATAACAGAGTTGAAGGATTATTCCTCGGTTTAAACTATCCTCAAAAATATTACTGGAACGATCATCATATTTCGTTGTTCGCTTCGGGCGGATACGCTTTTAAAGCACACCGGTGGCGCGGTGGAATTGGCATCGCACAACAATTCGGTACCGATGGGACTTTATTCGAGATCGGCGTGGAAGGACACAGCTTGACCGACACACGCGACCAATGGTTAGTTGATCTTGATGAGAATAACCTCGCTGCAATACTTTTAAGATATGACTACAGAGACTACTTCGGCAGAGAAGGAATCTCCGCATGGACAGGCTTATACAAACGCTGGCAAAAATCAGATTTGCAATTACAGATTGCTTACCGGAACGACAATTATGAATCGCTCGATCGTTTGACCAACTGGTCAATATTCGGTACAGATAAATCTTTCAGAGATAATCCTCAAATTCCCGAAGGAAGAATGCAAAGCATACTTTCAACTCTTCATTTTCATTCAACCGAATCGAGAAAGATTTACAGTGCGGGCTGGAGTTTTTCTGCTGGGGCTGAGGTTTCGGGGAAATCTCTTGGCGGCGACTTTGATTTTAATTCTTACACAGTCGATCTCCGGCGATATCAGTCTATCGGCAGATACGATAATCTAAATATTCGTCTTCGCGGAAGTTCCGCAACAGGTAATTTGCCTTTTCAAAAAGCATTCGATATGGGCGGTTTAAGCACGCTGCCAGCTTACAGGTTCAAAGAATTCACCGGAAACAGAATGTTGCTTGCCAATCTTGAATATATAGTAAACGGAAAAATGTTTGACGATGTTGATTTCTTCCCTTCGTGGTTGTTGAGAAATATTAACATGATGATTTTCGCCGATGCAGGATTTATTGATAATGTTGACCCTGATTTTTCAGTCTTAGATGGTTTTCAATCTCTCAATAAAAAATCTCTTAAATCCGATTGGGGTGTTGGTATTGGAACGCGCGATGCAAAACTGCGTTTAGGATTTGCGTGGAGAACGGATAAGTCTGGACCTCCGATGGTTTTTCTGAGAATTAACAGACCGTTCTAAACGGGTAAATTTTTTTTGTTGTTCATGTAACGAAATAATTCATTTTCTTGAGTTCTTCCGTTGCACGAATGCGCTGATCGCCTTGAAGTTCAATATTGCCATCCTTTACCGTCCCGCCTGTCCCTAACCGTTCTTTAAGTAACTTGGCAATATCTTGCATTGTATTTGGATTATGTTGCAGACCGGCTATAATTGTAACTGATTTCCCTTTTCGTCCTTTTGTTTCGAGATAAATTCGCACCGTTTTCCCTTTTCCATCATGCATACCCTTCGCTATAGTGTGTGTGGGTTGCACGGAATCAGGTAGAATTTGATTAAGATCAGATAATGATTTTAGCTTCATGTGACTGTTTATTGTAATGAATTTTGATGGTCAGATGTTCTTTTATTTTTGCGCTTTTAATATACAACATTCATCCTTCATTCTTTATAATTCATCCTTCAAAGAGTTTCAATCCACGCGCCCGCACGGGGCGCGACGCAATTGTGGTTTGCGATAATGTTGATCCATCAATGTTTCAATCCACGCGCCCGCACGGGGCGCGACCGCTACCGCAGGTAAAGCGGTTATTCAAAGTAACGTTTCAATCCACGCGCCCGCACGGGGCGCGACCCACATTACCCATCAGTGGCTATATAACAAAAGGTGTTTCAATCCACGCGCCCGCACGGGGCGCGACTTTTGCCATTATGCACGGTTCCTTTCTTCGTCGTTTCAATCCACGCGCCCGCACGGGGCGCGACCGTTAAAGTATACCGGACCGTTTGAACCTTCGTGTTTCAATCCACGCGCCCGCACGGGGCGCGACTTTTGCCATTATGCACGGTTCCTTTCTTC
>JACRFD010000034.1 GCA_016218025.1 Ignavibacteriales bacterium
ACTTAAGAGAGACAATTTTTTCATAAAAACCTTTTTGCTTTATATACTGTAAACGTTTTACATCCCGGGAACGTTCATCGAAAGTGTAAAAATTTTTCTTTAACGATTATTAACTAATTTATGTTTGACCTTTACAATGCCTCTGAATATTTTTGCCCCCGTAATAAACTAACAAATAAGAGGTCTAAAATGAAGAATAAAATAAATTATATACTTCCATTACTGATTCTAATTGTTGTAACACTTTCTAAAATTACATTTGCAAACGAACCGAAGAAAGCAGAAGATTTTAAGTTAAAAGATTACAACGGTAAAGAATATCAGCTTAGTGATTTCAAAAACTCTAAAGCAACTGTTATTATGTTCATCGCAACTCAGTGCCCCGTTTCAAACGCATACAATACAAGAATGGCGCAGCTTAATGCAGATTATAAAGATAAAGAAGTTACTTTCCTTGGCATTAACTCCAACGTTCAGGAGAGTGTTGATGAAATTAAAGACCACGCTGAATCCAACAAGCTTGATTTTATTATTTTGAAAGATCACAATAATATTATTGCCGATAAATTTGATGCTTCGTTCACCCCTGAGATTTATGTGTTAAACGGCAGCTCAGAAGTATTATATCACGGTAGAATAGATGATAACCGCCGCGAATCAGATGTGAAGACCAAAGATTTACGTGCGGCATTGGATGATATTTTATCGGGTAAGAAAGTTTCAGTACCGGAAACGAAAGCATTCGGCTGTACAATCAAGAGAGTGAACTAATTAGTGGAAAAAATATTTTTATTCTTAATTACTATTCTACTTTTAAATTGTGTTGAAATATTTCCTCAACAATCAGGTAAGATAACTGTAGAGACAATTGATAAAGCCAAACTCACTAAACTCATTAAAGATAGAAAAGGAAAAATTCTTTTTCTTAATCTGTGGGCTACGTGGTGCGTTCCATGCAGAGAAGAATTTCCTTCTATAGTTAAACTGGCAAGTGAAATAAAAGATGTTGAGTTTGTGGGCATAAGCGTTGATTTTCCCGACGAAGTTGATTCTAAGATCATTCCATTTTTAGAATCTAACAAAACTAATTTTGTCTCTTATGTAAACGGAATTGAAGACGATGAGGAATTAATAAACGCTTTAGATAAAAACTGGAATGGTGCTTTACCTGCAACATTTATTTTTGATGTAAAAGGAAACAAGAAAGTTTTTCTTTCTGGCAGTAAATCTTATGACGAGTTTAAAAAAGAAATTCAGAAAGCCCTCACCCAACCCTCTCCCAAAAGGAGAGGGCTTTAGGTATATGCCATTTTTTCTATCTCTTCAAATTCCTCTTTAGTCACAGGCATTACAGAAAGACGGTTACCACGTTGAACGAGTTTCATGTTCAATAATTTTTTATTTGTTTTGATCTCGCCGATCGAAACCGGTTTTGAAAATTTCTTTTCAAACTTTACACCGAACATAAACCATGTTGGCGAGTCTTTTTTGCTCTTGGGATCGTAGTGAATGTCTTTAGGATCGAAAGCCGTGAAATCGGGATAACCTTCTTTAACAACTTCACAAATTCCGGCTGCTGCAGGCGGTTCCGCATTGCTGTGATAGAAAATTACTTTGTCGCCTATCCTTATCTCATCGCGAATGTAATTGCGTGCCTGGTAATTACGAACGCCGTCCCAATGCGTTGTTTGATTCTTTGCTTTTGCAAGATCATCTATTGAGAAAACTTCCGGTTCGGATTTAATAAGCCAGTATTTTGTCGGTATAGCTCACTCCTAAAATTTTTGTAAAGCAGATTCGTAATCTGCGTTTATAGAACAACAAAAAAAGAGTGCAAAAAGTTTTATGCGAGGTTGGATAATTAGGAGAGGTGATGAAAAATGAGAATTATTAAATTGTTAAATCATATCAGTGAATCATTCTCTATTTATTGATGCTAACTTGGGCTTCACAATCCGCAGAGCCAAGTAAATTGAAATCACAAGTAATACCGGCGCGGTGATCACTCCAGGGAAATATCCACCTCGCAACAAGGCTAAGAGAGGGTGCCCAATACCGTTGCCACCTTCAACAAATATCCAAAGCCAAACCCAGCCGCTAGCAGATGTGTGGCTGGGCCGAACACGAGCCAGATAGCACCAAATACCGAAGAGAATGAGTCCAATGTTAAAGATGAGGAAACCAGTAGACAAATCGTTACTTATAAGACGGCTGACAACTTGTGCAGGAATAAATACATCGTAGAGTCGAAAAACATATTCCTCGAAAGAATGCATTGCTTGTACAAGAATTAGTGCCAAGAAGGCGAACTTGGTTCGAGTGTCAATCAGTTTCATTTCAACTTTGAAATCATTACCATTTCATCTCATCGCGTATGTAATTACGTGCCTGTTAGTTGCGTACTCCATCCCAATGCGTTGTTTTGTTCTTTGCTTTTGCAAGATCATCAATTGAGAAAACTTCCGGCACGGATTTAATAAGCCAGTATTTTGTCGGCATAGCTCACTCCTAAAATTTTTGTAAAGCAGATTCGTAATCTGCGTTTATAGAACAACAAAAAAAGAGTGCAAAAAGTTTTGATTCGTGTTATTAGCACAGATTACGAATTTGTGCTACAATAAATATTTCTTCAAAAATCTTCCTGTGTGTGATCTTTCATTCTTTGCAATCTCTTCCGGCGTTCCAACCACAACAACTTCTCCGCCTTTTTCACCGGCTTCGGGACCAAGATCAATTACATGATCTGCGCATTTGATTATTTCAAGATTGTGTTCGATGATAACAACAGAATTTTTATTTTCGATCAGCATATGAAAACATTTTAACAACTTTCCGATATCGTCAAAGTGCAACCCTGTTGTCGGCTCATCAAATATAAAAAGCGTATGCTGATTTTTTTTCTGCTGTGAAAGATGAAGCGCTAATTTAACCCGCTGCGCTTCCCCGCCCGAAAGTGTTGTTGACGGCTGACCGAGTTTGATATAACCCAAACCGACATCAGACAGAACTTGAAGTATGGAAACAATCTTATTGTTATTCTCAAAAAAATCAATTGCTTCGTCAACGGTCATATTTAAAACATCAACAATATTTTTTCCGCGGTAGGTAATTTCTCTTGTTTCTTTTTTGAATCGTGTTCCTTTGCAGTCATCGCACTCAAGATGAAGATCGGCGAGGAATTGCATTTCAATTGTGATAACACCTTCGCCCTGGCAGGTTTCGCATCTTCCGCCTGTTACATTGAAAGAAAAATAACCGGGTTTATATCCGCGTGAACGGGCTTGAGGTGTATTTGCAAAAAGTTCGCGGATCAATTCATAACCTTTTACATAGCTGATAGGATTCGATCTCGGTGATTTTCCAATAGGAGACTGATCAACAATTTCAATTTCATCAATGTAACGCGAACCCTCGATCGA
>JACRFD010000037.1 GCA_016218025.1 Ignavibacteriales bacterium
ATGCATTGGTTGAGTATTTAGATATGCAACCGGAAGATACGAGGCTGACAGAAATTGACAACGTGTTTCTTTTGCGAAAAGCCAAACGACTTCCATTTGAAAAGCGAAGTATATTGGCGGAAGTGAAAGCACAACACCGGGACTTTCCTATATCGGCAGACGTTATTGCTAACTTTGTAAGGGAGATTCAAAAGTTCATTGACGCAACCTGGTATAATCCAGACGAAGCATTAAAAAGAGGTTCTTTCGTCTAGCGTATACCGTAGGGAACTAATTAGGCGAATAATTGCTGTCTGTTATGTAAAGATCGGCAGGAAAGTTTATAGACCAGAAAGCGAATAATGAGCCGTTTAAGGGTGTGAGGAAGGAGAAGTAAAGAATAGGGTCTGCAATATTTGATTGCCTTTTTAAAGCAACAATTAAGAATAGGGGGAATGTTCCTCATTAGTTCTGATCATTATGAAGGACGTAAAAAGTGAAAATTGGTCGTAATCAACCTTGCCCATGTAACAGTGGTCTTAAGTACAAAAAATGCTGTGGTAGTCCACGGAAAGAACAGTCTCGTTCTTTTCAACCATATCCTCGACAAATTCCATCAGATATGCATACAATAATTGAACATCATAAGGCCGATGAATTAATCAGGCAACAGCAGCAAGGACTGGGAAAACCTATCATTGCAACTAAATTCAAAGACAGGCAAGTAGTAGCTGTCGGGAACACTATTTACCACTCACCAAATTGGAAAACATTTCCAGATTTCCTGTCAGATTATCTAAAAATGACTCTCGGTCGCGAGTGGGGGAATAATGAAATATCAAAACCTCTATTAGAACGCCACCCAATAATGCAGTGGTATGATGAATATTGTCGCTATCAAAAGAAGTATATGGAGATTCCTGGAGAGATTAGGTCTACACCCGCCGTAGGTGTAGTATACTGCTATCTGGGTCTTGCCTATAATTTGTATTTGTTAAAACACAATGTGAAACTACAGGAACGCTTTATAAAAAGGTTAAAAAACATTGGTAATTTTCAGGGGGCCTATTACGAGCTAATTGTTGCCAATTGCTTAATCAGAGCAGGCTTTGAACTAACACTTGAAGATGAAACGGACGAGAGTTCCAAACACTGCGAGTTTGCGGCCATTTTAAAAGGAACCGGCAAAAAATACTGGGTTGAAGCTAAAATGAGAGGGGTTGCTGGTTTTCTAGGTAAATCCGATAAAGATGGAACGAAAGATTCTGATCCTACATGTATGCTCTCTAAACATCTCAATGGGGCTTTAAAGAAACCAGCAGAAGATGAACGTCTGATATTTATTGATTTTAATGCAACGCCTCAAACAGATCAATCTATTCCTTCTTGGGGAGAGAGAGCTGCAAAAAAACTTGATATGCGAGAGAAAGAGCTTGAACCGGGTCAGTATGCTTACGTTTTTTTAACAAATATGTCGTTTCATAGATCATTAGATAGCGAATATCCAGGACAAGCTATAATGGCATATGGGCTTGGGATACCTGATTTTAGCAAACCTGGACATTACCGACTTCCTGAAATTTATCGAAGAAAGCAAAAACACATTGATGCTCATAAGATAGTGGGAGCTTTCGGGAAATATCCTCAGATACCATCTACGTTCGATGGTACTTTGCCATCTGAAACCTTCAATAAAAAATCCCAACGTTTGGTGATTGGTGAAACATACTTTTTTGAGAACATAGGAAAAAGTGGGGTAATAGGAATGGTTACTGCGGCTACTGTAAGTGCAAATGAAAAGGAAATATACTTCGCTATAACTACAGAAAATGGGAAAAATCAGATTTTAACTAGGCCTATGACTGAAGATGAACTTATCGATTATAAAAATCATCCTGAGGCTTTTTTTGGAAATATTCAGCAACCTCCAAAAAAGACAGAAGAACTATATGACCTTTTTGAATTCTTCGTAGATTCATATCATGAAACACCGAAGGAACGTTTGCTTGAATTTATGAAGGACGCCCCTGATTTTGATGCTTTAATTAAGATGCAGCAGTTTGATTTGGTCCTTGAGTGTTGTGAAAGGTGGGTAGATACAACTGTTAATAATAGCACAAACAAGGGACACTGAGCCTGTCTAAAAACTACTGTTTTTTGGGTTTGTGGTCCCATAAGTGGTTGATTTTATTGGAGCCAGTTTTTAGAAAAATGAGTTTTTAGACAAGCTCCACTGCCCAATATCTTCATAATAACTATAGAGAAATAAAAAAAGATAAAAATATGAATTCCAAAACCACCAATCATCGGCGATAGCCATCAGGTGGACCAAAACTGAATGGATAGGATTTATATGAGCATAAAAGACCTTGTAAATAAATATCAATCAAATAGACCCAGTTATCTTAAATCGAGTTATAATGAAACTCAATTGAGGTCTGACTTTTTAAATCCTCTGTTTGAGCTGCTTGGATGGGATATTAAAAACAACGCAGCAAAACCCACGAATGAAAGAGAAGTAATTCTTGAAGAACCTCTAAAAGCTAACGCCTCTGAAAATTCCAAAAAACCAGATTACACTTTCCGACTTTATGCAGAAAGGAAATACTTTCTGGAAGCCAAAAAACCAAGTGTTTTTATTGAAATAAATAATGATACAGCCAAACAAGTAAGACGTTATGGCTTCACTGCTAAATTGAAAATTTCGGTTCTATCAAATTTTGAATATTTATAGTATAGGAATTTCCATTTTTAATCTTTTAAAATCAAATAGATATATGAAGCATACCCCCCTTGATCCCCCCTTGCCAGGGGGGAATTTTTGAGACCTTCCCCCTTAAAAAAGGGGGATAGGGGGATGTCAATTCTTTAAAGCCCGCCCGAAGGGCGTTAAGTTCTTATTTGCCATTTGGAATTTTGTTTCCGCTTATTTCCAAAAGCCAGCCGCGCCAGGCGTCCATTCCATCCCCTCTGGTGGCGGAGGTTTTGTATACTTTCAGTTTAGGGTTGATTTCCAATGCCTCGGCTATGAAACGCCCGGGGTCCACGTTGGCGTAAGGGAGCAGATCCATTTTGTTCAATACCAACACCTCTGAGGACAGGAAC
>JACRFD010000035.1 GCA_016218025.1 Ignavibacteriales bacterium
AATATTCGTGACTGGTGTATATCCCGTCAACTATGGTGGGGACACCGCATACCGGTTTGGTATCATAAAACTACAAAGGAAATTTACTGCGAGGTTGATCCGCCGAAGGACATTGAGAATTGGCATCAAGAGGATGATGTGCTTGATACATGGGCTTCAAGCTGGCTATGGGCGCAGGATGTATTTACCGACAAGCAAGATCAAAAATATTATTATCCGACCAATCTTCTTGTTACTGCACCGGATATAATTTTCTTTTGGGTTGCAAGAATGATCATCGCAGGATTGTACTTCATGAAAGAAATTCCTTTCAAAGATGTTTACTTCACTAGTCTTGTGCGCGACACACAAGGCAGAAAGATGAGCAAGTCTTTGGGCAACTCCCCCGATCCGCTTGATCTTATTCAAGAATATGGCACGGATGCTTTGCGTTTTACGATGACATACATTGCGCCGCTCGGGCAAGATGTTCTTTTTAGTTCTGAGATGGTTGAGATCGGAAGAAATTTTGCAAACAAGATGTGGAACGCGGGAAGATTCTTATTGATGAACGCACAAAATATTCCGCTCGATCCCGCATTGAAAGATAAGCATATTGATTTTACGGATAGATGGATTATGTCCCGCTTTCAATCCACACTGAAAGAGCTTAATGACGCTTTCGATAAATTTGAAGTGAACAACGGATCGAAGATTGTATATTCTTATGTATGGAATGATTTCTGCGACTGGTATATAGAGTTAGCTAAAAATAGATTATATCAAGGTACCGAAGAAGTGAAGTCTGCCGCATTAACAAGAGCGGTTCTTTTGTATGAGGAAATGTTGAAACTTGTTCATCCTTTCATGCCTTTTATTACTGAAGAGATCTGGCAATTGCTCGATGAACGGAAAGACGGCGAAAGTATTTCTTCCTCTTCATTTCCTAAGTTCGATAATAAATTAATTGATAAGAAAGCTGAAGAAGAAATTGTTTTTGTTCAGGACGTTGTTTCAGCAATCAGAAATATCCGCGGCGAGATGAATCTTCCTCCGTCAAAACTGATAAACGTTTTCTTAAAAACAGAGAAAGTAACCGAAGAACAAGTCCGCTACATGAAATCTCTTGTCCGCATAAACGATCTTAAGTTTGATGCGAACATTACAAAACCAAAAGCAAGTGCTTCTGCCGTAGTAAAAGGATGTGATGTTTTTATTCCTCTTGAAGGATTGATTGACATAAATGTTGAGCGTATTAGAATTGAAAAGGAAATAGCAAGATTTCTAAGCAGTTTTAACGGCGTACACAAAAAACTTGAGAATGAAAACTTTATAGCAAAAGCTCCGCCGGAAGTAATTGAG
>JACRFD010000036.1 GCA_016218025.1 Ignavibacteriales bacterium
AAACCGGAACTACAGATTATCCTTGTCTTCCAATGGATATGAGAAATGGACCCATTACTAAGATGTGGGGTGTTGATGAAAATAATTTTTACGCTGTTGGATATAGAGGGACAATTATTCATTTCCAAAACGGAACATGGAGTAAAATAGAAAGCGGAACTGATACTGATTTACTTGATGTGTGGGGAACGCCGGATGGGAGTACGGTTTGGGCGTGCGGATGGGTTGATTTTAAGCCTACGGTTCTCTTACGAATACAAAATAATCAAGCCCAAAAAGTATATCAAGATCCCTTTCCATTTATTCAGCGCGAAGATTCAATTGCAGGTATTCTCACCAGCGTTTGGACACCAAATGATAAACGACTCTACCTTCTTTCTGGCTATGGCATTTATAAATGTCCTCCCAATACTATGGGGGAAGGGAAACGTAATTCGTATTCGCCGGATTTCTTTCCGGGGTTCCCATATAGAATGAGAGGAAACGGGGACAATGATATAGTTCTTGTAGGCAACCATGCTATGATAGTTCACTATAACGGATATACGTTCAGATATTTTGAAGAGCAGAGAGAGGAGAATATTTTTCTTCTTTCCGTTGCTCAGAAAAAAAATATCATCGTAACAGTAGGTGAAAAATATGACATGATTAATGGTAAAGGTGTAGCCATAATTGGAAAAAGAGGAACAGTATGAAAAACATCCTTATGCTAGCAATGATGATGGTAATCATGATGTTTCTCGGTTGGTCTTGCATTGAAGATGATATTGAGTTGATACCCATTCCACAACTTACACTTGAGGATATTGGTGTTACTGAGGTATGGCTACGAATCTCAATGAGTGCGGGCAATGATAACTTTACGTTAAAACGGAATGACAGTTTGCTTGCTACGCTCCACGCACCAATTGATACAGTAATTTATGATGAAGGATTGCTGCCAAAACATACCTACACATATATAGCAGGGCGCGGTACAATACTTCATGTTACAACGTTAGACACAACAAGCCACGACTTCACGTTTACCCAATACATTCTCGGCGAAGGACAAAACAGCATCATACGCGACGTAGCAATAGTGAATGACTCTAACATTTATGTTGTGGGAGCAATGTATATACACGACTCAACAGGTGCATGGAATGATACATTATATAATGTTGGATATTGGAATGGAACAAGTTGGAAATTAAAAAGTATTGGGATGCCATCATACGGTTTTGATTGTGAATATGTTGTAACTAGTCCCGAACCTTTGTATTCAATTTTTGCGCTACAAAATGGGAAGATAATAATTTCAGATAGTAGAAATGCTGCACTTTTTTCTGAAGATACTATAATACATTTTCCTTGTATTCCAAGAGGAACTCGTACAGGAAGCATAACAAAAATTTGGGGAATATCTGAAACTGACTTCTATCTTGTATGTACAAATGGTTCGATTGTTCATTTCCAAAATGGAGTATGGAGTAAAATGGAAAGCGGAACGAATACAGATTTGCTTGACATTTGGGGAACACCGGATGGGAGTACGATATGGGCATGCGGGTGGGTTGATTTTAAGCCTACGGTTCTCTTACGAATACAAAATAATCAAGCCCAAAAAGTTTATGAAGATCCTTTTCCATTTACTTTGCGTGAAGATTCGCTTTCCGGAATTCTTACAAGCGTATGGACCAAAAACAAAAATAAATTATTCGTAGCATCTCATTATGGGCTCTATTCATGTTTGTCTAATACTACGGGGAAGGGAAAACGAACCTCATTTGCCCCAAGAGCGTTTCCTGGTTTTCCATACCGGATGCGAGGAAATAGTGAAGCAGATATTATTATCGTCGGAACTTACAATTTTATTGGACATTATAACGGATTTAACTGGAAACACTTTGACGAATTGATGGATCAAAACGGACGACTACGTTCCTTAGGTGTAAAAAATAATCTAATCGTTGCAGTTGGTTATTCTTATGATCCCATCCATAGCAAAGGTCTTGTCATAATTGGAAAAAGATAAAATACACAAACAACAATAAATAATAGCAACTAAGAAAGGATACTTTAAAATGTATTACAAAATTACTTTACTGCTGTTGTTATCAATAGCAGTGTTCATCCCTTCCTACGCGGAAGACCCACAATATGCCGGTATCTGTGGTACACCTGAGATGGATACACTTACGGAGATTGCCCAACCGGAAGGTTTCACATTCTCAGTTCTTACTACTAGGTTCTGGATTCATTATAAAACAAGCGGACCCGATGCTACAACGGCAGCCTACGCTGAATCCGTTGGAGTTTTTGCTGAGTATAGCTGGACAAAAATTTGTGATGAACTTGGCTGGTTAGAGCCTGCATCTGATAACGGCGCCGGCGGAGATTCAAGATACGATATTTACATCCGTTCTATCGGTGGCGATACCGCGGCATATACAACTCCTTATTCAGGTAGCACATATATCACTGTGAGAAATAATAACAACTACACTGAACTGAGATTAAATGTTGCCCACGAATTTCATCATGCTTCACAATTCAGTTATTGCAATATATTCCCTTCAGCAAGAAAATGGTATCGTGAAGGAACGGCAGTATGGATGTCGGTTCAAGTGTACCCGAGCAGTATGATTTATTATCGTGGCTACATCATCGGCGTACTTGGGGCATTAGGAGGATGCCATCAAAAACTAACAGAAATCTATTATGGTGGTGCTCTTTGGTGGGAATTTCTTACAGAATGGACTTCTGACCCCAATATTGTAAAATCTATTTGGGAAGAATTTGATAACTCAAATGGGAATTATCCGCTTGCACAAACTCATAAAGTTCTGTCACAACAATTTTCGACAACTTTAACCGATGCTTTAAAACAGTTTGCTCTCTGGCGTAATTTTACGAGTGAAAGAGCCGATGCGTGGCATTTTTCAAATGGAAGCCTCTATAGCGATGCTTCTATTAATACTACACCACTTTCTATACCATTCTCAGAAAATAATTCGTCATCGCTCCAAAAACCTTCCGGTCCAGGTGGAGTTCGATTTTGGAAAATAGATGACGGCTATGGAACAGTAACTGCAAGATTCGATGGACAAAACGGGAAAAAATGGGCTGCCTATGTTATTGGGATGAAAATGCCAGAGCAATCTGACATTTATGAAATCCCGTTAACAGGAGATACCGGAAGGGTAAGTTTTGAATGGGCGAGTGCAGATAGCTTCGTTCTGGTTACGGCTGCGCTTGACACTTTAAATGCTAATGACCTAACTTTTTCTTATGACGTTACTGCAGACTCAAGAATATCGGTTACATTCACAAATAAAATTGGCAATGGCAATGCCTATGGAAAATTGTTCCTTGATAATGTTGATACGATAACATCAGGTCAAAGCAGACTACTGAACGAGGGGAGTTCACATTCGGTACGCACATTGAACGAGCGTTTTGTATCGGATTCAACATACAAACATTTAACATGGAATAACGTTGCATCGGAATATAAAATGGAGAAGACTTTTAATGCTACAAGTGGTCAAGAACAAGATGCCATTTTTATCGGTCTCGTTCCCGCCACTATACAAGTTGAAGTCTCCTCATACTCATCGTTAACCGGAGGAAAACTTCAATTTCGTGACCCGTGGTATTTGGACTCCAACGGAACACAACCCAGTTCATTTTTCACATATACTTCTCCCTATTCTCCGACAGGTGCGTATAATCAATCGAGCGGAGGAGTTTTTATGAATCAAACACCTGATTTTGGAGATTCAACAATTCCATATTATTCCGTCAAAGTAGAATCCACACAAATCATCGAAGGTTTTGAATGTACGTTTAGTAGTTGGTATGCTTCGGGAGCGGTTCTCTACACGATAGGAGATATTCAAGGATATAGCCAACGCGCTGTAAAGTTTACTTCAGCCAATGCAGTGGTGAAGGCAATCTATACTTCAAATGCAACACCATCAGTAGCTATAGACTCAGTGTGGAATATGGTAACCGTCCCTGTTGGGTTGCAAAACTATTCTGTGAAATCAGTTTTTCCTAATTCGGTC
>JACRFD010000038.1 GCA_016218025.1 Ignavibacteriales bacterium
AAACGGAGAGGAGCAGACACAATTTGAATTTTCAATTGATAAGACAGCACCGATAAATACAAAACAATTGTTGACGTTTAGCATAGCGGCAGGGAATGGTGAAAGCTGGACGAAACAGATTACAATATCTATCAATGCACCCGATAAGTTCGAATTGCATCAGAATTATCCTAATCCGTTTAACCCTTCGACAACTTTGTCATTTGTTATTAGTCAGTTGTCATTTGTTAGCCTGAAAGTTTACAAAGTTCTAGGGCAGGAAGTAATCACTCTTGTTGAAGGTGAGAAATTAGCATGTTATCATGAGGTTTTGTGGAGTGGGGAGAATGCTTCAAGTGGAGTTTATTTTTATAAATTAGAAGTGACAGGCATAAGCGATCCATCGAATTCGTTTGTTCAGATTAAGAAAATGCTTTTGGCAAAATAAATTCAATCGAATGGTTAATTGCAAAGGGCTAATAGCTAATGGCTAACAGCTAATTGCTAACAGCCAATTGCCAACAACCAACAACTAACAACTAACAACTAATAACTAATAACAACTCACCACTCACCATCTCCTCGGCACATTCTTCACCGTCCGAACTGTATCACGAGCAATAAGTAATTCTTCATTTGTCGGAATCACAAACGCTTTTAATTTCGATTTGGGATTAGATATTTCGCCTTCTTTGCCGCAAACCATCGTGTCGTTTTTTTCCTTATCAATATTAAGTCCGAACCAATCCAAACCCCTGCAAATTCTTTCTCTGATAATGGAGCTGTTTTCTCCTATTCCGCCAGTGAAAATGATTGCGTCGGCACCACCCATTTCTGCTAAATAAGCTCCGATATATTTTTTCACACGTTGAACAAAAATTTCTATTGCAAGATGTGCTCGCCGGTCGTTGTTTTCTTTTTCTTCATCAACAAGATCGCGCATGTCGTTCGTTAATCCCGATAAGCCGAGCAGTCCCGATTGTTTGTTCAGCATTGTATCAATCTCACGGACTGTCATACCTTCTTTATTCCTGATGAATTCAATTACGGATGGATCTATATCGCCGCCGCGTGTTCCCATTACAAGTCCTTCGAGTGGTGTAAATCCCATTGAAGTATCGAATGACTCACCATTTTTTATTGCGCATGCTGAACATCCATTTCCTAAATGTACTGTAACGATGTTTGTTTCTTCTAATTTCTTTCCAACTAAATTTCTGTAACGATAAGAGACATATCGATGAGATGTTCCATGAAATCCATAACGACGTATTTTGTGTCTTCTGTATAACTGATACGGAATGGCATAAAGATATGAAGTCTCGGGCATTGTAGAATGAAACGAAGTATCAAATACTGCAACCTGCGGAATTTTTGGTCCTAAAAGTTCACGCGCTCCTTGAATACCTTTCAGGTTTGCGGGATTATGCAATGGGGCAAGCTCGATGCTGTCTTCAATCTCGCGAATAACATCGTCATTAATCAATGCCGACATTGTGAATCGTTCACCGCCATGTACAACACGGTGCCCAACGGCGTGTATATCGTTCAGTGATTTTATATTTTTTATTTTTGATTCGGGTGAAGTTATCCACTTTAAAATCCAGTCGATACCTGCACGATGGTCACGCAGAGGTTCAGCCGACTTAATTTTTGATTGTCCTTCAACTTGAACGCTGATTATCGCCTGGCCTATAACCCTTTCCAATACGCCGCCTGCAAGACGTTTATCTGCGTTTTTTTCAATTAAATCGATATCGGTTTCAATAAGCTGGAATTTAACAGATGATGAGCCGCAATTCAACACTAAGATGTTCATATCAGTACAAAATTATTTTAGAGAATGAGAGTTGATAATCTGAAATTATTTTCTAATTTTAAGTGAACTAAGATACAAAAATTTTTAAAATTATGCGATTTGAATATAGCTATATAGTTGTTATATTATTGTGATCTAAATTCGGAACCAACCATGAAAAAACTTTACCGCTCTGTTACAAATAAAAAAATTGCCGGTGTTTGTGGAGGTATCGGAGAGATGACCGATACCGATCCGACCCTCGTCCGACTTGGCGCAGTAATTCTTGCACTTGTTACGGGAATTATTCCGTTTACCGTCGGTTACATCATTGCCTGGTGGATTGTCCCAGAAGGAACACAATTCAATAATACCGAATGGAAGTAGATGAAGACATTTTTAAAAATTCTTTTTTTACCTATCTGGCTTCCGATTAAAATTCTCTGGTTCTTTTCAAAAGTTGTTGCATTCATTTTTATTACAGCCATTCTTATTTTTCTAATATATCTTTTTATTCATTTTTCATAAAGGATTTGAATTATGAAGTTTTCGGCTTTTATAACAATCATATTTCTATTATTTCCTGAAATCTCGATATCACAGGATTTCGATAAATACTTCGTCGATAAAACGATGAGAATAGATTATTATCATACAGGTACGAAAGGAACCGAAACCATTGCACTTGATAAAATTTATGATGAAGGAAGATGGTCGGGTAGTTTGGTTAATCTGGTAGATGATTTGAACCTTGGCGATTATTCAGTCAGGATATACGACATCGCAACTAATAAAGTAATTTATTCACGCGGTTATTCTTCGATGTTTCAGGAATGGCAAACTACCGATGAAGCGTTGGCAAATATTTTCAGAACATTTCATGAGAGCGTAAGAATACCGTTCCCCCAAAATAAGATTCAGTTCGTGGTGTGCCGGCGCGATAAGAATATGATATTCCATGAAATATTCTCAACTGTTGTAGATCCGAATGATCCGACTCAAATCAACAGGGAACCAAAACCGAAACCTTATAAAGTTACTTCTTTGATGGAAAACGGAAAACCACATGAGAAGGTCGATATTGTGATTGTCGGCGATGGTTACCGGCAGGAAGATATGGATAAATTCAGAAAAGACGCTAAACATTTTAACGAAGTAATGTTTTCTACTGCTCCGTTTAAAGAGCGAAAGAAAGATTTTAACGTTTGGACAGTAGAAGTTGTTTCGCAGGATTCAGGGATTGATAAGCCGGATAAAAATATTTGGAAGAACACAGCTTTAGGAGCAATGTACAATACTTTCGGATCAGCAAGATATGTTCTGACCGAAGAGAACAGAAAACTTAGAGATGTATGTGGAAGTGCACCTTACGATTTTATTACAATTTTAGTAAACGACAATCGTTATGGCGGCGGAGGAATTTACAATCTTTACACAACAACATACACACGTGGTGATGCACAGGGTATGGATTGGCAGATGGATTATGTTTATGTCCATGAATTCGGGCATTCATTCGGCGGTTTAGGAGATGAGTACTACGGTTCACAGATTTCTTACAACGATATGTATCAAAAAAATATCGAACCATGGGAACCGAATCTCACGGCACTTAACGACAAAGAAAATTTGAAATGGAAAAAGTACTTAGAAAAAGAAACTCCGCTTCCTACACCATGGGAAAAAGAGCAATTCGATAGCTTGGGAAGAGTACGTGCAAAATTGGATCGACTTGCACCGGATTATTATGAAAAAAGAAAGCCGCTTTATGAAGCTGAGCAGAACATTTTAAAAAATACTAAATATGCTGGAAAGGTTGGTGCGTTCGAAGGTGCAGGATATATATCGAAGGGAATGTACCGTCCGGCAGTGGACTGCCGGATGTTTACTTTGAGTTTGGTTGCATTTGATCCTGTTTGTACCGCAGCCATCAACAGAGTAATTGACTTTTATTCGAAGTAAACAAGTATTCAAATCGGAATAGATTATGTTGATTATGAAGACCGGATATTATTTAATTTTTCTTTTAATGGGTTTCGGTGAAATTTTATATTCTCAGAAGTTAATGCAAAATTGGCTTACCTTTTATGAACAGAGCGGATATACAAAAACCCCAAATTACGAGCAAACGATGGAATTTTGTAAACGGCTTGAAATCGTCTCTCCATTCATAAAAGTAAAATCTTTCGGGAAAAGTCCGGAAGGCAGAGATCTATATCTTGTGATCGCTTCGAAAGATAAAGCGTTCGATGCTCAGAGAGCTCATCAAAAAGATAAAGCGATTTTACTTGTGCAGAACGGTATTCATGCAGGTGAGATTGACGGGAAGGATGCTTGCTTGAAGTTACTTCGGGATATTGTTGTAACAAAAGAGAAAGAATCATTGCTCGATCATGTGATTCTTCTTGTTATCCCGATTTACAACGTCGACGGACATGAACGGATAAGTAAGTATAATCGAATTAACCAGAATGGTCCTGAAGAAATGGGGTGGAGGGTTACATCTCAGAATTTAAACCTTAACCGTGATTACATCAAAGCTGATGCTCCTGAAACACATGCATGGCTCAAGATGTTTAACGAGTGGCTGCCAGATTTTTTTATTGATGCACATGTTACGGATGGCGCCGATTACCAACATAATGTTACCTTCGGACTTGAGAAACATGAAAATCTTGCCGAGCCAGTTCGTTCCTGGGTAAATCAAAAATATTTACCGATGATTTCAAATTTAACAACTAATGGAGTCCCGGTTGCTCCTTATATTTCTTTGCGAAATCATGAAGACCCGATGAAAGGACTTCAAAGTGGGGTAGCGCCACCACGGTTATCTACTCCATATGTTGCATTACAAAATAGACCCGCACTTCTGATAGAAACGCACATGATGAAAGATTATAAAACGCGGGTTGAGGGTACCTATCAAACTATCGTTTCCACGTTGGAATTTTTGAACAGCGAGTATAAAACTCTTCAACAAACAGTAACAGAAACGGATAGAATATCGATGAATCGCATCGGACAAAAATTTCCCTTGAGATTTGAAACGGTTGATGCACCGAACGGTATTTTTCACTACTTAGGATTTAAACAAACTAATCAGAAAAGCGATATCTCGGGAGGTGTCTGGACTACTTATACAAAGGAGCCATTCGAAGCCGATATTCCGGTGTATGATAGTGTGAAGGTTTCCAAATTTATCGATGTACCGTATGCTTATCTTATTCCGCGGCAATGGCAAGAAGTAATTAAACGATTATCGCTGCATGGAATAAAAATCCGTGAGCTATCAAAACCGATTGAACTTGATGTTGAGATGTACAAATTCTACAATTCGAAATGGCAGCAAAATCCATACGAAAGCAGGCATTCTGTTTCATACACCACTGAAAAGATTTCGGCTAAAAAGATGTTTCCTGCCGGTACGGCAGTGGTTCAATTAAATCAACGGACATCCGGAGTCGCTCTATTTGCACTGGAACCTGAATCGCCCGATGCTTTTGTATCGTGGGGTTTTTTTGATGCAATCTTCGAACAAAAAGAATACAGCGAAGATTATGTTATGGAACCGATTGCACGTGAGATGTTGGAGAAAGATCAAAATCTTAAACAAGAATTTGAAACCAAATTAAACACAGATACTACTTTTGCTAAAAGTCCATCTGTCAGATTGAATTTCTTTTATCAGCACTCTCCCTGGTGGGATCAAAATGTAAATCTATATCCGGTTGCTCGATTAATAAATCCTGTTCAACTTCCACTAAAAGATTGATTAAATATTGATATGACATTAAGTTACACTCAAATTAGAAATTATTTGTTTTTATTTTTGCTTTGTGCATCGGTGCATCCGCTTTATTCCCAGCAACTTAAGTGGAACGACATCAGCGGTTTGCAGGGTTGTTATATAATTCGCGAAGGTGCACAGGGAAAACTTTTTGCAGTCAGTGAAGCCGTAGTTTATGCTTCAACCGATAATGGAAATATTTGGGAGATGACATCTCTAAACCGCGGAGTGATGATGGATTTTTTCTCGGATCACTCGAATATTCTGCTTGTCAGGTATATTTCAAATCTTACCGATCGATATCGAATTGAACTGTCAAGAGATAACGGATTAACATGGCAATTGATCTATGGTAATCGGATTGCAATGTATTATGACCAGATGATGTTGACACCAAATGGAGAAGTATATGCAGTTAGCGATCAGAGCACACTTAGTTTAGTTCACTTTAACGGAATAAAATGGGATACGATAAATAACAGTACACTCGCCGAGTATTATTATTGCCGGGCACGTGCAGTTGATAAAGAATCAAGAATATATCTTGCTGCATACGGGGCAACCACAAATGCAGTCTTGATATCAAACGACTATGGAAATTCATGGGAAAAATCTCTTGAAGATCTCAATGTTCAGGTCTTGGGACGAGGGCAGGATGGGGCAATTTTTGCGGGAAAATCCAGAAATGTATCGCCGAAGGAAGAAGGATTCGTTTACCGCTCAACCAATGGAGGTGCAACATGGGATTATCTCGGTTTCACCGATCATGCAATTTATTCTTTAACAGGTGATCTTTCGGGAAATGTTTATGCATCGACCGAAGCCGGCATTTATTTCTATAGCCAGTCCACAAACAGGTGGGAATTTATCGGACCCAAAACAGAAGGGTATGATGCGATTGTGATTTCATCGAATGGTAAGCTTTTTACTTCCGCCGGTGTCTGTAGATCGGGTCAATGTTTCTTCCCTTCCGGCAACACTACTCCTATTTATTCATCCATAAATAATGGAGCGTTCTGGTCATCCAGTGGACCGCGCAAGCAAGATTTGTTCTGTATCGCCGGCACGAATGATAGTGGAATCGTAGCCGGGACATTAGGTGGCAGAATTTTCCGGGGCAAGGTTGGCGGATTAAGTTGGATACAGTCAGAGCCCGGAACCGTAGGTGATTATGTTTATTCATTATCGAAAATAGATAATAAAATATTTGCAGGAACGAATGAGGGATTATTTATTTCAAGTGATGGTGGAGTAAACTGGTGGAACTCGACCAACACGAATTTCACAGGTTCAGTGTTTGCCTGTATAAAGAATGATAGCGGTAAATTATTCATCGGTACAACTTTCGGCGTTTATACATCCGCTGATAACGGTTTAAGTTGGAGTGAAAATGCGCTGTATGGAATTCCGGTTTTATTTTCGGCTGCCGGTAAAAATAATCTGCTCGTTGCAGTGACAGATGAAGGTGCAGTTTATTTATCTGCCGATAATGGTCAGTCGTGGAGTTATTCCGGTTTAACTCGCGAGGATGTTCAATCTATTGCGATAAATGAAAATGGTGATCTGTTCCTTGGGGTATTCGGCGGTATAATGCGTTCCACCGATTCGGGTGCAACATGGAATTTCTTCGCTGTTGGAACTTCATATGTTTATTCCATTTCATTTAATTCTTCTCAAAATGTTTTTATCGGCTCATATAATGGTGTATATCAATCAAAAAATAATGGTGTAGATTGGACATTCGTTGGATTGAATACAGGTGCAGTTTTGGGTCTTATTATAGATTCTTCTCAGCATGTAATAGCGGGAGTTTTTCAAAATGGTGTTTATCGGAGTGAATCTCCGGTCCTTGATGTCAAGATTCATAGCGATAATATTCCAACCACTACGACGTTATATCAAAATTATCCGAATCCGTTTAATCCGGTTACAGAAATTAAATTCCAAATAGCCGAGGTTAATCATGTCTTAATACTGATCTATGACATTCTTGGCAGGGAAGTCGAAAGATTGGTTGATGAAATAAAACAACCTGGTGAGCACTCAATTAGTTGGAATGCTCAAAATAAAACTAGTGGAATATACATCTGTAGAATGTCTGCTGGAAAATTTAATTATACCAGAAAGCTTGCACTTATTAGATAGAATAAATTGATTTTTGTCAGTGATCATAAAAAGTCTGTGTAAAATGTCGAAGTAAATAACCGAAATTATTCAATTCTTGTTTTTTCCCCACATTTTTAGTATTTTTTAAAACATTTGTATCAATCCACCCAAAAGTAAATTCATGAATGATCAAAATAAAAATCAAACCTCAACCGAACATATAGACGATTTAAACGAATTAATGCGCCGTCGTCGCGAAGAACTCGAAGAACTACACAAACTAGGTATCAATCCCTATCCCTACAATTACAATGTTACAGATAGTTCGACAAGTATAATAAATAGTTTTACCGATGAGCAGCCGCCCCGCGAAGTTGCTGTGGCAGGAAGAATCATGTCGATTCGCCGTATGGGTAAAGCTTCGTTTTGCCATTTGCAAGATGCGCAGGGAAGAATTCAGGCTTATCTCAAAAAAGATGATCTCGGAGGTTCTTACGATACATTCAAATTATTAGACATCGGTGATATTATTGGAGTGGAAGGATATGTTTTCAAAACAAAAATGGGCGAGATTTCTATCCATGCACGGAAACTAGAAATCTTATCAAAGTCATTACGTCCGCTTCCAATCGTAAAAGAAAAAGTAGATGAACAGGGAAATAAAACCATCTTCGATCCATTCTCCGATAAAGAACTTCGTTATCGACAGCGTTATGTGGATCTGGCGGTAAATGTTAAGGTGAGAGAAGTATTCGTGAAACGTTCTCTGATTCTCCGTGCAATGCGAAAATTTTTGGATGAACGGGGATATTTAGAAGTTGAAACGCCTATACTCCAGCCGATCTACGGCGGAGCTTTCGCGCGACCATTCACAACACACCATAACGCGCTTGATATCGATCTATATCTTCGCATTGCCGATGAATTATATTTGAAGCGTCTGATTGTTGGCGGTTATGATGGAGTTTATGAATTTGCGAAAGATTTCCGGAATGAAGGAATGGATAGATCTCATAATCCGGAATTCACAATGATGGAGTTGTATGTAGCTTACAAAGATTATATCTGGATGATGAATCTTGTTGAGGAAATGGTAAGTACGGTTGCCCTTGCTGTGAACGGAACAATGAAGTGGAAGGTTGGAGAGAATGAGATAGATTTCACGCCGCCATGGAAAAGAATTTCGATGTATGATGTTATCAAAGAATATACAGGCAAAGATTTGCGTGACAAATCGGAAGAAGAAATAAGAAGATTCGCTAAAGAACTGCGTATAGAAATTGAACCGGGTATGGGAAGAGGATCGATTATCGACGAGATATTCAGTGAGAAGGTAGAGGCAAAATTAATTCAGCCAACATTTATAACCGACTATCCTGTGGAAATGTCACCACTTGCCAAAAAACACCGCAGCGAACCGGGTTTAGTTGAACGCTTCGAAGTTATGGTCAACGGACATGAACTTTGTAATGCATTCAGCGAGTTGAATGATCCGATTGATCAACGTCAGAGGTTCGAAGAGCAGATGAAACTTCGTGCACGCGGAGATGAAGAAGCACAGGTATTGGATGAAGACTATTTGCGTGCGCTTGAATACGGTATGCCGCCGACAGCCGGACTTGGAATCGGGATTGATCGGCTTACAATGTTATTCACTAATCAGGACTCAATCAGAGATGTGTTGTTCTTCCCACAAATGAAGCGCGAGTGAATTGATGAAATGGTTTGTCACAATCATTTTCTTTCAACTCTGCTTTTCAGTTATGGGATTTGCAGGTGTGGATGGAATACTTGAAGGAAAAATCATCAATAAAGAAACAAAAGAACCTTTAATAGGCGTGACCGTGTCTATTGTAGGAACCACTCAGGGTACTTCATCCGATCTTGAAGGAAATTTTCATATCAATAATTTAATAGCAGGTTCATATGATATCCGTTTTTCAAATGTTGGTTACCAGCCGGCGCTTTATAAAGCTGTAGTTGTTAGGATGGGCATACGAACCAGATTGAGTATTGAGTTGGTTCCTTCGGCTGTTGAGTTAAGTGAGGTTGAAGTCACTGCCGAAAGGCCTCTGATTGAAAAGGATGTAACAAGCACAAATTTTTCAGTAGGTTCTTCTCAGGTGGAAAAATTACCGGTAAGAAATATTCAGGATATCATTACATTATTTCCGAGTGTAACGGCAGAGGGAAACGTTCGCGGTGGCAAATCTTCTGAGGTTGTTTATCTTGTGGATGGACTTCCTTTACAAGATGTTATTGGTGGAGGCGTTGGTGGTTCGTTGCCAAAAAGTTCTATCACAGAGTTATCCATTCAATCAGGTGGATTTGAAGCTGAATTCGGTAACGCATTATCCGGAGTTGTTAACATAATAACACGCAGGGGTAGTAATAAGCATTCATTGGTTATGCGGATAGAAAAAGATAACTGGCTCGCAGGTAATTGGAACACAGAGAATAATAAATCAACCGAAGGCGAATTAACACTTTCTGGGCCCATATTCCAAGATAAACTTTATTATTTTACAGCAAATACGGTTCAGTTTAATGATACGAGATGGTGGCAGGATTTCCAACATTTCTTCTCATCTCCAATTTTATCAGACCTTGGTGGTATAGCTAAGCTAAATTACAATTTATCTTCAAGAATAAATCTTACAGCACAAAGCGTTTACTCGAATAAAAAGTGGAGGGACTATGAGTATAGCTGGCGTTTCAACCTCGGAGGTTTACCCTCGCGGCATCGGAGTTCGATCAGGTCAACGGCAACAATTTCTCATACACTTTTTCAGAATTTCCATTATACCGTTTCGTACAGTAATTATAATTTAACATCAAAAATTGGGGAAAGTAAAGATCAAATCGATATTACTCCATATGAATATGATTTTTTTCTTCAATACGTGATCAGTGGAAACAGGGCATGGTGGTCCGAAACTCGGCAGCGTATCAACACAATAAAAAGCGATTTCGTTTATCAACCAAATCAAAATAATGTCTTAAAAGCAGGCGTTGAAATTAATCAATACGATATATTCTCTGATGTAGTAAAATTCGAACCGCAAAAAACATATTTTGGCAAGGTGATGCCCGACGAGCCGTTGCTGAATTTTAGTTCTAATTATCATTATTTCCCTCGCACAGGTGCAGCTTACTTTCAGGAAAAATTAGAAGTAGATAGAGATGGTGCGGTCGTCAATCTCGGTTTCAGATGGGACTTCCTTGATTCACGCAGCGAGCGTCCGGTTGTTGAATACACTCAACCTGATACTTTGAACAATACATATCAATCACAGGTGACGAAATTTGTCAAGGCATCTTTAAAACAGCAATTAAGTCCGAGAATGGGTTTATCGTTTCCGCTGATGTGGGATTTGCTGCTGGTGATGAATTATGGACACTACTTCCAATTCCCGCTTTTCGATTATCTTTATTCGGGTATTAATCCTCAGCAGTTGCGATCGGGTGTGAATGTACTTGTAGGGAATCCCGATTTAAAGCCGGAAAGAACGCACGCTTGGGAAATTGGAGTGAAATATGGAATTGATGAAAAAACATTATTGAGTGTTACATATTTCAAAAAAGAATTTATAGATCAAATTGATTCGAAAACATTTCTTCCATCGAAAGCAAGAGCGGCGGGTGATTATGGATTTGCTGAGTATATCAACAATGCATTTGCAAACGCAGAAGGATTAGAGTTTGTGCTCTCGCGTCATCGAGATGAAAATATTTCGGGATCGTTATCTTATTCTTTAATGCGCACCGAAGGAGTGAGTGATTATGTGAATCAAGGATTGAATCTGGCACAATGGGGATTTCCTATTCTGAATGAGCCGTATCCTTTAAGCTGGGATCAATTGCACACAGTAAAACTAACAGTTGATGCAAATTTGCCGTTTGGAATTAATTGCAATGCGGTATGGTCGTATAATACGGGAAGGCCATATACTTATTTCCCCACGCGTGACGGATATACTGCGGAAGATAGTATGCGGGTTTTTATACCGAACAATGCACGGTTGCCCGGTTCGAGCACATTGAATCTTAAATTTTCAAAAACATTTGCATTCAGCAAAAATATCTCACTTCAGTTTTATGGGGATGTGAGAAATCTATTCAATGCAGAGAATCCAAGATGGGCTGATGCCAACGGGCGGATCGGTGGACAGCTTAACGATCCTTCTGCATATTACGATCCGCGACGTTTTTCCCTGGGGTTAAGATATGAGATGTAAATATGTGATTATAAAGTTTATTCTTTTTATGATTTTGGGTTTAGTTTTCTTCCCGACATTCAGTTGTAAAGAATCATTGCCAACGTATGTTTCGCCCGATAAGGTTATCGCGCTTTCAGTCGCAAGAATTGAGCAATTAAACGATCACCTCGCACCGCCTAACCGGCCACTTGTTCGTATTGTACTTCAGGGTGAAAATATTTATGATGAAGTTTTTTGGGATAGTGTTGATATAAAAGGTTCAATCAGAATATGGTGGAAACGGGTACCCAATAGATATAGGACGTTATACTTGACCGAAAAAAATATGATGGATAGAAGCCAAATAAGCAATCACAAAATGATGCTTCTCCCAGGTCAGCGATTCTCTCTTGAAACATATTGGGATGTTAGAACTGATAACGGAATATTTCTACCGTCCCAGATGGATTTTGTTTTTTTAAACAGGAGACGATGTGATTATAATGTGGCTTGCGGATCACCTGAGGATTTTGTAGTTGAGACTTCAATTCAAATATACAGTCGGTTGGGATATCTCGTTGCACCAGTGAAAGAATTTATATATCGTCCAAGAATGTGTGTTTGTTACGCTTTTCCGCCATGCAATATGGGTGGTGAATGTTGATAAGTAATTTCTTGTAGTATTAATATTGATTCTTCTTATCAAAATTAAACATATTCAGATTTCGGTTCTATGTTTAGAAAAAACACCGTAATTCTGGCAACTATTTTTGTTTATAGCATAACCTGTTCTCAAGAAGTAGATACAACGGTGTCCTCGAACTCGATTAATTATTCCAGGGTTGCTGTTGTATCTGCAGTTGCAGCGGGCACAATAACTTTGGCTCATATTCAAAGCTACAACTCATGGTGGAAAGGTGAACGTTCAAAATTTCGAATTCACGATGAAGGTGCGTATGCGCTTGGCGCCGATAAATTGGGGCATCTTTATTTTAGTTATCTTTCAAGCGATATGCTGGGGCGTTCATTGGAATGGTCGGGGGTTAAGTCGAGAAATGCATTTTTATTTGGTGCAGTTACCAGTTTAGCGTTCGAATTGTATGTAGAAGTGGAAGATGGATTTACGAAAAGTTTAGGATTCAGTCCGGGAGACGCGCTTGCAGACGCTGGTGGTGCGCTTTATCCCTTTCTTCGAAACGAATATCCGGTCTTGAAAAATTTTAATTATAAAATAAGCATTTTCCCATCATCTTTTTACCGGGAAGGTCGTTATCGAACAATCATCGATGATTACGAAAGTATATATTACTGGATTAGTATCGATCGGAATATCGCTCCGAAATTGTTTGAATCTTTTATTCCTAAATTTTTCACTATAGCTGTCGGGTATAGTGTTAAAGAGATAACTAAATCAGGAACAGGATTTCCCGAACTGTTTATAAGCCTAGATTACGATTTTGAAAAATTACCCGGAGATGGTTCTTTTATCTGTTCTCTGAAACATCTGTTAAATTATATTCATTTTCCAGCACCAGCAATAAGAATCTCTCCAAATCTGATTTTCTATGGACTTAAATTTTAAGGCGTCGTCTTTGAATCCAAAACCTCCAATCAGCATTATCATTCCAACTCTTCAAGAAGAGAAAATTCTGGCACAGACATTAAATCAGTTTACAATTGAAGTTAGAGAGCGTTATAATTTAGAGGTAATTGTAAGCGATGGTGGAAGCAATGACGGTACCATTAATATTGCCGAACGTTATAATGCGAAGGTCTTTGTGAAAGACGAATCTTCCAAAGAAAATATTTCTATCGGCAGAAACCGCGGTGCAAAATATGCATCGGGAGAAATATTTATATTTATTAACGCAGATGTCCGTTTTGAAGAGGTAATGAAATTCTTTTCTACAATTGAAAGTACCTTCCGTGATTCTGGAATTATTGCCGCGACATGCAATGTGAATATCTATCCGGAGCTTCAAAGAAAAAGAGATTGGGTCTTCCATAATTTTTTCAATGCCTATTTCTGGGTATTGAATTTAATTGGTATGGGAATGGGAAGGGGAGAATGCCATATCATCAGGAAAGATGCTTTTTTCAAGAGTGGCGGATACAATGGCAATTTAGCCGCAGGAGAAGACTATGACCTGTTTATGCGTCTCAAGCGTTTTGGTAAAGTGAAGTATTTGCTTGAGTTGACTGTCTTTGAATCTCCACGTCGATTTCGTAAATATGGCTATTTATGGATTTCGCTTCTTTGGTTTTTAAATGCAGTTTCAGTGTTGCTTTTCCGGAGGTCTGTTGTCGATAGTTGGAAACCAATCAGATGAACCGGATTGTTCTTTTATTTGACTTTCAGCTATAATTTGGATATACTTTTTATAATAATTTGAAAATTAAATGAGAAATATCATGAAAAATCGCTTTTCAATTACAACAGTCGGCTTTATCTTTATTATCTCACTTCTTCTTGGAATGCAAATCGACAAACTCGTTTCAGGAGATAGCATCTTTGAGCAGTTAAGTAAATTTAAAGATGTTTTGAGCTATGCAGAGAAATATTATGTTGAGGAAGTTGATACTCCTAAACTTGTTGAATCTGCAATTAACGGTATGTTATCAAGCCTCGATCCGCATTCAGTTTACATTCCTGCTTCACAAATGCAGAGAGTTACTGAAGATTTCCAGGGAAATTTCGAAGGTATTGGTGTTGAGTTTGAAGTTTTAAACGATACTCTAATGGTTGTAAATCCTTTAGCCGGAGGTCCGAGCGAACAGTTAGGTATATTGCCGAATGATAAAATTGTAAAAATCGATGATACTTCTGCAATAGGAATCAAACGAGAAGACGTTCCTAAAAAACTTAGAGGTCCAAAAGGAACTCATGTAAAAGTAACGATATTCCGTGCGGGTGAAAAAGAATTGATCGATTTTGATATTATCAGAGATAAAATTCCCATCTACAGCGTAGATGTGTCATATATGCTCGATGATAAAACCGGTTATATTGCCGCGAACAGATTTTCTGCTACAACATATTCTGAGTTCAAATCTGCTCTCGATAAATTGAATGGTGAGGGAATGAAACGGCTGATTCTTGATCTACGCGGAAACACAGGCGGTTATATGGATCAGGCGATCAAAATGGTTAATGAACTATTACCCGACAGCGGTAAAATGATAGTTTATACCAAAGCCCGCATTCCACAGTTTGTGGAAGAAAATAAAAGTAATGGTTTTGGTAAATATGGTAATGTTCCAATAATCGTTATTGTAAACTCTAATTCTGCTTCAGCCAGTGAAATCGTTTCAGGTGCAATCCAAGATTTGGATCGAGGTTTGGTAGTTGGTGAAACTACATTCGGTAAGGGTCTTGTACAAAGACAATTTGAGCTTTCAGATAAATCGGCTTTCAGATTGACAATTGCTCGTTATTATACTCCATCCGGAAGATTGATTCAGCGACCATATGGCAAAGATGCTGATTCATACCGGAGAGCAGCATATGAACGGGATGAACAGGAAGGAGATAACGTTGAGCATAAAGAAGAAATTGATTCCACCAAACCTAAATTTAAAACATTGTCGGGAAGAACTGTCTACGGTGGAGGGGGTATCACTCCGGATTATATTATTAAAGCAGAAACAACCTCTGTCCTTTTTAGAAGGATATGGGGGAAGGGGCTGTTCAGAGAGTATCCTTTGGTTTATTTAGATAAACATGGAAAAGAAATTCATTCTGAGTATGGAAAGGATTTGAAGAAATTCCTGAATGAGTTTGATGTTTCCTCTGCAATGATCGATGATTTTAAAAAACATGCAATTAAAAAGGATGTATCAATTGACGATGCTCTGTTCGAGAAAGATATTCCTGTCTTCAAAATGAGGATCAAAGCAGAGATTGCCCGTCAACAGTGGGGAAACGAAGGTGTTTATTCTGTTTTCCAGAAAGATGATAATCAACTTCAAAAAGCGTTATCGCTATTTCCCGAAGCCGAAAAAATTTCAAAACTACAATAATATTGAATAGATACAACTCGAATGAAAATATTTAAGAGTATCATATCGAAATTATTTTATTTTTCAATCTGCTCATTACCACTGTTCGCCGGAAATAATAATTCGAAATTGTTTTCGCAAACTCAAACTTTTCCGGATTCTGTTTTTCATGTCAGCGAAGAATTAGTTTACAATGTAAGTTATGCTTCAATTGATATCGGGCAGGTGCGGGTAAAGCAGTTAGAAGAAATAAATAAAGATGGAAATAAATTATTTAAATCTATAGCATACATCGATTCTTATAAAGGAATTCCATTTGTAGATTTACATGCTGTTTTTCAAAGTCTAACACACTCAAATGGCTACACAACTTGGTTCAGTGCACGAGATAAACAAGACGAGGCATGGAAATCGACTATATACAATTTCGATTATCATAATCGTTCAATGTATATCGAAGAAAGTATATGGAAGAGTGATAAAGTAGATAAAAGAGATACGGTAAAGATCGATACATTATATCAGGACGGACTTTCATTGTTTTTTTGTGCCAGAAAACATCTCTTCGATCAAAGGCGTGTTAATATTCCGGTTGTTGTAAATGAGAAGAAATTCACAACCTCAATAAATTTTACCGGACAACGGACCAAGGAAGAAATTGATGCGGTTGACTACCCCGTTGACTTAATTTATTTCGAGGGTGAGACAGGATTTGTAGGAATTTTTGGTCTGACAGGAGGTTTCGAGGGTTGGTTTAGCAATGATAACGCCCGGGTCCCGGTTATTGCAAAAATGAAAGCAATTATCGGCAAAATCAGGATTGAATTGATGAGCTGGACCCGCACTGGATGGGCACCACCGCGCGCGCCAGCCGATTAAACGCAAAGCATTACACTTGACAAATCGATAATAAATTATTATACTTGCCTTTGTATGATAAATAAATCAGGTTCAATTTTAGGAACAAAGGTCTCCAAATGAAAGCGATTTTTTGGGGGACTCGTGGTTCGATATCTACGCCGGGAAAACAAACCGTCAGGTATGGCGGCAATACACCCTGCGTCGAAGTAAGATTAGCCAATAACAAACTTATCATTCTGGATGCGGGCACCGGAATAAGAAACCTCGGTGAAAAACTGATGGAAACTGGAGAATCAGTCAAAGCATTCGTTCTAATTTCTCATCCACACTGGGATCATATTCAAGGATTTCCGTTCTTCAAACCTGCTTTTATTTCCGGGAATGAATTTACAATTATAGGTGGAAGCACTGAACGTGTTTCGCTGCAAAAAATGATTTCAGATCAGATGAATAAAATCTATTTTCCTGTTCAATTAAATGAACTGAAAGCAACACTTAATTTCCGACCTGTAGGCGAAGAAGAATTTTCGGTATTCGAAGCAAATGTAAAATCAACATACCTGAATCATCCCACATTCGCTATGGGTTATAGAATTACGCATGCAGGGAAATCAATTGTTTATATCAGTGATAATGAGCCATTTGATAGAAATGTTGCACAGAAAATAAGAAATGTTGAAAAGTTTATTGTTGATAAATATTCCCGCTCTAAAAAAGAACCGAATCAGCTTGTATTTGATTTCGTCCAGAATGCAGATCTGCTTATTCATGATGCAACTTATACACCCGAAGAATATGTCGATAGAGTAGGGTGGGGGCATTCCCATTATTTATTCGCGTTGAAAGTTGCTGCCGAGGGCAGAGTGAAAAAATTAGTATTGTTTCATCACGACCCTGCTCATAACGATGAAAAAATAGATGAAATTCTGAAAAAATGTAAAAAGGAAATCAAAAATAGAAAATACAAGTTCGATTGCGTAGCAGCATTTGAAAATTTAGAACTCGAAGTTTAAAAAAAATACTTGACATTGATGCTAAGCAGTTTGTATATTCCACAGTTAAATCCCTTGTTTCAATATTATTACAGGAGTTATTTGCAGTATGGCAATTGGTAAAGTAAAATGGTTCGACGGTAAAAAAGGATTCGGATTCATCACGCCAAATGATGGATCGGCTGATTTATTCGTACATTTTTCAGGAATCAAATCGGACAATGAATTTAAAACTTTGAAAGAGGGGATGGTAGTAGAATACGAAACAACCACCGGCAAAAAAGGTCTACAGGCAGTTAACGTAAAAGGTGCTCAATAAAAATAATTTAATCTGCGAGCTGGGAATTCTTCTAAGCCAATGATTAAAATTGGAATACGGAATGTTTTCATTTAAGAAAAGTGATATAAAAAAATTAAGCAAGCTTCTCGGTGTAATAGTTAAACACAAAGGTAATAATTACCGTTTCGAGTTGAACCAAAAGTCTAACGTACAAAAACTTTCACTCGAAATTTATCCGAACATTGTAATTGGAAAAAGACGCGGTAATCTAATCAGTGTTTACACATCAACTGCCCATCTTCAATTACACTTTTGTTCAGGATATGTTATCAGTCCGATGCTTAAGGAAGTAACGTTCATTGGTGAATCGGATGGTAAATTGACCGGACTTATTATAGAGAAAGAAGGCGGTTGCTCACTTTACGCAAATGTGGATAGAGAAATTCTATCGGGTGATTTTACAAGATTAGGTCCTGAAGTTATGTTATCGGGAATTGCTTTATCGTTAACCGAAACGATATTGCCGGAGAATAAGAAAAAACGTAAGCTACGATGATTCGAATATCGGTTTTTAGTCCGTACAAAAAGCACCGAATTCGTGTAGTTGGAACCGAGTGGATTGTATCTTATGTTCTGAAAAAAGAAATGGTAAAGAACGCGGAGATTAATATTATATTCATAAATGATTCTTCAATGATAAAATTGAATCAAACATACCTTCGTCATAATTACCCCACAGATGTAATATCTTTTAACATGAGCAGCAGTGATAAACAGCTTGAAGGTGAGATATACATCAACATCGATCAAGCCAGGAGACAGGCACTCGAAAACTCGGTCACTTACCGAGAAGAATATGCTCGATTAGTTATACACGGTACTCTTCACTTAATTGGTTATAACGATTCGACAAGAAAATTACGAAATGAGATGACTTTTCTTGAGAATAAATATCTCAATGAAACAATATATAGCAAATTGAAAAAATTTTAAATCTGATAAAATGAAAAAATCTTTAATTATAGTTGAGTCACCTGCAAAAGCAAAAACTATCAATAAATATCTTGGAAAAGAATACGAAGTTCATGCTTCAGTCGGACATATAAAAAATCTGCCAAAAAGTTCTATCGGTGTGGATTTTGAGGATGGTTACCGACCGACATTTTATACAATAGAGGGTAAAGAAGAAATTGTGGGGAAATTGCAGGCACTTGCATCCAAAACAGATAAAGTGTTTGTGGCAACTGACCCTGATCGCGAGGGAGAGGCTATTGCAGCAGATATAGCCGAGGAAATTGAGGGCAATAATTCAAATATTTACAGGGTTTTATTCCATGAAATCACCGAGCGAGGCGTTAACGAAGCAATGAAGGATCCGAAAAAGATTAATGGTGATCTGGTTGCAAGTCAGCGGGCTCGCAGGGTTATGGATAGAATTGTTGGATATATGATCAGCCCGTTTGTATGGAAGACTTTATATTATGGGCTCTCTGCGGGCAGGGTGCAGTCGGTTGCACTCCGTTTGATATGTGAAAGAGAAGAGCAAATTACAAATTTTGTCCCGACTGAATATTGGTCTGTAATTGCCGAATTTACTACATCCAAGAATGAAACATTTTTCGCCAAACTTTTTAAGATTGATAATCGCGAATTAATAGTGCCATCGAAAGAAACTCTTGAAGAAATTCATCATAAAGGAACATCTGACAAGTACTATTTTATTCCATCAGAGGAGGAAGCGAAAAAATATATTGCAGAGGTTTTAAACCAGAGTTTTAAAATCGCAAGTATATTAAAGCGGGATACTAAAAGAAATCCGCCGCCGCCGTTTATTACCAGCACTCTTCAGCAGGAAGCATCAAGGAAGTTAAGACTTTCGGCTTCCCGCACAATGAAACTTGCTCAAAAATTATATGAAGGAATTGAAATCGGTTCAGAAGGATTGGTCGGTTTAATAACGTATATGCGTACCGACTCAACACGCTTGAGTGAAGATTCTGTAGCCGATGTTCGTGAATTCATATACAATAATTACGGCAAGGAATATCTTCCTAAACAACCGAATGTATATAAAAAGAAAAAAACATCACAAGACGCTCACGAAGCTATTCGTCCCACTTCTATCAAATATTCTCCAAATGCAATTAAAAAATATTTAGATAAAGATCTTTTTCGGCTTTACGAATTAATATGGAACAGGTTTATTGCCTGCCAGATGGAATCGGCTGTCATGGAAACAACAACGGTTACACTTGCGGGCGGGAAATTTATTTTCAAAGCAACTTCTTCTTATTATAAATTCCGCGGCTTTCTGCAGTTATATGATGACTCCGCAAATGGTGATGGTGAAACAGTTGAAGAAGAAGATTCAGAAGTAAAAGATGAATCGTTACCTGCAGGTTTGCAAGAAGGGCAATCAACCGGTTTAAACAGCGTTGTACCTCATAGGCATGAAACGTCTCCTCCCCCCAGATATACCGAAAGCAGCCTTGTTAAGATGCTCGAAGCACTCGGTATTGGAAGACCAAGCACTTATGCTATGATTGTAGGTACAATAATAGATCGTAAATACGTTGAACAAAGTGATCGTAAACTTTATGCTTTGTCTCTTGGTATGGAGGTGAACAAATTACTTACTACATATTTCCCCCACATATTCAATGTGCGATTTACTGCTAAGATGGAAGAAGAATTAGATACTATTGCATCGGGGAAGTACAGCTACAAAAAAGTGATGGATGATTTCTATATTCCTTTTCATGAATCGCTCGAAAAAGTGAGTAAAAAAGCATCCGCTATTAAAAAGTCGCTACAAACTGAAACTGATGAGAAGTGTGAGCTATGCGGAAAACCGATGCTGATTAAATGGGGTAGAAATGGAAAGTTTATGGCTTGCAGTGGTTATCCTTCCTGCAAAAATACGAAACCATTACCTGAAGATCAGGAAAAAGTTCAACACCTTGCCGGTATAAAATGCGATCTTTGCGGCGGTGAAATGTTAGTACGTTCCAGCAAATTCGGGACATTTTTAGGATGTTCCAATTATCCGAAATGCAGCAATACAAAACCCATTTCAATGGGTATTAAATGTCCGAAGTGTAAAACAGGCGATGTTATTGAAAGGAAAACAAAACGCAAACGGACTTTTTATGGTTGTTCAAACTATCCGGATTGCGACTTTGCATCATGGGATAAACCATTCGATCAGCCATGTGATACCTGCGGTTCATCTTATGTTGTTCAAAAATATTCCGAAAAAAGAGGTGAATATCTGAAGTGTCCTGCATGCAAAGCTGAGATTAAGAAAAATGATAATGCCGTTGCAGCGAGTTAATGAGATGGATGATTTAATAAATCAATATCGACTTTACATCAGCACTGAAAGGAATTATAGCCCCAATACTGTCGCTGCATATCGCGAAGACCTCGATCAATTTAAAAAATACTTAAGCCAAAAATGTAATAAAGAAGAAATACAACCCGAAGTAATAACCCAACAGGATATCAGAAATTATCTGGGTGAACTTTCAGAAATCGGTTTAAGTAAGAGAAGTGTAACGCGGAAGCTTTCCGTTATTCGTTCGTTCATGAAATTTTTGTTGAAAAGAGGAAAAATCACCTTAAATCCATCTATCAATATCATATCCCCAAAACTTCCTAAAACGTTGCCATTATACGTTGAAGAAAAGGCGATTGCAAAGATGATGGAACTGCCTGATATATCGACCATAATTGGTTTGCGGGATAGGGCAATTTTGGAATTATTCTATGCTACCGGTATGAGATTCGGTGAATTGATATCGCTAAGAGTAAATGATCTGGATTTAAGGAACAACACGGTTAAAGTTTTTGGAAAAGGGCGCAAGCACAGAATTATACCGATCGGATCAATTGCCAAAGATATAATTGAAAAATATATTAAAATTCGCAAAGAGTTTTTCACTAAAAACACCGATGAAGAATCGAAGAAAATATTATTCCTCTCACCTAGAGGAAAATTATTTTCCCCCAAATCAAAAGGTGTATATGAAATAGTGAATAAATACATCGGTATGGTTTCTGAAATCGAAAGAAAAAGTCCGCATATTTTACGGCATTCATTTGCAACTCACTTGCTGAATCACGGCGCAGATTTGAGGGCGGTAAAAGAGTTGCTGGGGCATGAGAATTTATCGACAACTCAACTTTATACGCATGTAACCGTAGAGAGATTAAAACGTATTTATCAACAGGCACATCCAAAAGCATAGTTAGAACTAATGAAAGGGTAAATAGATGGACGTACATTTTACAGCGCGAAAATTTAAAGCACACTATACTTTAAAAGAACATGCAGTGAATGCTTTGAGCTCATTGGATAAATATTACGACGGAATTGTAAGGGGTGATGTGGTCTTAAGTTATGAGCGGACCACTAACAGTTTAAAAACGGCTGAGATAAACTTGCATATACAAGGCGTTATTCTAACTGCAAAAGAAAAATCGGAAGACTTCGATAAATCAATAGAATTAGCTGTCGAAAAAATTGAACGTCAGTTAACAAAATATAAGACAAAACAGAAGAAAAATAAAAAGACATTACGCAGGGTTAAAGAAACAGTGCCTGAATCCGGAGATGAAGAATGAGCTTTAAACAAACGAAAGAAACCGTGAAGGATGAGATAACCGTAGGATTCTTATTCCGTTCGAATAAAGAACGTCTGAAGCTGGAATCTCTCACAGATGAAATTGGATTCGATAGAATAATAAAAGATAAAAATATTCATCGCCCCGGTTTGGCATTAGCGGGATACGTACAGTTATTCAGATTTGATAGAGTTCAGATTTGCGGAAACACCGAGATGCGATATCTGGATCATATGGAACCCAAGCAGCGTGAGAGTGCCCTTCGCACATTGTTTAAATTCAAAGTCCCATGTCTTTTAGTTACGAACAGTAATAAAGTAGATGAACAGTTTTTAGAAGTTGCGAGAGAACATGGGGTGGCAATATTCAGAACGCCAGTTGAAACTACTAAACTGGTTTATTTCCTCAGCGATTTTCTTGATGATCAATTTGCCCCACAAACATCGGTACACGGTTCTTTTGTGGATGTTTATGGAATAGGTCTGTTGTTGATAGGCAGGTCGGGGATTGGTAAAAGTGAAATTGCATTGGATCTCGTAGAGCGTGGTCATCGACTTGTTGCCGATGATATTGTCATGATCACCAGAAAAGGTGAGGGCATTCTTATGGGAGCGGGTACAGATTTGGTAAAACATTTTATGGAAATTAGAGGTCTGGGTTTAATTGACGTTCGAAGTATGTTTGGAATTCGGGCAATCCGTTTCCAAAAGCGTGTTGAAGTAGTTGTCGAGTTAATGGATTGGGATCCGAATGCAGAATACACCAGAACCGGACTTGATGAAGAAGGTGTAACTTTACTGGATGTACAGGTTTTAGGCGTTAAACTGCCCATTTTCCCGGGTAAGAATGTTACAGTTATTTGTGAGGTTATTGCCTTAAATTACCTCCTCAAGCATTACGGTTATGATGCTGCCAAGGAGTTCGCAAAACGCCTGGAAGTAGTGATTTCAGAAAAAAGCAAGCAAATTGGTGAAAGAGGAGTAAATTACTTCGAACACGACTTTGAGTAAAAAATCACATGTTAAAAAAAATTATCTTGACAAACATCTATTTTTTTTTTAATTTTGAGCCATCATGTTTCGTTTAAATAAACATATTACATTTTATTTTTCTGATAAACGGCTCCAAATTCGTGAAATTAAGTGGTTCCGTACCAAACTTTTCAGTTTTGTGGCAACTACAGTAACTATAGGTCTGCTTCTGATTCTGTCAATAAATTATATATTCAATAATTTTATCGGTATCGGAACAAGTAAAACAAAAGCCCTTATGAAAGAAAATCAACTGTTACAGCAGCAACTTGTGTTGATGGAACGGAAGATGAATGAATTACAATCCACTGTTAATCAGATTGCCGATGAAGGTGATCGGTTAAGATTGATGGTCGATCTGCCGTCTTTAGATAAAGAAACCAGGAGCGCTGGAACCGGCGGTGCTATTGTTGAAAGTGAGTTTGATATAAGTTCAGATAATACTTCTCTTCTTTTACAATCCGCACATGAATTGATGAATCGATTACAGAGCGAGGCAAACGTTCAAAAGCATAGTTATGAACAGGTTGTCAAACAATCGGAATTTAATAAATCATATTTTGCATCGATGCCTGCGATCAAGCCTATGCCCGGATTTTATTCGCGGCAGGAATTTGGAATTAGAATTCATCCGGTGCTTGGTATAAAAAAACCTCACGAAGGTCTTGATATAGTAAATGATGTCGGTACGCCGATATCTGCTACCGGTGATGGAACGGTTCAGATGGTAGGACACAGTGGTGGGGGATTCGGAAATGTAATTGTTATTAATCATGGTTTCGGATACCAATCGGTATATGCACACCTTTCTAAAATTCTGGTGCGTGAAGGACAACACATTAAACGCGGAGATTTAATCGCAAAAAGCGGAAGGACCGGACTTGTGAGCGGTCCCCATCTTCACTACGAGGTGAGAAGGAATGGTATTTGTCAGAATCCGATGGATTATTTCTTTGATGACGTTACCGTCCAAGAATACCGAAAACAAATTGCTGAAGAACAATCAGGTTCAAAATAAATTCACTTTAAAGATTGTATAGATAGCCTAGGAAAAATATTATGATCTGGACAATGGAACTCGCATCATATTTAGATGATGCACCATGGCCCGCAACAAAAGAAGAATTGCTTGATTATGCATCGCGGACAGGTGCACCTAACGAAGTAATTGAAAATATTCAGGAATTAGAGGATAACGATGAACCATATGAAAGTATGGAAGAAATCTGGCCCGATTATCCGACTGAAAGCGACTTCTTTTACGAAGACGAAAACGAATATTGATGATATTTTTTCCGGCTGAGAGAAAATATTCAAATTTTCTTCTTACCCATCCTGCAACGTTGGTGGATGGGTTTTTTTATTTCTTTTAATGAGTAGATCCATTAATAATATATTGCCATCCATACTACAAAAAGCTGTCTGCTTTTCCGGATTATTGATTATCGCGTTTAATATTTCTCTGGCTCAGGGAATTGTTGATGAAGAACAATTTTTCCAAATCGATAGAATTATTATAAATGGGAATAAATCAGTTGACGCTGATATCCTCCGTAATGCAATTATTTCGAAAGAGACGCCAAGCAAATTCTCTCAATTTGTCTTCAATAATATCAGTGAAAAACTCGGCTCGAAACCTGAATATTTCAACGAAGAGAATATTCCTGAAGATTTACATGTAATTGAAAATTATTATCGTGCGAATGGATATTTTCATACGGTTGTTGTTTCATCCTATGAAAAAGATACAGCAAATCATACTGCGGTTTTGCGGTTCGAGATTACAGAGAATCATCATTCATATATTGATAGTATCCAATATGTCGGTTTAGAAACGCTTCCAATATCATTGAAAGAAAAGATAACTTCAGATGCAGTAATTAAAAAAGGGATGCCGTATTCGAGCAATAAAGCTTCAGCAGAAATAGCCCGCATATTGAATCTACTGGCAAACAACGGGTATCCGGCAGCCCGTTTTGATCAATCTAATTCATATGAATATGAGTATATGTCGAGCCAGAATTTTATGCTGCAAATCGCTTTTATTCCCGGAAAATATTATATCTTCGGTTCTACAACCACACATGTTGAACCGGCAAGACCCGATATTTACGATCGCTTGTCGCTCAGACATCTTGATTTTTTGCCGGGTGAAACATTCAGCCGGGAAAAAATTCATTCAAGTGAACGAAGCTTAAATAGACTCGGAATTTTTGAAACCGCTCGTGTAGATCACGGTGCGATTTCAGATAGTTCAAATCAAACTGCAATACCCATCGATCTTTATCTGAAACCAAGAGTCAGAAATGAACTCTCACCTGAATTTATCATATCAGATGAAGATGGTTTTTTTAATTTGGGTATCGGACTCGGTTATACAAACAGGAATTTTTTAGGTGATGCAAGGATATTTGATGCAGGTGTAAGATTAAAAACTCAAGATATTCAACGCTGGGATTTTAAAAATGTTTTTAATAAAAAAGGATTGAAAGATATTTCGGTAAGAGGTAAAGTTGAAATTCAATTGCAAATAACACAACCTTATCTCATAACAAGAACTCTGAGTGCCAATTGGACCTCAACAATCAGCGCCGAAAAACAACCAGCATATATTCTGTCAATTCTCAGAAATAAAATCGGTTTGAATAAACAGTTTGCCGCATTTACTTACGGTTATTTTGATTGGACACTTGAAAGGGTAAGTCCGGATATTCTTCAAGATACACTAAATACGCAGGTACTTATTTCAACTTTGAGGGAAGAAGATAAACCGCAATTTAATTCGATATTTACAATAACTCTTCAACGTGATAAAACGAATGATTTATTCTCGCCAACCGACGGATTTTTTCACAGTCTGACACTGGAGGAATCCGGATTGCTTCCCAAATATCTCCCCGGTATCAGATCAGGTTTACCTTTCACTCAATATTATAAAATATCTATGCTTGGCAGGTGGTATCAGGATTTAACATGGAGGCGGTTCAATATTTTTGCTTGGAAATTACACTCTGGTTATCAAAATAAATATGGGGAGAGTAAGTATAGCAATGTACAGATTCCACTTAACAGAAGATTTTTTGCCGGTGGAAGTGGAAGTGTTAGGGGATGGAATGCCCGGGAATTAGGCGCTATGCCTGCAGAGTTAATTCAATTAGGCGGTAATTTTATTTTGGATGCCAGCGCCGAAATGAGGGTAAGTCATTTCCAGGGACACGGCAACATCTGGTTTATAAAACTAGAAAACATTCGCGGTGTATACTTCGTTGATATTGGAAATGTATGGAGCGATATAAGCAGATTTCGCTTTAAAGATTTAGCCGCTGCAGCGGGATTTGGAATTAGATATGAAACATTCTTCGGACCTTTTAGAATCGATTACGGTTTCCGTTTGTATGATCCTAACGAGAAACCGGGTCAGCAGACTATTTTCAACAGAAAATTTTTTGGTGAAACGCTAAATCGCGGAGTTTTCCATTTTGGTATCGGTCATGCATTTTAAATATTGAGATGAGCTGGGAATCTGTAATCGGGCAAGAACGAGTTAAAGATATTCTAATCGGTTCACTAAAAAAGAATCGATTAGGGCATGCATATTTATTTACCGGCCCCGGCGGTTCCGGAAAATTGAACACCGCTCTCCAATTAGCGAAAACACTAAATTGTAAAAATCATAATTCAGATTCTTGTGATGAATGTCCAAGTTGTAAAAAATTTCAAACACTTCAACATCCCAATCTTCATTTAATTTTTAATTTACCGGTGGGTAAGAATGAGACATCAAACGATCCTCCTCTCGCCAGATTATCGCCTGATGATATCAGAGAAATTCAGAACCAGCTTGCCGAGCTATCGGCAAATCATTATTATAAATTAAAAATACCCAAGGCGAATGCGATAAAAATAAATAGTGTCCGGGGAATTCGCCGTGAAGCATCGCTTACAATGTTCGGGGAAGGCAAAAAAGTTTTTATTGTTATTGATGCAGACAAGATGAACGATGCTGCCGCAAATGCCTTGCTGAAAACTCTTGAAGAACCGCATGAAGATACACTCATCATTCTTATTACAGAAATGTCCGATGCGTTGCTGCCTACAATTGTCTCTCGTTGCCAGCAAATAAGGTTTGAACCGTTATCAGAATCAATTATTGCAGATGCGCTGGTTAATCAAAATCAAATAGACGAAAATGAAGCAAGCAAAATTGCCGGTATCTCTAATGGATCTTACTCGAAGGCACTGTTGCATCTAAACAATGAATATCAAATTAAACAGAATCAAACTCTTGAATTGATAAGAATTATCTTACTCTCATCACGCGCGAAAATTACCGAAGAGGCAGAACGTTTAGCAAAAGAATTGAGCAAGGAAGAGCTTGAAGAAACATTCATGATGATGCAATCTTGGTTCCGTGGTGTGATGCTGCAGAAAGAAATGGTCGAAACTAAATCCCAGCTTGGAGAAAATAGTCCCGAACAAAAATTTATTAAAACCTATCCTCTTTGGGATTATAAAAAATCTTATTCATTGCTGGAGCGTTCAATTTTACTTCTCGGTAAAAATGTTTATATTCCGCTTATTATCATCGACTTAGCATTAAATTTGAGATCGATGGTGAAAGCAAAAAAATCAAAATAAAATTTTAGAAGTTTAAAAAGAAAGGTCGCCAGTGAACCGGCAGTTTGAAAAAATATTAGTGACAGCAGCTCTACCGTATGCAAACGGAAAAATTCATTTAGGTCATCTTGCAGGTGCATATCTGCCGGCAGATTTGTATGTGAGGTATCAACGGTTAATTAAACGTGATGTACTTTTTATTTGCGGTTCAGATGAACACGGTGTTCCGATTACAATTACCGCCGAGCAAGAGAAAACAACACCACAGGCAGTTGTCGATCGGTATCACGAGTTGAATAAAAAAGCATTTGAACAATTCGGGATGAGTTTCGATAATTATTCCAGAACATCATTACCCTTGCACCATGAGACTGCCAAAGAATTTTTCCTGAAACTTTTCAATGCCGGTATATTAAAAGAAAAAAAGGAAAAACAACTCTATGATAATAAAGCAGATATGTTTTTGCCTGACCGGTATGTTGAAGGAACCTGCCCTGTTTGTAGTAATCCGGATGCGCGGGGTGACCAATGTGAGAAATGCGGGACTTTTCTAAATCCGATAGAACTAAAAAATCCCAGAAGTAAGATTACCGGAGAGACACCGAGTGTTAAAGAAACCACTCATCTTTATTTCCCTCTTGGTGATTATCAAAAAAAGCTGGAAGAATATATTTCAGCAGCAGATAAAAGAGACGGTTGGAAAGAAAATGTGCTTCAATATTGCCGCAGTTGGTTTAAAGAAGGACTGCAGGATAGGGCGGTCACAAGAGACCTCCAATGGGGTGTTAAGGTACCATTATCAAGTTTTGACCGTAAAGTATTATATGTTTGGTTCGATGCCGTACTGGGTTATATTTCGTCCACAAAAGAAATATCAAACTTAAAAAAGAAACCGGATATGTGGAAAGAATACTGGCTTAATCCTTCCACAAAATATGTTGCATTCATCGGGAAAGACAATGTTGTCTTTCACTGCATCGTTTTTCCGGCAATGCTGATGGCATGGAATGAACAAGGGGGCGACCAGTATATATTACCCGAAAATGTTCCGGCTAATGAATTTCTGAATTTCGAAGGACAGAAATTCTCAAAGAGTAGGGGGTGGGGAATAGACGTGGATGAATTTTTGGCTGAATTCCCCGCAGATGATTTGAGATATACTCTGACAATGAATTTGCCGGAATCCCGTGATGCAGATTTTTATTGGAAAGATTTCCAAGCACGTGTGAATAACGAACTGGCAGATATTTTCGGAAATTTTGTGAACCGGACTGTAACATTTGTCCATAAAAATTTTGATGGAAAAGTCCCAGAACAGAATAAACTGAGAGCCGAAGATGAACAAATAATTTTCCTTGCAAAAAGATGTGCAGTTAATGCAGGAGAGTTTTTTGAAAAATATAAATTCAGAGATGCCACATTAGAGGTAATGAACCTTACCCGTGCAGCGAATAAATATTTTAACGATAACGAACCATGGAAAACAATCAAGAGTGATCCTGAACGATGTTCAACCACGCTGAACGTTTGCCTTCATCTGGTAAATTGGTTAGCAATCCTATTTGAACCTGTTTTACCATTTACATCAGAAAAAATTTGGAAACTCCTATTTCATACAAATGTACCGAATGATGCAGGCTGGGTATCAGTCGGAAAATTTTTGCTTCAATCGGGGAATCCCATCAACCAGCCTGAAATACTTTTTAATAAAATTGAAGATGAAACTATTAATAAATTTATTTCACAATTACCGAATCAACAAAATCCTGCTCTAAAGCCGATGACCTTTAAACCTACAGTCTCAATCGAAGATTTTCAAAAATTGGATTTCAGGATTGCCGAAGTTCTGCAAGCCGAAAAAGTTTCAAAATCTGAAAAACTGTTGAAGCTAAAGGTTAAAATTGGGAGTGATGAACGACAGGTGATTGCTGGGATTGCATTACATTATAAGCCGGAGGATTTAGTAGGCAAGAAGATCGTAGTAATTGCAAATTTAGCACCGGCGAAACTGATGGGGCAGGAATCGCGTGGAATGCTATTAGCCGCTTCCGATGAAGAAGGGCATTTAGCGGTTTTGATTCCGGAGAAAATTGTCCTAGATGGCGGGATAGTGAAATAAATCAGGAAAAATATTTGAAAGTTCTTGACATTATTAATAATATTTTGTAATATCATAAAGTTTTAATATCGCCCCCCTCAAGGTAGCCCGCATAAATCTACCATGAATTGAATACTCTATTTACAATTGAGTAGTTACTCCCATAACCTAATTCACAAATTAATCAATTTATTCATGGAGGGATTATGCATAATCCTTTTTTAAAATCCACTTGGTTCGTTGTGGTTATTGTTGCATTAACTATTTTGAATATCTCCGGATGTACTGATGTTCAGGATATTAACGGAAATACAACCTCAACGCAAGTAACTTCTTTCACAAAGTTAAGCATCGATGATCCTGCCGTTCAAGAAGTGATGGCTGTTCAAAATAAAAATACTTCTGACTTGATGTCGGACAAAAATATTATCGGTACTGCAACAGGTATGACTGCAGATGGCCGATTAGCTATTCTTGTTTATCTCAAGGAAGGGTCAACATCTCCTAAGGGTCTTCGTACTTTATCGTCCATTCCAAAAGAATTGGAAGGAATTCCAGTTGTTGTAGAAGTAACCGGAGAAATAAAAGCAATGGCGGTACTTGATCATCAAGTAAAGCAAACTCCACCCATCCAGCTTGGTACATCCGGCGGTTGGAGATATGACCTTGCTAATGGCTATTGCTGTGGTGGAACACTCGGTTCAATGATTCAAAAAAGCGGTGTTCAATATGTTCTTAGTAATTACCATGTGTTGATGGCTGATATCGTTGCTGGTGGAAACAGCAGAATTGCTACTGCAGGAGACCCTGTAATTCAACCCGGTTTGATTGATGTTGGTTGTGTTGCAACCTCGGCACAAGATGTGGCTACTCTGGTTGGTAATTGGAGTTTACCAAGTTCAAATGTTGATGCGGCTATTGCTCAAGTTATACCCGGCATGGTTATGACAAATGGTGCTATCCTTGAAGTCGGTACGATCAGTGCCACAACTGTAAATGCATTTATCGGTCAGTTGGTTAAGAAAAGTGGACGTACCACTGGTTTGACCCGAAGCAGCATTTCAGCGTTAAATACCACTGTCAGCATTACATATGATAATGAATGTGCGGGCGGTACAGCTTTTACAAAAACTTTTACCGGACAACTTACAGCTAAAAACAAGGCAAGCAAGTTCTTAAATAGCGGTGATTCCGGATCGTTGATGGTTGAAGATATTACAACAAATCCCAGAGCTATCGGATTGCTTTTTGCAGGCGGTAGCCAAACTGCTATAGCCAACCCGATTGGACAAGTATTGACATATTTCGGCGCTACGATGGTTGGTCAATAATTTTAACCTACCTGATCCCACTAACACCTACCCCGATCCCTGGGGTGGGTGTTTTTATTTATACAATTTATTTTGAAAAAATAAGGTAAAAGTAAAGATTTTACTTGACAAAGGGCAAAATATTTTGTATTCTTTTGATTAAACATCCTACATGTTTGGGACATTTAAAATAGATGTCCCTTGTGCCCGCGTGGGGTGAAATTTTTAGAAATACGTGTAATAGTTATCTATTAATATTTTTCACCTAATTCACATTATCTAAAAACCAAACATGGAGGTTTATATGATTAAACCTTTTGTAAAACTAGTTCTTTTCCTTATCACCGCATCTGCTATAATTTATTTGACAGGATGCGAACTCAATAAGACGAACGTAAATGATGCTTCAACTCAAGTAACCTCATTTACAAAAATGTCTGTTGATGATCCTGCCGTTCAAGGGGTGATGGCAATACAAAACAAGCATACCACTAATCTCATGGCAGATAATAACATCGCAGGGACCGCTACCGGATTAACCGAAGATGGCCGTCTTGCCGTATTAGTATTTTTAAAAAATGGTCCTTCAAGTCCAAAAGGTGCCAGAAGTCTTTCGGCAATACCGAAAAGTCTTGATGGTGTCCCGGTGGTGATTGAAGTAACCGGTGAGTTTAAGGCTATGGCGGCACATACTGCAAAACAGACTCCGCCAATTCAGCTTGGAACATCCGGCGGCTGGAGATACGATCTGGCAAATGGTTATTGCTGCGGTGGAACACTTGGTTCATTAATAACGAAGAACGGAGTACAGTATATCCTAAGTAATTACCACGTTCTTTGGGCTGATATCGTATCAGGTGGTAACAGCAGAGTAGCAACAGCAGGCGATCCGGTTATTCAACCCGGATTAATTGATGTTAGTTGCAATGCAGCAAATGCTCAGAACGTTGCAACACTTTCTGGGTCCGGAAGTCTACCGGGCGCGAATGTTGATGCAGGTTATGCTCAAGTAATTTCCGGAATGGTTGCCACGAATGGTGCTATTTTAGAAATTGGAACTATCTCTGCTACAACAGTTTCAGCAACCGTTGGACAGTTAGTTAAGAAAAGCGGTCGTACAACAGGATTAACCAGAAGTTCAGTGAGTGGTCTTAATGCCACTATCAGCATAGCATATGATAATGAATGTGCCGGCGGCGCTGCGTTTACGAAAACGTTCACCGGACAAATAGTGATTAAGAATAGAAACAGTAAATTCTTGAATAGCGGTGATTCAGGTTCATTGATGGTCCAAGATATTACCACGAATCCTAAAGCTATCGGTTTACTGTATGCCGGAAGTTCAACAACTGCTATTGCCAATCCAATTAATTCTGTTCTCAGTTGGGCTGGTAATGCTACTATGGTAGGTCAATAATATATCTATAAACATAAATAAATAATTATCACCCGCCCCGAATGGTTAACCAGGGCGGGTGTTTTATTTTATGGCAAAAAAAACAAATAACTGGTTATTTGTCAATTGTCGGTTTCCATTTATGGCTATATTATCAGTGTTTATCATTTTATCATTGAATTGTGACAGATCAAAAGATATGAATAATAAATACGACGGTAGTAGAAATATGGATATAAATCTTGTAAAAGAAAAATATGTCGATGCTCTGATGAAAATCCCGGGAGTGGTAGGAGTTTATGTCGGTGAGACTGAGGAAAAATATCCGTGTATCAAGGTTATGATTAGAGAGGAAACCGATTCTACAAAAAAATATATTCCAAAAGAGCTTGAAGGATTTCCAGTAATAATTGAAGTAACGGGTGAAATTAAACCGATGTAGTTATGAATTGAATTATCTTTAAGGTAAATAATCTTTCGGAACTCGCCAGCTAGCCTGTTGTAAGCGTTCAATAACCAAACGCGATAATTGCTTATCATCAGTTAATATAATCCCATCTCCATTCTCCGATGTAAAACGATTATCCCACGCGTGAACCTTTTGATAATCATTCCCATATCTCCAATAAGGGTCATATCTATCATTACGTGTCAAATCGCGGATAAGATCATTGTGCGGAGTATTTGATGACATAATAACTATGCTACCGAAAACGTCCGGCGGTTCAACTATCGGATATACATATACTTCATTAAATACTTGTTTTAGGGTTGCAGATAATGTTTTGACAATATCATCCTTCCATCCAGTAGATTCAAATGCAATCGCGAATATTCCTTCTTTTGTAAGTCGTTGGGATGAAAGTTTAAAAAATTCTTTTGTCATCTGATCTCTCGGATATCCACCCTGGCTAATGCAATCAACAAGAATTACATCATAAGTCGAGTCTGCTTCCTCAAGATATTTTCTACCATTCAAATCGGACAATTGAATTTTGGCTCTGTTGAAACCGAAGAAAGTTTGGTCGATATTAAGAAGGGCAGAATCGGGATCTGCGACTTCAACTTTCCATCCTTTAGCGGAATAACTCCGAGCAAGCGATCCGCTTCCTAACCCAGATAAAAACATTTTACCGGGATTAATAAACAAATGCATTGGCAGTTCCATAACTGCAGCGTACCGTGTAAATGACTGTAAATCAGTTGGATCAATGAATTGTTTTGGTTGACCATTAACAAGAAGATATCTACCGTCATCTTTTTCGAGAACCTGATACTTATCAAATGCCTGATCTCCAATTCTAACCGGAATTGTAGCGCTGAAAAGATAGACAAATGATATGATTGCAAGGATTACCAGCGCGAAGAAACCAATCGTGTAGAGATATTTATTAGAAGCAGTTTGCCCTGTCGATTGAACTGAAGCATTTTTGTTATCCATTGATCACCTTGAAATATTCTTATAAAGCATGGTGGAATTCCAATAATATAATAAAAACTTTGGAAAGGAGCGAAAATCAAGCATAGGTTTAACAAATAATCATTGATTATAACGTTAAACCGATTTGAATCTACACTCACCATTTTGTATATTCAAGCATTCAAAAGTTGGTATTATTTTTAATCATTTATCCTTGAGAATTTTCAGAAAATACACGTAGGAGTACTTCCATGATTCACTTCAAAGAAAGCATGTTAAAACTTATCACCGAAACATCATCCAATCTTCCTCCGGATGTACGCAGAGCAATAGGAAAATCTATTGATAATGAAACACCAAAAACGCAGGCGTCGTTGGCTCTCCAAACCGTGGCAATCAATATTGATATGGCGGCAGATGGTGTCGCTCCAATTTGTCAGGATACTGGTATGCCAACGTTCGAGATTAAAACGCCGGCGGGGACTAATCAAATAAAAATGAAGAAAGACATTGAGGAAGCAATTGCTGAAGCAACAAAGCAGGGTAAATTGCGTCCGAACTCTGTCGATTCATTAACCGGGAAAAACAGCGGAAATAATTTGGGACCCGGTACACCGGTCATACATTTTGAACAATGGGAAAAAGATGAAATAGAGGTTCGATTACTTCTTAAGGGCGGTGGATGTGAAAATATGAATGCCCAATATTCACTTCCCGCAGCTCTTGATCATTTAGGCAGAGCCGACAGAAATATTGATGGCGTAAAAAAATGTATCCTCCATGCAATCTGGAAGGCACAAGGTTACGGATGTTCAATTGGTGCGATTGGAGTTGGTATTGGTGGTGATAGGACGTCTGGTTATTCTCTTGCAAAAAATCAACTTTTCAGAAGTCTGGATGACATAAATCCAAATCCTGAACTTGCTAATCTTGAAATGACAATTGTTGAACAAGCGAATAAACTCGGCATTGGCACAATGGGCTTTGGCGGTAAATCTACTTTGATCGGGTGCAAAATTGGTGCATACAACCGTTTGCCGGCAAGCTTCTTCGTCTCAGTTGCGTATGATTGCTGGGCATTTCGGCGGCTTGGCGTTGTTATAGATTCGGCCGGGAAAATTAATCGATGGCTTTACAAAGATGATAGTCCGACCATAAAAATGGCAAAGGCAGAATCGTTGCCATTGACCGGCAGGGAAATTTCACTTACAACTCCGCTCTCAGTAACACAAGTACGTGCATTAAAAGTTGGTGATGTTGTATTGTTAAACGGTGAAATGCATACCGGACGTGATTCATTACATCACCATCTAATGAGCCACGATTCACCTGTTGATCTAAAAGGTGGGATAATCTATCATTGTGGACCTGTTGCATTAAAGAAGGAAGATAAATGGTTTATGAATGCTGCAGGACCAACGACAAGCATTCGGGAAGAGCCGTATCAGGGCGATGTAATTAAGAAATTCGGATTGCGAGGTGTAATTGGAAAAGGTGGGATGGGACCGAAAACTTTAGCTGCACTGAAAGAATTTGGCGCTGTTTATTTTCATGCTATTGGCGGCGCGGCACAATATTATTCCAAATGTATAACCGAAGTTACAGGTGTTGACTTGATGGAATTCGGCGTACCTGAAGCGATGTGGCATTTGAAGGTAAAAGATTTCCCTGTGATTGTAACGATGGATGCTCATGGCAACAGTTTACATGCTGAGATCGAAAAAACTTCTGCGTCTGAATTAGCAAAAAATGCTTAAACTTTTTAGATAGGAAAATATTTGAAAAGGAAGATATATGGAAGAGTCAAGATTAGTGCTCATAAAAAATTTTCCAAACCGTTTGTTCGCTGAGCAGGCACAACAGACACTTGAAGCCGAAGGAATTCATTCGATGATTAATGCCCAAGATTTTGGATTTCCGGGTGCGGCAGCAGGTGGAGGTTTAGATATATTCAGCGGTCAAGGAGTGGATTTGTATGTTGATCAGGAAAATGCAAAGATGGCTGAGGAGATTGTCAGGGAAATTTACAACGGAATTTGATATTTCACAGGAAATAATATGAAATATGTTTTAGCATTGATAGGGATAATATCTATGATGCTGCTATCCACATGTAATGGCTCGGAGGTGAAAATAACTATCCGGGTTATTATGCCTTCGGTTACACCCCCGAATTCACAACTTTTTATTTCCGGTAATCATCCTAAAGTCGGAGACTGGAATCCTGGAATTATCAAGTTGGTAAAACAATCAGATTCACTTTGGGAGATAACTCTTGATATGCCAAAGAAGTTTTATTTCGAGTTCAAAATTACACGCGGTTCATGGGCTACTCAGGCTATTTACACTGCCGGAGAAATTCCACCGAATAATTCTTTCTTTGTAAACGAAGATACTATTATAACGGTTACTCCTTCGAGCTGGCAAGATCTCAATTTCAAATTTTCCGGCGGGATAATAGGAACGGTTAAGTATCATAAGGAGTTGAAAGGAGAGGGATTAAATTATTCTCGTGATCTGATCGTTTGGCTGCCGCCATCTTATGATAAAGACACAACCAAGCGATATCCGGTTTTATACATGCACGATGGCCAAAATGTTTTTGATCCTGCAACTTCTTTCATCGGTTACGACTGGCATGTTGATGAGGTAGCCGACAGCCTTATTAGATCTGGAAAAATTAAAGAAATAATAGTTGTGGGCGTTTATAATACTCCGGATCGTGGTGATGAATACGGCGACACTAAACTTGGACGAGCATACATGAAATTTCTTATTGAAAAAGTAAAACCACTAATAGATATTGCTTATCGTACTCTTCCCGATCGCGCGAATACATCGACTATGGGCTCGTCGATGGGTGGTTTAATTTCATTTCTATTAGCTTGGAACTATGATTCTGTGTTTTCTCAGGCTGGATGTCTTTCGCCGGTATTTCGGGAAAGCTTAACACGCGCAGTTGAGAACTATCCCGGTCCTGATAAAAATATTCGATTATATATTGATAATGGCGGTGTCGGATTAGAAAAAGAGCTTGAGCCGGGATGCGATAATATGCTGAAGTCATTACACTCGATTGGTTTTTCGGATGAAAATAATCTGGAATGGTTTTTAGATGCAAACGCAGAACATAATGAGCGTGCGTGGTCTAACCGTGTTTGGAGACCGCTAACATTCATGTTTGGAATAAAAAATAATTGACCTATCTTGTGCGGAATGAGATTAAAAACAACAGGGAGGTATCAAATCATCTTGGAGAATGTTCGTCAAATTCCGAAAGGTAAGGTCGCAACTTACGGTGATATTGCGCGGTTGTCTGGTTTTTTGAATTGCGCACGTTTAGTAGGCTATGCATTAAATTCACTCCCCGATGAATCAACTATCCCGTGGCATAGGGTAGTGAATTCGCAGGGTAAAATATCTTTTCCAAAATATTCAACCGCTTACAAAACGCAACAAAGAATATTAAAGAAGGAAGGAATAATATTTGAAAGTGAAAGAATTGACCTCAAAAAATATGGGTGGCTTCAATTTAACAGATTTAAAATCAAAAGATGAAGAAAAACGAAATACCTGTCACACATGCGGTTCGATTCTTGCGTGAAAAGAACATTCCATTCGAACCGTATTTTTATACTTACGAGGAGCATGGCGGAACAAATGTCGCGGCACATGAATTGGCTGTGCCCGAACATCGAGTTATAAAAACTATACTCTTCATGACAGATCAAAAAGAACCTCTGATTGTATTAATGCACGGAGATATGGAAGTATCGACAAAGAACTTAGCAAGAACTATCGGTGTAAAAAATGTTGAGCCTGCAGATGCCCGCAGTGCAGAACGGTTTACCGGCTATCAATTTGGTGGAATGAGTCCGTTCGGTACGCGTAACCCGATTCGTGTCTACATTGAGAAGACAATTTACAATGAGGAAGAAATTTATATTAATGGAGGGAAAAGAGGATTTTTAATTAAAATATCACCACGGCATATATCAGTGTTAAATCCAACCGAAATCGAAGTCGGAATTCCCCCCAAATAGCTCTTCACAGCGTCTTATTGTTATTTTAAAAAAGTCAAACCCTTATCTGAGACCATCACAACAAGTGATTCCAATCAAATTAGCCGTCTGAAAAGATTTTATCTTTTATTCAGAGATTTTTTTGAAAGGATTAGATGGAATTTATAAATTATATCTCAATGATTGAAAACACCATTTTATTTTTAACGCTTCTTTTCATTATTGGAAGCGGAGTGGCGAAGTTTGTGAATACTGTGGTTGTTCGACTGAGCAAGGATTTTGTCAGCATTTTCATGTAACATCTATCATTTGACTCTCCAAACTAAAAAACCTCGGAACGAGAGAGATCCGAGGTTTTTTATTTATAAAAAAAAATCGTAGATTTAAACCGTTAAGCTGAATAATACAATTATTCATTCTTGCTGAAGTAGCTCAGTGGTAGAGCAGCGGTTTCGTAAACCGCAGGTCGTGGGTTCAACTCCCACCTTCAGCTCTTTTTATTTTAAATCATCAATTTGTTTTTTTATTTCAGTCGCTTTTTTTTCATTTCCCTGCACGGAGGCATAATATCTCTTTAAAATATCGAGCAATTTCCCTTTTTCACCTGTCTCTTTAAAAAGTCCAATCAATTCTATGTATGACGGTTCAAAGTCATTTCTATATTCCAAAGCTTTGAGAAGTGCCGCTTCTGCCGGAGTATATTTTTTTAACGACCGCAAAGCTCTGCTGGCTATCAGGTATACTTGCGGTTGAGCTGGGTACTGCTTGATTGATATAGCAAGATGATTCAATCCTTGTTCATATTTTCCATCGTGAATCAACAAATCTCCAAGCTGATTGCGAAGAGGAAGGTTTTCATACTCCACTGTGAGAATTTCATTTATAATCTGTTCTGCTTTCTTGCTTCGTCCTTTTTTTATAAGAATATCTGCTAATTCTTTTAAGAAATTACTTATGCGTGAGCTTTCCGGACTTGCATTAAACCGTTGGAATAGTTCAGGTGTAAATGTTTCCTTGTATTTTGAAGCTCGATATTTGTATAACCTGAATTCATGTCCGGTTTGCGACTCATTCGGTTTTATTTCAAAGATTAATTCCCAATTTAAATTCAAAGAATCATAGTAAGAAAGAAAATCTTTATATCTTTGTGGCTCACTAGCATATCGATCACGGTCATAAGAAGACGTTACCACTAAATCCAAATCTTCATACCATCTGGAATCGTAAAATGGAATTACTCTTTCAGATTCAAATGCCAGAAAGGGGATATCAAAAATTCTGTAACTTCCGTCCCGAATGTCAACTCCATACGGTCCGGTGGCGATTATGGAGCTTTTCGGAATATTATTTTTTATCCATTCTTTTGTTATTGCCCTTGTATCCGGGAGCGATAATGTTTTTAGGTAGGCAATTGAATCCAGAGTCGGTTGTAAAAGTATGAGCAGTACGAATATTGCATAAAAAATTGTTTTTACCGAATGTGAACCGGTTTTTATAAAAACAATCCGCTTATTAACCCAGTTGATTAGATAATCTGTCCCAATAGCGCCGATCAAAGCAAAAACAGGAAAAATAGGGAGTATGTATCTTTCAGCCCGCATAATCCATGTGGAAACAAAAATTAAAAATATCAACGGATAAATAAGGGTTAGGTAATTTATTCTTTCTTTCAATTTCAGGATTGATGCAATTCCGATAAAAATTATCCCATAAAATAACCATCCAAAATTTGACGGTATTGCATCTAAAAAATAATAGGAGAGAGTACTTTGAGATTCAGAGATGCCTAAATGACCCGATGCCATATGCTGCTGTTCAAAAGAAAAATCTTTTTCAAATGCATTCGGAGTTAAAAGTATATACGGATTCAACAGAACGAATACCAGCACGGAGATCAAAATTGCTACAATGAATTCTTGTCTATATAATCCGCTCAATGCATCACGTGAATTCTTAAATCTTAACAGATGTGCAATGGCGAAAAATAATAAAAGGAACGCACCGGTATATTTCGAAGATACTGCCAAACCCATGGAAATTCCGGCAGCGTAATACCATTTTGGTTTAGGATCGTTAAATAGTTTAAAAATATAATATGTAGAGAGTGTGGAGAAAAAAGTAAGTGCGGTATCTACCTGAATCAAATGTGCGAATTTGATATGAAGCGGGTTCAGGGCTAAAATTAGGGAAGCAATAATTGCCGTACGCTTATTAAAAAATTCGCTAGCTAATTTGTAAACCACAAGGATTGTTAGAATATCGAATAACAGATCGATAATGCGGGCAGTATGAGCAAGAGGTGTAATTGTTGTCCCGAACGAATTTAAATTCGGATAATATCCCGCAAGGTTTCCAATTCCATAATGAATTACCTGACCAATAAACTGTATGTAAAAAGTCAGAGCAGGATAATTAAAAAAATTCGGATTGAGATTTAGTCCGCTGTTACCCCAATTCCAGAACCCCCACGCAATTCGGAGCGGAGTGGCTTCTTCGTACAATTCTGGTAATCCCCAGCCAATTTGCCAAATGCGGAGGATGAACGAAAAAATTAATATAAAAAGTAACGACAAATTTATTTTTTCAATTTTAGGGAATTTTATCATCGCTCTTAGACGTTTATTGGTTGAACATATTGAAAATTGATATAAAGATAACTTTTTTTTTATGACCTTACAATTGAAAAGTTAAATACTAAATCGTCTGAATTTAAAATATTGTTTTATTTCTTCATATTTCCTATATTATCAGGTCTTTTTTATAGAATTTGGATTTAGCAGAGAAGAAAAGATATTAGATTTTAATAAGATTTTCGAAGAAAAAAGGTAAATCATGAACGAAGGCAAAATCATTCAAGTAATCGGTCCGGTAGTGGATATAGATTTTTCCGGCGGTAAATTGCCGGCAATCTTACATGCAATTAAAATTCTTCGCAAAAATATAGAAGGTGTTGAAGATGAATTAATTTGTGAAGTTCAACAGCACCTCGGTGAAGAGCGTGTTAGAACCGTTGCAATGGATTCTACTGACGGGTTAGTTCGTGGGATGAAAGCAATGGATATGGGAACACCTATCGAAGTACCTGTTGGATCTCCAACGTTGGGAAGATTAATAAGCGTAATCGGAAAAGGGATCGATGGTTTACCGCCGATAAGTGAAGAAAAGAAATATGCCATTCACCGACCTGCTCCATCGTTTGAAAGCCTTAGCACACGAAAAGAAATGTTTGAAACCGGGATTAAAGTTATTGACCTCCTTGAACCATACTCAAAAGGTGGTAAAACCGGTCTGTTTGGCGGAGCCGGTGTTGGAAAAACAGTTGTTATAATGGAGCTTATTCATAACATCGCTTTGCATCACGGTGGATATTCTGTATTCGGTGGTGTCGGCGAGCGGACACGCGAAGGAAATGATTTGTGGTTGGAGATGAAACATTCCGGTGTGCTCGATAAAACCGCTCTCGTGTTCGGACAAATGAATGAGCCTCCCGGAGCGCGACAAAGAGTAGCTCTAACAGCTTTGACGATGGCAGAATATTTCAGGGATGAAGAAGGAAAAGATGTTCTTCTCTTTATTGACAATATTTTTCGTTTTGTTCAGGCAGGATCGGAAGTTTCGGCATTACTCGGACGTATGCCCTCGGCTGTAGGATATCAGCCCACACTCGGTACTGAAATGGGTGAATTGCAGGAAAGAATTACGTCCACAAAAAAGGGTTCCATTACATCGGTGCAAGCGATATATGTTCCGGCGGATGATTTGACTGACCCTGCACCTGCAACAACATTTAGTCATCTCGACGCTACTACAGTATTAAGTCGTCAAATTTCTGAACTCGGTATTTATCCTGCTGTCGATCCGCTCGATTCCACATCAAGAATTCTTGAACCGCACATTGTTGGTGAAGAACATTATTATGTTGCGAAAAAAGTAAAAGAAATATTGCAAACTTACAAAGATCTCCAGGATATCATCAATATTCTTGGGATGGATGAGCTTTCAGACGAAGATAAGCTGACTGTATCGCGAGCCCGGAAGATTCAGAAATTCTTATCACAGCCATTCTTTGTTGCAGAAGAATTCACAGGAATGCAAGGCAGATATGTGAAACTTGCAGACACAATCAGAAGTTTCAAAGGTATCATCAATGGTGAATACGATCATATACCAGAAAATATGTTCTGGATGGCTGGTGCAATCGAAGATGTTGTTGAACGGTACAAAAAAGAATCTGCTTAAGGTCTTCAATGTCCGATAAAACATTCAAGCTTGAGATAGTAACACCAGCGAAGATAATATTCAGTGGAGATGTAATCAGTTTCAGCGCTCCGGGTGTAATCGGCGGGTTCCAAATTTTATATAATCATGCGCCGATGCTGGCTGAAATTGGAATCGGGGAAATTAAATATCAGATACCTGATGGTAGAGAACAATTTTTTGCAACAAGCGGCGGATATGTAGATGTTTCCAATAACCGGGTTACAGTGTTGGCAGAAACAATTGAAAACGCTACTGAAATTGATAAAGTAAGGGCAGAAGCGGCACGGGATAAAAATAAAATTCATCTAACTGGATTAAAATCAGAAGAGAAACGCATAGAAATAAAAAATGCTTTGGAACGGGCGCAAAATCGGATTCGTATTGCGGAGAAGAGAAAATAAATTTTATAATTCACCATATAACCCACACGATCAATTGGATCGATGTGGGTTTTTATTTGAATCGTGAAAAATATGCGGATAACACACGCCGAAATTGAAATAGAAAAACTTCACCGTAATTTTCTGAATATACGCGCGGCTGTCCCGTCATCAATAAAAATAATGGGAATCGTCAAAGCGAATGCTTATGGACATGGTGTGATTGAAGTATCGCGATTATTAAGCAGTTATAGTATCGATTATTTAGGTGTAGGTTTTCTTGAGGAAGGAATACACTTACGGAAAAATGGCATCACCATCCCGATTTTAGTTTTAGGTGGAGTTCTTGATAGCCAAATCCAAACTTTTCTTGAAAACGATCTCGATATAACCGTATCTTCGTTAGAAATCGCTCAACGGATTGAGCACGAAGTGGAAAGAAATAAACGTTCAAAAGCAAGAGTTCATCTGAAAATCGATACCGGAATGGAAAGAATCGGTGTTCATGCAGAGAGTGCGCTTCCATTCGTTGAAAGAGTTTACAGAATGAATCATCTCGAGGTGGTTGGAATCTACTCCCATTTTTCTTCTTCAGATGAAAAAGATAAAGCATTCACACATTACCAGTTTAATAGATTCCAATCATTATTGAATAAATTAAAATCGAACGGAATAGAAATTCCATTGAAACATATTGCCAACAGCGGTGCAGTGTTAGATTTACCAGAAACATTTTTAACGATGGTGAGGCCCGGTATCTTGCTGTATGGAATTTACCCATCGAGGGAAACGAGTAGAAGTATTTCGGTTGAACCGGTTTTGAGTTTAAAATCGAAAGTTGTATTCATAAAAGAAGTTGCGGTTAATACGAGTATAAGTTACGGGAGGAAATATTTTACTTCAACTAAAACAAGGATTGCAACAGTCCCGGTAGGATATGGTGACGGATACAGCAGAAGGTTCACGAATAACAGCGAAGTACTCATTCGAGGAAAACGGTTTCCGGTAGTAGGTGTTGTTTGTATGGATCAAATGATGGTTGATATCGGATCCGATATCGATGTACATGTTGGTGATGATGTTGTTTTGATTGGTGCATCCAAAGATGATCGTATAACAGCATGGGAATTATCCGACAGAATCGGATCGATTCCATATGAATTATTAACCGGCATTGCAACCAGAGTGCCCAGAGTTTTTGTATAATTTCAAGGAAGGAAATAGAATGCCCAATGTTTATGCAGTAATAATGGCTGGCGGAGTTGGAACTCGATTTTGGCCCCGCAGTCGTGAAAAATCACCCAAACAGCTTCTCGAAATTGTTGGGAAGAAATCGATGATTCAAAATACAGTCAGTCGGATAAGCGATCTGATTGATCCGAAAAATATCATGATTGTAACCAACAAGATTCAAAAGCTATCAATCGCGAAACAACTTCCGAATGTACCTGAAGAAAATATAATAACAGAACCTATCGGACGAAATACTGCACCATGCATCGGACTTGCGGGATTGTTTGTGCGGAGGATGGATCCGGAAGCAGTAATGGTAGTTCTGCCGGCCGATCATATTATGCACGATGAAGAAGAGTTCAGACGGGTTTTGCGGCTGGCAACTTGGGTAGCTTATGAATCCGGGAAATTGGTAACGGTTGGAATTCAGCCAACCCGTCCTGAAACGGGATATGGTTATATTCAGGTTGTCGACGAGGACGATGGAAAAAATCCGTATTTCAAAAAAGGAGTTTACAAAGTTAAGACTTTTGCCGAGAAACCTAATGCAGAAACAGCAAAAGTATTTTTGCAGAGTGGTGATTTCCTCTGGAATAGCGGTATGTTTATCTGGAGGGTCGATACGATATTAAAAGAAATTGAAACACATATTCCCGAAATGTATGCCGAGCTTATGAAAATTGATGAAGCAATCGGACATAAAAATTATGACAATATCGTTGAAACAACATATAAAATTATCAGAGGGATTTCCATCGATTACGGTGTAATGGAAAAGGCGAAGGAAGTGTATGTGCTAAAAGGCAATTTTGGCTGGAGTGATGTCGGTTCATGGGATGAAGTTTATAGAATTTCGGGTAAAGACGAAAATGGAAATTCCATAACAGGTCAAGCTTTTTTGCATAATACAAAAAACAGCATGGTGTACGCAGGATCCAAAATTGTTGCAACAGTCGGCGTGCAGGATTTAATAATAATTGCCACAGATGATGCGGTTCTTGTTTGCAAACAGGGTGAATCTCAGGAAGTTAAAGAGGTGGTAGATTACCTGAGAAGGAAACAAAAAAACGATTATCTATAATGTCATCGTTCATTAAATTATCGATATCGGTTCTTGTTGGATTGTTTCTTGGCGGGTGTGTAGCTTCACCGAGGTTCACATCCGAAAAATTCAATAAATCGAGCGAGTTTAATGGTGAATTCGTAACAGAGGGAGTTGCATCTTATTATGCAGATGATTATCATGGACGTAAGACTTCGAATGGTGAAGAATATGATATGAATGCGATGACGGCGGCACATCAGACTTTGCCATTCAATACGAAAGTTCGAGTAACGAATCTTCAAAACGGTACATCGGTTATTGTTCGTATAAACGATCGGGGTCCTTTTAAAGATAATAGAATAATAGATGTTTCATATGCTGCCGCAAAAGAATTAGGAATGATTGGTCCCGGTACTGCGAAAGTTAAGCTTCAAATTATTGAATAACATTTATAGATTACTGAAACTTCGATAAATATTATGGCAAAAAAATTACTTACTGAACTGATGATCGTCGAAGCCTCCAAGCGGCGAGAGAATAAAATAATCGTTGAGGATGATTCCATTATTACAGATGCAGCTCGTGATCGTGCAAGTCAGTTGGGAATTGTTATCGAAAAGAAGAAAATCGCGGTTACAATTAACACTGCTCAACAAGTGCAAAGTAAATCCACTCTCGGGGCTAAAGAGACCATAGCGATCGGAAGCGATCATGGTGGTTTTGGTTTGAAGGAGCAACTCAGGCCATATTTGACGTCGCTTGGCTATAATATCGTTGATCTCGGAACCAATAATGAAGAACCGTGCGACTATCCCGATTTCGCTTTTGCTGTTGGAACTATGGTAGCAAAAGGCACGGCATCTCGGGGAATAATGATAGATACGTTGGGTGTTGCTTCTGCGATGACTGCGAACAAAATCCCGGGCATTCGTGCAGCTTGTTGTTTCGATGAATTTTCTGCACGCAGCAGTCGTGAACATAATAATGCAAATATTCTAACACTCGGCGGAAAAACACTAGGTGTTGAATTAGCGAAGTCGATAACAAAAGTTTGGCTGGAAACAGTGTACAGCGGCGGGCGGCATCAAAAACGCCTCGACAAATTAGCTGAGATAGAAAAGCGGTTTCTTAAAACATCATAGGTTTTCATGCTGAATGAAAGTCGCCTTGATAAAAGTAGTTGGCTGGATGATGCTTGTAGCGATGATTGTTCTCATCACTGCCGAAAGTTATGTCTCAAAGAATAAATCTTCGAATTTTTTTAAATCTACATCAAACAATATATTGGTTGGCAGCAATCCCGACGCAATCTATAATGCCTTCGCAAGAGAATTAACTCCATCTGATCTTTCTAAGATCAAACACTATTCTAAAATGTACGGGATTGATTTCAGGATCATCCTCTCAATCATAAAGCAAGAATCTCGTTTTGATTCGTCGGCAATAAGTGCCCGTGGTGCAACTGGTTTAATGCAATTAATGCCGTTGACTCATGCTGAGATCTCCGAAAAATTAAATCCTGATAGCAGCGAAATAATATCTGACAATCTTCAATCCGGCATATATTATTTTTCAAAATTATATAATCTGTTTTCGACTGTCCCGCAAGAAGACCGATTATTATTTTCGCTTGCTGCTTATAATGCAGGTCCATCCCGCATTTATGATGCTCAGGAAATTGCGGCTTATATGGGAGAGAATCCGAATAAGTGGTCTGTGATTGAGAATGTACTTCCGCTTCTTTCAAAGCGATATTATTCGCTTCATCAGGAAATATGGGATGAACCGCGACCCAGAAATGGTTATTTCGGCAGTTGGAGGCAGACCATCGGATATGTTCAGGAAGTATCAAAAAGTTATTCAGAATTATCAATTTCAAATAAAAATTAATCATTCCCGGACCAGGTATTAAAGGGGGCTTGACATCTCAAAGAAAAGTTATTATATTTACAGCAAGCAGGACCGTGGATAGAGGGGCTAAACATACCTCTTAGTTGTTCATCGAAGAATTAAAAGTTCCAATAAGAAATTTAATTATTGGAATTATTGGTCGTTTATTTTTGATAGTCGAGGGCGCTGTCAAGGCGGAACGCCGGGAGACGGTTCACATCAAGATGAGCGCCTTCGACTTAATAAATTATTAAGGAAGTAAAATTGCACAGGCTACAACGGTAGTCCACAAACCGTTTTTGTCGCCTTCAGCCGATTGAGTAACATTAAAAGTTTTAACAATCTTACCGCTCATTTTATATTGAAGTTCTCTCTCGTCCCATGCTATATTCGGATCGAACTCAACACCAAGTGTGGTAGCCAACATTGTGGCAGCAAGATCTTCTGCGTACTCACCTGCTTTTTCATCAGTTTCTCCGAATGGATGGTGCTCAGATAAATAACCGTATTGGGTATTATCTGCAGGTGTTGCAACACCGATTGAGGAAGCTATTAACCGATTGGGCTCGTTTGTTGCATTGCGTGCCATAACGGCAAAAGTAATTTGTCCGGCTTGTAGAAGTTTCAATCCTTCATCGGTGGGAATTCTTTTGCAGCCGGGTGGAAAAATACTTGAAACGGTAACAAGGTTGCATTTTTCTATCTTTGCATCGCGGAGGGCTAACTCGAACGATTGAAGATAATCTTTATGCCTGCCCACTCCCTTGGTGAAAAAGATCTTCGTTGGTACGTACACTTCTGTGACTCCTTAAGAATAATAATAGAACAATTAAAAATTTCCGCCAGAGGCGGATGCGCCTTCGGCGCAAAAAAGTATAAAAACACACCACTCACAACTCATAACTCACTTAGCGTATTCGCGTTGAAGTTGTCGTTTAGTATCTCGCTCTTTTATTGCTTCACGTTTATCGTAACTCTTTTTTCCTTGGGCGAGCCCAAGCTCTACCTTAACAATATTCTTTGTAAAATAGATACGTAAAGGAACAAGCGTCAAACCCTTTTCGGAAACTTTGCCGATGAGCCGGCGAATTTCCCGCTTGTGCATCAGTAGTTTGCGATCGCGCTTGGGGTCGTGATTGTTGATGTTACCTTTTTCAAACGGACTAATATGCATACCGAGCAGCCAGATTTCACCATTTTTTATTAGCGCATACCCGTCTTGCAAGTTTGCCAGGCCTTGTCTAAGAGATTTTACTTCCGTTCCTTTAAGGACAATACCCGTTTCAAACCTATCTATGATGAAATAATCATGAAGGGCTTTTCGGTTAGTTACGACGGTTTTTTCTTCCGCAGGACTTTCTGTGGTCATCTCGGTAGTAACATTATGGTAATAAAAATAATAAATTTGACAAGGAAATGCAATAAAAAATTTAAAAGTTAAAATTAAAAATTTAAAATGTTAATTCATCCTCTTAGGGCGGTATAGAGCGTGAATCTTAAAGCCCGGGAAATGCTAGTACGATTTATTAGGCAGAGCTTGTTTATTCCAATAGGTTTTAATAAATTAAATTGTTAGAGTTTAATAGGATTAGGAAAAAATGACAAAGTTACTTGAAAAAGCGATCACAGAGGTTTCTAAACTTCCTGAGGATGAACAAGACTCTGTCGCATCAATTATCCTTGAAGAATTAGTATCTGAGGAGAGATGGGCGAAGGCATTTTCAGGTTCACGAAATAAACTTGCACAGCTTGCGAAGGAAGCGCTTTCAGATTATAGAAGTGGTAAGACCAAACCACTAAATTTATAATTAGCCGTGACGTCTCATACTAACGACCAATTTTGGAAAGCATTTCAGAAGCTTCCCGATGATGTCCAAGAGAAGGCAAGGAAAGTATATCAAATGTGGAGCGATGATCCTTTCCATCCAAGTCTGAAATTTAAAAGAATTCACCCAGAGCAACCTATCTATTCCGTCCGAATCGGTTTAGGATGGAGAGCAGTGGGGGTGAAATCTGAAGATATAATGATTTGGTTTTGGATTGGTTCCCATGAAGAATACAACAAACTCATATCAGAGATACATTAAAAGCCTCGCCCGAGTTCTCAGGCAGAGATTGTTTGTTCCTTTATGTCTCCGACATGGAGGTAGTTCCCTTACTGACCACAACCAGAATCCTGGATTTCCTGTTGATTACGACGAAACCTCCCGAAGGTTTACTAAGGTTAGCAAAATAACCTTCGGGAGGTTGCAACAGCTACTTCATCAACAAAAGTTTCTTAGTTTCAACAAATACTGAGCCTGTCGAAGTACAGACTTGTAAACGGTAGAAGTAAACACCACTTGTTAATCCAGAGCCATCGAATGTTACTTCATGATAACCTGCTTTCTGGAACCCACTTGCAAGCAAGGCAACTTCCTGACCCAGAGTGTTAAAAACACTCAGAGTTACATTTGCATCCTCAGACAGTCCATATTTTATGACTGTGGTTGGATTGAAGGGATTGGGAAAGTTTTCCGAGAGAATGTAATTCAATGGTATTGCATCCTCGGTTATCTGAGGATTAAAATAATTCTCAGATCGAACGGGTCTAATTATATCGCTACCACTTATATTTTTGTCACTAAATGTTTTACCAGTCAGAGTACCAATGGTATCAGAGCAAGCTAAACCAGTTTCTGAATGTTTGAAGTGAAAGATAAGATCGATATCCCCATCACCATCGACATCTTCTTCATGTCGTTTTAATGGGCATTCATTACCTGATCCGATCCGTTGACCTTTGCCTCCATTACCTCCGACACAATGTGTTTCTTTGGCGCCGGATGGGCCAAACCTGACGGTAGTATGGTCAACAGTTCGAGCATCAAATTCCGGAGTTGATAAGATAGCTACAGGTATGACTCCATTTTGATTTTGACAATTAATAGAGTTTGGAAAACTACCGGGTTTGATATCGATAAGAACATAATGTTTTAAATTAAAATCATTTGGAGTGCGGGTTTTATTGGAAATGCGAATTTCGTCAATATTACCATGGAAATGATTTGATGGCATTCCATCCCACCCAACCCAAACTGGTTGATTTGTTTCTGCAATGGAAGTAATGGCGGAATTAGTAATAGTATCAGGTTTACCATTAATATATAATGCGGCGAACCCCGTTTTGCCATTCCAAACCCCGGCAACATGAATCCATTCATTCAGTGGCATGGTTTCCTTACTATAGAGTACTATATCTGGACTAGCGTAATAAGTAGCACTATTGATGGCGAAACAAATTTTACCAGTGTTTTCAAATTGCAGTGTCCATTCGTCGTCCTCGTCATTTCCTGTTCCCCATTTATCAACGATGTGACCATATTGACTCGGAATACTATTAATATTGATCCATGCTTCAACTATGAATTCTTTTGCAACCGAAAAATCTAGAGATGGACTATCGGGAATTTCAATGTAATCGTTTATACCATTCAGTAAGCGACAATTATTGTACTTACCATCGACGATAGTTGTCCCATATGCAATACCCTGATTATTAAAGCCGCTTGCATCAACAATTGGATTTAATGTCATTTCATTGAAATGCCATAATGCGACGGTGTTCGAATCGGGTGAATATTCTTGTGATTGCGAAAATGATATCAAGAATATTACCAAAAGTAATATTTCATATTTTTTCATAATGAATCCTATAAATTAATTAGTGTTTGATTGTGAATTAACTACTATTACACTTCTCCTTTCATCCATCTATTCATGCAGAAAAACAAAAAGCCAAACCTTCTTTACGAAAGTTTGGCTTTAAATTGAAAAAAAGGCTTTATCGGTTATTAACCGTGTCTAGGTAATATTTGCTCATTGTATATTCTTTTACAAACTTCTCACCATCCCAATATTGGACACCTTTTCTCAGGTTCTCATAGTACTGGGTATCGATTTTTGTTTTAAGTTTTCCCTCAGCTTCGAGTTTTTGATGGTATTTTTCAAAAAGGTCACCTCCCGAAACATGAATACAATTCATTCTAAAATCGAATTTATGGATTACGCCAAGCACTTCATTTGAAGATATTACCGCACCATTCCCAATCCTCATTTCTCCATTTTGGGGGAAATCAATCTCACTTATTTGATTTCGCATTTGGTGAGCGAATTTTCCAATATCAAGACATGGGAATAAAATATAATATTTTTCCTTCCCCTTTGATGTTTCCGCGGGTGTGTAATCTATAGGTGCTGGCGAGTGTCCATTCATATATCTTGGATCAAGAATCAGTAAAGCTGCTAGATTATGTCCATTATTAACACCGCCAAAGAAGAGTTCTTCAAAACCATCATTGTCAATATCTTTATGGTCGATTTTAAGAATGAATCCACTATTCCAATAGATTTCCTTTTCCGTACCGGTTTCAGTATCAAGCGTGATGATGGCAGATGGGTAACTTGTTTTGTTAAGAGCGATGGCAATTATTTCTTTTTTCCCATCTTTATCGAAATCACCGATCATCATTCTTGTTATTCGGTAATTAGCTGTAATCCATTCTTGTCCAAATTTTGCACGATGAGTAAAAGAATACCTCCATTTTTCATTTAATTGGTGATCGTAACAGATAATACAATTATCCAGTTTATTGATGGATGCCCAACCAAACACCGCAATTATTTCTGAATAACCATCATTATCTATATCAATTACATCAATGAATTGGATTGGTTTTTTCCTGTCATCGGGATACAATGTCTGATCGTAGTCAAATTGAGAACCAATATGTTTTCTATTTATTTCTTCTCCCTTTTTGTTATAAACGACAATGCATTCTTTTTCAGCTCGCGCATATCCAGGATGTTGATCGATTATTTGTTGTTTCTCAGGTTTGAACATCGTTATCAACGCGAAAACAACAAAGCTCGAGAACATTACCGTTGCGCCGCCAGCGGCGTAGGGATGATGAACCATCCATCGAGTCATGCGGAGTGGGATACCAACTGCGAATCTCTGGAAAGGAGATAGGTTTTGGTATTTCTGTTCAAGCGGGTAAAGTCGCCTGGCTGGTATCTCTGCCGGTTTTGGCATCGGTAAATTTTCACTTGATGCTAAGTCCTGCTTTACTTCCGTATAAAATTCCGCAATGCTGTCAAATAATTCTTTGCAGCCATTGCACTCGGCTAAATGATTCTCAATCTCAACTCGCTCTTGTTCAATTTTCGGCGAGTTCAGAATGTAAAGCTCAAGTTTTATTTCGTCAATATGATTCATCAATTAAAAAGTCAAAATTAAAAATTTCCGCCAGAGGCGGATGCGCCTTCGGCGCAAAAAATTAAAAAGTAATATAAAGCTACTAATATCTAATATCGCATAACTCATAACTCATATCTCACATCACTATCTATATTTCCTACCATTTTCCTGATCTCACAGAATCTCTTTCAACCGCTCTCGTACCCGCTTTTTAGAAATCTTGCCTAAATATTCAACAATTACGCGGTGGTTTTTCAGATATTCTTGTTTTGTGATTCCGGTATCGCAATCGATTAAGTGATCGAAGTATGAAATCTGTCCATCAGTTCCATCTATGAATTCTGAATAAAGAGATTTCTTAATAACTTTCATATAAAGTTCAAAAGTCTCGGCACAAACTTTTTTGTCAACATAACGCGGTTTCATCTCCTCTTTCAACTTAGAGCAAACCATATCAATTGTTCGAGCAGCGTCGTCGGTTACAAATTTTGCATCAACAGATTCCGATTCCTGAATGTTGTGAACATTGTAATGCTCGTATCCTTTCTTGATTGCAAGAGCGAGTGTCATTAATCTAACATGTCGTTGATAAACATCTTGTTGAATCAGTGTGATTGAGAGTTTTTCAAGTATGCCGGGAATTTCGGACTCAGTCGACATAATTTCACAAACTTCATTGTGCAGGAAGTCGTCATCCATAGTTTTGCAATATGGGAGTTTATCACCTTTAACTATTTCCAAAAAATATTCATCGAAGCGCATAACCAATTTAAAAGCTAAATTATTCCCGGTGGCTATTTTTATGTTCCGCAAGATTTTTCCCAGCGCCGGATCCGCCTCGTTATACAATCTGAACAGATTATCGTTTACCACAGTGCAGATGAGCCGCCGGATTTGCACAATAAGCATTTCATCATCTTCATCTTCGATTGAGATACGCTGATAGTTAAAATCTTTGCATAGTTCAATAAGCTCGTTGTCTTTACCAAGTGTAAATAGCTCAACAATACAATCATGTGTTATATCTGCTTCCGATAAGCCGAGGAAATCGAATGAAAGTTTTCCTGAAATCATTTTATTCCGAATTGTGCGCCTCGCAATCGAATAAAATATCCTGTACAACTCCTGCATATGCCGCTGGGAGTAGGTGCCGCTGCAACCTGCACGTAGTAATTCCTTGATTGGAATTTTTAGTGGGATATTCATTAATCTGGTGGATTAGGGAAAATATTATATTAAGATATAACTAATAAAAATTATAAAGTCAAAATTAAAAAATTGTTTATGAAAACACATTCCAACAATCCAATAATCCATAACTCCAGCGTTTAAAATAACCAATCTTCTTATTTTCTAATGTTCTTATTTTCTGCGCTTCTTTGACTTTCCATCCGCTATTTCCTATATTTTTTCATCAACTTTTAACAATATTGAAGAAAACAATGCAAGAACGACAATTTGACGTAGTAATAATAGGCAGCGGACCTGGCGGCTATGTTGCCGCTATTCGCTCATCCCAACTTGGACTAAAGACCGCTGTTGTTGAGAAGGATAAAATTGGCGGTGTATGCTTAAACTGGGGATGCATACCGACCAAAGCACTTCTAAAAAGCGCTGAAGTTTATCATCATTTTCATCGTGCGGAAGAATTCGGGATTTCTGCTAAAGATGTATCATTTGATTTCCCGAAAATAATAAAGCGAAGCAGGGATGTTGCACTGAGAAATTCTAAGGGTGTGGAATATCTTTTCAAGAAGAATAAAGTTGAATTAATTTCCGGTTTTGGGAAGATTGTCGGGAAAGGAAAGATTGAAATTAGCAAAGATGAAAAACCTGTCGAAACTATTTCGGCAAAAAATATAATTATCGCAACCGGCGCTCGACCGCGAACGTTCCCGAATATGAAGATCGATGGCAAACAAATTATCTCAAGCACTGAGGCGATGCTGCTACAGCAACCGCCGAAGTCGATGATCATTATCGGTGCCGGAGCTATTGGTGTGGAGTTCGGATATTTTTATAATGCATTCGGAACAAAAGTTACTATTGTCGAAATGATGCCGAATGTTTTGCCAATTGAGGATAAGGAAATTTCGAAATTACTCGAAAGTAATTTGAAAAAATCGGGAATCGAAATTCTGACTGAAAGCAAAGTGGAAAGTGTAACCACCGGCAAAGAGGCAAAGGTAGTATTAACCTCGAAGGGTGCAAAGAAAGAATTGACCGCCGAAATAGTTCTTGTTGCTATCGGCGTACAAGGCAACATAGAAAACATCGGACTTGAAAGTACCGGCATAAAAATTGAAAAAGGTTGGATACAGGTTGATGATTTCGGTAAGACAAATGTTGACGGCATCTATGCTATTGGCGATGTAGCAGGTCCGCCGTGGCTTGCTCATGTAGCGTCACGCGAAGGAATCATATGTGTTGAAAAAATTGCAGGTAAAAATACACAGCCAATCGATTGGGACAATATCCCCGGCTGCACTTATTGTCAGCCGCAGGTTGCAAGTATTGGATTGACCGAGGAAAAAGCAATAGAGTTGGGGCATAAACTGAAGATTGGAAGATTCCCATTCACTGCGAGTGGCAAAGCACGTGCAATTGGAGAGACAGATGGTCTTGTTAAATTGATCTTCGACGAAAAATATGGTGAGTTACTTGGTGCGCACATACTCGGCTCTGATGCGACAGAGATGATAGCTGAACTCGGTCTTGCGAAAGGTTTGGAAACGACACCGGCGGGAATTGCGAATACAATTCATGCTCATCCGACACTATCCGAAGCGATTATGGAAGCTGCTGAAAATGCTGAAGGTCATGCGATTCATATTTAAGTTGGTGAGCAGTTGAGTATGTTAGTAGTTGAGTATCAAGAGCATAGAGCGTAGAGCTTAGAGCATAGGATACTATTGTGAAGTACTAAGAACAAGTAACAAATAAAGAATGACTAATAACGATTGACAAGTAACTATTTAACAGATTAATCGGGGTTTAAAATGAAAGATGAAAGTGGCAAGCTATCAAATGAAACTCTTGCTATAGAAGAGTTGTACATTCAGCTTCGGGCGATGAAGAAAGTGTTGGAAGAAAAAGGTTTGATGACTGAAGATGATTTCAGAGTTGCATATGCCCGCGAGTTGGTCGTAAGTCCGGGCGCCGCTGCTGGAACGAAAATCACTGATTACTTATCTGAACATCGTAAAAAATTTCTGCGTTCATGAACGAACTTCAAACCGTAAATCTCGGATTGTCAGCATATCAACCGACGTGGGAATTGCAGCAAAAGATTTTCAATTTTCGAGTCGATCAAAAGATTTCAGATGTTTTCTTGCTTACTGAACATCATCATGTTTACACGCTTGGTAAGAGTAGCGAAGAAGCGCATTTGCTCGCAGACGAAAATGAATTGAAATCTACCGGTGCGGATGTTTTTCATATTGATCGAGGTGGCGACATAACATATCATGGTCCTGGTCAGCTTGTCGGTTATCCGATTATCGATCTGAATAATTATTATCTTGACACACACCGTTATCTTCGCGATCTTGAGGAAGTTTTAATTAGAACATTAAAAGATTTTGGTATCAGCGGACATCGTGAAGAAAATTACACCGGCGTTTGGGTTGGAAGTGATAAAATTGCTGCGATTGGTGTAAAGGTAAGCAGATGGGTTACGATGCACGGCTTTGCCCTGAATGTTAATACGAATCTTTCATATTTTGACCGCATCATACCATGTGGAATATTCCACAAAGGGGTTACTTCGATGCAAAAAATTCTTGGGAACGGCGTACCATTCGATAATGTTATTAAATCGATAACATCGCGTTTTGGTGAGGTCTTCGGAACTCATACCGTCACCCTTGGAAAAGATGAATTTCTTGCAAAAATTAATCAGATAACGAGTGAAAAGATAGAATGCCTTCAATAAAAAAATCAAAAGATAATAATGAAATCAATAAGGGAGCTTTAATTCTTCCTAAAAAAAAGTTGCTCAACGCATATCGTTTAATGTACACTGCGCGGAAAACGGATGATAAAATATTACTCCTTTTAAAGCAAGGGAAATTATTTTTTCACATCGGCGGATCGGGGCATGAAGCGATACAAGTTGCAACTGCCTTTGCATTAAATAAAGGTGAAGACTGGTCATATCCATATTACCGCGATCTTGCATATGTTCTTTCGATGGGCTACAGCGTAAAAGAAATACTTGCCGAGGCGATGCACCGTGCAAGCGGACCAAGCAGCGGGGGATTTGTTATGCCGTTCAATTACGGACATAAGAAATTGAGAATTCCTTCACAATCAAGTCCCACCGGCACACAATTTCTTCAGGCAGTTGGTACTGCCTTAGCTCAAGTTAAAGATGGAACGAAAGATATTGTATATGTTTCCTCAGGCGAAGGTACGACAAGTCAGGGTGAGTTTCATGAAGCTGTTAACTGGGCATCGCGAGAAAAACTTCCTGTGATTTTTGTTATACAGGATAATAAGTATGCTATCTCTGTAACTAAGAAAGAACAAACTGCCGGCGAATCGATTTATGAGGTTGTTCAGGGATACCACGGACTGAGCCGCTATGAAGTTGACGGATGCGATTTTATAGAATCGTACAGAATCACATCTGAAGCGGCTGAACGTGCGCGAAGCAGTCAAGGACCAAGTTTGATACTTGCGCACACGGTGCGGTTGCTTCCTCATTCTTCTTCTGATGATCAAAGAAAATATCGCAGTGAAGATGATCTTACACGCGATAGAGCGAAAGATCCGATACCGAATTTTGAGAAATATCTTCTCTCAAATAAATTCGCAAATGAAGATGATATTAAAAAGATTCAAACAGAAGTTCAGAATGAAATCGATCAAGCGGTTGATGAAGTTGAAACCGAACCACAGCAGGATCCTGCTAATCTTTTAAAGTATGTTTATTCTCCAAAGACAATCGTACCTATTGAAGGATTTAAGGAGCCGGAACATAAAGGCGAAAAGATTGTAATGGTAGATGCGATTAACCATGCAATGGCTGAGGAGATTGAACGTAATCCCAAAATTCTGGTTTATGGTGAAGATGTCGGTGGTGACAAAGGCGGTGTGTTTACTGCTACAAAAGGTTTAACGAAGAAATTCGGATGGGAGCGTGTATTCAATTCTCCGCTTGCGGAAGCTAGCATAATCGGAACTGCTGTTGGATTATCGGTCGCAGGTTATAAGCCGGTTGTAGAAATACAATTTGGCGATTACATCTGGACTGCCTTTATGCAATTACGCGATGAAGTTGCCATGATGCGCTTTCGATCTAATAACGAATGGGCAAATCCGATGGTCGTTCGAGTCGCAGTTGGTGGTTATATTCATGGCGGACTTTATCACAGTCAATCCATCGACGGATTCTTCACACATATTCCCGGTCTTCGAGTAGTAATTCCATCAAATGCTGCCGATGCAAAAGGTTTGTTAAAGACAGCCATACGCTCGGATGATCCGGTGATGTTCCTTGAACACAAAGGATTATACCGAGCAAGTTTTGCCGCCTCTCCGGAACCTGATGAAAATTATCTTGTTCCATTCGGATTGGCAAAAACAGTTCGCTCCGGTGATGATATAACCGTGATTACGTGGGGGATGATGGTTCAACGTTCACTTGAAGCTGCTCGAAAATTAGAAGAGAATGGTGTAAGCGTTGAGGTTGTTGATCTTCGGACACTCAATCCGCTTGATAAAGATGCTATACTTAATTCAGTGCGGAAGACTGGAAAAGTTTTAATCGTTCATGAAGATACATTGACGGGTGGATTTGGCGCGGAGATAGTAGCTATCATTGCAAGTGAAGCATTTACACGTCTTGATGCTCCAATCAAAAGGGTTGCAGCAAAGGATTGTCATATTCCATACGGACCAACATTAGAAAACGCTATGCTGCCGCAAACGGCTGATATCGTTTTTGCGCTTCAAGAATTATCAAATTTTTAAATTGAATATTAGAAGAGAGGTTATATGTCAAAAATAGAAGTTGTAATGCCGCAATTAGGCGAGAGTCTCACCGAAGGTACGATTGTGAAATGGCACAAAAAGTTGGGTGATAAAATCAAAAAAGATGAAACGCTTCTTGAAATAAGTACCGATAAAGTCGATTCTGAAATTCCATCACCTGCATCAGGCGTGATTACAAAAATATTTTTTGATGAACAAAAGACTGTGGAAGTTCGCACCGTGATTGCTGAGATAGAAACAGATGCTTCAGCAGTATCTATAGAAGCTCCATCAAAATCTCCCAATGCACCGAAAGCGGCTCCTATAAAAGAATCGGCTCAAGCCCCATCCACACAAACAACATCTGCAGAGAAGCCGGCTGGCGGAAGATTTTATTCTCCTCTTGTTCTCAGTATAGCACGCGAGGAAGGGATTTCGATGGGAGAACTTGAACAACTATCAGGTTCAGGTGAGGGAGGACGTGTTACAAAGAAAGACATGCTTGCATATGTGAGCACAAGGCAAGTAAGTAAACCCTCTCAATCAACTACTCAGCCGGTAACACCATCTCCGGTAGGTCATCTTGAAACGACATTGAAGCATGTTGAATCTGGAGATTTAGCTCAGAAATATCCATCACCTCAATATGAAATTTTGCAGATGAGTAATGTCATTGCGAAGATGGCTGAACATATGGTGAAAAGCGTAAACACATCACCGCATGTTTGGGCTGTGCATGAATGCGATATGACCAATGTTGATAAAGCGCGCAGAAAGAATGCCGAGTCATTTGAAAAACGTGAAGGATTCAAGTTAACCTACACGCCATTTGTCTGCGATGCTGTTATTAAAGCTTTGAAGCAATTCCCGCTTGTCAATGCTTCGGTAGATGGAGACAAAATTATTCTGAAGAAATTCGTCAACCTTGGAATTGCCGTTGCAGCAGAGAACGGATTGATTGTTCCTGTAATCAAAAATGCTGACGAAAAAAATTTCGTTGGGCTTGCTCGGTTTTTGAATGACCTTGCAACAAGAGCGCGCATCAAACGACTTGTTCCATCTGAGATTGAAGGAGGTACATTTACAATCACGAATTTCGGTGTATTCAATACTTTAATTGGAATACCGATTATCAACCAGCCACAAGTTGCAATACTCGGTACGGGTGCAGTAAAGAAGCGTCCTGTTGTTATCAACGATGCCATTGCCATCCGATCAATTGCACATTTAACTCTGGCATTCGATCATCGCATAGTTGATGGCGCTTTAGGTGGAACGTTTTTAGAAACGGTTTGCAAGTTGTTAGAGAATTACGATTCGGAAAAAGTACTATAACAAACTCGAAGTCCTAAATTTGAAACACTAAACAAATTCAAAAATACAAAATCGAAAATTTAAAACGATATGATTTAGAAGATCGAACTTTGCTCTTTGCAAAACGAGTATCTGCATTTGTAAACTTAGTACCAAAGAATATTTCCAACATTGAATATTGCAAACAGATTGTAAGATCGTCCGGTTCTGTTGGAGCAAATTACATTGAAGCTAATGAATCATTGGGTAAAAAAGATTTTCTATTACATCTGAAAATCTCTCGTAAAGAAGCTAAAGAAACACGGTATTGGTTGAACCTTATTACATGTGATCGAAATCAGGAAGAAGAAAAAGCGGAACTGATTCAGGAATCAACTGAATTGATGAAAATATTTGGATCAATAATAACTAAGAAAGAAAAATTAAATATTTGAATTTAGATATTAGAATTTATTTAGGATTTAGAGCTTAGGTTTTAGTAATTAAATGAGTATAAACGTAGAAAATATAAAAACTCTCCGCCGTCCGGATTGGCTGAAAGCAAAGATACCATCGGGCGAAACGTATGCTCATCTGAAGAAATTGATCGACGGTAAAAATCTTCACACAGTTTGCGAAGAGGCAAGATGTCCCAATATGGGAGAATGCTGGAACCACGGCACCGCGACGTTCATGATTCTCGGTGATGTTTGTACACGTAGTTGCGGCTTTTGTGCTGTGAAGACAGGCAAGCCGACTGAACTTGATGCACAGGAACCGTATAGGGTTGCTGAAGCAGTTAAGACGATGGGTGTCCGTCATGCCGTTATTACTTCGGTCAACCGTGATGAATTGTTCGATGGCGGTGCGCAGATATTCTCTGAAACTATCAGACAAATTCGGGCAATAGCACCTAATACCAAAGTGGAAGTGCTAATTCCCGATTTCAAAGGAGATGAATTTGCATTGGATATTGTCCTGGATGCATTTCCGGATATATTGAATCACAATGTTGAAACAGTCCCACGATTATATCTTGCAGTCCGACCTCAGGCAAACTATGAAAGATCGCTTGAAGTTTTGAGCCGGGCTAAGAAGCGCGGGTTTATTACTAAAACAGGATTGATGTTAGGCATTGGTGAGAGGACCGAGGAAATTATAGAAGTAATGCAAGACCTCCGGAAAATCGATTGCGATATAATTACACTTGGACAATATCTCCAGCCGAGCAAAGAACATTTACCGATAGATCGATATGTACATCCCGACGAGTTTAAAATGCTAAAAGAAACCGGTATGAATATGGGATTCAAACATGTTGAGTCGGGACCGCTTGTCAGAAGCTCGTATCATGCGGAAGGACAAATTTAATCTGACAATTAATAAAATCAACAATTCATTAATCATCCACCGAATCAAAATAAAGGTTAAGGGATTCTTTATGCATAAAATCCAAATATTTACCGTACTAACATTGATTTTGAGTAGTATCATTATGGCTCAAACAAATAATAATCCGTTCTTCAAAGAATGGAATACGCCATTTCAAACACCGCCGTTCAACGAAATAAAACTTGAACATTATCTTCCAGCATTTGAAGAGGGTATGAAACAGCAGAAAGCGGCGGTCGATTCGATTGCCAATAGTTCGGAAGAGCCGACTTTTGAAAATACCATCGAAGCTATGGAAAACAGCAGCGAGTTTTTAGATCGAGTTGACAATGTTTTTTTTGCATTGAACTCGGCAAATACAAACGATGAAATGCAGAAGCTTGCACGACAACTGACTCCTATGATTTCGAAACATAATGACGATATTAATCTTAATCCGAAATTATTCGAAAGAGTTAAAAAATTATACGACAAAAAGAATTCGTTAAAACTATCCTCCGAGCAAAACACAGTGCTTGAAAATTATTATCGTGGTTTTGTAAGGGCGGGTGCAAATTTAAGTGAAGTCGACAAAGAAAAGTTACGTAAATTGAATGAAGAACTAAGCATGCTTGGTCTGAAATTTGGCGAGAATATGCTAAAGGAAACAAACGCTGTTGGATTAGCTGTTGAGAATGAAGAGGATTTAGCAGGATTATCGCCGGATGTCATCAAAGCAGCTGGTGAAATGGCACGGTCAAAACAGCTTCAGGAAAATTTTGCTTTTACACTTCAGAAGCCAAGCTTCATACCATTTTTACAATATTCCGACCGGAGAGATTTAAGGGAGAATATTTTTAAAGCTTATATCAATCGATGTAACAATAATAATGAATACGATAATAAAAAATTATTATCAAAGATTGCTTCTCTGCGCGTAGCAAAGGCGAATCTTCTTGGATATAAAACTCACGCAGATTTTGTTCTTGAACGCAACATGGCTAAGAAACCTGAAAATGTTTACAAATTCTTGAAAGAGATATGGACACCCGCAGTGAAAAGAGCCGTGAACGAAGCCGCTGACATGCAAAAGATTATAGGCGATGAAGGAAAAAATTTCAAACTTGAGCCATGGGATTGGTGGTATTATGCCGAAAAAGTAAAAAAAGAAAAATACAGTCTCGATGAAGAAATGCTTCGTCCATATTTTAAAATGGAAAATGTGCGTCAGGGAGTTTTTGATGTTGCTTCGAAACTTTATGGAATTCAGTTTGTCGAAAGAAATGATATACAGGTTTACCATCCGGATGTTAAAGTATTTGAAGTTAAAGAAGCGGATGGAAAACATTTAGGAATATTTTATTCAGATTATTTCCCGCGCGATGGAAAACGGAGCGGTGCATGGTCGAGCACATTCCGTGGACAATCGAACATGAAAGGAAAATATATAACTCCGCTTGTTTTCAATGTCGGTAATTTTGCAAAACCAACTGCCGATAAACCTTCGCTGATGAGTTTGGATGAAGTGAACACTCTGTTCCACGAATTTGGTCACGCGTTGCAAAGACTTTTCGCGAACACAACATACCCCACCGCTCAATGGGTGCCGCGCGATTTTGTTGAGTTACCATCGCAGATAATGGAAAATTGGGCAACCGAACCAAAAGTGCTGAAGATGTACGCCAAGCATTATCAAACCGGTGAGCCGATGCCACAGGAACTGATCGACAAACTGTTGAACGCAAGTTTGTTCAACCAGGGATTTGAAACTGTAGAATATATCGCTGCATCGATATTAGATATGGATTGGCACACGTTAGCCGATACAACACAGCGCGATGTACCGGCATTTGAAAAACAATCGTTGACAAACATCGGTTTGATACCGCAGATTGAATCACGTTACCAGAGCACGAACTTTCAGCATATTTTTAGTGGCGGATATTCGGCAGGATATTACAGCTATCTTTGGGCGGCTGTGCTTGATGCAGATGCTTTCAACGCTATAACGGAAAAAGATTTATTCGATCAAAAAATGGCGGCATCTTTCAGGAAGAATGTTCTATCGGGCGGTGCGGCAGCAGACGCTATGGAAGCATACAAACGTTTCCGCGGCAGCGAACCGAAGATAGATGCGTTGTTAAAGAAACGTGGATTGAATTAGTTATTGAATTAAGAATTACTTGCTGGTTCCCAAAGTCTCTTTGGGAACTATCTGAACTGACGGCAGGATTTATTTAGTCCTGCCGTTTACTATTTTATTAAACTCAGCATCGACCGGTTCCCACAATTCAATTTTATTCCCTTCGATATCGAGTATATGTATAAACTTGCCGTAATCGTATGTTTCCATTGTGTCGAGTATGGTTACATTATCTTTCTTGAATTGTTCCAGCAATGCCTCGAGATTTTCAACACGATAGTTGATCATGAAATCTTTTGTCGAGGGATTGAAATATTTAGTAGAATCCGCGAACGCACTCCATTGCGTGAACCCGTATTTTGAGCTGTCGCTGCCTTGCCGCCATTCAAAGCTTGTTCCATATTTGTCCATATTCATACCAAGATTTTTAGAATACCATTCCTTTATCTTCTTTGTGTCTTTGCATTTAAAGAAGATTCCGCCGATGCCGGTTACTTTTTTCGTGGAAGATTCACTTTTATAAGTTGTTTGAAAATTATTGAATGTAAAACCTAAAGCAAATGATAGAATCATTGCAATGGCAAATATAAGATATAATGTTGCATTTTTCATAATAGTTACTCCATTCATTAATTTATATCTTTTCATTTTCACGAGGAGTTATCAGGGGCTGTCCAAAAAATACTTTTACTTGTCACTCCCGCGTGTTTTAAGCGGGAGTCCATTACCCAGATTTGTTCATATTCCTGGATTCCCGATAGAAGCATTCGGGAATGACAACACTAAATTTACTTATTAGACAACCCCGGTCTCAGGCGAACTCCATCGCCTTTAAGATGTCGATTGAAATAATATACGGATAACTTCTGATTTATACTCACCGCAATCGTTAGAACCACACCTGTTTGCGGTATGTTCTGTATGCGTCGCCGAATTTTTCTTCAAGAACACGGTTCTCCCTGCGAACACGCCAAATCACATTAACGAGTGCAAATGCACAGACGACATAGGAAATGACATCGCGGGTAACCATTGCGAATCCCAGGAACAACAACATTCCGAACACATACATCGGGTGACGGATTTTTGAATACAGCCCTTTTGTCACGAGTTCCTTTGCTTGTGGAGTCACCGCGAGCGAATCCCCAAGCTGGAAAATTGCGATGATTAGAAGTACAAACGAGGGGATGATGAGAGTAATGCCGATATACGTCATGAGATCATGCGGAAACTTTGACAGCAAACGCCAGATGATCAAAGGTAGAAGGATGAACGTAAGCAATATAAAGGTGGCTATTTTTAATTTCATTTGGTAACAACTTTCGCTTTCATTTCATTCGGTACAAAGTACATAAGAATGAGTATAATGTCAAGAATTACTTGTCCATTTTTCTTATCCTACCGATTTTTCTCAGGAAAATCCCGATAACCTCACTGACGTTTTTTAAAAACCAAGTAAAACCTCCGGTATCTTCATAGGGAATGTGCGATTCACTTCTAAAGAAGTTAAAACTTGAAAGTGAATCGCACTTTAGATACCGGAGATTTGCATTGAAAACCTTGGTTTGCATTTATATCTACGCTTTTCTATCTTAATATCATCATCATAAAAAATCCAATGAACATAAAATCAATCTTATATATTATCTCTGTTATTATACTTGCTTTATTAAATTTCGGCTGCGATAAAGGTTTGTCGCCAATCGATGAATCGCAGGGCGGCGGCTCAGTTACTAAAGGAATAAGCGGCACTATCCATTTTATTAATTGGCCCCCCGAAAGCACACTTGTAGATTTACGTCTTGTTGCGTTTAAAAATTATCCGCCGGGCGATATCGTTGCTGAAGTTATGCAGGGGAATGCTCAGTTCACCGAAACCCTTAAGCCATATTTCTCCGATTCACTTTCATATACGCTTGTTCTTACCTCCGGAGCATGGAGCAGCATTCAGTATATTGTTGTCGCTCAGCAATTTGGTCCGAACATTCAAGCCGATTGGAAAATGGTTGGTGTTTATTACTCGCCGGGTGATTCCACAAAACCAGGGAGTATTAATCTGCCATCGGATGGAATTGTTAACGGTATTAATATCAAAGTTAATTTTCTAAATCCACCATCCGCGCCATAACCTATGCGAATGTTTTATTTTATATTGGTCATAGTTTTGAGTCTGAATATTTTCTGTTTCGCTCAAACAGAACGAAGCGACGGAATATCAGGTGTTGTCAAGAGTGTTGATGGGAACCAACTACTCCCGGGTGTGAACGTTATCTTAAAACAAACGGTTATTGGAACAATAACAAATCAATCAGGTGAATTTATAATCTCTCGATTAACACCTGGGCAATACACGGTCGTATTTACCCTCATCGGATATAAAAAGAGTGAAGTTGTAGTTGATGTTAATGAAGGAGAGACTAAAACGCTTGAAGTTATTTTGCAATCAGCGCCTGTTCAAACCGAACCTGTAGTTATAACCGCAAGTCGGAGAGAACAAAGTTTGCAAGAAGCTCCGGCAAGCATAAGTCTAATCCACAGTGAAGAATTATCTGCTCGGAATGCCAATACTATTGATCGTGTGCTTCAATACGTTCCGGGTGTTAATATAACTCGAGGTCAAGTTAATGTGCGCGGCTCAACCGGTTACAGTTATGGTGTAGGAACGCGGGTATTGCTTCTCCTTGATGGAATGCCTTTTCTTAGCGGAGATACAGAAGAAATTATTTGGGAATCTATTCCCACAATCGCTATAGACAGAATTGAAGTTGTGAAAGGAGCCGGCTCTGCACTGTATGGTTCAAGCGCTCTTGGTGGAGTCATCAATGTTATTACAAAACCGGTGATGGAAGAACCCGAAACATATGTCAAAGTATATGGCGGTACCTATTCTACACCATCTTACTCGAAATGGGAATGGAGTGATAAGGCGCGAACATTATCCGGCTTATCCGCAAGTCGATTACAGAAGTTCGGTGATCTATCTCTTGGTGTTGCAGTCAGCAGAACACTTGATGATGGTTTCAAGCGAAATGATTATTGGAAACGTTGGAACGGCTGGTCGCGTGTTGGTTATACTATTTCTCCTTATCAGTCAGTTTTAGTTTCTTTTAATTTTATGGATCAGCGAAGAGGCAATTTCCTTTATTGGAAAGATCTCGACCATGCTCTTGAACCGAAAGATGATCAGTTAGGACAAGGAGTTCATTCCGTGCGATGGAATCTGACTGCAGGCTATAATCATTTTCTCTCAAATGAATTGTATTATACGATCAGAGCAAGCTGGTACAGATCTGATTGGAATGATAACGTGCCGAGTATTAAATATCCTGAGGGAAGCAGTTCGATATCCGATAATATTCTTTTTGAAACTCAGGTGAATTATCAATTGAGCGATTATCAGTATTTAACAGGTGGATTGCTCGGCTCTTTCAATCGTGTGGATGCATTGAAGATATTCGGTATTCATAATGCACGCGGAGGTGCGGCATATATTCAAGATGAGATTAAATTGTTATCATCGCTTTCAACAACTATCGGCGTACGACTCGATCTTCAGAAGATGGAAGATGCGAAAACTGTTAATAAATTGAATCCCAAACTTGGAATTGTTTATAATCCATTTGCAACATTGACGGTTCGCGCGTCGGCAGGGAGCGGATTCAGAGCGCCGTCTGTAGCAGAAACTTTCACAAATACGGATGCGGGAGGATTGACAATATTACCTAATCCGAATCTGAAACCTGAGCGTAGCTGGTCATACGAAATAGGAGGGACGTACATTCCATTATCGGAGATTGAAATTAATGCTTCAGGTTTTGTGAATGATTTTCAGGATTTGATAGAACCGACATTCGGTTTGGATGGAAATGTTCATTTTCAAAACATCACAAGCGCGCAGATTTCCGGAATTGAAGGAACGGTTGGTTTCTTTCTTTTTGACAGGATATGGAATTCAAAAATATCTTACACATATATTTATCCCGAAGATCGAACGAAGCATGATATTCTGAAATATCGTCCACGAAAACTGTTTTACATCTCCACTGAAATTGCTCCTGAGCCTTTCCGGCTTGGAATTGATTACCGCTACTTAAGTCGTGTTGAGCAAATCGATCAGGAGTTCGTATATCTCGGTATCGTTCCAGATGGCGATCAGCGGGTACCGATTTCAGTTGTTGATCTCCATGCTTCGCTCAATTGGCAATTTGCCGGATTACCGTTAATCACTAGAATGAACATTAATAATCTTTTCCAATATTATTATGTTGATATGATTGGAAATATGGGATCAATCCGAAATTACGTCTTCACTCTCGAATCAAAATTCTAAAATATGTTAATCGATTCCCACGCACATTTATTCTTCAAAGATTTTAAGAACGATTTAGATGATGTTCTCAAGCGGGCGAAAGATGCCGGAGTTGAGTATATCATTTGCCCTGGCACCGATCTGCCAACGAGCATAGCATCTGTTGAACTTGCGGAAAAATATCCTTTTATTTACGCGGCAGTTGGTTTCCACCCGCACGATGCTTCTAAGTTGGACGACAAGTCGCTTTCTGAAATCGAAAAATTGTCTCATCATCCTAAAGTTGTTGCCATTGGTGAGATTGGACTTGATTATCATTACGACTTTTCACCGCGTCCTAAGCAAATAGAAGCTTTCAAGTCGCAAATTGAATTGGCTCAAAAGCGCGATTTGCCGATCATCATTCACAGCCGCGAGGCAGAGGATGATGTAATTTCGATTCTCGAAAATCAGATAAAGAAAAATCCTGATTGGAGGAAATCGCTTGCGAAAAATTATGACCGTTACCCAACTCCCAAAGGTGTTTTCCATTGCTTTCCCGGAGATTCCAAACTTGCCTGGAAAGTTATTAATATGGGATTCTATGTTTCTCTAACGGGACCTGTAACGTATGGCAACAAGCCGAATAAACCTAATTCAATGATTGATGTTGCAACAAATGTTTCGGCTGAACATATTTTATTAGAAACCGATTGTCCGTATCTTACTCCGGCTCCTTTCCGTGGGAAGCGTAACGAGCCAGCATACGTAAAATACATTGCAGAAAAAATAGCAGAGCTACAGCATCTTTCAGTTAATGATATCGCGCGGGCAAGTAGTTTCGCTGTTTATAATCTTTTTGGAATCGGAAAGTATCCTGATCCGGTTTTTTCATACACGATTCGCAATTCACTTTATCTCAATATCACACTTAGATGCAATGCCGATTGTGTCTTCTGTGATCGTAAAGGTGAGGCAATTGTAAAAGGTAACAATCTAAAAATCACTAAAGAGCCAACCGCCGACGAAGTAATCAAAGCAATTTCCGATCCGAGAAGATACGACGAGATTGTTTTTTGTGGATTCGGAGAACCGACAATCAGGTTCGATTTGATGAAAGAAGTATCGCGATGGATAAAAGCTAATGGAGGCAAAGTTCGCTTGAATACTGACGGACACGGCAACCTTATCAATCATCGCAATATAATTCCAGAGATGAAAGGATTGATAGATTCGATATCGATTAGTTTGAATTCAACCGATCCTGTTCAGTATGGAAAATTAATGAGGCTCGACGGTGAAAAATATTTCCCGGCTATGGTAGAATTTGCAAAAGAGTGCGTGAAGAATAATTTTGATGTAACGATGACGATGGTCGATCTTGCGAACGTGAATGAAGAGCAGGTGAGGGCATTTGTTGAAAAAGAAATTGGAGCGAAATTTAAAAACCGACCATTATTTTAGGAGGAATATGAAAACTTTATTCATAATAATATCAGCAGTGTTGCTATCCATTTCATTTTTGTTTTCACAATCGGATTCTGCCGAAACTGCGAAAGTACAGAGAGAGAAAATTGATTTGATTTTGCAGATGCAGGATAAGCGAACGATATTCGACGGAAAACTTATAAGTTTCATATCAGATCAGGATCCGTTAATAAGGGAGAAAGCAATACTTGCATTCGGATCAATTCAGGACACGAATGTAATTCCACTTTTATTAGACCGAATATCAAATGACAATAATTCCAAAGTTGTTTATGCCGCAGTTTTTGCAATCGGACAAACCGCCGGTTTAATGAGTAAGGGAAAACGCGAAGAACTTGATCACGATTTAGTTTGGGCAAGAATGGATCAAACACGCGGTATCGCAAAAGACAGATTAATAGAAGAGATAGGAAAATTTGGCAGCGAGCAAGCGTTAAACGATTTGATATTACGATTCGGCAATGACCAGATAGCCGTGAAGCCGTCTGTGCTTGCTATGAGTATTGCGCGATTCGCAATCCGTAATGTTGTATCACGTGATGCCGTTCTCTATTTACTCCAATTTATAAGAACGGATGATTCAACTCCCTGGCAGGTAATGTATGCTTTGCAGAGAATAGGGAAGCATGTTGAAATAAAAAATAATCTTGAACAGATTGCTCAGTTATGGAAACATCGTGACCCTTTAGTGCGGATGCAACTGGCAGCATTGTTGGGGAAGACCAGAGATTCACTCATTTGTCTTGAGCCGTTAAGAAAATTATTCGACACTGATCCTGATTGGAGGGTAAGAGTTAACGCTGTCCGTGCATTGTGTAATTTTGATTTAAAGTCGCAAAATGAAATCGTTCGTAGAATTGAATCTGCATTTTTCGCAGGTAATACTAATCTTGCAACTGCGGCGATTTCCTCCTTCGGGAACAGCGGAATAAAATTCGATAACTCAAACAGCGAAATAAAATCTGCGTTTAATTCACTTGAAAAAATCACGCGTAATAAAGGCAATACATTCCTCTGGCAATTGCAGGCAGAAGCAGCATTAGCTCTTGCAAAACTATCAAAAGGTGACGCGCTGAAATCGATTTATATTGATAACGATGCTGGAATTCCGTTACAAGCTCAATTGCTTTCAGCATGCGGAGCAACCGGTAGTCTTGAGGCAGCGCCTATATTGCAAAAATATATTGGCAACGAAAATTATATTCTTTATCGTTCTGCCATTGATGGATTGAGAGAATTATGTCAACGTAATCCCGATAACACGAATCTTATTTCAAAAACATATCAGGATGCAATCGAAGCATTGAAATCAGAAGATGTCACAGTTTTGACAACATCTGCTTCATTGTTAGGAGATTCGATTTTCCAGAACAAGGAATCGGTGCCAGCGCTGATTGATGCGCTTGATCGTTCTAATATACCTGATGATGTTGAAGCGATGCAGGAGATAATTTCTACTCTCGGTAAGCTCAACGATACACGATCGGTTAAAATACTTCAGCAACAATTAGAACAGAGAGACAATACTATAGTCCGCGCAGCACTTTCTGCATTGAGATCAATAACGGGCTCAGATTATTCTTCTCAAATCCCGGCATACTTTGAACCTATCTACATAGATTTCGATATGGATTATTTACATGCTCTGCCTGAGACAATTAGTGTTACAATGGAAACTCTTCGCGGAGATGTTCAAATGATGCTTTTTAAAAATGCTGCTCCTTTTACTGTTATGAGTTTCTTAAAGCTTGCTACACAAAGAGGATTTTATCGTGGTTTATCTTTTCATCGGATAGTTCCGAATTTTGTTGTGCAGGGAGGCGATCCCCGTGGTGATGGATGGGGTGGACCTGGTTATGCAATCAGATCGGAATTTTCTCCGCTATCTTATGAAACAGGAACCGTGGGAATGGCAAGCTCAGGCAAAGATACTGAGGGATCGCAGTTCTTCATAACACAATCTCCGCAACCGCATTTGGATGGGAGATATACAATTTTTGGAAAAGTAACCAAAGGTATGGATGTAGTAAATCGTCTTGAATTAGACGATCACATCTTGGATATTCGAATTAATCGATAACTCTGTTGGTTCACCGGCGCTTTAAATCATATTCGTCATATGATTTTTGATGTTCCGGGTCAATTTTAGCAATTCTTGTGTAGATTGTTTGGTCGGTTGAGCGTTGAAACGTTTCAGCAATCTCAAGATATTTTGTATCGAAAAATGTTCGAATGATAACGCTCGGTTGATTGATTTTTTCTTTAAGTTTTCCTAACTTGTCGAGAGCGAGGTATATCCTCTTTAAGGGTAGCTTCGTTTCGGTATAGAGGGAATCAAGCCCTCTGAAATAATAGATGTGAACCGCCTTCCGGAAATCCTGGAACTTCGGATTCAGAAGTTCGTCGATGATTTGAGAACGTGAATACAAACCCTGCACCGATGGGTCCCAACCTTTCGCCTGGGTAGCAGAACCACGAGCAATATTAACAATCTCATACGACTTCTGAAAATACGCTGTTCCTCCGCCTGTCTGATATGTATCAGCATCATAACCCAAAATCAAGTAGATGTAAAAATCTATAAAGCTTAAGAGAGGATCAAAGCGGGTTTCCATATGCGACAACGTTTGATTGCGAATATAATCAAAATCCCACTTGTCGTCCATAATTCTTACAACGGCAGTCGATTTATCAGCTTGATAAATTGGCCGTTGACTTCCTATAAATGCCTGTGCAATGTAATGATTATCGCCTTCGCTGCCCTGAAACGAAATATTCATCGCGCATTTTATCTTCCTGTCACCAAACTCTTCCTGCGTCCACCGATGGCTGTTGATGTAAGTTTTAATCTGCTGGATAAAATCGCTCAAATTATCTTTGGCTTCCGATGTGGTCAACGGATCAAGATTGACCGTAACATCACAATCAATTTCCTGTGCTGTAAGCGGAATAAAATAAATGAACAAAACTGCCGCGAATATAACGATGGTCTTCATAGAATTCTCCTATGTTGAAATATAAACAAATGAATTCACTTGGTCAAACTCTTATTCAGAATATTACTTTATCGGAGGTTTTATGGCGAAATATTTATTTCTAACGATTTTATTCATCGAGATATGTAGATGCGGTTTTGAAAGAAACGAAACTGGCGCCCGTGCAATTGCCATGGGAGGTGCTACTACTGCTAATTTCGATACCATATGGTCACTTTATACAAACCCGGCCGGCATAAGCGGATGCAATAATTTAAAAATCGGATCCGCATACACACCTCAACAATTCGGCTTGTCGGAACTTGCTTCAGGAGGAATCGTCGCGGTATCGCCGATTTCATTTGGTGTGGTTGGTGGAGCTGTTCGTTATTACGGGTTTAAAAAGTACAATGAGTTTACCGCGACTTTCTCTTATGGGATGACCGTTTCTGCGATTGCATTCGGGGTCAATCTAAATTATTATCATTTATCAATCGAACAATATGGATCAGCGGTAGCGCTTGGTATCGATGCAGGAATTCTTGCACCATTATCCGAAAAACTCCTCACCGGCTTGTTCATAAGAAATTTGAACTCACCGACTATCGGAATATCGAAAAATAAATTACCGCAATCTTTCTCGATTGGAATCGGATACCTGCCTTTCAACAGCGTACAAATCGGGATCGATTTTTATAAGGAAACATTATTCGAACCATCGCTTCGCACCGGTGTTGAATATTGGCTTATCGATGCTCTTGCTATTCGGGCTGGGATTACGGATAATCCGGATCAGTACAGCGGTGGAATAGGAATTAAAGTTTCCACTATTCGGTTTGATTATGCATTGACAAAACATCCCGACTTAGGATGGTCTCATTCATTTTCTCTAACAATATTTTAATGGAGGATGATATGAGAATATTTACGATTATCTTGTTAATCATCATTCTGGAAAACCCACTGATTGGACAGCAGGAACTTGTTGAAAACAATGATTCACTTGAAACAGATATACGGACTGAAGAGATCATCGAGCAGATAACACCCGATGAGGATTCTCCGGTTTATGATTTTATTGAGGATGGAAAAAGGATCAGTGGAATAAATATTCAGATACGAAACAGATTTTTCCAGCCACTTCAGCGGCAGGCGGGTTATATTGATAAATCGTATCTCGGTTTGCCACAAAAAATTTATCATAGGCTGAAAATTCAATCGGGAGATAAAATTTCTGGCGGAATTTTAACGGAAAAAGATGCAGGGGAAGTTCATTATGCAGATTTTGTAAGTTATAATATTGCATTCAAAAATGTCGGACCTCTAAGCAAAATTATTCTTGGAGATTACATCGTTGAATCTGGATTGGGACTTGTACTCTGGCGCAGTTATGGTATGATGAAGGGTTCCGACGTGGAATCTCCGGTCATGAAGCGAGCCGAAGGAATTCGTCCTTATCTCTCATCCGGCGAGTCTGGATATTTTAGAGGTTCAGCAATCGAATTTGTTTTAGGTGATTTTAAATTGATTGTTTTTCTTTCAAGTGTTAACAAAAGTGTTAGTTATGATACTCTGAATAATGTTACGAGTATTTATTCTGCTGGTCTATTCAGAACAGAAAACGAAATATCAAAGAAAAACAATTTTAATGAAAAATCTTTCGGCTCACATTTGAAATATTATATCGGCGATAATGGCACAATCGGTTTTACTTTCTTCCGGAGCTTCTTCTCAAATCCTCTTCTAATTGATGGCGGCAAAAAGTTCAATGCAAGATCGGTTTCGTTTTTTTCGACTGATTATTTATTGAATATTTCCATGGCTAAATTATTTGGTGAGTTTGCATATTCCAATTCTGTGTTGAGTGGAATAAACGGCATCAGCATATCGCCTGCAAAATCATTTTCGATAATTGCCGCTTACAGGAATTATCCTTATAAATATTTTTCACTCAATGGAAATCCGTTCGGAGAAAAGGGCGCCGATGAAAACGGATTTTACATCGGTGTTGCTGCGAAAATATCAAGCGGTGTTCGAGTTTCAGTTTATCGGGATTTATTCCGTTTTAACGATTCAAATTCTTCGCGATTCGGATTGAATGGCTCTGATCTTTTGTGCCAGACAGAATTCATTCCGGTTAAATCTACACTTATTAGTTTCCGGTATCGGCAAAAGAAAACTGACGAGAGTTATGAAAAAATTGACGGCGGTGGATTTTTGAGATCGGCGGCAGGTGTTGCAAAGCGGGAACAATATCGGTTGAATGCAGATCACTCATTATCTGAATTAGTTAAAATCAGGGGAAGGGTCGAATTGAATATCTTGCATTATGCCAGCGCTAAGAATGAAAAGGGAATAATGTTTTATGGTGATATAATTTATTCGGCTGCGAATTCTATAGCCATAAATTTGCGGACAATTTATTTCCGTTCCGACTCATTTGAAAGCGGTATTTATGAGTATGAACGTGATATCGAAGGTGTTTTCTCGTTACCGGTATTATATGGAAAAGGTTTAAGATGGTATTTGTTTCTTAAGTACCAACCTTCTGATTTAATCGTGTTGTCAGTGAAGTATTCAAATCATATTCGTGATGATATTAAAAGAATTGGCTCAGGGAATGATCAACTCCCCTCGAATACCGATGAAAGAGTTGGTGTGCAAATTGACTTAAAGTTTTGATAGTTCAATAATTCGGCAAAACCGTCCGGCACTCAAATTAGTTTGATTTTGTTCTTACTTCTGAATTTAATTATCTTTATTTCAGAAAATGACAAAGAAAAATAGAAATAATACGGTAGTTGTTGCAATGAGCGGCGGTGTTGATTCTTCCGTGGCTGCTGCAATGCTGGTTGAGCAAGGTTACAATGTAATCGGTGTATCGATGAAAATGTTCAACTTTGAAGAAGTTGGCGGGAATATTTATCGCGAGGCGAGCTGCTGCGGACTTGATGCTTTCAACGACGCTCGCATTGTAGCGGTGAGTCTGGGAATTCCGCATTACATACTTGATTTTTCGGAGCAATTTGGTCGTGAAGTGATTGATAATTTTGTAGATGAATATCAAAACGGACGAACGCCGAATCCGTGTGTTGTTTGTAACCAGAAAATTAAATGGAGCGAGTTACTGAAGAAAGCTGATGCTCTGGATGCAGAGTTTGTCGCAACTGGTCATTATGCCCGGGTTAAGTTTGATGACAAATCGAAAAGATACAATTTGTTTCGTTCCAAAGACGCTGACAAAGATCAAACATACGCCTTGTGGGGATTAAGTCAGGAATCTCTGCGGCGTACAATCTTTCCGCTCGCTGATATGACGAAGAAAGAGGTGCGCTCATTCGCTTCTTCGAGAGGAATCAAAACTGCAACCAAAGAAGAAAGTTTTGAAATATGTTTCGTTGCCGATAATGATTATCGCAGGTTCCTTAAAGAACGGTTTGCACGTTCAGGAGTGAAACCGGAACCGGGTGATTTATTATTCGACGGGAAAATTGTTGGCAAGCATGATGGTACTCCGTTTTATACAATTGGTCAGAGAAGCGGCATTGGTGCGCACGGTGAGAAAGTTTATGTAACTGAAATTGATTCAGAAAATAATTTAGTTCACATCGGTAAAAATCCTGATTTGATGAGGACTGAATTAATCGCTAAGAATATCAATATAATCAGTCTGGAAAAACTTGATGGAGAGATAGCTGTGAAGGCGATGGTACGTTACAAAGATACGCCGACTCAGGCTATTGCCTCTGTATGTGGAGACGAAAGGATAAAAATAGTTTTTAAAGAGCCGAAGCGGGCAATAACTACAGGTCAATCTCTTGTAATGTACGACGGCGACAAAGTTGTGGGTGGGGGGATAATTGAGGTTATACTGCAATGATATGCATCCGCTGGTAATTCTACGCCATTTCCAAAACTAGTGGCTGGTTATTTTGTTCATGTCTTGACATCCACCTCATCTTTCCCTATATTTCCCTTCGATAATATAACAAATGCTAAAGGCGATTTATGTCAAAACAAAAAAAGTCTGAAAGATTAGAGCAGTTACACCAACTAAAAGAAAAATCTCTTCATGGCGGTGGTGAGAAACGAATTGAAGACCAGCACAATAAAGGTAAACTGACTGCCAGAGAACGACTCGAGGTTTTGCTTGATAGAAATAGTTTTCAGGAAGTGGATGCATTAGTTGAGCATAGATCGTATGATTTCGGACTAGAGAAGCAGAAAATATTAGGAGATGGTGTTGTAACTGGAACGGGAACAATCGATGGAAGATTGGTTTTTGTATTCAGTCAAGATTTCACAGTGTTTGGCGGATCGCTCTCCGAAGCTCACGCTGAAAAGATTTGCAAGATAATGGATATGGCAATGAAAGTTGGCGCACCGGTAATAGGATTGAATGATTCGGGTGGTGCACGAATTCAGGAAGGTGTTGTAAGTCTTGGCGGGTACGCCGATATTTTTTTGAGAAACACATTAGCATCGGGTGTGATTCCACAGATCTCAGCCATCATGGGACCTTGTGCAGGCGGCGCTGTTTATTCTCCTGCAATAACCGATTTTACTCTGATGGTAAAAAATACAAGTTACATGTTTGTAACCGGACCAAATGTTGTTAAAACTGTAACTCACGAAGATGTTACGTTCGAAGAATTAGGCGGGGCAATAACTCATGCAACTAAATCCGGTGTTGCTCATTTTGCATGCGAGAATGAAATAGAATGTTTACAAGCTATTCGCAAGTTAGTTGGATTCCTGCCTTCAAATAATTTAGACGACGCTCCAATCTTTGAATCCAAGGATGACCCAAATCGAAGAGATGAAAAACTAAATTCTTTGATACCTGAAAATCCAAACAAACCGTACGACATGAAAGAAGTAATCGGTTTGATTGTTGATGATGGAGATTTTTTTGAAGTGCATGAACTTTATGCTCAAAATATTATCGTTGGATTTGCCCGACTTAATGGAAGTACAATCGGCATAGTAGCAAATCAGCCATCAGCATTAGCAGGGGTCTTGGATAATGACTCCTCCATGAAGGGTGCACGCTTCGTCCGCTTCTGCGATGCGTTTAATATTCCGCTCGTTGTATTTGAAGACGTGCCTGGGTTCTTGCCCGGCACCGAGCAGGAATGGCGGGGTATTATCAAAAATGGAGCAAAACTGCTGTATGCATTCTGTGAAGCTACTGTTCCGAAAGTTACTATCATAACGCGCAAAGCATACGGCGGAGCTTATGATGTCATGAATTCAAAACATATTCGCGGCGATTTCAATTTTGCCTGGCCCACTGCAGAAATTGCTGTCATGGGACCTCAAGGGGCAGTTGAGATTATATTCAAAAAAGATATCGAAAAAGCTGAGGATAAAGCAAAAGCCCTGGCTGACAAAGTTGAAGAATATCGACAAAAATTTGCAAATCCGTATATTGCCGCAGCTCGTGGTTATCTTGATGATGTCATTGAACCATCCGATACCCGGACTCGATTAATTAGATCTCTTGAAATATTGAGAAATAAAGTAGATACCAATCCGAAGAAAAAACACGGGAATATTCCACTTTAAAATGAGATTTATCACTCTTATCTCAAAAAGTGCTTGACATTCTACCTTAAAACTCCTATATTTTCAACAAGTAATTGTTTGGACAAACGAAAATATCGGGTATCTGTTTGAAGTATATTGTTATAAGTTTAATTCTTTTTGTGGCTATATTCGGCTGTTCATCAGAGAAGTCGGTAAAATCAACTTCTCCGGCGACATCTTCCGTGCTTCCATCAATAAGTGCAGTTATTGCTGATACTTTATCAAAAGAAGAGATGGATGCTGCTTTAACCGACAGTCTGATTACAGATTCAACTTATGACCAGCTTACCGGACAACTTTTAGAAGCTGCTAGGCAGCATTATTTAAATGCGCTTGAAGCGGAACAATTGGGAGATTCAACTCAAAGTGCAGATGAATTCGAATATTCAATAGGAATTTTAAACGAATTAGCATTCTATCCGAATATTGAAAACAATCAAGACTTTAATGACTTATCTCATAGTTTGATCGAAGATTATGGAAAATATATAGCGAATATAGATAGTCTTGGATCTCAAACTTCGATATTTGCGTTACGGCAAAAATTGAATGAGCTTGATGAATTATCTCAAAATATCGATGAGGATATACCTAAAAAGATAATCACCACAACTACGGTTCCACTCGTTATTAACGGACATGTTGAAAACAATATTTCTTTCTTCCGTGGAAAAGGAAGAAAACATTTTGAACACTGGTTGTATAAAGGTGGATTGTATTTTCCAATGATGAGTAAGATCTTTAGAGAAGAGGGAATACCTGAAGAACTAATGCACCTCTCGATGGTGGAAAGCGGTCTTAACCCGATTGCTAGATCATGGGCAAAAGCAGTCGGTATCTGGCAATTTATTAAAGGGACTGGTAAGCTATACGGACTTGATGGCAATTTTTGGTATGATGAAAGAAGAGATTTTGAAAAGGCAACAAAAGCTGCGGCACGACACTTAAAAGATTTATATGGTGAATTTGGCGATTGGTATTTAGCTCTTGCAGCATATAATTCAGGTGCCGGAAGAGTCTTTAGAGCAATCCGTAAAAGCGGTTCTCAGGATTTCTGGAAACTGCGTCCATTCCTGCCAAAGGAGACAAGAAATTATGTTCCCCAGTATATTGCGGTAACAGCAATGGCGCTTGATCCGGAATCATACGGGTTCTCAGTCATACCGGCAGATTCTTTGGCATATGATTACGTTAATGTGGAAGGTTCAATGGATTTATCAGTATTGGCTAAATGTGCAGGTACCGAAGTAGAATCAATTCGCGATTTAAATCCCGAATTACTCCGGTGGTGTACTCCTCCCGGAAATTCAGAATACAAATTAAGAATTCCTTCCGGCAAGAAATCGGAGTTTGAACAAAATTATACTTCAATTCCTGCTACAGAAAAACGTGATTGGATTGTTCACAAAGTAAAAAAACGTGAATCACTCGCATCAATCGCAAAGCGGTATGGTATTACAAGCGATATGATTGTTGAAGCAAATCATCTGCCGTCAAAAATAATAAAGGCGGGAAAAGAATTAGTAATACCGGTACCCGAAACTGCAAATAAGTATATCTCTCAAATCGCTGATGATGCAGAGAATAAAAAAAGCAAGAGAAGTACCCGCAACACGGCATATCTGACTGAAACACGGAAAGGGAAATCGAAAGTTCTTTACAGAATCAGAAAAGGAGATACTCTCGGAAAGATTGCAGAATGGTTTGATGTTCGTATTTCTGATCTTCGAATTTGGAACGGGATTCCGTACGGATCCTCAATTCGTGCAGGCGGATCGCTGACACTGTGGGTACAGAAAGATAAAGCAGAGAATGTTGCGAAGTTGAACGATATTTCAGAAGTGGAACATGATAAGTTGTTAACTGCTGATCAATCAACTTCATCGCGTGGTTCAAATTCAAGGCACGATAATTCGTACTGGACAAAGTACTTAGTTAAATCGGGGGATAATCTTGGTAAGATTGCCAAAAAATTCGGTGTTGCTTCAGAAGATATCAAAAAATGGAATGGTCTTTCATCCTCATCAATCCGCTCAGGTCAATCAATCGAAATCTTAATTGAAGGAAATTCTAATCAATCTTCTTCCCAGAGCATTGCCGATGCTAACAAGAATAAAAAAGGTGTCACATACACAGTAAAACCCGGAGACACACTTGAAAAAATTGCCGCCACATTCGGTGTCACCATTGAACAACTTCGTAACTGGAATAAACTGCGTTCATCCAGAATCGTAATTGGACAGGAATTGTTTATCAATTCCTAAATTAAATTTGGGAGAATCACCTTTCAAGCATTGTTAAGATTTCGGCAACATTTGTAGATTGCGAATTAATCTTTTTAATATCGTTGATTGGTATCTTCATTTCACCATTACCATTTTTTACTACAATAGCAGATCTTAAAGGTATCTTGCCGTTCTCAAAAAAGCCGCGGAATTGTAACTTGTATAATGGTTTCCCGTCGAATTTTGAAAGTGATGTCAGACCACTAAGATAAAATTCAGACGGCTCCAGCATTCCTTTCAGTAATAATGAAATGTTTTTAGAATCAAAGCTTATAAATTTCCCCTCCCACACTTTTTCATCTGAAAGTTTCGTGGTAATCTTAATATTTTCACCGAATTCCGGTAAAACTTCTTCTAATAAAGATGATGAAATAAAAGTATTATATATCTTTCTGTAATCTGCGATTGCTAATTGATCTGTTCCGGTGAATTCACCATCGATGATATCGCCGTTATAAGTTGTGATTGATATTCGATTTCCGGAAGCTAATCCGGATTCTGAGGGTATTTCTTTAGTTGTCCATCCGGTGATACTACACCCAAATAAAAAGAAGGTAATTATGGTTGTAGCAAAAAAAAGAGGGAAAGAGTTTTGGTATTTCATTGTTAGCTCCTAAGTATTATTGAAAAAATATTTACTGAGCTGTTGGATTATATATGATTATACGAAGCTTCTTGAAATAGTTTCATTCATAAAATATTTGTTATTCATTCAACCAGAAATGTTCAGTATCTTATATTTTGGTCGGAAGGATTTATCATGATTGTTTTTCTTCCTCTTTTTTAGTAGATTATTACACCATTTTTGGCATTATTTTTTTACTTTTTTGCGCCGAAGGCGCAGCCGCCTCAGGCGGAAATTTTTAATTGTTTGGAGAGGTGTCTGAGTGGTTGAAAGAGCCGGTCTCGAAAACCGGTGTAGGCGCAAGTCTATCGAGAGTTCGAATCTCTCCCTCTCCGCCAAACTACGTTCCGATAAATCGGAACGTAGTTTGGCGAGCCAACTAATTTTTAGCAGTTATAACTGACGAACCTCCGAAAGGAGCGTAGTTAGTTGTTTGGAGTGCCCAAATTAGTTCTAGCTTTACAGATACTTTAGTAAAGTCAGAATAAGTAAATGCCTCAATGGTATGTTTACATATTGAAGAGTCTGGTAAAACAATTTATTTACATCGGATCAACCAATAATCTGGAAAGACGATTGTTGGAATATAACAAAGGACTTGTTCAATCGACAAAGGCATTTAGACCTTTTAACATCATTGCTTATGTTGCCGTAAGCACTGAAAAGAAAGCACGGGAACTTGAACATTATTTTAAAACCGGATCAGGAAAAGCGATCCTTAAGAAGCGAATATTAGCTAACGAAGAGGCTGACTAAAAAGGTTCTCTTCAGCCAGAGGCTGATGAGCCTTCGGCTCACGATACTCTATGATGAAACTATGAACTCGAGAACCAGCATATGTAGCCGGTTTTCGAGTGTCCCGTCACGACGTTGTCGAGACGGGATGTAACGAGAAAACAAACTTATTGGTCAGCCCCGTAGTCAGAAAAAAATAATTCATTTTAATGATTAAATATTTCAAATCATTCCAATTATTTCAATCAACCAATTATTCCAATTAAATTATGAAAATCCCACTTGCAGATCTAAAAAAACAATATCTAACTATTAAACCGGAAATCGATGCCGCAATACAAAATGTAATTGAGAATACTCAATTCATACTTGGGAAAGCTGTCAGCGATTTCGAGCAAGAATTTGCAAAAGCTCACCACGTAAAACATTGTATTGCAGTCGGCTCCGGTACCGATGCGCTCCACGCTGCTCTCTGGGCTTTAGATATTGGTGCAGGAGATGCGGTTGTAACAACACCATTTACATTCATCGCTACCGTCGAAGCGATTTCACTTACCGGTGCTCAGCCGCTTTTCGTTGACATCGAACCAAAAACGTATACGATGGATCCGGTAAAGTTAGAGGAGTTATTGAAATCTCCTCAGGGTAAAAATGTGAAAGCCATACTGCCGATACATTTGTACGGTCAACCGGCAGCGATGGATGAAATCCAGAAAATTGCTTCCAAGTACAATGTAAAAATAATTGAAGATGCAGCTCAGTCTCATTTGGCAATGTACGACGGAAAATATGTGGGTAACTTTGGTGAAGCTGCCTGTTTCAGTTTTTACCCCGGTAAAAATTTAGGAGCGTATGGTGAAGCCGGCGGAATAATCACAAACGATGATGAGTTTGCAAAGAAACTACGTCAACTTCGCGATCATGGTCAGTCTGAAAAGTATAAACATCAATTTTGGGGACATAATTACCGGATGGATGGAATACAAGGCGCGGTGCTTGGTGTTAAACTGAAATATCTCGCACAATGGACAGCAAGGCGGAGGGAGATAGCGGCAAAGTATAAGCAGGCATTCAGCGGTATTAGCGATCTGATCCTACCGTACGAATCGCCCAAGGCGGTTCACGTTTATCATCAATTTGTTTTACGCACAAAAAAGCGGGCGGCGTTTCAGCAGTACCTTACCGATAAAGAAATTGGAAACGCACTACATTATCCTATTCCGATTCATTTTCAGGAAGCATACAAACATCTCGGTTACAAGCCGGGTGATTTTCCTATAAGCGAAGCATGTGCAAACGAAAATATTTCAATTCCTGCGCATCCTGAAATGACGGGAGAAATGGTGGATTATGTGATTGAAAGTGTAATGAAGTTTTTTAGTTAATATATCCTTTCTGAGTTGTATTCGATTTAATAACTTATGTTAAACACAGAAAGCAATTATTATCTTTACTGTTCTCTGCGATCTTTGCGTCTTTGCGGTTGTTTTTTATTTTAAAAGTTTTTTATTCAACGCAGAGTCGCGGAGTACGCAGAGATAAGCGAAGTTTCCGCAATAAAATATTACATTGTGTAACGTCAGTTAATAAATATATTGAAGTCTAATTAGTCATGTTAAGAACATTAGAACTAAAACTCTTTTTCTTGATCTGTATCTTATATTGTTTATTGAGTCTTCAAGATTTATTTGCTTCAGATAAACTCAAAGGTCCTTTTGAAGTTAAACTTAATATAGAATCAACTGTTGGTTCTGAAAATGCAACATTGGTTGTTAAGTGCAGAGGGCTTATGGCTTTCATTAACGGGGAAGTTTCGATTAAATATTCTCAGGATACAATTGCGATCGCCGATTATGACAGAGATGAGAGATTAAAAACAGGAAGGATCACCCTATGGAGAGGTAACTCTGATTCCGTATTTGTTAAAGAATTCCGGTATCCGTTCATTTTAAAAATAGGTGAAAAAGCTTTTTTTAATGTGATGTTTATTGGAACACCACGAAATGAAGATAGAGCTTCATTTCATCGCCAATCAATATTCATCCATAATACTAATCAGGGCATTACAACTTCTATATCATCGTTTAGTAATCTTTATGATATAGAAGTCTTTTCAGAAATTAAAATAAAAAGATACGAAAAATTATCAAGGAGAGAAATAATGAAGTTAGATCCCGACCTTGCCGAGCGGATTAAGAAAATGTCGGGAGAATGGCCTGAACATATAAGGCGAAAGAAGGGGAAAGATAAATATCGAAAGCTATAGTGTTGACTATCAATTTGACATTCATGATTTTATTGATTACCATGATGGGTGAAAATATGCACATTGTAATTATTAATGAGACTAAAGTTTCTTCACGTAAAGATATTAATAAAGAAATATCATATACAGTTATTGCCATCGTTCAAGAATAGTTGGGATGAATAGAATTTGATATAAATAATTAAAATTTATAATAATAATTTACATAAAATCAACAATCAAAAGGAGGAATTATGAATCAGATAAAAAATTCCCAAATTAAATATTTTTTCTATTTTTGCGGGATGCTATTAATCCTACAATCTAATTCCATTTGTCAACAGAATTATCCTATACAATTGTCACTCTCCGTGAAGAAAGATAATACCGGATCTGAAGTGAAATTGATTATTCAATGCACCACACGAGATAAATTCCCAAAAGGAAAAATACTCTTGGAGGGACCAAACGATTCGGGTGTTGTTAGTGAAGTAAAAGCAATTTGGGAGGGAAGCTCGGAATCTTCTCAGTTTAGCAAAGAATTTGTTTATCCGTTTCAATTGAAACAAGGTAAAAAAGCAGATGTTAAAGCTACGTTCGAAGTTAAGACACCACCAATTGGAAAGTATAAGCCCGAAGGAGAAACATATCGTACGGAAAACTCCCTCTATATGCACAACACACAACATGGAGTTATAATTTCAAATGCATCGTATCATCAACTATACGTTGAAGAATTGGTGCAAGAAAAAGAGAGAAAGGGATTCAAAGGATTGTCTCTTGATGAGTTACGAAAAAAAGATCCTGAGTTAGCAAACAAATTTGAAAGATCTGTTGGAGAGTTTGAAAACAAAATTATTTTACCAGAGAAGAAAATAATGCCTGATACTATGATCCAGCGACTTTTAAAAGAACGGAAGGCAGTTCTTCCCAAAAAAGGAGATCCGAAAAGACCACCAAACTATAAAAAAACAAACGAAAAAGAAGAACCAAGGGAGAAAAAGCCATGAATATGCAATGCAGTTTTACGCAAGTTCATTCTTCCGACCAGGGTATTAGTTCGTTTATCAAAATATTTAAGATTTTTTGCTTTATATTAATTCTCATTATTATCCATTATCCTTTCTCACTTTTTGCTGATCAGATAACGTTGTATACTCCTAATGCTCAGAAAAATACTGGCACAGCTTTCTCGGATGGTACTGGATGGGGTACAACTAGTTCTACCATCCGAATTGGACAGACCGATGCTTATGAGGGAAGAACATCAGGTGGCTGGACTCGTTTTGATATAAGTAGTATACCAGATAATGCTCGTATTAATAGTATTACTTTGGTTGTGCAAGTTTTTGAGAATGATGGTAGTGGACCAAATGTTGATCTTATGCAAATATCATATGACCCTGTAACAGCTACCTACCAGACAATATATGATGATTTGTCTGATGGAAATATCTATTACGATAATGCATGGTTCGGTAGCAATAATTCGTTTTTGATTGATCTCAGTAGTCAGGCAGTATCAGATTTGCAGTCTATGCTTACCAATGGCGATTGGTTTGCAGTTGGTTTCAAATATGATGGTTATTATGGCTATTATGCAAGGATTCGTGGATATGATCAAACGAACAGACCAGAACTAATTATTGATTATACAGAAATACCTACAACAACAACTGTTTCAGGGTATATTCAATTTGATGATGGCATATCTGCCACACCAACATATGCGAGGTATGCACATGTACTGATTTGCGATCAGCATTCAACTGATCGCATTCTTAAGGATACTTACACTGATGCAAATGGTTATTATAGTGAAACAGTCACAAACGATGAAACTGATGGATTAGACATTTTTGTAAAGGTACTTTCTGAAGGAAAATCGGGAGCATATTATGGTTCAAATAGTTTCATTGCTTCAGTAAAAAATCCATCGGCTGGTCCCACTTACTTTAAGCAATCTACAGTTTATACAAATAATTTACAAAGTTTTCTCTCTATTGATATTATGATCACAGATGATGCAACAAGTTCGGCGTTTTCAATTTTTAATTCTCTTTTGGAAGGTTTTATTAAGGTTAAACAAAAACTCGTATTAGATATGCCGGGAATAGAAGCTTTTTGGCCATCTGGAGAAACAAAATATGAAGGTTCACCTGCTCAACTTTTCTATGATCAAGACGACAGATGGGATCGTGACCAAATTTTACATGAATACGGACATTATGTACACTATTCTCGTTCTTTTGCAGATGGTCCACATGGTGATTATCGTCATGGGTGGGATGATGATTTACGTTATTCACCGGTCACAAGGCTTGATCACGAGGCGAGGAATCTTGCATTTAAAGAAGGGTGGGCTGATTTCTTCGCTGTTGTAATTCAATACGATCCGCCTTGGAACACTGATATATATTTTGACAATAAATATGGTATCAATCAGTACCAAAGGAATTTGGAAGATGAAACGTCTCGTAGTGTTGCAACAAGATCTGGAGAATATTATGAATCAAGTGTTGCGTGCTTATTATGGGATATGTTTGATGATGCGGAAGGTATATGGGATAATGAGGACTGGTTTCACCTCGGATTTGGTCAATCTCCATCGGATAAAATTTGGCGAATCGCTGATGACAGAAAACCTGATGATATTAATGGATTTTGGAATGGATGGTTTGCGAAGGGCTATACCGATAATCGTGACATCACAAGAATATTTATTAATCATGCTATGTCATTTATTGCACAGCCAGCATATTCTCCAACTCCGATCCATCAGAGTACGGGCATTTCAGCATTGATACCGAACCTAAGTTGGACGAGCGGAGCAAATGCAACATCTCAAGATGTATATGTGGGAACTAGTTCTTCATTTACTAGTTCCGATCTTAAAGGAAATACGACAACAACTTCATGGATTCCTAATTTATTATGTAATCAAAAATACTATTGCAAATTATCTCAAAAGGTGGTAATGCAGAAGCCGAAAGTCCGATATGGGAATTTACAACTGATGCTACAGCAATACTGCAAAAAAACATGACCGGCAATTGGAATCTGGTTAGCTCACCTCTTTACCTTAGCAATTATTCAGTAAATACTGTTTACTCAGGCCATACTGGCGATGTGTGGGGATGGGACAGCCACTATATAACGAAAGATCAAATTGCTGTTGGTTTTGGTTACTGGGTAAAATATTCAAGTTCAACATCAATTTCATATACAGGAACGACTCAGACAACACTAACAATTCCAGTAATAACTGGCTGGAATATGATCGGATCTTTTGCACGAAGTATTAAATATACACAAGTAACTCCAAAAATTAATTTAGCATCTGCATTCAAAAAATATGATGGCAGTGGTGGATATATAGATCTAACAGAATCCGATCCATATCTGGAGCCTGGAATTGGATATTGGATTAAAGTAAATAGTGATGGAAATATTATACTCGATCCCAATGCTGAAATGGTGCCGTTCAATCCACCAGCGGTAAATCCACCTCCAGCACCGGTTGCATTATTTCCCCCTGATCTTCTTTTACCGGAATTTGATGTAATAAATCAACCAATTTCGATTCAGTTTGGTTGGTATACAGTTGAAGGCGCAACAAAATATCGTTTTCAATTATCAACAGTTTCAAACTTTTCCACACTTATTTTGGACGATGCCAACTTAACAACCAATACTAAGCAGGTAACTTCACTTGCATACAACACGAAGTATTATTGGCGTGTGAAAGCATTGGATGAGTATAATTCTAGCACGTGGTCAGAGGTATGGTATTTCAATACTCGGTCTTCACCACCACCTATTCCATCTACACCTGTATTAGTATCACCAGCGAATGGAGCAACCAATATAAGTACAGGATTATACCTAAGTTGGGATGCCACGAATTATGCTGAAACATATGGTTTGCAGGTATCAAAATATTCAAACTTCAGTTTTCTGACATATAATAGATCTGGAATTACAAGCACATCTGAATTTGTCTCAGGTCTTGAATATAGTAAAACTTATTATTGGCGTGTTAATGCTACAAATATTAGTGGTTCAAGCTCGTGGTCGAGTATTAGAAACTTCACAACAAGAAGTGCTCCTCCACCTGATCCTTGTGAACCGACAACTGCTTTAGCTCAATTAGATGAAATAGTAATAGAGGATGCCGATGGATACAAGCAGAAACTATATGTAAGAAATAAGCATATAAATCTTGGCGGAGGGGAACTATGGGGTGACGAAGATATGCCGCCAGAAACTCCTGAAGGTGTCTTCCATGCAAAATATTATTCAGGGAAATATCGTGAAAGTATTGAGCCTGAAAGTGGGCACAAATTAATTCCAATTAAAATAAAAGATGCTAAATACCCGGTGACGATAAGATGGAACATCAAGAAGAAAAATATGCTTAACTTGTGGTTGCTTAAAAAGTACAATGATAATTTAGATGACCAAGTCCTGATGGAGGGCGTTGGAAGCACGTCTATTTCAAAGAAAAAGGGGAATAAGATTATAATTCAAGCGATTGCTGCCCCCCCACCTTGTGATCTTGAATCAAAAATTTCTACACAAGTCTCAGCAGAAGATAAGATTAATTCATTAAAACCTAAATACTATTTGTTAGAGCAAAATATTCCCAATCCTTTTAATCCTACAACAATTATTAGATATCAATTACCGGAAGACACATACGTTACTTTAAAAGTATATAATACTTTGGGTGACATAGTAGCTACATTGGTAGAAGGTATGCAAGGTGAAGGAATCAAATCAGTCTCATTCAATGGAAGCGATTTACCGAGCGGTGTATACTTCTATAGATTACAAGCGGGAAGTTATCACGAGGTCAGAAAAATGGTTTTGATGCGGTAAGTACGTTCACAAAATCCCCGGCATCATACCTTTTTATGGTATTTATGGTGTCGGGGATTTTTATTCCTGCTTTTGAATTTCTCCTCAAAAATCCATATACTATTTCCAATCTTGTAAGTAAAAAGTACTGATTATTAATCACATTAAGGATATTCAATGAAAATTAGCGTTATTGGAACCGGCTATGTTGGACTTGTTGTTGGAACTTGTTTTGCCGAAACCGGCAACGATGTTATTTGCGCCGACATTGACGAGCGAAAAATCAAAATGCTTCGAAAAGCAAAATCACCTATCTACGAACCGGGACTTGAAGAATTAATTAAAAAAAATATTATAGAAAAAAGAATTTCTTTCACAACGAATATTAATCAAACCATCAAAGCAACCGATGTTATATTTCTTGCATTGCCAACCCCGCCTATGGAAGACGGCTCGGCAGATTTGCAGCATGTACTTGCCGTTGCAAAACAAATCGGACAAGCGATGAACGGTTATAAAGTAGTTGTAAATAAAAGCACAGTCCCCGTTGGCACGGCAGACAGAGTGAAAGAGGCAATAAGCAAATACACAAAACATCCGTTCGATGTCGTCTCAAATCCTGAATTTCTAAAAGAAGGCGCCGCAGTTATGGATTTCCTGAAGCCAGATCGAATTGTTGTCGGAACACGAAGCCCGCGGGCGATAAAAGCGATGGAAGAACTTTACGCCCCGTTTATCAGAACGGGGAACCCGTTTATCGTAATGGACGAACGAAGTTCTGAGCTAACTAAATATGCTGCAAACTCAATGCTTGCGACGAAAATATCGTTCATGAATGAGGTAGCTAATTTATGTGAGCTTGTTGGAGCGGATGTTGAGATGGTTCGCAAAGGTGTTGGCAGCGATCCGCGCGTCGGACCACAATTTCTTTTTGCAGGAGTTGGATACGGCGGTTCTTGTTTCCCGAAAGATGTCAGCGCTCTCGTTAAAACATCTGAAGAGTATAAATACAAATTTCAAATTTTGAATTCGGTAATCGATGTAAATAAAACGCAGCGACTCTTATTCACAAAAAAGATTTTCGCTCATTTTAAAAAGAATCTGAAGAATAAAAAAATTGCTGTGTGGGGGCTTTCTTTCAAGCCGAACACAGATGATATGCGGGAAGCTCCATCGGTAACTATTATAAAGGAACTATTGAAAGCCGGAGCTAAAGTTCACGCGTACGACCCGGTTGCTATGCACGAAGCAAAACGCCATCTCGGCAATACCATAACTTATGCAAAACGTGACTACGATGCGCTTAAAGATGCCGACGCACTTGTTGTTGTCACGGAGTGGCACGAATTCCGCGTTCCTGATTTTAAGAAAATGAAAAAGCTAATGAGAGGCAACGTAATTTTCGACGGAAGAAATATATATGACCCTGTTGATATGCATAAAAAGGGATTTAAATATTTTGGAATTGGAAGAAAAGTGGAATAACGGAGAGATGGATTATTGGATTGATGAATTGTTAGATTTATGTATTGATTGATTAGTATCTTTAAAAACATATTTGAATTAATCAATCATTCAATTTTTCAATTATCCAATTTTCCAATCATCCATTTATCCATTAAATAGATTTTTTCTCAATTATTTAGAAATTAAACATTTTATATGCATTCAAATAAAGAACGAATTGTCTCGGTTGTTACAGGTGGTGCGGGCTTTCTTGGCTCGCACCTCTGCGATCGTTTATTGGCAGAAGGTCATCGTGTAGTTTGTATTGACAATTTGATTACAGGTGATACGGCAAATATCGCTCATCTCGTTGGACATGAAAGATTTTCATTTGTGAAGCACGATGTAACAAATTATATATTCATCGATGGTCCTGTTAATAATGTTTTGCATTTTGCATCTCCTGCAAGTCCAATTGATTATTTAAAACTTCCGATACAAACTCTCAAGGTCGGTTCTCTCGGAACACATAAAGCGCTTGGATTGGCGAAAGAAAAAAACGCGCGGTTTCTAATCGCATCGACATCAGAAGTATACGGCGATCCTTTGGTTCATCCGCAGGAAGAATCTTACTGGGGAAATGTAAATCCAATTGGGTCTCGCGGTGTTTACGATGAAGCTAAGCGATTTTCTGAAGCGATGACGATGGCTTATCACCGTTTTCATGGTGTTGATACTCGGATCGTGCGCATATTTAACACTTATGGTCCCAGAATGCGGATAAACGATGGGCGGGCGATACCAGCTTTCATGTCGCAAGCTATCCGTGGAGAAGATGTGACAGTTTTTGGAGATGGAAGCCAGACAAGAAGCGTTTGTTATGTAGATGATTTGATTGATGGTATTTACAGACTTTTAATGTCTGATATCTTTGAGACAGTCAATATTGGAAACCCAGATGAACTACCGATGATTGATCTTGCTAAAGAAATTATTGAACTAACAGGAAGTAAAAGTAAAATCATATTCAAAGAATTGCCTGAAGATGATCCCAAAATTCGCCAACCCGATATCACGAAAGCGAAGAAATATCTTGGATGGGAACCAAAGGTGAACCGAAAAGAAGGATTGAAAAAAACGTTAGAGTATTTTCGAAAAAAAGTTTCGGCATATTAATTTTATTCTTAATGATCAAATCGTGTATCGTTTAAGATTACTAATATTCCTGCTTATTTTAATTGCAGATGCTGACGGACAAACTTTCGATAACTCGCTAAGTATAAATTATCAACGAAATATTGTCGGTGTCGAAAATAAACTTTTCCCATTAAGCCAGATTCAAACCGATTCCATTCCAAACAAAAATGAAGCTGGCATTAACACCACTCGGTTAGCTCTGGTCAGCGGTACTCTTATTGCATCAATGGCTGCAATCCATATCTATCAACAAAATGGATGGTGGAAAGGCAATCGTGCGCCGTTCCATTTTAGGGAAGATTTAGTCTATGGTTTATGGATAGATAAAATCGGACATTTTTACGGAGGAGCTATACTCGGTTTTGCTATGAGTAAATCTCTCGAGTGGACTAATGTTCCAGAGAATCAAGCTGTATGGATTGGCGCGAGTGGTGGATTGTTATTTCAATCGTATATTGAGATTGAAGATGGTTTTTCGAAGTGGGGTTTTGACCGTGTGGATTGGGCATTTGATCTTGGTGGTGCGGCACTTCCGGTTCTTCGATATTATTATCCGTCGTTGAAAAATTTCGATTTAAAATTTAGTTATCATCCTTCGGCTCTGTTGGGTAATCCCGGTGGCATAGGGTTCAAAGGACAGAAACATTTGATGATAGATGATTATGAAGGACAAACATTTTGGCTTAGTTTTAAGATTCATGGTTTGCTTCCAGAAAAATTTAAAAATTACTGGCCCTCGTTTTTATGCTTGTCGTTTGGCTACGGCGCAAGAGATATTGCCAATCCCCATCCTCATCGTGTTTATTTTATTGCACCGGATATTGATATGACTAAAATAATCCCGGATAATACAAAATTTTTAAAAGCGCTCGGTGAAGCGCTGAACTTTATTCATCTTCCAATGCCTGCAGTTCAGTTCGGCGAAAGAACTATCTGGTATGGATTATATTTTTAAATAAAACTATCGGCTGACAATTGGATACATTAACAATTATACTTATCGCAATCGGATTATCTCTGGACGCAGTGGCTGTCTCGATAAGCATGGGATTGTCCATAAGCACACTGAAAATAAAACACGGTTTGATTATCGGAATATTTTTTGGTGTATTCCAGGCTGTTATGCCTGCGATAGGCTGGTTTTTTGGCAGATCGTTTCAAACGGTTATCGAAACATTCGATCATTGGATTGCCTTCGGTTTACTCACAATCATCGGAGTAAAAATGATATATGAGTCCCTGTCTCCCAAACCGGAGAATATCAAAAAATTATCTTTTCAGTCATTGCTTGTATTATCATTAGCAACAAGCATAGATGCTTTTGCAATAGGAATCAGTTTCGCAATGTTGGAGATTTCGATTGTAACACCAATCCTGATTATTGGCAGCATTACATTTTTCTTTTCATTTTTGGGTGTCGGTCTGGGGAAGCATGTTGGACAATTAATACCGAAAAAAATAGAAGTTGTAGGGGGAATTATTTTAATCGGAATTGGATTGAAAATCATTCTCCAGCACCTGAATCTATTTTAAAATTCCATTTTTCGAAATACCGAAGTTGGAAACCTTTCGACAAAGGATTCTGTTATAGAATCATACTAATGTGATGAATTCTTACAATCTGATGAAGTTATTTTATTTTTTAGTGATTTTCACGTTTTTGGAAGTATCATGCTCAAAAACGTCTAATCGTTCTATTTCAATTGAGGAAAGTAAAAACGAAATGAATTTCGAAGCAGACAGTGCTGATACCGCAACGTTTGGTGCGGGTTGCTTCTGGTGCGTAGAGGCATTATTTCAAAAACTACACGGGGTTAAGTCGGTAGTCTCGGGTTACTCTGGTGGAGTAGTAAAGAACCCGTCATACGAAGATGTTTGCACGGGAACTACCGAGCATGCGGAAGTAATTCAAATAAGATATGATCCGAAAAAAATCTTTTTTGATGAGTTGTTGGAAATATTTTGGTCGAGTCATGATCCAACCACTTTGAACCGGCAGGGTTCAGATGTCGGCACGCAATACAGGTCGGTTATATTCTATCATAATCCTAAGCAAAAAGAATTAGCTGAGAAATATAAAAAGAAACTAAACGACGAGAAGGTTTTTGAGAAACCAGTTATCACCGAGATAACGGCGTTCAAAGAGTTTTACCCGGCAGAGAATTATCATCAAAATTATTTTAATAATAATTCGAGTAAACCTTATTGTCAGTTTGTAATTTTACCGAAATTGGAGAAATTCAAAAAAGCATTCGGTTCAAAAATTACCAAATAGAAGCATGGAAGAATTATTTCAAATACAAAACGATTTTAATTAGATTGTATTTTAGATGTTAATTATCCGGATTCCGAAAGATATTATTTAAACTAAGATATTCGCAGTTGGGTTTAATAATTTTGCTTTTAGTTTAAAGAATTAATATTTTGGTTTGTAATTTTCTTATCAAATTGAATCTTTTTAAGCAATTGAAGCATCGGATAATTGAACTAAACGCGGCATTTATCAACCGCAGACATATTTGAAAATTATACTTATCTGTTTGAAAGGAGCTAATTATGGCATTAACAATTGGTGCAAAAGCACCTGATTTTAAATTATTGGATACAGAAAGAAAAGAAAGATCGTTATCGGAATTCTTGGTGCGTAAGACTTTACTCGCATTCTATCCCGGAGCATTTACAGGAGTTTGCACCAAAGAGATGTGTGCCTTTAGAGATGCAATGGCGAACTTTAATAATCTTGATGCTCAAGTTGTGGGAATAAGTGTTGATGGTCCGTTTGCGAACAAGGCATTCGCAGAGCAGAATAAATTAACATTTCCACTCTTGAGTGATTACACTGCAGAGATAAGTAAAAAATTCGGTGGTATACATGAAGATTTTGCCGGCATGAAGGGTTATAACGCTTCGAAGCGTGCAGTATTTGTTCTCGACAAAAATGGAATCGTAAAATATGCATGGATCTCGGATAACCCGGGTGTTGAACCACCATATGAAGAGATTAATAAATCTTTAAATTCAATTTAGTCATAAATAATTTCAATCAGGAATGCCATGGCAAAGCTTAAAGTTGGTTTGAAAGCCCCCGAGTTTAAACTAATATCCGATAGTGGTGATGAAATATCGCTGAGCCAATTTAAAGGGCAGAAGATCATGCTTTATTTTTATCCTAAAGATGACACTCCGGGATGCACTAAAGAAGCTTGTTCATTCAAAGATAATATAACCATTCTTAAAAAGAAAGATATAGTTGTGCTTGGCGTTAGCCGCGATTCTCTAGAGTCGCATCGTAAGTTTGTGAAAAAATATAAACTTAATTTTCCACTTCTCAGCGATGAAGATCTTACCGTGCTGAAAAAATATGGAGTATGGAAGAAGAAGACAATGATGGGGAAATCTTATATGGGTATTGAGAGGACTACCTTTATCATAGACGAAAACGGAAGAATATCTCAAATCTTTCCAAAGGTAAAAGTTGATGGACATGTAGAAGAAATTATTAACGTTTTATAAACAAAAATAAAAATAACAAGGAAAATATATGGAAATAACAAAATTAGGAATAGGCGATTCAGTTCCCGACTTTACAATAGAAACATTCGATCCGTTAGAAAATGATTTTTCTGAAATTTCTCTTGACTCATTAAAGAAGAAGAAAAAATGGACGGTATTGTTTTTCTATCCGGCAGATTTTACATTTGTTTGTCCGACTGAGTTAGCAGACCTTGCCGGCGTGCACAAAGAATTAAGCGACCTCGGTGTTGAAGTGATTTCGATGAGCACCGATACTAAATTCACACACCTCGGATGGAAACAAGCTGAAATGTTGTTAAAGCACGTGAAATACCAGATGGGTGCTGATCCCACCGGCAAGATTTCAAGAATGTTTGGAGTATATGATGAAGCTAGTGGTTTGGCGCTCCGCGGGACATTCATCATAAGTCCGGAAGGTAAATTAGTAGGTTCAGAGATCAATTATTATAATTGCGGCAGAAATGCGGATGAATTGTTAAGAAAAATAAAAGCAAATGTTTATCTTGCCAAACATCCGAACGAGGCTTGCCCCGCAAAATGGGAAGTGGGCGATAAAACTCTGAAACCGGGTGCGAAACTCGTTGGTAAAGTTTATGAGGCGTTGAAGAAATAAATGATTTATCTTACTCGAAGAGAGCACTTTTGTTCCTCTCATCAATTATCAAATCCGAAGTTCTCCGATAAGGAGAACTTCGAGATTTACGGCAAGTGTGCTTATCCGCATGGGCATGGTCATAATTATGAACTCGAAGTAACCGTAACAGGTGATCCCGATAGGGATACAGGCATGATACTCGACTTAAAGAAATTATCAGAGATAATCGACAAAGAAATTCTGGAAAAGGTTGATCACAAACATCTCAACATAGATGTTGATTTTTTGAAAGGAATAATTCCGACCGCAGAAAATTTGTGCGTTGTCTTTTGGAAAATACTCGAGCCGAAAATAACCGCCGGAAAACTTTATTCAATAAAGGTCTATGAAACGCCAAATAATTATGCTGAATACAGAGGTGGCAAATGAAAAAATCATTGCGAAATCCTGCAAAGCTTGAAAAGATCGTCGAAGAAATGCTCGGTTTAATTGGTGAGGATCCACGTCGTGAAGGACTCAGACAAACACCAAAACGGGTTTCAAAAGCATGGGAATATCTTACAAGCGGTTACGAAAAAGATGTAAAAAAAGTTCTCAATGGGGCTGTCTTCACCGAAAAATATGATGAGATGGTTATCGTTAAGGATATCGATTTCTTCAGTATGTGTGAACATCATCTCCTTCCTTTTTACGGTAAAGCACATATTGCATATATTCCTACCGGAAAGATTGTCGGCTTAAGTAAAATTCCTCGATTGGTTGAAGTGTTCAGCCGCCGGCTTCAGGTTCAGGAAAGAATGACACAGCAAATTGCAGATACTTTATTTAAAACTCTCGATCCTGATGGTGTTGCAGTTGTTATTGAGGCGAGACATTTGTGCATGATGATGCGTGGAGTTGAGAAGCAGAATTCAGTGGCAACCACAAGTGCAATGCTGGGTTCATTCCGGGATGATGAACGGACAAGGAACGAATTTCTCAAACTTATCAATTCAAAATTAACCTGAAATGACGGGGAATAAAAATCCGATTTTTATTCAACCGGTTGTTTGGATTACCGGTGCTTCGAGCGGCATTGGACGAGAAACTGCAAAACAATTTGCAATGCTGGGATGCAAGGTGGTTATTTCTGCAAGACGAAAGCTCAATCTTGATTCTATAGTAAAAGAAATTATTGCAGATGGCGGGGAAGCATATTCTTACCGGATTGATGTCTCCGAAGAAAAAAGTATATTAAAAGTTTCGAAACAGGTTATTAAACGGTTCGGCAGGATAGATGTACTTGTGAATAATGCAGGTATAACATCGTTCAAAAAAATTGCTGAAACTTCAACTAAAGATATTAAAAAAATCATTGATACAGATTTGACAGGTCAAATTATTTGTACAAAATCTGTTCTTCCTGCCATGCTGGCTCAAAATAGCGGAATGATATTCAATGTAATCTCGATGGTTGCGGTTAAGACATACGAAGGATCCGGTGCTTACACTGCTGCAAAATCCGGCATGCTCGGTTTTGGAAAAGTACTTCGTGAAGAACTTCGTAATAATAACATCAAAGTAGTAAATATAATACCGGGAGCTACCGATACTGAAATCTGGAATAAAAATATTAGAGAAAAATATTCTGCCCAAATGATGAAAGCGAAAAGCGTAGCGGAGGCGATCCTTTCAGTTTATCAAATGCCGGATGATGTGGTGGTTGACGAATTCGTTGTTAGACCTATTATGGGTGATCTTAGCTGATTTAACATACTATAATATCAGCTGTCCAATTTAACTAATCTTAAAACCTTCATTTCTAATTAGATTGAAGTGCAAATCTTCTCTTCATTTGATTAATATCTCACTTTATTGTAAATTTCATCCATGAATTTTGAGATAATTATTCAAATTGCCCAATAAGCCATTCTAATGCGATGCTTACTCAAGTAATCGGTAATATTCTTTTCATTTTTCTTCTCGTATTTGCCAACGGTTTCTTTGTTGCTGCAGAGTTTGCGATTGTTAAAGTCCGCTCGACCCAACTTGTTCAAAAAATCAAGATTGGTCACAAGCGGGCTACATTAGCGAAGAGCATAGTTGATCATCTTGATGCATATCTTTCAGCGACCCAACTAGGAATTACTTTATCAAGCCTTGGTCTTGGATGGGTTGGTGAGCCGTTACTTGCAGACATGCTGAGAGATACTTTTATAAACATCGGCATTGTTAGTGATAAAGCTATTCACGCTTTTTCATTTGCAATTAGTTTTGGTATTCTTACTTCTCTACATATCATTCTTGGTGAATTGGCACCGAAATCGCTCGCAATCAGATACCCTGAAGCAACAACTCTGATTGTTTCATTTCCACTTCAATTATTTTACAGGTTATTTCAACCGATTATTTGGCTTTTAAACGGAGCAGCAAATTTTCTTTTACGACTTTTTGGTATTCCACAAGCAAGCGCCACAGAATTGCTACACTCACCTGAAGAGTTGCAAATCATTGTCGATGAGGGAACGAAAAGCGGAGTATTCAACAAGACTGAACAAGAACTTATCACAAGTATATTTGAGTTCTCAAACACAACTGCTAAAGAGATAATGCTTCCACGTACCGATGTGATTGCAATAAATTATAATACTTCACGCGAAAAACTTATACAAGTTGTCACGGAAGAAGGTTACTCAAGAATGCCTGTGTATAAAGACTCAATCGATAATATCGTCGGTTTGATTTATACGAAAGATCTAATCAGTTTACTTGAGCACAGAGACCTGATAGTATTACAAGATATTATTCGTCCTGCTTATTTTGTTCCGGGAGCAATGAAGATCAGTCAGTTGATGAGGGAATTACAAGAGCGGAAACTGCACATGGCAGTTGTTGTGGATGAGTTCGGCGGGACGGAAGGTATTGTCACGATGGAAGATATTCTTGAGGAAATAGTAGGGGAGATTCACGATGAATACGACGAAGTATTGAAGGATGTAGAGCAATCGACTGACGGTTCTTCATTGGTGAATGCCAAGATGAATATAAAAGATTTCAATGAAAAATTTGTCGTTGAAATACCCGATGATCCTGAATATGAAACAATCGGTGGATTTTTGGCGAAGCAGACCGGGCACATTCCGGAGCAAAACGAAGAGATTCGCTACGGAAACTTGAACTTCACAGTGGTGAAGAAAAGTCAGAGAAGATTAAGACAGGTTAAAGTGTTTAGATCACCTGCCTCTCCGGATGACGCCTCATCGTGAAGATCGATAATTTGAATAAAGAATTATAATCGAATCGATGGTTAAAATTCTTCAATGTTTAACTCATAGTGATACCGGAGGCGGTCAATCTGTAGTTTACACATTAGTTAAAAATTTGAGAAAGTATAAACCGGATGCGGAGGTATCGGTGATGCTGCCGGCAGGTGGTACCTTTGTGGAGAGATTTAAAAAATTGAATGTCAGGGTGATCGAATTTCCTCTCGATAGAATCTCAATTTATAATATTCATCTGTTTAATCAATTACTCTCAAAATTAAATCCATCGGTTATTCATTCCCATGGAAAGGGAGCAGGTTTTTATTCGAGGATATCAACATATTTTGGAAAAAATATGAAGCGGGTTCACACATATCATGGTTTTCATATTCCTAAAAATATTTTGAACCGTAATATTTACTTGCAATATGAGAAAATAATGATTTCAAGAACTAATGCGGTCATCGCGATATCTAAGAGTGAAGGGAGTGAACTTCGAAGCCGATTTGAACATTATTCTGATCGTGTGTCGATAGTTCCAAATATAGTTGGTCATGAGGAGCTTGATAAATTCTCCGATATTGAAATACCGCAAAGTATTATGAATTTTATTAAATCGGGCAAGGATAAAATTGTATTAATGATTGCACGAAATGACCCGGTAAAAAATTATCCGCTTGCTCTGGATGCCGCTGAATTAACTCTCAAACAAAGTAGCAACGTCAAATTTATTTTCATCGGGTTGAGTCCGAACGACGAACATTACAGTGGAATAACTGAAAAATATAATGATAAAATATTAGCAATTGATTCGGTAGAATATTCCGCACCGATCATAAAGAAATCTGATATAATAATGCTCACATCGAAAAAAGAAGGATTACCTCTTGTGATTCTTGAAGGTTATCATTTTGGATTACCTGCAGTAGGCACTCGTGTTCCCGGTCTTTCAGAGGTAATTAAAGATGGTTCGACCGGTTTACTTTGTGATGAAAATTCATCGTCGGTCTCAAATGCAATTTTATCGTTATGCAATAATCCGGATTTATACATGCAAATGAAATCGAATATTTTAAAAGATATCGCTTTGGATGAAACTGAAAGCTGGGTAAATCGGTATTATCAAATTTATTCAGAACCGCTGGAATAATTTATGTCTGCTATTAGCGTGGTAATGCCTGTGTATAACGGTGAAAAATATTTAAATCAGGCTATCGATTCAATTCTAGACCAATCGTTCACCGATTTTGAATTTATAATTATAAATGATGGATCGACAGATAGAACGGCGGAAATATTACAAAGTTACAAAGACCCGCGTATCATTTTGATTAATAACCAAAAGAATCTCGGTATTATAGAATCACTGAACAAAGGATTTAAAAAAGCATCTGGTGCGTTCATTTGTCGTATGGACGCCGATGATGTGAGTTTAAGTGATAGACTGACAGTACAGTTAAATTATATGAAATCGAATCCGGGTATTGCAATTGTAGGATCCAATGCAATACTGATTGATCAGAATGGGAATGAAATAAGCAGAGAAATATATCCGACAACAACTGAAGAAATAAAAAAATCAATTTTCATTCATAATCCTTTCGCACATGGTTCTGTGATGATTCGTTCTTTCGTTATTAAAGAATGTGGTTTGTACGATAAGCGATTTATTCACACTGAAGATTATGACCTATGGCTCCGCATCGCCGCAAGATATGATGTTGCAAATCTGCAAGAGACTCTATTACTTCGCAGAATCCATGACGCGAATATCACCGTTTTGAAAGAAACTGCTCTGATAAAGTCACGTATCATTACTTTGGCAAATGCAATTTTTTACTATTATCGTAAACCGTTATTAAGTTACCACTTGATTCGTCCGGTTCTTTCGTACCTATATAGATTATCGAAGAGAATATTTAAGAAATGAACCGTTTAGTTTCTGTAATAGTACCTGTTTATAACCGGGTTAACTTAATTCAGTCGTGTATCGACTCTCTCTTAGATCAATCTTATAAACCGGTTGAAATAATTGTTGTTGATGACGGGTCAGATGATGGCACAGTAGAATATTTAGAACAAAATTACGGAACAAAAATTAATCTTGTAAAATATCATCATACAGGATTACCTGCTGTTGTACGAAATATTGGTATAACTCATGCGTCAGGAGAATATATAGCATTTTGTGATTCAGATGACAGATGGCTTCCGGAGAAATTGCAAATGCAGATGCAACGACTTAACGAGACTCAATCAAACTTATCTTGCTCGGATGGTTATATTAACAATATAAAGGGTGAAAGATACTTACATGGTTATATAAAAAAATATGCCGACGATACAAAGGAATTATGTTGGAACAATTTTATTATTACATCATCGGTAGTTGTAGAAAAAGCTTTATTAAAAAATAAAAGATTCTCTGCAAACTCGCTGCTTCGCGGCTATGAAGATTATCATCTTTGGTTATCGCTTGTGAATAAGTTAAAGATTGATTATGTTGGCGCGCCTTTGTTGATTTACGGTAAAAATAGCGAAGGATTAAGTGCAGAATTTCAAACTCAAGATTCCTTCAAGCAATTACTTGTGATGCTTTATTCAATTCAAACAATACGGTATCCGATTATCTGGATCAAGAAACTACTGAAATATATATACCATATGTTGAAATGAGTTTAACAAAGAAAATATTTTTTAATTCTTCGGCTGCAATAATAAGTATTGCAGGCGGATTATTGCGTAATAAAATATTTGCGGCGTATCTTTCGGTAAGTCTGTTCGGTATTCTATCGATCAGCCAGCAGGCGATGAGTTTATTGTTTACAGTTTTTGCATTCGGTTTGCCGTTAGGAATAACCGCATTTGCCGCCGATATCTCGGTTAAAAATCATGCCGAACAACGAGAGCAAATATCGCGAATTGTCATCCTTGTCCTGATGCTTTCAGTATTGTCGTTAGCAATTTTATGCTTGGTTTTGTTGCTCGATCCGATTTACATTTCAAAACTCATTACAAACAGTTCTGTTTATTCAATCCCGGTTAGTTTAATTTTATTATCAGCCCCGTTAATGGTAGTTGAAAATTGTTTGTTCGGAATTTTAGAAGGGATGGGAAATTTAAAAGGAGTTGTTGTTTTCAAAATCATTCCAGCAATAATTGTGCTTCCATTAATTTATTTTCTTGTCTCGGATTACTTCATTCTCGGAGCTGCAATTGGAATGGTTGTAAACGAAATAATTTTAATTATTGCAGGCTTTTATCTTCTTAGAGATAAATTGAAAATAAAATTTGACTCTTTCCGTGTATTGAATGTATTTATTCCGATTATTAAAGTGGCGGCATTATCGTTAGCCGCCGGAATAGCATGGATGGCAGCAGATTTTATTATTAAGCGATACATGCTTGGTTTACTTGGAGAATCCAGTAACGCAATAATACAGAGTGTTGCAAAAATAACCGATCTTTATCCGACAGTTGCATTGTCTTGGTTAACGATGCATTTGTTTCCCGCCATTGCTTCACTCAGAGATAACAAACAATCGGCGGCGGAATTAATCCATCGCACTTTATTGGTTGCGGTTTCTATTGTCATCCCTGTAATAATAATTCTATTTACATCCCGTGACTTAATTCTGAAAATATTATATACTTCCGATTTTGTTATTGCTTATGACTATCTAGGAGCGATGCTTGTAATTGGAATATTGAAGGTATATTCATGGGTTATTGGAGTTGCGTTGTTACCGTTATCCCTGAAGCGGGAATGGTTTTACTCTGTGATGATTCAAGTCGCGATCTATGTGATTACGATTTATATCGGCATCACTAACAATATTGGAATCTATTCGATACCAATTGCTTTCGGGATTAGTTTGGCATCTCAAATAGTGTACACATTATTTATCTTTCATCGGAACAATCTTATTTTTAATACTAATTTCTTGCATCAATCGATGATCTTTTTTGTTATTTCGATATTATTTATGTTATCGATGTATCAAACACTTTTCATCATTCCTATCGTAATTATATTTTTATATTTTATTCTTAGGTATGGATTGATTAAGGAGATTGCAGAAAAGGTTTATAATTTCAGAGGAGTGAAAATTGAGCGAGACTGACAACAGCAGAAATATTTCTGATCGAAGTGTAGCTTTATGAAAATATTACATACAGTTCAAGGTTATTATCCGGATTCCGGAGGAAGCGAAGAGGTAGTGCGGAAACTCTCCGAGTATCTTGTCACGTTCGGTCATGATGTTACCGTTGCAACTCGAAAATCTGATAAAAGAAAATTTAACCAATTGAACGGAGTGAAAATTGTCGACTTCGATTGCAAAGGTAATCAAGTAGAAGGTATTCGAGGAGATTCGGAATTGTATAAGAAATTTGTGATATCCGGTGATTTTGATATCATGATGAACTACGCCGCGCAAACGTGGAGTTCCGATTTGGTGTTCGATTTATTAGGCAATCTAAAATCGAAAAAAATTTTTGTGCCTTGCGGTTTTTCAAATCTTTTAAAGCCCGGATACGAAACATACTATTCAAAAATGCCGGCAATATTGAGAGATTATGACCGCGTAATATATTTGTCACCCGACTATATCGATACAAAATTTGGAAATGATCATAAAATTGGAAACGGGATAATAATTCCTAATGGCGCCGATCTTAAAGAGTTTACTCAAACAAATTATGGCGGCTATAGGAAAAAACATAATCTAAAAGACGAGCTACTGCTGATAAACGTCTCGAATCACAGCACATTAAAAAACCACCAATTTTTTTGGAATACATTTCAACTGCTGAAGAGCGATGCAATCTCAGCAGTGTTAATAGGGAATTCTTTCCATAAATTTCCAAAGAAATGGCTGACAGAATGTTATGCCGATTGCAGATTGTTGGGACAAAAACTTAATGTTCCAGTTCTTGAAAATCTTCCCCGTTCAGAAGTATTAGAAGCATACATAGACGCGGATATTTTTGTTTTCGGTTCAAAAGTGGAGTGCTCTCCGCTTGTTATGTTTGAATCGTTTGCAAGCAAGACTCTCTTCATTACTACAGATTGCGGGAATGTTAAAGATTATTCAGATATTGTACTTGTGGTAAAGAATGAAAATGAAGCTGTTGATATAATTAATGATTTCAGAAATCATAAAAGTTCTTATAATGAAAGGGTGGAAAAGGGTTACAGCTATTTTCTGGAGAGATTGAATTGGGAAGTTATCAGCAGAGAGTATGAAAAACTTTATTTTGATTTGTTGAATAATTCATAAATCTAATCGAGCTTATATAAAATTTGCTTTTTTTCTTCATCCTTTCTATTATGTATTAAAGATATTCAAATTATTTTAAAAATATGTCTCAACAAAATGCAATTATAATTTTTGCAATCAGCAATCAGATTGATAGAAGTAATCATAACGATCCTTTTGCAGCGCTGCCATGGGATGATTTAGATGCGCTTTATACCGCTTTCTTCAGCGATACATTACGTGTTGCTATTCAGTTATTTGATGCAGATATTTTAGTTTACAGGAATACAAAGGAACTCTCTGATGATTTCTTTCTCTCATACAAATACAGAGTAAAATTATTTGAACTGAATCAGACTTCTTTTGCCGAACAATTTCAATCAGCTGTCGATACTGCTTTTCAATCCGGATATCAACGGGTTGTGGCAGTTTTAGAAAACAATCCATTGATTTCTCATAAGCTGCTAAAACTATCGATTTCACAGCTTGGATATGATGATGATTGCATAGTTTTTGGACCTACCGATTCGGGAAGTTGCTATCTCGTTGGCATGAAATCGAATCATAGTTCGATCTTAAAAACATTTCAAACCGAATTAACTCCTCAAACTGATGGATTAATTCAATCAATAATGAAGCAAGATTCGATTGTCTTCCCGTTACAAACTTTAAATTCGCTCGACAATGGAAAAGGATTATTGCAATTACGAAAAGATCTTGAAGTTGCAAAATTAAACGGTGATACTCCTACTAAAACAATAACTGTTTTTAAAATGCTTGAAAAAAAATATCGTTTTCGGAAATTATTTCAATGAATATTGGAATTTTTGGCGGGTCGTTCAATCCTCCACATATGGGGCATCTGATTGTAGCCGAATCTGTACGCGATCAATTACGGTTAGATAAAATCTTATTTATCCCGGCAGCACAATCTCCAAATAAACCGGATACATCACTTGCGGTGGCAAAGCACAGATTAGAGATGACCGAATTAGCGGTAAAAGGTTGCACTGGTTTCGAAGTTTCGAATATCGAAATTGAAAGAAAAGGTTTGTCTTATACTGTTGATACTGTACAAGCTTTAGCTGCGTTATATCCTAATTCAGATTTATCTTTGATCATTGGTTCAGATAATTTAATTGAATTTGAAGCTTGGAAATCACCTGATGAGATAGTTCTAAAAGCTAATTTGATTGTTATGAGCCGGCCCGGTTTTTCACCAAACATGTCAAAAAGTAAATATCTTCGTTCGGCAAAAATTGTCAATGTTCCTCAAGTCGGAATTTCAGGCACAGATATCAGGCGGAAGGTTAAACTTGGACGTTCTATCCGTTTTCTTGTCCCCAAATCGGTTGAAGATTATATCCTTACCAAAAGACTCTATAAAGATTAGCTTGTCTAATAGAATAAATTTCTTTAGATTAAATAAGTTGAGACATTTGAAAAATAGAATGACTGTCATGGTGAGTCTGTCGAACCATGACATTTTGATTCAATTTCACGCTTCGACAAGCTCAGCGTGACAAGTTTTATTGTTAAAGGATTTTTCAGAAATCTCTAAGTTATTAATTCAAAGGATTATTATGAAAATTATTCGCTCTGCTCTGTTATTTGTTTTAATACTGTCCGTTCAAAATATATTATTTCCAGCCGCTTCGGGAAAATATTCACCCATGAATATCGATGGAGGTAAAGCGGGGAATGTCATAAAAAAACAGCGAGAAACCAGTCATTATCTTCCGGATCGAGTTGTTGTTAAAATGATCAACGGCAGTGTGAGCAAGGGTGCAAAAACCGTGAACAGTATCTCCGGACTTCAAAAAATATCATCACGTTTCGGAATCACTTCGGTAGAGCAATTTTTTTCCGGTTTAGGATCTGTTGCTTTAAAAGCAGATGAACAGTTCTCAAATTACTTAGTAGTAAAATATAGTTCACCGGCAGATGCATTCAGTGTTGCAGAAGAAATTTCAAAATTGCCGGATGTTCAATATGCAGAGCCATGGTTCATTTATCCGGTAAATGATGTTCAAACTTGCAGACCTAATGATCCGAGCCGTGGCAGCCAGTGGGGTTTGGATAAAGTAATGGCAGATACTGCCTGGTGTAACGAGCAAGGTGATACAAATATTGTAATAGGAATTATAGATACAGGTGTGTTATGGACTCATCCGGATTTGCAGGAAAATATCTGGATTAATCCTGGAGAATGGGGCGATGATGGGCTTGGTGGTAGAAAAGAATCGAACGGTATTGATGATGATTCGAATGGAAAAGTAGATGATTATCATGGATGGGATTTTGGTGGAGCAAATTATTTATATCCAATCGAGGACAATAATCCAACACCAACAAGTTCCAGCGCTACACATGGAACCCACGTTGCCGGAATTGCTTCGGCTGTTACAAATAATGGAACTGGAATTGCAGGTATCGGATACAAATGCAAAATTCTGCCCGTTAAAGCTGGATCGGATAATGACACGCGGGCTACTGGCGGTACTCCTTATATTGTTTTCGGTATGGAAGGAATTGTATATGCCGCAATGATGGGTGCAGATATAATTAGTTTAAGTTGGGGTGGTGCAGGTGCTTCACAATTAGAACAAGAAGTAATTGATATTGCTATGTCTTATGGTGCGATAGTAGTAGCCGCCGCCGGAAATTCAGCCGATAATTCACTTCAATATCCTGCAAGTTATAATGGAGTTATTTCAGTGGCAGCAACGCTTCCAAACGATGTGAAGCCTTGGTATTCTACATGGAATGAATACGTAGATGTCGCGGCACCAGGCGATAATATTTTTAGTACGGTTTATGGTGTTACCAATATTTATTCTTATGATTATATGGATGGTACATCAATGTCAACACCGCTTGTTGCAGGTTTAATCGGTTTGGTAAAATCTCATAATCCCGGTATAACATCTTTCCAGGCTGCAGAGCAAGTACGCGTTACGTGTGATAATATTAATTCGGTTAATCCGAATTATGTAGATTTATTGGGAAAAGGACGTATTAATGCATTAAAGGCATTGACAATTTCATCTCCATCTCTCAGAATGATTTCATATCTAACGGATGATTCTGTTGGCGGGAATAATAACAAAATTCTTCAGCCCGGCGAAACATTTTCAATTATAACGACAATCAAAAATTATTTATCGCCAACAAACCCTGGTGCAACCATAACATTATCGGAAAATGACACTTACGTTTCAATTGTTCAGGGATCTTATCCTGTTGGTGTTGTAAACACGATGGGTGAGGCAAGTAACTCAACTGCTCCTTTCCGTGTTACGATTGCCGGTAATGCACCACCGGCTCATAGTGTCAGATTCAAGCTAACGATTACGGATGGAAGTTATTCCGATTTTCAATATTTCTGGGTTTTAATAAATCCAACCTTTGCTACACACAATGTCAACAATGTTGAAGTGAGTCTTTCAAACATTTCGCGTATCGGATTTGTGGATTTGAATAATGTTAACGGCTCAGGTTTTGTGCATGGCGGATGGAATCAACTGTATGAAGGTGGATTAATGATTGGTTATTCTGCTACGAAGCTTGTTGATGTAGTACGCAATGATACCTGCGGTACATGTCAGGATCATGATTTTTCATCTCAGCAAGTTTATAATATGCTTTACCCCGGATCATTATCTGCCCAAGATGGAAGTACAATGTTCACCGATTCACTTGCGAATCCTACGAATAAAATCGGATTGAAAGTTGACATGTATTCATATGCATTTACTACAGCAGATGACAGCAATTACATAATATTGCGATACGATATAACCAACAGATCGGGCGGCGTTATAAATGATTTGTATGTGGGATTATTTATGGACTGGGACATTGTAGGTCCACAAACAGATTACTACCTTTACAACCGAACAACTTACCAGACAGATATGGATATGGGATATGCATGGAACAGTGCTTATGCCGGGACATCGTATTGCGGTGTAAGGGCATTGGATGGTGCAGGAAGTTACAGGGGATTAATAAACAACGCATCAATTAGTCTTACACGTGCATCTAAGTTTAATTGGCTGAGCGGAGGGTTTGTAACGGTGGATAGCGTAGCTGATATTCACTTTGTTATTTCTAACGCACCTTTCTCTCTTCAAGATGGTGAAAAGAAGATGGTAGGGTTTGCACTCCTCGGTGCAAAGAATATCGACGAACTATGGACGACTGCAGATGCTGCAAAATTAAAATGGACTAACTTGAAAAAGCTACTAGGTGCTGATGATTTAGACGCAGGAGTTCCACCTGAATTCCAGCTCCATCAAAATTATCCGAATCCTTTCAATCCTTTAACCACAATCAAGTACAACATACCCAAAGGATCGTTAGTTTCATTGAAAATCTATGACATTTTGGGGAGATTGATCGCGGTCCTAGTCGATAAAGATCAAGAACCGGGTAAATATTCAATTCAGTTTAACGCATCATCTTTGTCAAGCGGAACATATTATTATAAATTGACTGCGAATGGATTATCTGAAATTAAGAAATTCCTTCTTTTGAAATAAAATTTTGACCAACTTTGGGAAACCCCTGCCGATAAATTGGCGGGGTTTTGATATAAATATTATTTATATACTCTTTCCAAAAATCATAAAAAGTTTGCTTTCTATTCTTTCTTTTCCTATTTTAAGCAAAATTCAATATTCGAATTGAAATGATATTCTGATTTGCATCTAAACAAAATTGGAAATAAACCCTAAATCACTCAATCAATAATAATTTCGGAGTAATATTATGAGAGTTAGATACATAGCAATTTTGGTAATGCTGCTTGTGGCAGTCGGGACAATGTTCCCGAACGGCTTAAGTCTGAACAGCATAGGACCGAAGGGATTCGGAATGGGCGGAGCGTTCGTAGGATTAGCAAACGATTATTCTGCTATCTATTGGAATCCGGCAGGTTTAACGCAGATGCAAAAGAATTTTATCGGCGTATTTGCAACCGATGTGGTTCCGATGGGAAAATATAAATTTTATAAAGCCCTTCCATCACCATATCCCACAATTGATATCGATACTAAAACAAAAACCAACCATTATATCTCTCCTAATTTAATGGGATTCTATCATTGCAAGCTCGTTGATGGTTTAACCTTCGGATTAGGTGTTTACGTTCCGGCAGGGTTAGGATCTGAATGGGATGGAGAAGATTTAAAATTGCTCAGTGGCGGACAGGCGATGAAATGGAAGAGCAAAATCGGAGTAATTAATATTTCTCCGGCGGTATCTTATAAATTTTCTGATCAGTTCTCTGCAGGTGTTGCAATGAACATTTTTTATGGTATGTTCGATATGGATCGCCCGGGACCAATGGGACAATATACTGAAAGTTCGAATGGAATGGGTTACGGTGTAACAGTTGGCTTATTAGCAAAACCACACGAAATGTTCAGCATTGGAGCATCATTCCGAACGAAGACTTCTGTCACTATGAGCGGAACCGCGAAGAACGGGTCACTTGAGAGTGAGTTTGATAGAGATGTAGATTGGCCCATGTGGATAGCCGGAGGCATAGCTTTTTATCCAATTCCGGAATTGGTTATTACAGCCGATGCTCAGTTCAGCCAATGGTCAAAAAGTGAAGATCAATTCATTACCAAGTTTAAAGCTCTTGGTTGGGGAACAGATACAATCACTCTAAACTGGAAAGATGCAACACAAATCCGTTTTGGCCTCGGGTATTCAGTTTGTCCATCGTTGGATTTGAGAGCAGGATTCTATATCGATCCTGCCCCGGCCCCGGATGAAACTTACAATATTTTATTCCCGAGCATAAGTTATAATGCGGTAACAGTTGGTGCGGGATATAAATATGATAGTTTTGTATTTGATTTAGGTGTAGAGTACCTGATTGGTAAAGATCGTGAAATCGATCCAATCGCCAATCCCGAAGCAATGCCCGGAACACACGGAATGAATATATTCTCGTTTAGTTTTGGTGTTGGATACGAATTTGAATAAAAAATAATTTTGTTCATACAAACTCCATCGGGGAACCGGTGGAGTTTTTTTTTATTATTTGAGCATCCAAAAATATTTTGGTATATTATTTCAATCCAAAATCGAAAATCTGAAATCCGAAATTAATAATGCCCCCGTAGCTCAGTATGGATAGAGCGTCGGTTTCCTAAACCGCAGGTCGGCAGTTCGACTCTGCCCGGGGGTACAAATCAAATAAGATAATTCAAGAAGAGTAAGACAAAAATGGTTTCTCCCGTTTCAAGCTATCGCTCGAAACGGGATCCGCAAATTGACAGACAAGTTAGCTTCACTGCGTTCGCTAACTTGAGTCAATTTGGGACTAAACTGCAGGTTAGCAGGGAGTTTATCCCGCCGAAGTGAAACTGAGGCGGGAACTCCTTTCGGGGTATAAATCAAGTCAAAAGGAAAAAGTAAAAAATAGTTTGGATTAGAGGTATTTCACCCCTCAACTTAATTAGAATAATCTGTTTTGCGATTAACAATCTGTAACGATGGAATCTGAATTCCGAAATCTCAAGAATCGGGATTTTTTTTCTATAAATATACTTGAGACTCCTCAATAATTTTGGTATATTAACAAAGTCTTTGTATGATCACACCATAAGACTGATTCAATTTATCAGAAAATAATATCAATTAATTATATCGAATTAAATGCGACTAAGTAAAAACTTTATTCCAACCGTCAAAGAGATCCCATCGGATGCTCTGATTCCAAGTCACCAATTAATGCTGAGAGCAGGTATGATACGTTCTCTCAGTGCTGGTGTCTATTCTTTTTTACCACTCGGTTATAAAATCCTAAAAAAAGCCATGGAAATAATCCGTGATGAGATGGATGCGATAGGCGGACAGGAATTCTATTTGCCAGCACTAAATCCAATTGAGTTATGGGAAGAAACCGGACGGGTCAAGGCGTTTGGCGATACGATGTTTCATCTAAAAAATCGACCTTTAGTTCTCGCTCCAACACACGAAGAAGTTATCTGCTCCATCGCCAAAAATCATCTCAAATCGTATCGCGATTTGCCGCAAATATGGTATCAAATCCAGATGAAGTTCAGGAATGAACCAAGACCGCGATCGGGCGTAATACGCGGCAGGCAATTTTTTATGAAAGATTCTTACAGCCTTGATGCAACGTGGGAAGGCTTGGATGTGAACTATGATCTCCATGCCGAAGCGTATAAGAAAATGTTCACGCGCGCCGGGTTGAAGTTCTTTATCGTCGGTGCTTCAAGTGGTGCAATGGGCGGCAGTGCGTCGCAAGAGTTTATGCTTGAATCTGAATCGGGGGAAGATACATGCACAGTATGTGATGGCTGCGGCTATGCAGCAAATATGGAAGTGGCAACATCGGCGCTTCAAAAAGCTCATCGTGATAATGAAAGTAAGGCGATAACAGAAATTTCAACGCCAAATGTTGGGACGATAGATGAGCTTAAAGAATTTTTGAAGATCGAAGAACGATATCTTGCGAAATCGTTAGTGTTCATGCAAGATAAAACGCCGATTCTTGTTTTGATGATGGGTAATGATCAACTGAATGAATCAAAATTATTATCTGCGCTTGGATCCGATTTCCGTTCATGTCATCCTGATGAATTAAAATCACTTACCGGTGCGGATGCAGGGTCAATTGGTCCAATTGGATTGCAAGGATTTAAAATTATAGTTGATCGTCGGTTGCAAGGTGGCAACAATTTGGTAAGCGGCGCTAATAAAAATGATTATCATATTGCAAATATAGATTTGCAGCGTGATATAAAAATCGATGGTTACTTTGATCTTCGAACTGTGAATGCCGGCGAACCATGTCCGAAATGTAGTAAGCCGCTTCGTGTTGTTAATGCTATCGAACTGGGACATATCTTTAAGCTCGGAACAAAATATTCAGATGCACTTCATGCATACTATCTCGATGAAAACGGAAAAGAAAAACCGATCATCATGGGAAGTTATGGAATAGGAGTTGAACGAGTTGTAGCCTGTTTCATTGAACAAAATAATGATAAAAACGGTATTGTATGGAATAATGCGTTAGCTCCATATCATGTACACCTTATACAGGTGAATTCGAACAATGAGAAAGTAGTTAGCATTGCTGAATCGCTGTATAAAAAATTGCAGGAATCATTGGTTGATGTTTTGTTTGATGATCGCGATGATGTGAGCCCCGGATTCAAGTTCAAAGATGCCGACCTGATCGGTATTCCGCTTCAAATTATTGTCGGTGAAAAAAATGTAAATTCGGGAAATGTTGAGATGAAATCGCGAAGTACCGGTAAGCGCGACATCATCGAGATATCAAAAGTTTGTCAGTACGTTGAAAAATTTTTAGAATCTTAAGTTAGAAGAGTATAATAAGCTTGGGCTGAAAAAAGCTGGATAACCCTCCGGCTTTTTTCTTGCCGTAAAATTGAATTTTAATTCTATTTAGAATATAGCATGTCTGATTTTATACACCTCCATAATCATTCTCATTTTAGTCTGTTAGATGGCGCCGCATCTGTAGATGGGTTAGTAAACGCTTCTGTTGCAAACGGAATGACAGCTGTTGCATTGACAGATCATGGAGTTATGTTCGGAGCGATAGAGTTTTATAAGAAGGCAAAAAAAGCCGGAATTAAACCTATCCTCGGTTGCGAAATGTATATTGTTACAAAAGGATCGAGATTCGATAAAGATATAAATCAAACGAAATTGAAACAGGGACAGGGTAGGGGAATATACTACCATGTTGTTCTGTTGGCAAAAAATTATGACGGATATAAAAATCTTATCCAACTATGCACACTTGGTCATACCGAAGGGTTTTATTATAAACCTCGGATTGATCTTGATCTTCTGAAAAAATATTCAAAAAATCTTATCGCATTATCCGCTTGCCCGAATGGAGTAGTTGCCCATGAATTGGTTGAAGGAAATTTTGCAGGTGCGAAGGAAACAGCATCAGAGTTTGTGGATATATTCGGGAATGATTTTTATTTAGAACTCCAAAATCATGGACTGGAAAAAGAAAAACCGATTTTAGAAGGTATGCCAAAGCTTGCAAAAGAATTCGGTGTGAGCCTTGTAGCCACCAACGATGTCCATTACATCAAACAGGAACATGCGCTTGCCCATAATGTTCTGTTGATGATTCCGGATGCTTCTCAATCTAACCCTACTGATTATCACCAACTCCGCTACCAAACAGATCAGCTTTACTTCAAATCGCCTGAGGAGATGAGGCGGGCATTTAAGGAATTCCCGCAAGCAATTTCATCAACACTTGAGATTGCAGAAATGATTGAGCAATTCAGTCTTGAGCCCGAAAAACCGTATATGCCGGAATTTCCTATCCCGCCGGATGCCGGCACGAATAATCTAAATGAATATCTGAACCGCCTCGCTTACCGCGGTTTAGAAAAACGGTTCAAAGAAATTACACCTGAATTGAAAACACGGATCGAGCATGAACTCTCTGTCATCAACAAAATGGGGTATGCCGGATATTTTCTCATCACGCAAGATTTTATAAACGCTGCAAGAGAAATGGATATACTTGTTGGTCCGGGGCGGGGAAGTGCAGCCGGGAGTTTGGTCTCGTATTGTTTGGGAATTACGAACGTTGATCCTTTAAAATATGATTTACTGTTTGAACGATTTTTAAATCCCGACCGGGTAAGCATGCCCGATATTGATATAGATTTCTCAGACAGCAAACGGGATAAAGTTATAGAATACGTCAGAAATAAATATGGCAAAGATTCTGTTTCACAAATAATCACATTCGGAACTTTATCTACAAGAGCAGTTTTAAAAGATGTTGCCCGCGTTATTGGCGTCCCGTTAAATATCGTAGAATCGATTACAAAACAGATACCGGTAATTCAGGGAAGAGTTACTCCGCTGCAAGAAGCAATCGATACTAACCCGGAATTGAAGTGGATTAAAGAAAGCCCGGATGAAAAGATTCATGAACTAATAAATATTTCGTTGGTTCTTGAAGGATTCAACAGGAATGCTTCTACACATGCGGCTGGTGTTGTTATTGCACCCGGTCCGTTGATAGATTACGTTCCATTATACAAGACTCCTCAAACCGAGATCATGACACAATATAATATGATTGATCTTGAAAAAGCCGGTTTGTTAAAAATGGATTTTTTGGGATTAAGAACATTAACGGTTGTGGAGAATGCTCTTCATTTAATCAATTTAAATCATGGAATAAAAATTGACCTTGATACAATTCCTGAGAATGACCCGGAGACGTTTGATGTTTTTGGAAGAGGTCAAACGGTTGGAGTATTTCAGTTTGAGTCTTCCGGAATGCAAGATTGGTTGAGGAAACTTAAACCGACCTCAATAAGCGATATTGTTGCGATGAATGCTCTTTATCGACCTGGACCTATGGAAATGATAGGTGACTTCATACGGCGGAAACAGGGAGCGAATATCGATTATCCAAACAAGGCACTTGAACCAATACTTAGGGAAACATACGGCATAATAGTCTATCAGGAACAAGTGATAAGAATCGCAAGCGAAATTGCAGGTTTTACATTAGCCAAAGCCGATTTGATGAGACGAGCCATGGGCAAAAAAGACAAAGAACTCATGGCGAAACAGAAAAAAGAATTTATCGATGGTGCGGTACAAAAGGGTTTTTCAAAAAAGGTCGGTTCAGATATTTTCGATATGATCGAAAAATTTGCATCGTACGGATTTAATAAATCGCATAGCGTAGCTTACAGCGTTCTTGCGTATCAGACTGCCTTTCTCAAAGCACATTATCCGTCAGAATTCATGGCTGCAACCATGTCGGCTGAGATCGGTGATACCGATTATGTGGTGCAACTTATAGAAGAATGCAGGAGGATGAAAATCCACGTCCTGCCCCCAGATGTGAATGAGAGCGGCGTTCAGTTTATTGTTACATCAAAAGGAATCCGCTTTGGGATGAGCGCAATAAAAAATGTTGGAGTCAGCGCAGTTGAAATTATTCTGAAGAGCCGACAGGAACAAGGAAACTTTGAAAATATATTTGATTTTTGTAGAAGAGTTGACTTAAGGTTAGTGAATAAAAAAACAGTTGAAGGATTGATACAATCAGGTGCGTTCGATAGCTTGCACCCTGTCCGCACTCAGGTATTTGATGCAATTGAATTATCAATTCAATACGGACAAAATTATAAAGAGCAGTCTGCTAAGGGACAGTCATCTTTGTTTGAATCAGGAAGTGTTCAAAAAAGACAAGAACATTTTCCATCGTTGCCATCCAAAGCCGAGTGGAATGAAAGCGAAAAATTATCGCGTGAAAAATCTGTTCTTGGATTTTATGTCTCTGGACATCCATTAAGAAAATACGAAATGGATATCAAGGCATTCGCAACGGCTCAGTTTGGTGCGGGGATTGTGATTAAACAGGGAACCACCGTCCGCGTTGCCGGGATTATTTCGGCACTGAAAAAGAAAGTCGATAAAAAAGGAAACATGATGGCTTTCTTGACTTTGGAAGATTTTATCGGTAAAGGAGAATGTATAGTATTTTCTGAAGCTTACCGTAATTATTCACAATTGCTGATTGAAGATGCAATGGTCATGATCATCGGTACAGGAGAACAAAACGGGGATTCATTAAGAATATTTGTTAAAGAAGTGATACCGATAGAAAAAATTAGGGAGAAATATGCAAAGCAAGTTGTAATCTCAATCAAACTTGATGAAACAACTGAATCGTCAATCAGTTCTTTAAAGCAGATAGTTGAAAATAACAAGGGCAAGTATCCTTGCTATTTCAATGTAATCAACATCAATGGAGAACGTTCTCAACTTTATCAATCGACAAAACTCAACGTAAATATTTCAAACGATTTTATATCAGCTATTGAACAGCTTTTAGGACCATCGAGTGTAAGAATATCTTCATAGAATTTTGTATATTTAAGTCACGTTTTTGAAATATATTTTATTATTATTATCAGGGGAAATTAAATGAAACCAATAGAAGTAACTGACGCAAATTTTCAAACCGAAGTAATGCAATCAGATAAGCCGGTGCTTGTTGATTTTTGGGCAGTCTGGTGTGGACCATGTAAAATGATTGCTCCTCACGTTGAAGAGTTGGCTAAGACATACGACGGAAAACTGAAAGTTGCAAAAATAGATGTCGATTCAAATCCGAAAACTGCCATGCAGTTCGGCATCAGAAGTATTCCTACGTTATTGATATTTAAAGGTGGACAAGTGGCTGAACAGATCATCGGTGCTGTGTCAAAATCCCAATTAATTTCGAAAGTTGAAGGTCATATTTAAGCTAATTTGCTACTACTGAGTTTAGTACAAAAATAAATAAAATTGACCGAATATTACCGATTTTCTTGAAAATCTGACATAGATTTGAAGAAAATTGGAAAAAGCAGTGAATTGCCCAAGGTAGCAAATTAAGTATCGTTGGATTTTACTGTTCCTTTTCTTAAGTTAAAGATAAATCTGCCGATAATCTATTGTATCGCAAGGGTGAATTATACCAGTCAATTATTTGGAAGAAAAGGGGGATGGGCTAATTAATTCTTTGCCCTTGTGTTGTGTATTCACCCATTTTAAAATTAATGGATTGTGATAATTTATTGTCGACAGATAAAAATTTAGTTAGCTAACGGACTAATCACCATGATTATCAATCCAATAATTATTTTCCGACCAGGAGGAAAATATGAGAAATAAATTTTATTACGCTTTAACATTCTTAGTAATTATTTCATTTCTGTTTGCCCTACCATTAGCGGCAAATCAGTATCGGAGCAAAGCTTCAGGATCATGGTCAATCCCCGCAACCTGGTCTATCTCAACAGACGGAGGTTCCACCTGGGCAGATGCAGTAGACATACCGGGTACAGCACCAACCGATTCGATTTACATTAGAGATACTCATATTGTTGCCATTAACTCGACTACGACTGTTGCTTACGTCAAAGTTGGCGAAGGCACTGACGGAATCCTGGAGTATGATGGAGTGATTTGTACTTTAACTGTTACAGGGAATATAGATGTCTTGTCTGGTGCGAGTTTTAGTGGCCCTAATACCGGTACAATTACAACTGGATTGGTGATTGGTGGAGACGTTACTAACAGCGGTACATTCAATATGTTCACCGGTACTGGCAGAGTAACTGATGTTACGTTTAACAAAAATGGGAATCAGACATTCAGCGGATCGGGAAGCACAATCTTTAACAAGATTACATTGAACATGGGAACAAGTAAGACGAATATTCTTGATATGCTTGCTGTGTTTTCCATGACTCAAGCTTCGGCTTCGGCTACAATTACACTAACAAATGGTACATTTAAAATTTCAAGCGCATCAACAATCAGACCCTTCGGTGGCTCAAACTTTACAATTGGAGCAACTTCTGGTTATGTTCTAAATCATACTAGTGCGGTATCGCAATGGGGTAATAATTCTTCTTTGATTGTTAATGGTGATCTAATCATCAACAACGGAACGATGACAATAAGCAGCACCGGTGGTGGAAACAGATTAGAAATAGGGGCGACAGGACAATTCACTATGAATTCCGGTCTGCTTACTATGAACGGAAGAATTACATCTATAGTGGCAGGCGGTATTGTGACAATCAGCGGAGGGACGGTGGCTGTTGCGGCAGGTGGTACGGTTGGTACCGGATCGAATTCAATATTCGAAATTGCTAATTCAACATTCTCTATGTCGAACGGAACAGTTAGCATCGCTAGTAGTAATATCAATACCGCTTTACCTGATGTTAATATCAATCAGATAGGTAATCCCATTACAGGTGGAACATTTTTAATAACTATCGGTTCAGTAACAGATACGATAACAGTTAGCAGCAATGTCCCATTCTACAATTTTCAGGTGCAAAACGGGACAGCCCCAGTACTTGCTTTATTAAGGAATAATAATCTTCAGGTACAAAATAATTTAACAATCACATCTGGAACCTTAGATGCAAACAACAGGAATATTTCAGTCGGCGGGAACTGGTCTAATTCAGGATCCTTTATAAACACCGGAAGTACGGTCACGTTTAACGGAGCAAGCTCACAAGTTTTAACAAAAAGTGGTGGCGAAACATTTAATTACCTCACAATCAATAAATCATCTGGAACTATAACTTTAGGCAATGCTGTCACGGTAAGTGGTAATCTTGATTTTACAAGCGGCACATTTGATGACGGAGGAAATATTGTTACCGTGAAGGGAGATATTTCGAATTCGGCATTACATACAGGCAGCGGTAAAATATTATTGAACGGTAGTTCCACCTCTCATACTCTTTCAGGAACAGGCACATATTCTAATCTTGAATTGAATGATCCCCTGAATGCTTCTCTCTCATCAAGTCCTACAATAAATGGCTCGCTGACATTAACATCTGGAACTCTAACAGTAGGATTGCTAAATACTTTAACGATTGGTAACGGAGGATCAATTGTTCAGACGAGCGGTTTACTGGCTTCAGGAAGTAATGGCGGAACGTTTGTCTTTAATGGCTCCGGTACAGTTAGTGGTAATGTCACATTCAACAATGTTTCAATTGCAGGTGCTGTTGATTTTGGTACGTCATCGTTTATTGGCAGTTCCGGTATATTGACTATCAACAGTGGTGGGAGTGTAAATACAAATCCTCCGACGTACAATAGTGGATCAACATTAAAATATAATTCAGGCGGCACATTTAATCGTGGAAGTGAATGGAGTTCAGTCTCCGGTGCGGGTTATCCTGCGAATGTTTTAGTAAGCAACGGCACTACTCTGGATTTAGGGTATAACGGAGCTTCGGTTCAAAGAATGATTTCTGAAAATTTAGAAATATCATCAGGTTCCATTCTATCTATGTCATTAACACCCATGACTGCGAAATTGGTTGTTAACGGCAATATCATAAATGATGGTACGTTGCATTTATCAACTCTTTCAGGTGGTGATGTTTCATTGTTCGGAAATATTACTTGCAACGGAACTATTACATCGGAAGGAAGATTTTTGATTTTTTCAGGTGGGAACGCACAACATATTTCTAAATCGAGTGGTGTGGTGAGTATCGATTATATTTCAATCGAGAAAAATTCCGGCTCAGTATTGTTAGATAACGATTTAGATTTATTGGCACCGTCTTCCGGTGATGCTCTTCAGTTTAATGGTTCGAATGATGTCTTAGATTTGAGTGGAAAGAATTTGACAATTAACGGTTCTATAGGAGGAACAAATTTAAACGGTTCTTTGAAGGGAAGCAGTAGTTCTAATTTAATTATCAATGGGTCAGGATCATTCGGTACACTGAAGTTTTTGGCGGGAAATCAACTAATAAATAATTTGACAATAAATAGAACTTCCTCCGGTAATGTCCAACTCGGTTCCGATTTGACAATAAACGATTTACCGACACTTTCAAATGGTATATTCAATGTCGGAGCGAATACACTTTCTTTTGATGGTTCACCGATTGCAGGAACTTCAACTAATTTGGTAACATCATCTGCATCGAATTTAATTTATGGCGGAACAACTTCAGGATTATATATTCCCTCAAGCATTGTTGATTTGAACAATCTTACAATCAACAATGCATCAAATGTAGATTTAAATGGAAATATTACAATCGGTGGAAGTTTATCTCTACTCTCAGGAGATTTAATAACGAGCTCTAATTCAGTAACACTTGGTGCATCTGCCGCTGTTTCTGAAACTCCCAATGCCACAGTTCTCGGAAATCTTACTACAACAAGAAATATTACAGCAACGTCAGGAACAGAAACGTTCGGCAATATAGGATCCGATATAATATTGAACGGGACATCAATAGGTTCAACAACTGTATTGCGGAAAACCGGAGTAGTATCAACCGGTAATTCCAATAGTTCTATAAAAAGGTATTTTGATATTTCACCGACAACAAATTCAGGTTTAAATGCCTCTGTGATTTTTCATTACGATGATAGTGAATTGAATGGTCAGGATCCTGCAACACTCCATTTGTATAAATCCACAGATGTTGGTACCAGTTGGACAAACCGCGGCGGAGTTGTTAATACTTCGAACAAAACTGTTACATTAAGTGGAATATCAGGATTTTCCAGATGGACTGCTTCAAATGATTTGAATATTTTAGGCAGCACACCTGTTCCTGTGTTATCTTCCATTTCGCCGGACTCGAAATTTACTGGCGAATCAGGCTTTACCTTGGCTGTTAACGGAACTGATTTTGTCGATGGTCAATCAGTAGTCCGATTCAATGGTAACGATCGTTCTACAACATTCATCAACGAAACTCAATTAACTGCTATCATACCGGCAACTGATTTAGTAAATGCGGGGACATTTCCGATTACTGTATTCAATAATGGTGGTGGTGGTTCATCCAGCTCACAATCGTTTACAGTAAACAAGGCGTTAACAACTACATCAATTAATTCATCAATCAATCCAACAGTATACGGTCAAACAGTCACATTTACAGCAAATGTTTCTGTGAATTTACCTGGATCCGGAATACCAACCGGCACGGTCACATTTAAGGATGGTGCATCAACAATCGGTAGTACTGCCTTAGATGGCTCGGCGAGTGCCTCTTTGTCATTATCAACATTAAATGTGAGTACACATTCAATTTCTGCAGAGTATAGCGGAGATCTAAATTATCAATCGAGTATCTCTTCACCCATTAATCAGGATGTGAATAAAGCTTCTACTGCTACTTCATTGACCTCAGATGTAAATCCTTCGGTGAAGGGTCAGTCTATCATTCTTACAGCTTCGGTTTCTGCTATTTTGCCGGGAGCTGGGATCCCATCCGGTGCAGTAACATTTAAAAATGGAGGTTCTACAATTGATACAAAGACTTTGGATGGTTCAGGTTTAGCAACCTTAGCTATTAATGATTTAACAGTTGGATCACATTTGTTGACTGCTGAATACAATGGAGATTCGCGTTTTAATACAAGTATATCACCTGATTACACTCAAATAATTAATAAGGTTCAAACAACAACATCATTAACTTCTAATCTTAATCCATCTGTTTATGGTCAATCAGTCTCTTTTACCGCCACTGTTGCAGTAACTCCGCCCGGGGCTGCAACACCAACTGGAACGATACTATTTAAAGATGGTCTTTCCACAATTGGATCGGTTAGTGTTGATTTAAGTGGACAAGCGGTGTTATCAATCACAACATTGATTGCGGGATCTCATAGCATAACAGCAGAATATAGTGGTGACGGAGACTGCAATGTTAGTACATCGAATACAGTGGCGCAGGTTGTTGATAAAAAATCAACAACCGGTATTCTATCGGTTGATATAAATTCTTCGATTTATCTTGATGCAATTACATTAAAAGATAGTGTCATCGGTTCGGTGCCCGATGGTGGAACTGTACAATTTAAAGATGGTGTAACGAATCTTGGATCACCAGTGCCTATAGATTTAAATGGAGTTGCTTTGCTTACGATTTCAACATTAGCGGCTGGAACTCACAGCATTACGGCTGAATATGGTGGTACGGTAAATTATGAAGGGAATATTTCTAATACTTTGAATCAAGTCGTCCAGAAGAGAACAACAACAAGTTATTTGACATCATCAAAAAATCCATCTGATTATGGCGAGTTGGTTACTTTTAGAGACAGTGTTGCTGGGTCTATACCGGATGGCGGGACAGTTCAATTTAAAGATGGTGTTCAAGATATCGGTTCACCTGTTCCGTTAGATGCTCAGGGTGTTGCAACATATTCTGCTACAAGTTTAAGCTCAGGTACACATACAATTACTGCAATCTATAGCGGTACATCAAATTTCGAAACAAGTAGTTCTAATGTTATATCTCAAGTTGTGAATCAAGGCGCAACTGTCAGCATTCTTACTTCATCAAAGAATCCATCCGAATATACTGAGGCAGTAACTTTTAAAGACAGCATAACCGGACCAGTTCCTGATGGTGGTACCGTTCAGTTTAGGGACGGTGGTATAAACATCGGTTCTCCAGTACCTTTGGACATAAATGGTGTTGCAACATATACATCATCAACATTAACAACTGGTACTCATAATATAACGGCGTATTACAGCGGAACTTCTAATTTTTCATCAAGTTTGTCGAATCAAGTTTCTCAGGTCGTTAATTCGAAATCTACCTCAAGCATTTTAATAAGTACACTCAATCCATCATATTTTTTAGATACTTTGACCTTCCGAGATACTGTAATCGGATATCCTGATGGCGGAACTGTACAATTTAAAGATGGCGGAATTAATATAGGCTCACCGGTACCTATAGATATGAACGGTATTGCTGAGTTAAAGATCAATATATTAGCTGCAGGCACTCACACGATAACGGCGGAATACAGTGGGACATTAAATTATTCTCCGAGTATCTCGAACAGTATAAATCAAGTGGTGCTTAAGAAACCTACCACCGGTTATTTAACAACAAACAACATAAACTCATTATTTGGTGCACCTGTAGTATTAAAAGATAGTGTTGTTGGCTCGATACCTGATGGGGGAACTGTTCAATTCATTGACGGCACGATGCATTTGGGAACTCCTGTACCGGTAGATGCTTTTGGTGTTGCAACTTTGACCGTATCAACTCTATCGGTGGGTACTCATTCAATTACAGCCCAATACAGCGGTAGTTCTAACTTTGAAGCAAATACTTCGAATACGATTACACAAAATATATTAAAACGTCCGACCACCAGTTATTTATCAAGTTCTCTAAATCCATCCTCTTACGGTACGATGATAACATTTAAGGATAGCATAGTCGGATCTATTCCTGATGGAGGAACTGTTCAATTCAAAGATGGCGCGGCAGATATAGGTACACCTCAGTCGCTTGATGCGAACGGTGTTGCGACGTTGAATATCTCTTCACTCTCTGTTGGAACACATGTAATTAGTGCGGTGTATAGCGGGACTACAAATTATGAAGGCAGTGTATCAAATAATATTAATCAGGTCGTAAATCCAAAATCTACAGTCAGTATTTTAACCTCTTCCTTGAATCCTGCTTATTACGGTCAGTCGGTTACATTTAAAGATAGTGTTGTAGGTTCGATTCCCGATGGAGGCACTGTTCAATTCAAAGATAACGGCGCAAATATAGGTTCGCCCATTCCGCTTAACGCAAATGGCGTTGCAACATTGACGATTTCCAACCTATCAAGTGGATCACATTTAATTACTGCTCAATACAGTGGCACGATAAATTATTCACCAAGCTTATCAAATAGCATTACTCAGATCGTTAATCTTAACAGCACTACGAGTTTTCTAAGATCATCGTTGAACCCATCAGTTTATGGTGTAACAGTAACTTTCACCGATAGTGTTTACGGATCTGTTCCTGATGGAGGGACTGTACAATTCAAAGACGGTGCCGTGAATATAGGATCACCTGTTCCTATTAATGGAAATGGTGTTGCATCTATTTCACTTTCTAATTTAAGTGTTGGAACACACTCAATTACGGCTGTATATAGCGGCACGGTAAATTATTCAACAAGTACTTCAAATGCTGTTTCACAGGTAGTTAATAAAATATCAACTACAAGTTATATCACGTCGTCATTAAATCCATCATGGTACGGGATGACAATTGTTTTGAAGGACAGTATTTATAATTCAAAACCGGATGGCGGTACGGTTCAGTTTAAAGACAACGGAACTAATCTCGGTTCACCGATCGCCATAAATATAAATGGAGTTGCACAAATTTCTGTTAACACTCTAACAGCCGGAACTCATAATATTACTGCCGAATTCAGCGGTAACACTAATTATGCCGCGTCAACATCTAACACAATTATTCAAGTTGTTAATCAAACATCTACAACTAGTATTCTAACATCATCTAAGAATCCTTCGGTCTATGGTGAAGTGATAACACTACATGACTCTGTTCTCAATACATTACCAGGAGCAGGAACTGTACAGTTTAAGGATGGATTAGTGAATATAGGTCCTCCAATATATTTAAGTTCTGCATCTACTGCAGATTTAAATATATCTGGTTTGTCGGCAGGTACACACAATCTTACTGCTTATTATTCAGGAGCTGCGAATTTTTCACCTTCCACCTCGAATGTAATTATTCAGGTTGTAAACAAAAAACCTACTACAAGTATTTTAACTTCTTCTGATACGTTGATCAGGAGGGGTGATATTCTAATTTTACGGGATACTGTTTACGGCTCAATCCCTGATGGTGGATCTGTGCAATTTGCTGATGGAGTTGAACCGTTAGGAGTTAGCGTACCTCTTGATGGGAATGGTATTGCTGAATTATCTATATCGACACTTTCATTCGGTCCACACGTTATAACGGCAACTTACTCCGGTACATCGAACTATATTGGCAGTGTGTCTAATCCGGTTACTGTGACTGTTGGAAATTTCGATGAATATCGTTCGTTCAGTGCCGAGAGTTTAGCATTATCCGTTGATAATAAGGGCAAGGCAGGTGTTATTGTAAAGAAGAAATCGGTTCGCACGCAGTTTACTTTCAATATTGCATGTCATGCAATGGATGCAACCGGATTGCAGCTTGAATTCAGCAGTGGAATAGACCCTGCATATCCTTTGCAAACCGATCCGCCGTCGAATGGTGCGGCGGTGGATACAAGGAATAAAAGGTGGGATTTTGTATTCTATCCTCCTTTAGCTGTTGGGCAGAACATCCGTATCTCCGGATACAGCAATGATGGAAAATTACAAAAGATAGCTAAGTATTTTTGGAAGAAATATGGATTACCTTCGGGATATATTGTTAAAAATCCGATTGCATCGATGAATGTTCCCAAATTGCCGATGCCGAATCGAATAAATGTTTTAGCTGAAACGTTTTTACAAGGCGGTTATCTTTCAACCAATGGTATGATAATTGGTAAGAACAGAAAATTGGCAGAGGATAGTTCTAAATTTTATTCATGGTATCAGACAACAAGATACGGAGATGTTGTAAAAACCATGTATGAAAGCAGAGTTGCAAAAATGCACACGGGATTACCAAAAGGTTTTGATTATTATCTCGATCACCGCATAATGAAAGGTAATCAAAAATTACTGCCTCCGACCAAATATAATAATGTTTTACTCGCCGATATGATTGCGCTTAAGTTAGGAATTGTTGCAAGTGCGATGAGTAAAACTCCAATCGGATTTGGGGAATTGATTTATGATAACCCTGACGATACTTTAAATCCATATAACGGAAAAATGATCAAAGAACTTGCTGCGATAGGTGATTCACTGATGATGGGGTATTATGAAAACGGCAAACATATGTTTGCGGATAGCAGTACATTCTATCAATTTGATGATGTAATCCAGAGTGTTAATCTTGCCTTCGAAGGTGATATCGATACTCTGTTTTTTGCCGATTCTTTGGTGCTGCGCGGAACAAATATGCTTGTTGAAATTCCGTTCCTTAAAAAAGATTCATCAATAATACCGGCAGTTATAGTCCCAATTAATAATTTGTACGAAGAGATCCCCGAGTCTTTCACTCTATCTCAAAATTATCCTAATCCATTTAATCCCATCACAACTATAGAATTTTATTTGCCGTATGAATCTGAGGTGATATTGACTATCCACAATATTCTAGGTCAACAGGTTGCCCAGTTGATAAACGGTGATATAATGGATGAAGGAACGCATCAATTCGATTTTTATCCGAACAATTTGGCATCGGGTGTTTATTTTTACAGGTTGGCTGCAACATCAATTCAGGAAGATGAGTCCTCTGCGGTTAGTCAGAAGTTTGTTACAGCCAAGAAGATGATTCTTTTGAAATAAAGATTTGATAATGCTGTTTAGATAAATTGGATGTTCTGAAAAATGAATCGTGATCAAAGATCCCATATTCGATTACTTCATGTTGATGATGAAGAAGCTTTTCGCCAGCAGATTAGAGAAGTCTTAATTTATGAAGATTACAAAGTTGATACCGTAATAGACGGTGTGGAGGCGATCAATGCTGTACAATCCAAAAAATATGATCTTATATTGCTCGATATCTCCATGCCGAAAGTCGACGGTATTGAAGTTCTGCACTTTGTTAAAAAGAATTACCCGGCGACTGAAGTGATCATGTTAACTGGTGTAGATGATTTAAAAATCGCGGTTGATTGCATGAAGGAGGGGGCTTTCCATTATTTAACGAAACCATTTTTAATAGATGAGTTATCTCAAGTTATTGAACGGGCATTAGACCACAAGATTTTAAAAAATGAAAATTCTCTGATGCGTTCTGAGTTATCCAGAATCAGCGATCAGACTGAACTTATCGGTGAGAGCGATTCATTCAAAACGGTATTGTCAATTGCAAGCAGAGTTGCACCAACAGACAGCAGTGTGCTGATACAGGGACCAAGCGGAACAGGCAAGGAATTAATTGCCGATTTCATACATAAGAATAGTTCAAGATCCTCGATGCCATTAGTTGCAATCAATTGTGCTGCTATTCCGGATACGCTTCTTGAAAGTGAATTATTCGGACATGAAAAGGGTGCTTTTACTGATGCACGGACACAGAAACAAGGCTTAATCGAACTTGCTGATGGCGGTACTCTGTTCCTTGACGAGGTCGGGGATATCAGTACAATTATTCAACCTAAACTTCTTAGGTTTGTGCAAACGGGGGAATTTAGAAGAGTTGGAGGAAATTCAACTTTGCATGCAGATGTTAGAATTATTTCTGCGACTAATAAAGATCTTCGCGAAGAAGTCAAACAAACAAGATTCAGAGAAGATTTACTATATCGGCTAAATGTCATTACGCTGACTGTTCCCCCATTGCGGGAAAGGAAGAGTGATATTCCCTTGCTCGCCAGAAATTATCTTTCAAAGAAAATTAAAGCAAAGAAAACAAAAAATTTGTCCGCTGCTTCTGTCTCATTTTTAATGAGATATGATTGGCCCGGTAATGTGCGTGAGTTGGAAAATGTATTAGAAAGTGCAGCTATACTTTCTAATGGAGATGAAATTGAACCGAAGGATATTTTGCTGCCTAATATGCAGAGTAATTTCATGAATCAGGCAATCACATCAACTTACCCGGTTAAAGATGTATCGCTTAAAGAACTTGAGCGATGTCATATCGGAGCTGTACTTCAAAATGTTTCGGGTGATAAAAAACTTGCTGCGAAGCTTCTGGGAATAAGTTTAAAAACTCTCTATACAAAAATATCCCATTACAATCTAAAGTAGTTCTTCTCATTAAACTAACCTTCACCGATTTCTTTTCCGAGAAACTAGGATTATTGTAGAATTTACACTTCAATTGCCATCTTCAATAATGGTCTTATAATTCCATCCGAATCCTAATGTATTATAAATCAATATGTTAGGGGAATAATCTAAATTATTAACATCCTCATTATAATTGGCATTCCATTTGACTTTTTATCGTCAGAGTAAATTGTATGAAGATAAAGGACAAAATATTAACAATTATCCAAAGGAGGATAATATGAATAAAAAATATAACACGCTGAAAATTGGAGTGGTTCTAGTACTTGCAGCTCTCCTTAATTTCACCGGTGAATCGATAGCCCAGAATAATCCGTTACCATCGCTGTACAGCATATCACCAGAAACAGTAGAACGTGGAAATCAAGGTATCACAATTTCTTTATTCGGCGATAATTTTGTTTCAACAGCAAGTGTCAGTTGGGATGGAACTACATTAGCTGTAAATTTTGTAAGTGCATCTGAACTTGAAGCTAATGTGCCGGCTGAATTATTGACACGAATCGATACAGTCGTCGTGTATGTTATCAATCCGGGGCCGGGTGGTGGTTCCTCGGAAAATAAAAATTTTATTATCACAGGAGTAGAACAAATAGTGAATAGTTTAGCTCCGGTAACTATCAGGCAGGATGCTGAAAATTTATCGTTAGTTGTTTACGGAAGTAATTTTACTGAAAATTCTGTTGTTCGAATCGATGGAAACGAGCGGTCAACAATGTTTCTAAGCAGCACAGAAATTCATACATCGCTGCTCAGATCTGATATTGAAAATGTTGGAAGTTGTGAAATTACCGTCTACAATTTTGGATCGGGTGGTGTGAGCAATGCCGTGAATTTCGAAGTAATTTACGGTTCACCGACAATTATTAGTATGACTCCGGATTTGAGGAAGGTGCGTGATGCAGGATTCGTAATTACGATTAATGGATCTTTATTTGCACCTGCGTGTGTAGTTTATTTCGATGATGTTCTATTAACTACTACTTTTGTATCAGCATCTCAGGTTAAAGCTACAATACCGGATGAATTGGTGAATGAACCAAAAACATACTCCGTTACTGTAAAAAATCCACTACCCGGTGGTGGTAGTTCCAATATTGTTTCGTTTGTCGTTGTAGATCCGGTGCCGGTTATCAACAAAATCGATCCAAGACGTCAGAAACCCGGATCACCCGGATTTATGATGAAATTAGAAGGGAGCGGATTTACGTTCTTAACAAAAGGCTTGGTGAACGGTTCAGAACGGATTACAACATTTGTTAATGAAAATTTAATTTATCTCAGTATCGGCTCGGCAGACCTGCAAATAGTAGGGAGTTATCCGATAACCGTAAAAGATCTGAGTTTGAGTAAAAATGAATCAAAGCCGTTATACTTAGTTGTTTCTGATAATAAAAGAAAAGTAGATCCGCCGATTGGTAATGTTACAAATGGATTTGGTGATTTTGATGGAGTGGTATCACAGAATTACCCGAATCCGTTTAATCCATTGACCGAAATTCGATTTGCCTTATCTTCAGATGCGGTTGTTTCATTGGATGTTTACAACTCAGTTGGCCAGAAGATCAGTACACTAATAGATAAAATTGAAATGTCGGCGGGTGAGCACGCTGTTTCCTTTGACGGGGCAGATTTATCATCCGGGCAGTATTTTTACAATATTACGTCTGTCGATTTAGATGGGAAAATATCACACAGTATGAATAAAATGATTTTAATCAAATAATAAGAGACACTTCATACTGTCCTCCTGATGCCGTGCGTTCCCCCTTTGCGCACGGCATTTTTGTTTGATACTCACTCCGTTTTTTCATATATTTCTTTCGCTATAACTTATTGAATTTCAACCTATTTGAGAGAATAAATATTTCATGCAATATAAAAAACGTACACATACTTGCGGAGAATTAAGAGCCGGCGATGCGGGGGAAAATGTTACACTAACCGGCTGGGTAGATTTCCAGCGCGATCTTGGCGGAGTTATCTTTGTTGTTGTCCGTGATCGTTACGGCAAAACTCAGGTCGTTTTTAATCCGCAAAATAATTCCCAACTTCATCAACAAGCTTCCTCGCTCCGAAGTGAAGATGTTATATCCGTTTCAGGTAAAGTGAATCATCGCCCGGATGGTATGGTAAATCCAAATATGCCGACTGGTGAGATTGATATCACCGCGGAAGAACTCACTGTCATAACTAAAGCCGATGTCCCGCCATTTGCAATAACCGACGATGTTAACGCGAGCGAAGAACTACGTTTGCAATACCGTTATCTTGATCTGCGTCGACCGGCATTGCAGAAGAATTTTTTCACACGTCATCAGATGTACCAGATTACGCGAAAATATTATGATGGACTAAAATTCATCGAAGTTGAAACTCCTATACTAATGAAGAGCACACCGGAAGGTGCACGCGATTATCTTGTTCCAAGCCGGGTTCACCATGGAAAATTTTACGCACTTCCGCAATCGCCGCAAACGTACAAGCAATTGCTGATGGTTTCAGGAATGGATCGCTATTTTCAGATTGTGAAATGCTTCCGCGATGAAGATTTACGTGCAGACCGTCAGCCGGAATTCACTCAGATAGATGTTGAGATGTCTTTTGTTGATGAAGAAGATATTTATCAGGTTACTGAAGGATTGATGAAAAGATTCTTTATGGAAATAAAAGGAATAGATATTCAACTGCCATTTCCACGATTAACCTACAAAGAAGCAATCGAAACTTACGGCTCGGATAAACCTGATTTAAGATTTGATTTGAAGTTCACTAATGTGAATGAGTTGGTTGGCGATTCAGGATTTAAAGTCTTTGCCGATGTTGTGAAGAAGGGTGGAGTAGTAGCGGGTTTTGTAGCACCTCAATGCGCAAACTATTCACGCAGTCAACTCGATCTTCTTACCGATCTTGCAAAAAAATTAGGCGCTGGTGGATTGGTATGGATGAAAGTTACAGCAGATACCGTTGAATCACCCATTGAGAAATTTATCGGTAAAGAAGTTCTTACAACCATCAAAAATAAAATGAAAGCCAATGCTGGTGATCTCATTCTTCTAATCTCCGATAGTTGGATGAAAACATACACCATACTTGGTAATCTCCGGCTTGAGATAGCCAAAAGATTGAATTTTCTTGACGAATCGAAAAATAATTTGTTGTGGGTTACCGACTTTCCGATGTTCGAGTATGATGAAAACGAAAAGAGATACGTCGCAGTCCATCATCCGTTTACATCGCCAAAGTTAGAAGATTTATCGTTGCTGGATTCCGATCCATCAAAAGCGCGTGCCCGTGCTTACGATTTAGTTTTAAACGGAAACGAAATCGCTGGCGGCAGTATAAGGATTCATGATCGTACACTGCAGAGTAAGGTATTTGGATTGTTAGGAATCAGTGAGGAACAGGCAAAGAAGAAATTCGGGTTCTTGCTCGAGGCGTTCCGATACGGCGCACCCCCACACGGCGGTATTGCCTATGGTTTTGATAGAATATGCATGTTGTTAACTGGAGAAAAATCTATACGCGACGTGATTGCTTTCCCGAAAACAACGAGCGCAATGTCGCTGATGGATGAATCACCCTCAGAAGTTGACGAATCTCAATTAAAAGAGTTACATATAAAAATTGTTTGATAAAATCATTACCTCTCAATTTAATTCTTAGAAGTATTAAAGTCACTGATGAAACAGATTGTGCCACAGGAAATTATTGAGAAGAGAATTTTATTGTTTCGTGGTCAGAAGGTAATGCTTGATGAACATCTTGCAGGGCTTTATGGTGTCTCTACGAAGCGTCTTAATGAACAGGTGAGACGAAACATAAAACGGTTTCCTCCGGATTTCATGTTTCAGCTTGCTCAGGAAGAATATAATACTTTAAGGTCGCATTTTGCGACCTTAAAAGCTGGGCGTGGCCGCCATCGTAAATACCTTCCATATGTATTTTCAGAACAAGGGGTAGCCATGCTATCGTCTGTCCTAAACTCTGATAAAGCAATTCAGGTAAACATCGAAATTATGCGTGCATTTGTTCGGTTGAGGGAAATTTTAGCAACTCACAAAGACTTAGCCCGAAAGTTGGATGAAATGGAAAAGAAATATGATGCACAGTTTAAAATTGTATTTGAAGCAATTCATCAACTTATGCTGCCGCCTGAAAAGCCAAAACGCCCAATTGGCTTTCGCGTAGAGGAAAAGGAAGCTAAATATTCGGTAAAAAATAAATTTAAGGGTAAATATTTAAATTAGAAGTCTGAAATCAAAAAAATCCAAAATCTATTTAAGGAGAACTTATGATCGGAATTGTTGGTTTTGGCGCGTACCTTCCACGGTACCGCATAAAAGCAGAAACGATTGCTAAGCAGTGGGGAATGGATCCCGTTGCTATTATTCGTGGATTGCAGTTAAATGAAAAAACTGTCCCCGGGCAAGACGAAGACACTATAACCATCTCGGTTGCGGCGGCAAAGAATGCGCTACTGCGGGCTCAAATCGATCCGCAGGAAATTGGTGCGGTGTACATTGGTTCTGAATCGCATCCATATGCTGTAAAGCCGAGTGCTGCAACTCTGATTGATGCACTTGGTATCGGTCCGGATGTTCATGTTGCGAGCTACGAGTTCGCATGTAAGGCAGGAAGCGAAGCGATGTATGTTGCGGCAAATCTTGTAAAAGCCGGTGAGATGAAATATGCTCTCGGTATCGGTGCCGATACTTCTCAAGGAGCTCCGGGTGATGCACTTGAATATTCAGCGTCAGCAGGCGGCGCGGCGTTCATTATGGGAAGTGAAAAAGTCGTAGCTGAAATTCTTTTCACTCACTCTTATACATCAGATACTCCTGATTTCTGGCGCCGTGAAGGTGAAGATTATCCACGTCATGGCGGAAGATTCACAGGTGATCCTGCATACTTCAAGCACGTCATGGGTGCTGCAAATGCGCTTCTTGAAAAATCCAAAATGAAACCTTCCGATTTCAAGTATGCTGTATTCCACATGCCGAACGGAAAATTCCCGCAGGAAGTCGGCAAGCGTCTCGGTTTTACCAAAGAGCAGTTAGAAGTCGGATGGATTGTTCCATGGATGGGTAATACCTATTCAGGCTCATCCCCAACCGGACTTGCGGCAATTCTCGATGTTGCCAAACCGGATGATAAGATCTTTATGGTGTCGTTCGGTTCAGGCGCAGGCAGTGATGGATTTATTTATCGCGTTACCAAAGAGATAACCAAAGTTCAGAATCGTGCGCCGAAATTGAAAGATTATCTTGATAAAGATAAAATCTATTTAGACTACGGTCAGTACGCGAAGTTCCGTAAAAAAATTAAATTGAATGAGTAAGCATTTAGCTATTTTAAGGTGAAATTATGAATCATACAATCAGCTTTAATGAAATATTGGAAGAAGCCGAAAGGTTGAGTCTTGAAGAACAAGAAACGTTGTTAGAAATTCTCAACCGTAGAATAATGAATAGGAGACGTTCTGAGTTAGCAAAAGATATTCAGGATGCTCAAAGCGAATTTCGAGAAGGAAAAACTCGAACTGCGACTCCCGATGAACTTATGAATGAAATAATGAAATGAAGCGAGAACTAATTCGCTCAAACTCCTTTATTAGGGCAGCGAAGAAATATATTCGAAGGCAGATGTATAAAGCTGATGAAATAAAATCTACTTTAGAATTGCTTTCTGAGAATGCGTTCGATCCTCGGCTTAAGACACATAAGCTAAAAGGAGAGCTTGAGAATTCTTGGGCATGCAGTATCGGTTACGATTTGAGAATTATATTTATGTTTGTCGAACATGAAGGTAAAGAAGCAATTCTATTGGAAACAATCGGTACACACGAAGAAGTTTATTAATTTTTTAAAGGATAACCAATTATGAGAGATGTAGTAGTTATTGGAGCCGGCATGACGAAGTTCGGCGAGCTCTGGGGTAAATCAATAAAAGATATTTTTGTTGAAGCTGCCCTGAAAGCGATTGAAGATGCCGGAGTAAAACAAATCGACTCGATGTACGTCGGTGCGATGTCGTCTGGCTTATTCGTTGGGCAGGAACATTTAGGCGCAGTGATGGCTGATTATCTTGGCGTAACTCCCATTCCGGCAACACACGTGGAATCGGCTTGCGCGTCGGGCGGCGTTTCGTTCCGTCAGGCATATCTCGAAGTTGCTTCAGGCGCGAGTGATATCGTACTTGCAGGCGGTGTTGAGAAAATGACAGACGGCGCCGATGTAACAGAAGCGTTGGCAACTGCCGCCGATCAGGAGTATGAAGTTTATCAGGGTGTTACATTCCCCGGATTGTACGCTATGATCGCACACGCGCATATGAAGGAATTCGGCACAACCCGAAAACAACTTGCCGCGGTTGCTGTGAAGAATCACCGTAACGGCGCCAAGAATCCTAATGCGCAATTTCGTTCGGAGATTACGATAGATCAAGTCCTTAATGCGACAATGGTCTCTGATCCGTTCGGATTGCTCGATTGCTCACCAGTGAGCGATGGAGCCGCAGCAGTAATTGTTACAACGATGGAAATCGCAAAGAAACTTAAGAAGAAACCAATCAAAGTTATCGCATCTGCGCAAGCTTCCGATACGATAGCTCTTCACAGCCGACCGAGCATTACAACTCTCGGCTCTGTTGTGAGTGCCGCGAAGAAAGCTTACAAGATGGCGGGATTAAAACCATCTGATATCGATCTTTGCGAAGTGCACGATTGCTTTACGATTGCCGAGATTGTTGTTTCGGAAGATTTAGGATTTTTCAAAAAAGGCGAAGGTGGAAAAGCCGCGGAGAAAGGCTTGACTGCAATCGCCGGAAAAATCCCAATCAACACAAGCGGCGGACTGAAATCTAAAGGTCATCCGGTTGGAGCAACAGGCATCGCACAAATAATTGAACTTTACGAACAACTCAATGGCAAAGCAGGCGACCGTCAGGTTAAAGGCGCGCGTATCGGTATGACGCAGAACATGGGCGGAAGCGGCGCAAGCTGTGTCATTCATATATTGGAGGGCGGAAAATGATTACTGCACGTTATCATCGCGAAATTCCTCAACGCTATAGGTTAGAAGCAGGCAAATGCACAAAGTGCGGATATGTAGCTTTCCCGCCGCGGCTTGTTTGCCCGAAGTGCAACACTAAAAAATTCAAACAGATTGTGTTGAAGGATGAAGGAAAAATAATTACCTACACTGTAATTCGTGTTGGACCCGATAAATTTTCAAAAGAAACTCCATACGCAATCGGGATTATCGAGTTGAACGATAAACTTCGCTTGACGGCGCAGATTGCCGGTGTAGTTGATTTTGATAAACTGAAGATCGGACAGAAGGTGAAGCTCGTCTTCCGCAAAATTCAGGACGACGGCAAAGCCGGAATCCACATGTACGGATATAAAGCTGTATTAGTTTAATAGAAACCTCCCGAAGGTTAATAGCATATAATCAGGCAAACCTTCGGGAGGTTAATAGTCCTCATCAGGGACGTCACGGACCAATCCGTGACGGTAATAACGCTTGAGTATTCTTTTTGTCGTGTCACGGTGTGGACCGTGACACCCATGTTAATGAAAATGATTTGAATATTGATGCATTGATTATTATATTATGATCAATAGAACTATGCGATTTCAGGAAAACTTATATGTCTAATATCGATGCGATAAAAAAAACAATTGAAACCTTACCTGCTGAGGAGTATGGTAAATTAAGACAATGGTTTTCAGAGAGAGATTGGGAAAAGTGGGATGATCAAATTGAATTGGATTCAAAGTCGGGGAAGTTAGATTTTCTGGTGAAGGAAGTGGAAGAAGAATACAAAAAAGGAAATCTAAAAAGTATTTAAATGCACAGAACTACAGACAGATTCTGGCAATGTTTCAATAAACTTCCCGAACCGGTTCAAAAACTTTCTCACCGTGTTTTTTCTATTTTAAAGACAAATCCATCCCATCCTTCGCTTCATTTCAAGAAAGTCGGTAAATTTTGGTCTGTTAGAATCGGTATGAATTTTAGAGCGCTTGCGATAAAACATGAAGAGGATTTTATTTGGGCTTGGATTGGAACGCACGATGAATACGAAAGAATGATTAAAGAGGGTAAGTAAATGATTTGATTTTCCGAGCTGGGAAGGAGTTCCACTCCTGACCAAAGCGGAAAGAAGATTTGATTTTGTATTTTTTTCATAATACATTTACGCTGAAATTATTTTGTGATACAGATATTGGGCAGTATAATTAATAGTTAGGCTCTAGGATTAATAATATGGCAAGACTTAAATGCTTTGTGGCAATGGCATTTGGCAGGAAAGATTGTGACGAGTTGTATCGAAAGCAGATCATCCCTGTTCTGAAAGCACTTCATCTTGAACCTATCAGAGTTGATCAGAGACAGCATAGAGATGATCTCAACACTTTTATCATTCGTATGCTCAACGAGTCTCAAATCGCAATTGTTGACCTCACATATGCGCGTCCTTCAGTCTACTATGAAGCTGGTTACGCTGAGCGAGCAATCCCAGTAGCCTACATATCGCGGAAAGATCACTTAAGCCGTGCACAGCCCGATGAGAGATTACGTGTTCATTTCGATCTTGAAATGAAGAAAATAATAGATTGGGTGGACTCATCAGATTGCACGTTTTCACACCGATTGAGTGCACGACTCCGTTATCTTCTTAAACCACTTGTTGAAGAATCAAAGCATACGGTTGAAGTACAACAACAACGAGAGAAGTTTGAGTCCATTTCCGTGGCCCAGCGACTTGAGACAATCCGCACTCTCACTGCGAATGTTCTGAGAAACTATCGTTTCTGGACAAGAACTGTATCGGAACTCATGCCGACAATGTATTACAATCTCAACATTCGCAATGTGAATATAGGTGTGAAGATGGTCGGTAGAACTTGTAAGATAGTCATCATTCTTGCGGAAGAAACATACTCGCCACGGCAACTTCAGGATGCAATCTACAAAATAGCTCTCCGTGTTCCCATTCTTTCAGAGCGAATTGACAAATATCAGATCGATTGTTTTTTCTTCGCGTTGAAGTCCCCGAACAGCGCACGGCTGATGAAGGCTCTTCCTCATGCGCATAAGATAAACGAACATCGATTTCTTATTAAATTCGATATTGAAAATGAATGCATCATCCACATTCCCCCAACAGTCACATGCCCTGCCGATATCGCTGTGGGAGTCCGCGAGATGCGATCTGTGTTATCTAGAAGAAAGACAAATAAGACTACTGTTTTGGTAGACCGCAAAGATAGTTCTGGGTCAAGGGCGATCCAATTCACGAGAAGGATTGAGCCTGGCTATAGGCTATACCAGCGGGTGCCCCGAAGGTGGGTCCACCGTTAGATTTTGCAAACTAATAGAATAGATCGTGCTGAACTTTCCTAAAGCAATCTTGGAGTATTACTTATGAAAGCAATTGTACATACAAAATATGGTTCACCCGATGTTCTTGAAATAAAAGATGTAGAAAAACCTACTCCAAAGGATGATGAAGTCAATGAAATATAAATACCACCATATCGGTATTCCAACAACAAAACCTATCAAGGGTGAAGAATATTTAAAGGACTATAAAGTTTATCATTATGGTTTCGAGAATAGTGAGTTCGGAATCGAATGGATGCGGTACGAGAAAGATTGTGATCTGCCTGAAATTGTAAAAACTCTGCCGCACGTAGCATTTGAAGTAGATGATATATACGAGGCAATTAAAGGTAAAAAGGTGATCATCCAGCCGAATAGTCCATCGGAAGGAAATGTTGTGGCATTTATCGAAGAGAATGGCGCACCTATTGAATTTATTCAGAAGATGATCGAATGAAAACTTACATTGCATTATTCAGAGGCATTAATGTCGGCGGTAAAAATTCATTGCCGATGAAAGAGCTTGTTGCCATTCTGGAAAATATTGGCGTCCGTGAAGTCAAGACCTATATCCAAAGCGGTAATGCAGTATTTCAGAGCGATGAAAAAAACTTGCCACAACTCTCCAAGCGACTGACCGCTGAAATCAAGAAGCGTCATGATTTTGAGCCGCATGTTCTTATTCTCAAGTTAGATGCAATAAAAAGAGCAATGACGGAAAACCCATTTCCTGAGGCAGAAGCAGACCCAAGCAGTTTGCATCTTGGTTTTCTTGTCTCTACACCTAAGAATCCTGATCTTAAGAAACTCGAGAGCTTAAAGAAGAAAAGTGAACGGTATTATCTAAGCGATCATGTTTTTTATTTGCATGCGCCTGAAGGGATTGGCAGATCCAAGCTTGCGGCAAGCACCGAAAAATTACTTGGTGTTCCGATGACAGATCGCAATTGGAGGACTGTGTGCAAAATTATTGAAATGGCAAGCGAGTAAATGGCAACGTCCAAATTTTCTAGAGATAAACGAATTATTTTCCGCTAAAATTTGTTCTTTAAGTAAGCATTCTTGCTTTTTCTTCTAAAGAAATATTTAATCAGAATCAAACTTAAAAAGGAGCAAATTAGTATGGCTACAAAATTATTTGTCAACTTACCAGTTAAAGACCTCAAGAAAACTATAGCGTTCTTCACCAAATTAGGATTCACTTTCGATCCAAAATTTACGGATGAGAATGCAACATGCATGATAATTGGAGAAAATATTTTCGCGATGCTTTTAGTAGAAAAGTTTTATAAAACATTTACAGATAAAGAAATCTGTGACACTGCAAAAAGCACTGAAGCGATTTTAGCGATAACCGCTGAAAGCAGAGAAAAAGTAGATGAAATGATGAACAACGTTATTTTAGCAGGTGGCATGGAGCCAAGAAAATTACAAGACCACGGATGGATGTATGGCCGCAGTTTCCAGGATGTTGATGGACATCTTTGGGAAATCTTTTACATGGATGAGAGTGCCATGAAGCAGGGTTGAAAAATATAATCCTTCCGGAATGGTTAGTGCCAATTTTGTTTTCTCTTATGTTCTGCTTAATTTAAGTCAAAGTTGACTGAGTAACAAAGCATTACACGAAGGGGCACGAAGAAAAAGATTTCACGAAGAACCACGAAGAAAAAGATTTCACGAAGAACCACGAAGAATCTCCGTGATCTTCGTATAACAAAAATAAAGGAGGAGAATATGGAATTTGAATCGTTATCGAAGGATGTCCTTGGTGCCGCAATAGAAGTTCATAAACATCTGGGACCTGGGTTGCTGGAATCAGCATATGAAGAATGTTTATCCTACGAATTGATGCAAAGTGGATATAAGATCGAGCGGCAGAAACCGATTCCTGTAGTGTACAAAGAAATTAAATTGGAGTGTGGATACAGAATCGATATCCTTGTTGAAGATAAAATTGTATTGGAATTAAAATCGGTAGATTGCTTTAATCCAGTTCATGAAGCGCAGATACTGACTTACATGAAATTTGCTCAGAAGAAAGTCGGGTTGTTGATTAATTTCAATGTTGAGCTTCTTAAGAATGGTATTAAAAGGTATGTTCTCTAAAATTATTTCACACGAACCATCTCCAAGCAACTCCGTGTATTCTCCGTGAACTTCGTGTAACAAAAATATATGATTGTTGATATTCTCGTGGTTATATCCAGAGAAGAGTGTGGATTCAAGGTTAAAAAATTATTTCACGAAGGGTCACGAAGAAAAAAAAATAACGAAGAAACACGAAGCATCTCAGTGTAAATTCGTGCCTGTACGCCGGAGTGTTTTCTTGTTTGAGTTTCGGCACGCAGGTGTGTATTCTCCGTGGACTTCGTGTAACAAAAAAAATATGATTGTTGATATTCTCGTGGTTATATCCAGAGAAGAGTGTGGATTCAAGGTTAAAAAATTATTTCACGAAGGGTCACGAAGAATCTCAGTGTAACTTCGTGCCTGCACGCCGGATGTTTTCTTGTTTGAGTTTCGGCACGCAGGCGTGACTTCTCCGTGAACTTCGTGTAACAAAAAAAGGATTGTATGAAAAATAAAATCAGAATAGCATCCGGACAAGGTTTCTGGGGAGATCTGCAAACCGCGCCAATGGATCAGGTATCAAAAGGTCCAATCGATTATTTGATGATGGATTTTCTTGCGGAAGTAACTATGTCCATTATGCAAAAACAGAAACGCCGCAATTCTGAACTTGGCTACGCGAAAGATTTAGTTCAGATTATCGAACAAATCCTTCCTATCTGCATAGAGAAAAATATCAAGATCATAACTAACGGCGGTGGAGCTAATCCCGAAGGTTGTCGTGATGCTATTTTCAAGTGTGCAAATAAAAAGGGATATAAGAATCTCAAAATTGCGGCAGTGCATGGCGACGATATACTTCCGAACATCGACCAACTTCGTAAGCAGGGAATTCCATTCACAAACTTAGAAAATGGCGCATCGTTCGATTCTATCGGGCATAAAATGTTAAGTGCAAATGTTTACTTCGGCGCGCGACCGATTGTTGAGGCATTAAAACAAGGCGCCCAAATTGTAATCACAGGAAGAACGACAGATACGTCACTCACTTATGCGCCGATGATACACGAATTCGGCTGGTCTTGGGAAGATTGGGATAAACTTGCTGCCGGCGTTGTGGCGGGACATATACTTGAATGCGGCGGACAGGCGACAGGCGGAAATTTTTCTGCCGACTGGAAATCGGTACCCGATCTTGCACACATCGGATTTCCAATTGCTGAAGCATATCCAGATGGCGAGTTCATTGTTACAAAACATGAGAACACAGGCGGACTTGTTTCAGTTGATACGATTACGGAACAGCTTATGTACGAGATTGGCGATCCCAAAAATTATATCACGCCCGATTGTGTTGCCGATTTTTCATCAATAAAACTTGAACAGGTTGGAAACAATAGAGTTAGAGTATTTGGAGTGAAGGGGAGACCCGATACCGACACATTCAAAGTCTCAATGGCATACGCCGATGGTTACACGGCTGTTAGCACGCTAACTTTCACCTGGCCAGATGCGCTGGAGAAAGCGAAGAAGGCGGATGAAATTCTTCGAACGCGCCTCGCCGATTTGGGTTTGCACTTTGATGAAATACGAACTGAATTTCTCGGTTTGAATTCTTGTCATGGGCACTTGGCTCCAATGCCTGATAAGATCAATGAAATAGTTTTGCGAATTGGTGTGCGTTCACACGATCATCATGCTGTTGAAAGATTCGGGAAAGAGATCGCACCGTTAATTCTTACTGGACCTCCATCAGTCACCGGATTTGCCGGGGGCAGACCCAAACCGAGCGATGTCATTGCTTACTGGCCCTCGCTTATTCCCAAAAAAGATATCAATCCGATTGTAACGGTAACGTCAATTTAGTTTTATATTTTTATTGCAGATAAGAAAAAAGCCCCAACATGCGAGCTGAGGCTTTCAATTATTGAGGAAAAATTAATTGGCTGACCGACCTGAGGCTTTCAAATTAATATCGATGTAAGTCAGGTTGTTCGAATAATCGAATGTGGGAATCCCGCCTGTTCCTTTCGTCGGAATTATTCCACTTATACCATCGAGGAAAAAAGTATTGAGTGCTATGGTGGGATGACCTGTGCCATTCATTCCATCCAAACTGAATGTTAACCGGTACGTTCCTGCTCCGGCATTCATGTCACGAGTTTTCCAGTTGTATCCATAAATAATTTTGCCTGGTATATTTATTTCGGCAGAGTAATAACCTGAACCATCTGCTGCTTCCCACACGCCGCCGTTAAATAACACCGTAGCCGCATCTTGACCTTCCCAGATTCCAAGTCCGGGATTCCATATTGCATTCTGAACAACTCCTTTAGGCTGAATCATCTTTTGGATTGTCAGTCTCGCACAGCCGGAATAAACTGTTGACTTTGTGCTTTGATATGTTGCTGTATTTGTTCCCCACATTTCTGAAGTTCCCTTTCCATACAGCAGTTGCATAGTGAAACCGAGCATTGTAGGCCATTCTGTTGTTCCGAGATTTTTAAACAGGACAACCTCAGTTCTTAGAACTGATCCGATTGACCAGTCTTTCGATTCAAGGTTGTCACCCCAATCGAATGAATCGACCACGACCTGCGGTCCGGCTGCGGCACTAACTAATAAATTCTCTGCTTGCCATACATTGAATTCATCCTGTTGTAAATACCAATTGATACCATCAACCGTTAAATATTTGCCGGTAAAATTCGGAACTCCATATGTTCCTCTCAGAACTTTTGTAGCTCCATCCGACCATATAACCGGGAAGGAGAGATTATTTCCGAATACTATCGTCTCACCACCGCCACCTTTCTGTAGCGGGCTGAGTTCTGTGTTCGGTGCAATTTGATCATACGAACATTGTGTAAACAATGCTAACCAACATATAATCAAAACTAAGATAAGTTTATTCATAATATTTAACCCCTTAAATATTAATTTGAAATTAGTTAATTAGGTGCTTTAGATTGCCCATTTGATGTGCAAATGCAAATTACGAATTTTGGATCAGCAAGTCAAGGCATTTTAAATATTTTACGTAATATTTTTTTATTAATCAGAATATCGGATATTATAGTGTTAATTAATTGTTTGATAATAACTCAATTTTGTATATTTTGATTTGAAGGTTAAAATATTATTTACAGGTTAATGTTATGAAAATTAAATTAGAAAATATTTGTCATACCCGTTCAGGTGATAAAGGTGACACTGCCAATATAGGTTTGATCGCTCTTAAACCTGAATATTATCCGATCATAAAAAAATATGTTACTGAAGAAAAAGTAAAAAAACATTTCGAAGGTATCTGCCTGGGGAAAGTTGTTCGTTATGAAATGCCCAATCTTAACGCCTTGAATTTTCTGCTTCACAATTCGCTCGGCGGTGGAGGAACTGTATCTTTGATGAATGACGCTCAAGGAAAAACACTCGGCAGCGCTTTGTTGAGAATGGAGATTGAAGTAGAGGAACAAGTATAAAGAAGTAGTATTATTAATATCCAAAGCAAAAAGTCTTTCTGAACGCAATTCATGAATAGTGATTTATTCGCTGTGTTAGTGACCTACACAGCGGGCCAGAATCGAAGTACCTAAAAAACAACTAAATAAAAACAGGATATAAAAATGCTTTTACATCAGCAATTTGTCAGAATCGCAAAACAGTATGAGAAAAAACTCGCAATAATAGATCGGACTCTTAACCGTCGTATCACATACAAGCGAGCGCTAATTGGTGCGCTTCTGCTTGCCAAGAAATTTCAAAAATATCCTCACGGGTTTTTAGGAATCATGCTGCCGAATTCTGCCGGCTCTATTTTATCAATTTTAGGAACGCTAATGAGCGGGCGCGTGCCTGTTATGATAAATTATTCAACAGGCGCCTCAGCTAATTGTGAATTCGCCCAAAAGAAATGCGACTTCAAAACTATTATTACATCAAGAGCGCTGTGTGAGAAAATTAATTGCACGAAGATAGAAGGGATGATCTATCTTGAAGACATCATGGAATCAATTTCTTTCATCGACAAGATTAAAGCGGCGATTACTGCGGGTTTATCAGTCGATCAAATATTAAAAAAAATACATGCAGGTGATGAAGACGATACATTGCTTATTTTGTTCACAAGTGGTAGTGAGAAAGACCCGAAAGGTGTTCAACTAACACACAGAAATATTACATCCAATTACGAAAGCCTTATCAAGGCATATTCGTTTTCGTCTGAAGATATATTTTTGGCAAATTTGCCATACTTCCATGTTTTTGGACAAACGGCAAATCTTTGGGTACCAATAGCTGTAGGAATGACAATTGTTACGTACGCAAATCCACTTGATTTTAAAGTGGTTTGCGATATTGTTCGAGAAGAGAATGTGACGCTGATGGCCGGAACGCCAATGTTTTTCTGGGGCTATCTCAGAAATTCAAAACCTGGTGATTTTAAATCGGCAAGAATCCTTCTTTCCGGAGCAGATAAATGTCCGGATGCTCTTCGGAAAGGTTTTCTTGAAAAGCATGACAAAGTTTTACTTGAAGCATATGGTACAACCGAAACGAGTCCTGCAATTACTGTCAATACTCCTGAATATAATCGTCCCGGAAGTGTGGGACGTCCAATAGACGGTGTTCTTGTCCGAGTGGAAAATTATGAAACCGGTGATGAATGCTGTGTGGGAGAAATCGGGAAAATTCTTGTTAAAGGTGATAATGTAATGAAAGGGTATTTTGATGATTTTGAACAGACGTCGTTGAGCATTCGTCATGGATGGTACGATACAGGCGATATGGGATATTTGGATGCGGAAGGTTTTCTATGGCATGTCGGCAGACTGAAACGTTTTTTGAAGGTCGGTGGTGAGATGGTATCGCTGATAAAAGTTGAAGATGTTCTGGAAAAACTTCTGCCGCCGGATATAGAATGTTGCGTTGTCGAAGTTCCTGATGCGATACGGGGAGCCAGGATTGTTGCTGCGGTTACAAAGCCAATCGATGATAAAATGATTTTTAAGAAAATGTCTGAGCAACTCCCGAAAATATCACTGCCGAGTAAATTCGTTGTAATACCTGAAATGCCGAAAACAGGGAGTGGAAAAATTGATTTCAGAACTATCACCGAAAAAGTCAGAGATGTGGTTCAGAATAATTGAAGATATATCTAAGGAAGATCTGAAAAAATATTTTGGAGGAATTTGATTGAGAATAATGATTCGTAAGGAAATTATATGACGAAAAGATGCAGTTGGTGCGGTACTGACGAAATGTATATAGTTTACCATGACGAAGAATGGGGAGTACCCATACACGATGATCGGCATCTTTTTGAACTGCTTACGCTTGAAGGGGCGCAGGCAGGTTTAAGCTGGTTGACTATTCTTAAGAAAAGAGAAAATTATAAGAAGGCATTTCATAATTTTAATATCAAAAAAGTTGCCGGTTATTCTGTGAAAGATGTTCAACGGCTTCTCATGAATTCTGGTATTGTGAGAAATCGGTTAAAGGTTGAATCAACTATTACTAACGCTAAAGCTGTATTAAAAATTCAGAAAGAATATGGATCGTTCGATTCATATATATGGCAATTTGTAAATTACAAACCCCGACAAAATAATTGGTCAACAATAAAACAACTTCCTTCTCATACAACTGAATCTGACGCGATGAGCAAGGATTTAAAAGCGCGCGGATTCAAATTTATTGGTTCAACAATTTGTTATGCATTCATGCAAGCAGTTGGGATGGTGAATGATCATACTGCCGATTGTTTCAGATATAAAGAAATTAAGAAACTTGTGAAAAAAGCATTGTAGTTTAGAAGCGTTATACCTTCCACAGTTATTCAATTATTACCTTCACTTTTAATTCATTTTCAGTAAAAACACAAAATTAATGTAAAAATATGTCAAATATACTTGACATATTGTAAAATATATATTACATTACAAAGTGACTTTTGGAGAAATGAATGAAGACCAGTTTAAGAAAATACAGATTTGAGCAGGGCGATTTAAGTCAGCAACAACTTGCCGATATGGTGAAAGTCTCTCGACAGACGATCGTAGCGATTGAGCGCGGAGACTACAACCTATCAGTGAAGCTTGCGTTGGTACTCGCACATAAACTCAACACAACCGTAGATCAACTATTTCAACTTGAGGAGAAAGATTATGTTTAAGAAAGACAAAATATTCTGGATGGCAACTTTTATTTTTGTTTTGGGAATTGTTATCGCAGGCATAACTCAAAATCAGTTGTGGTTATTTATACTTGTCGGATCGTATCTCCTCAGACCCACACTAGCTTCGCTGAATATTGGAAGAGAAAGTATCGATGAGCGACAGATGAGTATCCAATATCGCGCTGGAAATATTGCGTTCGCAGTTATGGTTATTGGATCTATTGTCATATCAATCTGGGAAAGCAGCAGGGGTGATCATAGCTGGGAATTTTTCAATGCTATAGTTATTCTTGGTATCGCGGCGCGTGCCTTGGCAAATGTTATTCTTATTGGAAATTACCGAGAGTCGGCAACAAAAATAATTATGACAGTGGGATTAATGGTTATACTTTTTGTCACTCTTGAAAACGGATTTAGTCTGGGTGGTCTTATAGAATCACTCCCAGGGCTGGGTATCGTAGGTGTCGGCTGGTTATCAAAGAAATATCCCAAAACAATTGGTGGAATAATATTTGTCATAACAATCGCAATGCTATTTCTGATTTTGAGCCGGGGATTTGTTATAGGGCAATTTATTACTGCCGTACTAATTACAGTTCCCTTAGGTACTGCTGGAATTGGTCTTACTATAGGTGATAGAAGAAAAGACGATTCTGATGATGTGCACGCTTAATCTACTTCTTATTCATTTTTAAAAAAAAGAGAGACTATGCAAAAAAAACATATCAAAACATTATTCTTATTTAGTGCACTAATTAGCACTTTGTTTTCATCTTGTATTATGCAAGGAATAGAGCCGATTCCAGCAGATAAACAATCGTTCATTGGAAAATGGAAATCGGAGGTAGGTATAGAGATAGAAATATTCTCGAAAGGGACTGCCAATATAGTACGTCTTGAAAATAAAACTGGCACCGAGAAGTTAGATATAAATGCATCCGACCCAACAAATTTCAGAGTCTATTTTCCCAAGGACAGCATCTTGATGTTGATTCAACCACAAAACATCGCACGTGAGTATAGAATTGATCGATATCCGACAGGGCTCGATAATAAAGTGACGATGATGCTAAATGGTGTAACGTTGGTGAAAGAAGAATCCAAATAAAAGAAACGGAACAATTTATTGTCTTCAAGACAGTGTTCTATGAAACTTAAACTAATTAACCCAATAATAATTAAAAAGAAAGGAACTCACATGTCGTTATCCCGATATCTCTCCGGAGCGATTATATTGGTAGTGCTTGTGTCTCTTTGCATTCTGGGATGCTCGTCCAATTCCAGCGCTCAAACAAAACAACGCATCGGAATATTTGATTCGCGGTCTGTTGCCATCGTTTATGCAAATTCAAAATTCTTTAAAAGTCCGTATCCTGAAATCAAGAAGAGAATGGAAGCTGCTAAAGAAAAGAACGATACAAAAGAAATTGCAAAGATTGAATATGAAGCTAAGTTACATCAAGCAATTCTACACGATCAGGGATTTGGTAAAGGATCGGTGAATACGATCACCGATTTGTACAAAGATAAAATAGCGGCAATCGCAAAAGCAGAAAATCTAAGCGCAATAGTATCAAAATGGGAAGTTGTCTATTCTAATCCGGACATTGAACTTGTAGATATCACAGACAAAATTGCTGCATTCTTTGAACCTTCGGATAAAATGAAAGAAACAATCAAAGAAGTTCCGCAACATGAACCTGTGAAAGATGCGTTTTTTATAGATGATTAAGCAGATATACTTCTGGAGACATACGAGGGATGGGTATGCCTCCGGAAGCAATAAATGCAGAATTTTTTTTTGCTAACACAAATCGTAAATTTTGCATTGTTAATTATATTTAAAGGAGAATGTTATGAAATGCAAAAATATTTACCTGATAATTTCGGGATTAATTATTTTTTTCATTGGTTGTGGTTCTAATGAATCTTATGTTCCATTAACAGCCAAACCAAATGAGAAGGGGAGCTTTACAGATACAAGAGATGGCAAAATTTATAAGACTATAAAAATAGGTGACCAATGGATTATGGCTGAAAACTTGGCATATAAACCAGTCAATGGAAATTATTGGGCATATGATAATGACACAATGAATGTAGCAAAGTATGGTTATTTGTACGACTGGGAAACTGCAAAGCAAGTCGCGCCACAGGGCTGGCATTTACCGACCGAATCAGATTTCCTGACATTTCGAAAATCGTTGGGCGGGAAAAGAGATCTATATAAATATTTGGGAGGCACTATGGAACTGGTTTATAAACAAATGGTGATTGGTGGATGTGGCTTTAATGCGTTAATGGCTGGTGTTCGAAGAGGTGATGGCAAATTTTTTGGCTTGGGCGGACAAACAGATTTTTGGAGTTCAACTAAAACAAACAATGGACAATGTTTCTACATATTAGATGCTAAGATAGATGGCAAACCACGTGGACTGCTGGATAGCAAAGAAGGTACCGCGGCTTTAGCAGACCAACAAGATAATGCAACATGGGGTAAAAGTGTCCGCTTATTCAAGGATTGAAAATTATCTGTCAGGAGAAGTTCTCTTCATTGCCCAAGAAGTTTAAACGTGCGACTCACGTTCAGGGCAGATTCAAGGTTGGACGTGAGTCGCACTTTAAATAAGGGGATTTGATTTCTTATTTTATTTATGATACATTCTCAGTGTGTTTTATACAAATATTCGGTAGAATAATTAATTGTTAGGTATTTCCTATGGCATATGAAAACCACGTAAATCGGCTCGCTTCATTGGAGACATTTGAGCCAAATGTATTCAAAGGTGATGAAAATGTTTCCCAAAATCTTTGTGATTTCATATTGGCACTTACATTAGCTTATAATGATCTACGTGATTTAACATTCGCTCGAATAATACTGAATGATATCAAATTAGATGATGAACGAACTCTTACAACAAAACTCGGTTTTCATAGTGGACTTCGGAATACAATAACACGAATTCAAACGGGATTCATCCGTGAACTTCTGGTTCTAGTAGCTGAAAATAAAACTACCATAAATGAACCTTCATTTAAAACACTTGTTCAAAAACTCAGCAAAAAAGGCAAGAAATCATGGCTCTCCATTCAAACGGTTTCTTGTGAAAAAACTCCAAGCGATGCTTTGTCGAAAGCACTTATAATAATTCGTAATAAAGTTGCTTTCCATTATGATGCCACCCAACTAGGTAAAGCATATAAAGTTGCATTCTTGCAACCTTCTGAATATGGAAAGCCATTAGTTTCTCGTGGATCAGCAATGAGTGAGACTAGATTCTACTTTGCAGATGCTGCTGCCCAGCAGTATATTCGACAGAAAGCAACTGAGCAGATAGTATTAGATTTTTTGGATGGTCAAGGAACGCTTCTTGAGGATATTAACCAAGCTCTCTATGAGCTTATTACAAAATTTATCAATTCACGCAGTGCATGGCAAAAGTATAAAACATGTATGGAACCAATCAGATAAATTTGTATATCTTATCATTTTGAAAATCTTACCAAAATTTTGTTTTACGAGCTATTATGCGTAATTTGAGTCGGTGAAAATAATAAAATAGCATTGAATAATAATATGTTCGAAGACGTAAAAGATAAATTAAAAGAACTTGAAGCAAAACTAACATCACTCCGGGGGTATCTTTGACCTTGACACAAAAGAAAAGGAAATAGCCGACCTCGAGGCGAAAGCCCACGCTCCGAATTTCTGGAACGACAATATCGCCGCTCAGAAAGTAATGCAGCAAATAGATCGGCGAAAGCAATGGGTAAATTCGTGGACTTCCATCCAGCGTAAATTTCAAGACACCCAAACACTTTTAGAACTTGCTGTTGAATCGGCAGATGATTCTTTTGGGACTGAATTGCAAACTGAGGTTGCCGATATTGAAAAACTACTTGATGACTTAGAGTTTCGCAACATGCTTAGCGGCGATGACGACGAGAAAAATTGTATCCTCACCGTTCATGCTGGCGCCGGCGGAACCGAGGCGCAAGATTGGACAGAAATGTTGATGCGTATGTATCTTCGCTGGTGCGAGCGAAAAGGATTTAAAACATTTCTATTGGATGAATTAGCAGGCGAAGGAGCCGGATTGAAGAGCGCAACTATTGAAGTGCAGGGACAATTTGCTTTTGGATATTTGAAAGCAGAAAGCGGCGTGCATCGCTTAGTTCGCATTTCACCATTCGATTCGAATGCTCGTCGCCATACTTCGTTCTCATCAATTTTTGTCTATCCTGAAATCGAAGATGACGTTGAAATCGAGATCAATCCTGCCGACCTTGATATCGGTACATATCGCGCCGGTGGTAAGGGGGGACAGAACGTGAACAAGGTTGAAACTGCAGTTCGCATCAAGCATATCCCAAGCGGCGTAGTGGTTGCTTGTCAGCAGGAACGTTCACAATTCCAAAACAAAGAACGCGCGCTGAAAATGCTGAAGTCACGTCTTTATCAATTACGTAAAGAAGAGGAAGAAGCGAGGCTTGCCACAATTGAAAGCACGAAAAAGAAAATCGAGTGGGGGAGCCAGATTCGCTCTTACGTTTTTCATCCGTACAATATGGTTAAAGATCATAGAACAGATGTTGAGACGAGTAACACTCAAGGTGTGATGGATGGAGATTTGGATCAGTTTATAAAAGCATTTTTAATGGAATATGGGAAACAAACACACTAGCAATAGATTTCGGATTTCGGATTTCGGATTTCGGATTTTTAAGGTTGGTTTGTATTGAACACCGCCTGGTTTATAGCAAAACGTTACTTGGAGTCGCACAGGCGAAACGGATTTCTTTCCTTCATTACATCGATTGCGATAATTGGAGTAATGCTCGGTACTGCGGCTCTGATCATAACTCTGACAGTTCTTGATGGCTTTGAAAAAGAAATCAAAGATAAGGTTATTGCTTTCACTTCTCATATCGAAGTCCGCGGATATCAAAACATTCCCGTTACGAATTACAAAGAATCGATTCAAAAAGTAAAACATCAAATTGCCGGTGTTGAAGATATTGCACCATTCGCTGCGCGTGAAGGAATGATTCGTTCTTCTGAATCAATAGATGGAATATTTTTAAAAGGTATTGATCCTGCATCGCAAGTACTGACTTCACATCAGCATATTATTTCAGGAAGATATATTGATGTTGCCAGGCGAGATAAACCGCAGATAGTGATAGGAAAAAAACTCGCTAATAGGCTGAATGTGAATGTTGGTGATAAACTTGTGGTCTTCGCGTTGCCTCAGTCGAAGGGTTTACAACCGCTGGCAAAGCAATTTGAGTTGGTTGGGATTTATGAGTCGGGTATGGCTGAGTTCGACGATATCAACGCTTACACAAATATGGCAGACGCCCAGCAACTATTTCAAATGGGAGAAAATATCTCCGGCTATGATATTACAGTACACGATATTACAAAAGTGGATGAGGTGGCGGCGCAAGTGCAATCACTTCTCGGTTATCCGCATTATGCGCGTACTGTTTTTCAACTCTATCGCAATCTGTTTTCCTGGGTCGAGCTTCAGAAGAAAATGTCGCCAATTCTATTAAGTTTGATAATAATGGTAGCCACAGTGAATATCATCGGTACGCTGCTAATGTTTGTTCTCGAAAAAACTCACGCTATCGGTATACTGAAATCACTTGGCGCCGGTCCGAAATTAGTGAAGAACATTTTCCGTTTACAGGGATTACTCATCTCTATTATAGGAATATCACTCGGTAATTTGCTGGCATTCGTTATATGCTGGCTTCAACTGAAATTCAAAATATTATCTTTGCCATCCGACATATATTATATGGATACGGTTCCGATGATGTTGCGATGGGAAAATTTTGTTTTTGTATCGCTCGTTGCATTGCTGCTTTGCATGTTGACGACAATCCTCCCTTCACGCTCTGCATCAAAACTTGATTCCGTAACAGCGTTGAGGTTCGGGTGATGGTAAATCGTGTTGAGATATTAATTGCCCTGCGGTATCTTCGTTCAAAGCGGAAAATCCGTTTCATCAACATTATCGGTTATATATCGATTGTCGGAATTACCATTGGGGTTGCGGCGTTGTTGATTGCCCTTTCTGTATTCAATGGATTCAGCGGTGTTGTTACATCAGTTCTGGTGGGTTTCGATCCACACATCCGAATTGAAAAACGAGGGAACATTTCCTCAGAGGAATATAATAAAATTCAATTAATCCTGAAGAATAATCCCGACCTTTTAGCATATTCTCCTTTTGTTTCGGGCAAGGCAATGTTGACCACTGAATCGTTCAACAAAGTGGTCTTTATCCGTGGTGTAGATGAAACAGGAATAGGTAATGTAACCGGATTGAAAAATAAAATTGTTCTTGGTAATTTAAAATTTGAAGAAAAAGACGGTACGCCCGGAATAATTATCGGCTTAACACTTGCCGACCGTCTTGCATCGATACTTGGAAATGAGATAGTGGTTTACAGTCCGAACAGTGTTCAAACAGCGCTTACAGGCGTCAATATTCCCGAAGGATCAAAATTTCATGTCGCGGGAATATATGAATCTAATAACCGCGAGTACGACGGAAGCTATGCATACATTTCTCTTCTTGAAGCACAGAGAATGTTCGGTTTGGTTGATAAGTATAACGGCGTAGAAATTCGCTTGCATGATTTCAACAAAGCCGATCAGGTAAAAAGTGTTTTGACAAATCAGCTTTCAAACGAATACTCGGTTTCAACATGGTATGATTTGCATAAGAATTTATATTCTGTAATGCAAATTGAACGGTGGGCGGCTTACATTTTGTTAAGCATAATAATTCTTGTGGCAACATTCAACATGCTTGGCTCGTTAACAATGGGTGTTCTTGAAAAGCAACGCGATATAAGCGTACTTAAGGCGATGGGAATGAATTCGAAAAATATTATTCGTTTGTTCATGTTCGAAGGATTGGTTATCGGAGTTCTCGGCACATTGCTTGGCATCGTAATCGGGCTTGTTGTTCTATATTTGCAAGTTCACTATCAGATCTTTCCGCTTGATACTTCTGTTTACATTATCCCTGCTATACCGGTTGATATTCAATGGACCGATTTCGTATCTATAACTATCGCATCATTAGGACTGTCTTTTTTTGCCGCATATTATCCGGCACGCAAGGCAGCTGCAACTTTACCGTCGGAAGGGTTGAGATGGGAATGAATAATTTAATTTTGCATTGCAAAGAAATCTACAAAAGTTATCTCATCGATGAAAAAAAATCATCTCGTTTGGAAGTTCTTAAAGGGATAGACTTTCAAGTGTACGAAGAAGAGATTGTAACGATTGTTGGTGCATCCGGCTCGGGGAAAAGCACTTTACTTCATATCCTTGGAGGATTGGATAACCCAACAAGCGGAAAAGTATTCTGGCATGATAAGGATATTTCATCTTTCAACGATGAAACAATTGCCAAGAGACGTACTGAAAATATCGGATTCATTTTTCAATTTCATCACCTGCTACCGGAATTTTCAGCAATTGAAAATGTTGTTATACCATTAATGATCGCAGGGATGAATTTAATTGACGCAAGAAAGAAAGCGGTTGAGTTGTTGAATAAAGTCGGGATGGCGCACAGAGAAGAGCATAAACCGACCGAATTATCTGGAGGTGAACAGCAAAGGGTTGCCGTTGCGCGGGCGCTTGCAAACAAACCTAAGCTCGTTTTGGCGGACGAGCCTACAGGTAATCTCGACTCGGCAAACGGTGAACAGCTTCATGAGTTGTTATTAGCATTGAACAATACCGAGAAACAATCGTTCGTAATTGTAACACATAATGATCGATTCGCGAAGCAGTCTGACCGTAATTTTATGATGACCGACGGTAAGCTTTTACAAATTTGAGTAATTGATACTTTTTCACTACATTACTTCCAACATTTTAGGAAATAGGCTGTATGGCAAAAATTGAAAAGTCAAAACTAACAAAAAAATCTAAACTCGATGATATTCTTCCTCTGGAAAGAGAAAATTACATAATTTTAGGAGTTGGTTTGCTGGTGATTATCCTCGGCTATATTGCTCTTTCAGGAAATCAAGTCGAAGGATTTTCGCAATTAACACTCGCACCTATTTTATTAGTGCTCGGTTACTGTGTAATAATTCCGGTGGGCATCATGTATCGAAAGAAAGAAAAAATAAAAGATCAACCGGTGGAACCGATACAGCAATAACTAAAAAATAATATTCAGATATGGTATATCGCTATTAAATTAGCGTTATGCCATTTTTTTTTAATGTGAACCAAGAGTTTTAATAACTACGTGAAGTAATTCTTCCGGATCATACGGCTTTGAAATATAATCTTTAGCGCCTAATCTCACGCACTCGAGTGCGGTGGGAACATCGTTGACAGCCGTCAGCATAATAATAACGGGAAGGCGGTTAGTTTTTTTCAATTCTCTAAGAACAGTTATGCCATCCATTTTTGGCATCTTCATATCGAGCAAAACAATATCATAATTGTTAGATTTAAGCTTTTGGAGTGCAATATCTCCATCTTCGGCAGTATCTACATCAAAATCTTCATTTATAAATTGATCTCTTAAATTGTTGCGAAGGTCTGCGTTATCATCAACACAAAGCATTTTCATGTGAGGTGGCATTGTTGTTCCTTATAAGCTGCGGTTAAAAGAGTATAAAAATGTACGAAAGGAACAAGGCAATGTCAAATGTTTTTTACGAAAAATTTAAAATTCAGACAGAAAAAACTTGACTCTTGCACTTGCATTGGCTATATTTCCAAAGCTAATAAGGGGTTAAATAAAATGGCAGTTGAGAATAAAACATCTAGAAGAATATTATTAGTCGATGATGAAGTCGGTTTTGCTGAGCTTCTTCGCGATCTTCTATCTATGGATAACTACACGGTTGAAGTAGCCAACGATGGACAAGAAGGTCTAGAGAAGGTTGAAATTTTCAAACCCGATATTATTATTTCAGATGTTGTAATGCCTCGGATGAGCGGCTTCGAGATGTTTAAGAAAGTCAAATCGAACAGCGCTACCGCAAACATTCCGTTTTTATTCATTACCGGATTTCAGGATGATCGTGTCTTAGCTGAAGCACGAAAGATTGGAATTTTTGGAATACTAAGAAAACCGATCGATGTAGAACAAATCGAACTTCGATTAGAGGATCTTCTCTCGAAAAGATTATGACCGATAAATGAGAAGTTGAATTTCTTCGGGCAGTAGCTCGGAAACAGTTCGAATCACATCACCCCTCAAAGCTTTGTCAACTAGACTTCTTTGCGTTGCGCCAAGTATTAAGCGGTCAACGGCGAGCGTAGCTGCATGTTCGGCAATGGTGTAACCAACTTCGTTTGATAATACACTTACCACTTTAAATGGAATCTGATACTCTTTACAGATATCTGCCATCCATTCATTATTTACAAATGATTCAGCAGCAATGTGCTCTGGCAGAGATCCCGAGACGGCAATTTCTTTTATATTCAAAACAAAGAGAAATGAATTCTTAAGTTTTGCATCTTCACATGCCTGACGCAATAATTTTTGTCCGCCTCCACGCACAGCAACAAGCATTCGAGAAGTAAACGATGCAACTTCGGGTCGTGGAAAACCGGTTGAAGGTGTAAATGCAACTGGTACTGGAACGGGAACAGTGACTACACGTCGTCTACGCGCGATTTCTCGTGCCCCGAGTCCAATAAATAAAACGCTTATTGCAAATATCAATGCTTTGGTTTTTTCAATGGCAATTGTGGTTTCAACTAAAATCAGAACAATTGTTGAAAATATCATGAATATTCTAGTCCAGACACCTATTTTGAGCGTCTTATCGGTTCCGGTTGAGCCAACATTGATCATGATCGCTCCAACAACACCAATTGCATAAAGAGATGACAAAGTGATTACATCATTAACTAAAATCAGAACAATTATTGGCAATACTGTGGCAATAAGGAGCGGAACAATTGGTACACCATATTTATTTAATTTTTTTAAACTGTCCGGTAATTCACCGTCAACAGCCATAATAAATTGGATTGAAGTTAAAGCATTTATTGCAGTGTTACCGGCTGATATAAGTAAAAATCCCAAAACGAATCCAATTATTGGTCCGAACCAATTTCCAACATAAATAGTGCCGAGATAACGAATCATTTCTTCTTTATGCTCAATGCGATCCAGGTTCGGGATTGCATTCATTGCAAAGCCCAATACTACAGTCACCAACGATATTTTAGCAAGAACAGTAAGGATTGCTCTTCGTGAACTGCGGGAAGGATCTTTCATTACACCCGTCATGTTTGAAATTGATTCGATGCCGGAAATCGATAAGATTATTGCAACAAAAAAACTCCAGTTCGTCATAAATCCTCCCGGATCCGGGGCAAGATTTATATTAGTTGTTGCCGATGGAAAAGCGAAAGCCACAAGCACAACTAAAGCAGCCATTGTTGCAGTTGAAATTATAGTTGCGAAATTTCCCGCATGTCTTGGACCAAACCAATTTAGAAACCCTATAGAGGCAATAATTCCTATTGCCCACAAATGTGGATTTCCAAGTGCAAGATAATGACATCCATCAAGGACGGATAAAGATGCGGTGACCACAAAGTCGGCACCCAGCATTAAGGCACCAATCACAGCCAAAATTTTTGATCGATGGCTTACAGAGCTATAAACTCCGCCACCGTTCGGATATAGTCTGCAGATCGTGATATAATTAAATGCAATAAGGACGGTGAAGCTAAGCATCATCATAAGATGAATATTGCTATGATAGCCAGCATGGAAAAAAGCTATGCCTAACACATAGGCTATGCTTGTTCCCCAATCACCATCAAGTAATGCCGCGCTGCGGAGCCACCCCAAAACTCGGGGCCGGCTTGTGGAAAGTTCCATAAATTAAATGTATTTCGAAGTATTTTCCATTGTAGCAGGTTGATTATAATAAGAATTATTACCAAAATCAAAATATATATCATTTTATCCGGTTGAAAATCCCATACTTTCTAGATATATTATTCACATCAATATGCAGACACCATTTTTTAATAGTCTCCGTTTCAAGATCGGATTCGGATATATAGTTTTAGTTTTCATCAATGTTGCCGTAACGGCATGGGCTATATTTAATTTTGGAAGAATCACATTAGCTTTCAACTCAATTTTAAATGAAAATTATCCCCATGTTGTTGTCCTTGAACGGATGGCACATTTGGTTGCGCGGCATGAACACGGCTTAAGCATGATATTGAATGGTGAATATAATAACGGCTACTCGGAATTCAGTACAGCTAAAGAAGAATTTTATCAGATATTCGACAAAGCGAACGAAAGCAGATCAATACCTGATGCAGGAGCTATACTGGATGACATAAGATCGACTTATGAGGGATATCTTACAGTCTCCGATACATTATTTTCGTTGGCTATCCGGAATCGCGACCTGAAAGCAAGATCATATTATGGGAATATCGTTCGTCCGTTTGCTCAAAGATTATCCGACAATGCTTTTTGGCTTATTGAAGAAAATCAGAAAGAAATGATGAGAATAGCCAAAGAGTCGAAGACGACATCCGACGAGGCTATCATTGCCGTTTTGTTTGCGGCGCTTGTTGCAGTGAGCTTAAGCATTTTAACCATGGTTCAATTTACAAAACGAATAATAGAGCCGGCAGAAAAATTAACAGAAACTGTCAATCAAATCGGAAGGGGTAGATTGGATTTGAAGACAGATATTTCAACAAAGGATGAGATAGGAGAACTTAGCCGTGAATTTAATAAAATGACCGAACGGCTGAGAAAATTTGAAGCATTGAATATTGAAAAAATAATCTCTGAAAAACAGAAATCTGAAACAATTGTTGAAAGTATATCCGATGCCATAATTGTTTGTGATGAAATGTCCACTATACAACTGATGAATAATTCAGCCGAGATGCTTTTAAATCTTAAAGAAGATGAAGTTCATGGAAAGAAAATAGAGATGGTGATAACAGATGAGCGGTTGTTGGAAATCTTCAAAACTCCAAAATCAGCCGCAGTATTAAACGCTCCGTATTTGCAATTCAAATATAATGGAAGGCAGGTGTTCTTGAGGCCGCGAGTTTCTGAAATATCGGGCGGAAAAAACGGCATGGTTTTAATTCTTCAAGACGTTACTCAATTTAAAGAATTGGATAAAATGAAATCCGACTTCATGGCTGCCGTCTCTCACGAATTTAGAACTCCGCTTACTTCTATAAACATGAGCGTTGATATACTTCGTCAAAAATTGTTGGGTGAACTTTCCGATAAACAGATGGAATTATTGGAATCATCAAAACAGGATTGTGACCGCCTGACTAAAATGGTGAAAGATCTGCTTCAACTTTCTAAATTAGAATCCGGTAAGTTGGAAGTAAAAGAAGAGTTCGTTGATATTGTCAACGCTATAGAAGCAGCTATGCAGCCGTTGCAACTTCCATTTAAAGAAAAAGGTGTTATTCTAAAATTAAATGTTTCTGAAAAAATACCTCAATTCATCGGAGACGAACAGCAGTTGATTTGGGTTATATCAAATCTTTTAAACAATGCTCTCCGATACACGAAAGCAGAAGGTAAGGTAGAAGTTTCTGTACTCAAAGCTGGAAATAATATACGCATAGATGTTGCCGACACGGGAAGAGGGATTCCACCTGAGTATATCGACAAGATTTTCGATAAATTCGTCCAGGTCAAACAACAACTTGATTCAACTCCCGGTAGCGTGGGATTAGGATTAGCAATTGCGATGGAGATTGTGGAAATGTATGGTGGAAATATATCTGTGAAAAGTGAATTAGGTAAGGGAACAATTTTCACCATTTTATTGCCAATACCGGAGATTGAAAAAGCATGAATGAACGTGGTTATGTTTTAGTGGTTGACGATGAACCGAATATTTTAAAAACATTAAAAATCGGACTTGAAGCTATTGGGTTAAAAGTTGACGGTTTCCTAAATCCTTTAGAAGCAATTGAACAGTTGACGCCTTCGAAATATGATATCGCATTCATCGACCTTATGATGCAGCCGATTGATGGTATGCAAGTATTAAAAGAAATCAGGCAAAGATCGCCATTTACAACATGCGTGATAATTACTGCCCACGGGTCAATAGACAGCGCCGTAGAAGCAATAAAATCGGGTGCCTTCGATTTTCTACAGAAACCATTTGATCTTAAGGAAGTCCAGCTTTTTGCAGAGAAGGTGCTCGCACACCATCAGCTCCAATCTGAAGTTGCAAATCTTCGCAGGCAATTGAGTGAGAAATCATCCGCTTCCAATATCATTACACGCAATCAAACGATGCAACAACAACTTGATCTTGCGAAACAAGTTGCAGATAGCTTGCTCACTGTTCTAATCGAAGGTGAAAGTGGAACAGGTAAAGAAATGGTTGCGCAGTATATACATAACCAAAGTTCCAGACACGGTAAAGCTTTTATTAAAGTCAATTGCGCCGCTCTTCCTGAAAATCTATTGGAGAGCGAATTGTTTGGTCATGTTAAAGGTGCCTTTACGGGTGCTATCAAAGACCGTGAGGGAAGATTTGAAGCTGCAAATGAAGGAACAATATTTTTAGATGAAATTGCAGATATACCTCCATCTTCACAGGTAAAGTTATTGAGGTTTTTGCAGCATCGTGAATTTGAACGTGTAGGTGAAAATATAACCCGCAAAGTTGATGTTCGTGTGATTACCGCTACTAATAGGCAGTTATCGGAATCTCTTAAGGTAGGAAGCTTTAGAGAGGATTTATATTATCGTATAAATTCAGTAAAAATAAATTTACCTCCACTGAGAGAAAGATCTGAAGATATTATCCTTTTGATATATCATTTTATCAGTAAGTTCTCAAATAATAATTCAATCGAAGTTTCATCGGAGGCGATGAAGATGCTGACTTCTTATTCATGGCCCGGCAACGTAAGGGAGTTGGAAAATATTATTGAGCGGGCTGTCCTGTTAACAAAACAAGGGAAGATAGAAGTGTCGCATTTACCATCCGAGTTGTTAAATCCTGAGGCGACCAAGGCAGGATTGCTATCCTTGGAAGCTTTAGAAAGATATCATATTTCAAAAGTGTTAAAAGTTGTAAAAGACTTGGATGAGGCATCAAAAGTATTGGGTATTGACCCGGCAACTCTGTGGAGGAAAAGAAAGAAATTTGGATTATCCGAATAAGATTTCTTGCAAATTGCAAGATGGAGAAATGCATTAAATATCAAATACTTATAAGAATATCCTAAAATTAACTTAGTTCTTATTGCAAATCGCAATATCTCCGTTATTCAACTCAAAAAAAACTTCAATTACATAATTGATTTAACAAATCTGATGGCATTTGATTTGTTTCAAAATTAAGAAGATTAACTTAATAAGAAGACCATTAATGACTATAAAATCAAGAACAATCCACGAAGGTAGAGTTGCAATAATCGATGTGAGGGGCGCATTGATTGGTGATCAGGATACCGACAACTTCCGCAACGAGGTAATTGATTTTATCGAACAGGGGAATAAATCGCTGATAATAAATATGCAGCGCGTTAATTATATGAATAGCTCCGGTATCGGTGCCATCATATCAGCCCACACATCATATAAAAAAAATGGAGGGGAAGTTAAGTTAGCCGGTTTAACTGAAAATGTCGAAAATCTTTTAGCTATCACGCGGCTTGTGGAAGTATTCGATGTTCACGAATCGCTCGATGGTGCGATAGAAAGTTTTTTTAAAAATAAATCATAATTATCATTTAACTAATCATTAACTTTATTTAGGAGTTATACTAATGAAACAATCAACATTTGTATCGGTCGTAATATTCGTAGCGATCGCTGTGGGTTTTATCGTATGGTGGTTCGTGCTTGGTAATCCTGCGAACTTTTTCGATGGAGCCAATCGTATGAAACCAAACAACCTTATGGGAATGGTTTTCACCGGCGGTTACATTGTGCCGGCATTGATAGCCCTGTCGATAATGGTTATCACATTCATAATCGAACGTGTATTGTCGCTTCGTAAAGCACAGGGCAGAGGTGCCTTGGCAACATTCTTAAAAAACGTCCAGAAATCATTGTCCGAGGGCAATGTTGAAGCAGCATTGAAAGCATGCGACCAGCAACGCGGATCGATGGCGAACATACTGCGTGCAGGACTTGATCGTTATGTATCATTTGCAAAAGAAGGTAAATCGGTTGATGCAGAAAAGCAGATGGCTGAAGTTCAACGTGCTATCGAAGAAGCAACTGCTTTAGAAATGCCATTATTAGAAAAGAACCTCATTGCATTATCAACAATTGCATCTATTGCTACCATGTTAGGATTATTAGGAACGGTAGTAGGTATGATCCGTGCATTCCAAGCACTTGCAAAAACCGGCGCCCCCGATGCTATTCAATTATCAATAGGAATTTCTGAAGCACTTATTAATACAGCTTTAGGAATATTTGCAGCAATTATCGGTATAGTTGCTTACAACTTTTTCGTTAATAAAGTCGACAGCTTCACTTATATGATTGACGAAGCAAGTTTCGATATAATCCAGACACTGAAAGATAAAAGATAAATAGCGGAAGCTTAAGTATGCCAAAAATAAAAAAACATAGACTCGGTGTTGCAATAGACAACACACCGTTGGTTGATGTTGGGTTTCTTTTGTTGACATTCTTTATGTTAACAACCCAATTTAAACCGCCGGAAGAAGTGCAGATTATTCTGCCCTCGTCGCATTCGGCATTTAAACTTCCCGACGCTAACGTAATGGCGATCACTATCAGTAAAGATAACCGCCTGCTGCTCGGTTTTGATTCTCAGAACATGATGGCAAAATTATTCGGAGAAGAGAACAGACTTCGCATGGCGGTGGAAGTGACTACAAAAGAACTTCCGGATTTATTAGTTCGCGCCCGTATCGCAAATCCAAAATTGCGAACTGTGGTGAAAGGTGATAAAGATGCCGAATACGGAATAACTGAGGATGTTATGGACATTCTTCAAAAAACACAAATAACGCGTTTTAATCTTGTAACCGATTTAGAAAACGATTAAGGAAATTAATGTATGGGTATGGTCGACACTAGTGGCCCCAGGGGCCACGATCGGAAAAAAGGAAAGCGCAAGAAAAAACGCCGGATTGGTGTAAAGATCGATAATACACCTATGGTCGACGTTGCATTCCTTTTGTTAACATTCTTCATGTTGACTACTACTATGAATAAACCACAAACAATGGAAATCAATCTTCCGCCAAGTAATGATGTGAACGTTGAAGTTGCTCAGAGTAATTTAATGACAATACGTGTGAAGGAAGATGGAACAATCTATTGGAATGTTGCCGTGGAAGACCCTCAAAAAGTTGCTTTTAAAGATTTCAGAAAATTATTAGAGCAAAAGAATCAGGAAAATCCGCGATTGATCACTTTAATAAAGATCGATCGTAAAGGAAAATATTCAATGATGGTTGATATCATGGATGAGTTAAACGTGGCTAATGTTACCCGTTTTAGCTTGGCGCCAATGCAAGACGCCGATAAACGAATTCTTGCAAAGTTAATGTGAGGAAGGAGAAAAAGTTATGACAGCACAAGCAATGGTTGCAAATATAAAGTCCGGTATGCAAGACTGGCGTAATTTATATAAACGTCATCTTGGTATTGCTCTTACAATTGCAATATCTTTTCACCTCCTTGCAATCGGTTCTTACTATCTTGCCGGATATCTCTCCGAAGAGGATGAGCCTGTTGTGATGGTGAGAATCACAAAATACACTGATCTTGGACCGCCACCTTCAATGACCGAGGCAGAAATAGCTCCGGCTGTTGCGGTGAACGTTCCCGTTGCAAAACCGACTGTGGGTATTCCGGTTGCAGTTCCAGATGCTGAGGTTAGTCCTGAGCAGACAATTGCAACACAGCAGGAATTGTCTCAAATTCAAAGTCCGGTTGTTCAGCAACAAGATGACGGACAGGTTCAGATTGAACAGGATATCAATATTACAGATGAAGAACCACCCGATTTTGTCCCGGTTGAAAAACAACCTGTTCCGGTCAAACAAGTTCAGCCAGATTATCCGGAAATAGCCCGGCGAGCCGGCGTTGAAGGAACAGTTTGGGTGAAGATACTCGTTGATAAAGAAGGCAAAGCAAAGAAAGCAGTTGTAATGAAAAGCGATGCCGAAATTTTCAATGAACCGGCTCAGAAAGCAGCAATGCAGTGGGTCTTCACTCCTGCAATGATGAATAACGGACCGGTTGCCGTTTGGGCAGCTGTTCCATTCAGATTCAAATTGAATAAATAATGATTATCCATGAACGCATCACTTATTCTACGGATTGTTACTTATGTAACGGCAGGACTCATCCTGATTATGGGAATAATAATTCTCACCGGATATTTACTGCCATCTCATATCTCAACAAACTTCAGAATTATGATGGGAATTATGATGATAGTTTATGGTACGTACCGTATCACAATCATTACAGTAAAAAACCGTCGTAAAAATGAAACCGTTGAATAAATATTTTTCATTAATCTTTGGATGGACACTTATTATTGTGTCCATCCAAGGTTGTTTACCGGAACGAACCGAGACTCCGACCAAAGGAAAAATTACTGTGGTTGCTGCAGAATCGGTACAACCGTTAATTCAAGAGGAGAAAGATAAGTTCGAAAGCATTTATCCCGATGCAGAGATCGAACTTTTATTTTCCTCATCCCGAGAAGCCATTACGCGTTTCTTTAATGATTCAATAAAAGTGATCGTTACCTCCCGTGAAATGAATAACGAAGAACTTTCAGTTGCGAAAAAATATAATATTGATCTTCAGGAATTTAAAATCGCCGTTGATGCAGTTGCATTTCTAGTGAATGCAGATAATCCGGTAAACCAGCTTCGTACAACCCAGCTTGACAGCATTTACAGTGGTTTGATTACGAACTGGAATCAGGTCGGGGGAAAAAATGTTCCAATTGATGTATTTCTCCCTGATCAAAATTCGGGGAATATAGAAGTTATCCGGACAACAATCTTAAAGTACAAAAAATTTCAGGCACCGGCTAATATAATAAAATCGTCTGAGGAAATGCTAAAGGTTGCATCGAGCCATCCGAACGCTTTAAGCGTTGTCGGTTTGAATTGGCTCAGCCAGAAAAAAGATAACGTAACAGTTTTAAAATTATCTGATCCTGATGCACCCGATTCTTTAGGAATCAAGGGTCAGTATTTTGCACCACTCCAAGCACATGTTTATCGAAATTATTATCCTGTGACACGAAAAGTATTCATCTATGCACGCATAGATATGTACAGCGTGGGTTCAGGATTTATATCATTCATCACAAGCGCACCGGGGCAGCAACTCGTTGTTTATAATGGGTTGGTTCCTGCCACGATGCCTATTCGTCTTGTTGAACTATCAAATAAAGGATTACAACCGTGAAAAAGCGCATCATGAGTTCGCTGCTCGCAATCGTCCTTCTTACAGGATATTCTATAAATCTCTTTGCTGATGATCCATTGAAGGAAGGTATCGCATTTTTTGAAAAAGGCGATTATCAATCGGCAGTCGTTTCATTCAGAGAAGCGGTGAAGGAAGACAAAAAAAATCCTCAGGCATATATTTGGCTTGGAAGAACATATCAACACTTTGCCGATTCATTAAATAATGCTGAAACGGCATTTATTCAAGCAAGAGAATTGGATTCTAAAAATTGGATGATCTTTGATTACTTGGGTGATGTCTACGTTGCCCAAAAAGTTGCCGCCGCCGCTCTAGAACAATACAGAAAAGCGATAGAGATCGATAAAAAGAATGCTAAAATTTTTATGAAGATCGCCGAAGTTAGCCGGAAAGCACGCCAATATAAAGAGGCAGCAGAAGCATACATCAGTGTACTTTTGATTGATTCCACAAACCTCAGTGCGAAGAAAGAGCTTGCTAATATATATTTCCGTGCTAAACAATATACTAATGCTTTACCACTCCTCATAGATCTTGTAAAATTGCAGCCGGGTGAAATTTCATATCAAAAAGATTTGGTAAAATGTTTGTATGAAACAAAGTACTTTACAGATTTGATTCCATTAGCAGAAAAAATAAGACTCACAGATTCAACGAATGTTGATCTAAACAATATGCTGAGGGATGCATATATAGAAACGAAGAAATATGATAAAGCTTATCAATTCATAGTTGCACAGAATCCCGACTCAATGTCGATTGATGAACTTGTGAAAGCCGGTAAATCTCTTGCCGCACTTAAGATGGGTGACGATGCGATAAAGATGTATGAAAGGGCATACCAAAAAGATTCAACTTTATCCGAAATCTTTTACGACATGGCTAAATTATATAACGAGAAAGAACGTTATGCCGATGCAATTCTGATGTTCGATAAAAAGATAGCGGCAGATTCTTCAGTGGGTTACAGGTGGGCTTGCTATTTCCAGGGTGCACAATCTCTTGCGAAATTAAAAGAATTCAAGAGAGCAAAAGAATATATTTCAAAGAGTATCGAATATAAGCCTGAATATATAGAAGCATGGCCGCTTCTTGCACAATACAACGAAGCAATTGGAAATGCTGCTGAGCAAGAATCAGCCTATAAAAAAGTCATCGAACTGATAAATAAAGCAGATACCGCCTCGAACGGAAATTCCGCTAGATTGAAAACTCTTTTGGATAATACTTATAGGATGTATGCGTTTCTATTGTTTAATCAAAAAAGAACAACCGAAGCAATCGAGTATTACAAAAAAGCTTTTGCAATAAATCCAAAAGATTGCAAACTCGCGTTGACAATCGGACAAATATATCATCGGGATAAGAAAGAATTAGATGCCCAGCAATATTATTGCAAAGTTATCCAGCTTTGCCCGAAATCGGAGGATGCCAAAAATGCACAAAATTACTTAAAAATGATGGGGTTGGATTGTAAATAAACATATTCAAAAAAACACTCGACTTTTAAATCTTTTTTTTGTAAATTAAAACCCTTCCAAGTATGTATTCCCACCCTCGATTAAACCGAGGGTGGTTTGTTTTAGCTAGTATCAATAATGTCTAAGTTTGAACTATTTTTATATGTTCTGATGTTCAATTAATCGGATAATCACAACTATCATTAAAAAATAAAAGGTAACCGTTTCGCATGGAATTATTAATAATTATAGGGATTAGTGTTGTTGGATTGTTATTCGCCCTGTATCTTATCCGCGATGTACTTCGTAGAGATACCGGAACAGAGCGGATGCAGGAAATTTCCAACGCTATAAAACAAGGGGCTGAGGCGTTTCTCCGCCGTCAAAATCGTACAATTGTTCTGCTTGCGATTGCTCTCGCTTTTCTTATTTATATTTTATATGCATTCGTCCGCACTCCTTTGCCGGAACATGACCCGGCAAGTGCCGCTGATCTTGCTCTATGGACAACGCTCTCTTTTCTTTTTGGAGCAGCATGTTCGGTTGCATCGGGTTATATGGGCATGTGGGTTGCAATACGAAGTAATATTCGTACTGCTTCTGCCGCAAGAAACAATATGAATGATGCATTGCAGGCGGCATTGCGAGGGGGAGCTGTATCGGGATTTTTCGTTGTTGCTTTAAGTTTACTTGGAGTTGCAGGATTATTTGCTATTGTACAATCTGTTGGTGTAACCACCGATCCAACCAAGATTCCCTTACTGATAGTCGGATATGGATTTGGTGCAAGTTTTGTCGCTCTGTTTGCACAACTCGGGGGAGGTATTTACACTAAAGCGGCAGATGTTGGTGCCGACCTCGTAGGGAAAGTTGAAGCCGGAATCCCGGAAGACGATCCACGAAACCCGGCTGTTATTGCAGATCTGGTAGGTGATAATGTTGGAGATTGTGCCGGTCGTGGCGCAGATCTTTTTGAATCCACTGCCGCCGAAAATATCGGTGCAATGATTCTCGCTGCGGGACTTTACCGTGCCAATACTCAATACTTTATCGATAATAATTTATCTCTTTTAGGTGTTATTCTATTCCCGTTAGTTGCACGTGCATTTGGAATTATTGCCTCTATTATTGGAATTATGTCTGTGAGGACTGATGAAAATAAAGATCCTATGAAGGCACTTAATCGTGGATATTTTGTTACAGCCATTCTCGCAATTGTTGGATTTTTTATTGCATCGCAATGGCTGCTTGGTCAGAATTATTTTAACTTCTTCATCGCAGGTGTTATCGGTGTTCTAACATCTGTTGCTTTCGTTTATATCACACAATATTATACAGAGTACCATTACAGACCGGTTAAATCTATTGCGGAATCATCTCAAACCGGACCTGCAACAAATATTATTTCGGGAATTGCTGTTGGTATGGAATCAACAGGATATCCGATATTTGTTATCGCTGGTGCTCTTGTTAGTTCATATATGCTCGGTAATTCATCGGGCTTACATGAAGGCGGTTTATTCGGAACTGCAGTTGCAACAATGGGTATGTTAGGAACAGCGGCATACATTCTTGCGATGGATACATTCGGTCCGATTACAGATAATGCCGGTGGCATCGTTGAGATGAGTCAGCAATCGGAAGAGATTCGCAAACGAACTGACCGGCTCGATTCAGTTGGAAACACAACAAAAGCATTAACAAAAGGTTATGCAGTCGGTTCGGCAGCGCTTGCCGCATTCTTGCTTTTTGGTGCGTACATGGATGAAGTAAAAAATTACATGCCCTCATTTCAACCTGTTATCAATTTAAACAAGCCTGAAGTATTTGTCGGAGCGATGCTCGGTTCTGTATTGGTTTATATTTTCTCTTCGCTCGCTATTAAAGCCGTTGGAAAAGCTGCATATGCAATAATTAATAATGTACGTGAACAATTCAGGAATAATCCTGGCATCATGCAAGGCACGTCAAAACCTGATTACGGTCAGTGTGTTGATATTGCAACAAAAGCAGCTCTTCGAAAAATGGTTTTGCCCGGTGTGTTGGTTGTTGGAATGACCGTTGGTGTTGGGATTGTTTTTAAATGGCTCTATTATGCAGGAGGACAATCTGCCCATGGTGCAAGTGGTGCAGAAGTTATTGGTGGATTCCTCATGGCGGGAACGATAACGGGAATTTTAATGGCGCTGTTTTTAAATAACAGCGGCGGTGCCTGGGACAATGCAAAAAAATATATCGAAACGGGAATGTACGGAGGCAAGAGATCTGATCCACACAAAGCATCAGTAGTCGGTGATACAGTGGGTGATCCGTTCAAGGATACTGCTGGTCCATCTTTACATGTGTTAATAAAATTATTATCAACTATCACATTGGTACTGGCGCCGTTGTTCATTTGATTAAGAAATTTTTCAAGTAGGGATTATTAGATGAAGCGATCCGATAATCCCTATTAACAAATATTTTAAGAAGGTAAGGGTCTTGTTTATTTTTATGTCAAAAAATTAAACAAAAAATGATTTCTTGCCTATTTCACAAATTTTCAGTAAATTTAATAAGTTATTTTTGATAACCTATCAATTTTTATCAATTTCAAGGATTTTCCGTGGCATTAGCACAAAGAATTACACATTCATTCAGAGAAGACGAGGTTACACAGAAGTGGTACCTTGTTGATGCAACCGGTCAAACATTAGGCAGAGTTGCCAGCCGGATTGCACATGTTCTACGAGGAAAAAATAAACCACAATTTACTCCGAACGCCGATTGCGGTGATTATGTTGTTGTAATCAACGCTGATAAAGTTAAGATTGCCGCAAAACGTGAAGAGCAAAAAACTTATTTCCATCATACACTTTACCCTGCAGGCGCAACTGTTGAGAGTTATCGGGAACTGATGAAGACTGATCCGGAACGGATTGTTACGATGGCAGTTAAAGGAATGATCCCGCACAATCGTCTGGGTGTGAGAGTAATTAAAAAATTAAAAGTGTACCGCGGAACCGAGCATCCACATCAAGCTCAAAAACCCGAACCATTGAAGTTTTAATCAGGAGTATAAATGGCAATACAGCAAAGAATAGCAGTTGGCAGAAGAAAAACATCAGTTGCACGTGTAATATTAAAACCCGGTTCAGGTGAAGTAATCATTAATAATGATCCGTTGGAAAAATATTTCCCGATCGAAACATTAAAGACAGAGGTTCTTCTTCCGTTTACCGTTACTGAAACAATGGGAAAATACGATGTTGATGCAATCGTCAACGGCGGCGGAACAAGCGGTCAGGCTGGTGCCGTGAAACTTGGTATCTCGCGAGCACTTGTCGATTTGAATAATGAATTAAGAACCAAACTTCGTGAGTTCGATCTTTTAACAAGAGATTCACGAATGGTTGAACGGAAAAAATACGGACAACGCAAAGCCCGTAAGAGATTCCAGTTCAGTAAGAGATAATTTTTTAGTAAATGAGTATGTGAGTATGTAAGTGTATGAGATTGAGAAGAGAAATTCACTCAATTACTCAGATACTAAACTACTCAAATACTTAATAAATCAAACATACTTTCTGATTTTGAGGGAAGTGTTTCGTATTAAGCGGAATCCCTTCAAGAGATGACGGAAGTAGAAGAAACAACTAACATATAGGAGTAATAAATGCCACGTATAGAACTAACCGAACTACTCGATGCCGGAGCTCACTTCGGACATCTCACACGCCGTTGGAATCCCAAAATGAAACCGTTCATATTTATGGAACGGAACGGTATACATATAATCGATCTGAAGAAAACACAGGAATTGTTAGAAGGTGCAGCTAATGCTCTAGCAGGTATTATCGGTGAAGGTAAAAAAGTGCTTTTTGTCGGTACTAAAAGTCAGGCATCTGTTGTAATTGAAGAAGAAGCAAAACGCTGCGGTGCTTTTTATACATCATCACGCTGGCTTGGCGGAATGCTGACAAATTTTTCAACAATCAGAAAGAGTGTGAAGCGTTTACAAAACATCGAGAAGATGGAAACAGACGGAACTTACGATAAGATCACAAAGAAAGAAGCTTTGGTGCTGGACCGTGAAAAAGAGAAATTATCCGACGTTCTTTCGGGTGTTGTTGATATGACACGGTTACCAGGTGCGCTTTTTGTAGTTGATATAAAGAAAGAAGAAATCTCGGTACGTGAAGCAAAGAGGCTGGGAATCCCGGTTTTTGCGATTGTAGATACCAATTGTGATCCCACATTCGTTGATTACCCGATACCTGCGAACGATGATGCTATAAAATCTATACAGGCAATCACAAGAGTGATTGCAGATTCGGTACTGGAAGGACAAGAACGTATAAGTGCGATGCAACAAGCACTTGATGAACAGCAGCGGGAATCAGAAGAAGCAAAACCAAAGAAGAAATAATTTTTGAAAAATCATTTATAGAACAAGAGTGAACAGTTATGGAAATTACATCAGATCAAGTTAAAACATTAAGAGATAAAACCGGCGCCGGTATGATGGATTGCAAGAAAGCGCTTGCAGAGTCGAACGGCGATTTGGAAAAAGCAATAGATTTTCTCAGAAAAAAAGGTGCGGCTACAGCAGAGAAGAGAGCAGACCGTGCAACCAATCAGGGTATAATTGAGGCATATATTCATGCCGGAGGAAGAATCGGCACGATGGTTGAGCTCAACTGTGAAACTGATTTCGTTGCGAAGACCGATGATTTCAAATTATTAGCCCGTGAAATTGCAATGCAGATTGCAGCAATGAATCCTCTTTATATTACGCGGGAAGATGTTCCAAAAGATGTCATGGATCATGAATTGGAAATTTATCGTACTCAGGCATTGAACGAAAAGAAACCAGAGCAGGTTGTTAACAGAATAGCCGAAGGAAAATTAGAGAAATATTATCAGGAATTTTGCCTGGCAGAACAAATTTATATTAAAGATTCCGGGAAGACAATTAAAGATTTAATTCTCGAAATCATGGCCAAGACAGGAGAGAAGATAACGATCCGGAGATTCAAACGATTTCATCTGGGTGAAAATTCATAAACAAAATATTAAAGGTCTCGCGTTCGTGAGACCTTTTTTGTATAAAGTATGAAAAATAATAAAATAGTATTTAGAAGAATTCTCCTTAAAGTGAGCGGTGAAGCTTTGATGGGAGAAAAAGAATTCGGTATCGATTCTAATATCCTGAATAAATTTGCAAATGAAATTGCAGGTGTACAAAAACTCGGGATTGAAATAGGAATTGTTATCGGCGGCGGAAATATTTATCGCGGTGTTGAAAACTCTTCAGACGGGGTTGATAAAGTTACGGGCGATCATATGGGAATGCTTGCAACCATTATTAACGGGCTTGCACTCCAGAGTGCCCTTGAGCATCAAGGAGTATTTACCCGCTTGATGAGTCCGATAAACATGGAAGAGATGGCGGAACCTTTTATACGAAGGCGTGCTATAAGACACCTTGAAAAAGGAAGGGTGGTAATTTTCGGAGCAGGGACAGGCAATCCGTACTTTACAACAGATTCTGCAGCAGCTTTAAGAGCGATGGAGATTAATGCCGATGTAATTATAAAAGCTACACGCGTTGATGGAGTATATGATTCGGATCCGGAAAAAAATAAAAAAGCAATCAAGTTCGATGAAATATCATATCAAAATGTTCTTGATAAGGATTTAAAGATAATGGATCTGACTGCCATTACTTTATGCAAAGAAAATCTGATGCCGATTATAGTTTTTAATTTTAATATTGCAGGTAATCTAAAAAGTTTAGTTCAGGGTAAAAAAGTCGGTACCCTCGTTCATTCAAAAAAAGGAAAATAATAATTACGCTTGTCTAACAATAGAAGGAACAAGTATGATAAAAGATATTATTAAACAAACCGAAGATAAAATGCACAAAGCAGTTGAGGTTGTGCGGCATGAATTTATCAAGATAAGAACAGGTAAAGCTACAACTGCATTACTTGATGGTGTAAAGGTGGATTATTACGGTCAACAATCACCGTTAACTCAAGTTGCAAATGTCAGCGTTAAAGATATTCATACAATTTCGGTTCAACCGTGGGATAAGACTATGGTTCAACCGATTGAGAAAGCAATATTAGCTGCAAATCTCGGTTTAAATCCGATTGCAGATTCAACCGGAATCCGTGTTCCGATTCCACCGTTGAATGAAGAACGCAGAAAAGAATTGGTTAAGTTAGTTAAGAAATTCGCAGAGGAAGGCAAAATTGCAATTCGGAATATTCGCAGGGATTCAATCGAGCACTTAAAAAAATCCGAAAAGGATGAACATTTTTCGGAAGATGACAGAAAACGTGCAGAACAGGATGTTCAGAAAATGACAGATAAATTTATCAAAGATGTTGATAATTTAGTAGTCATAAAAGAAAAAGAAATAATGGAAGTTTAATAGTTCAATAATTGTAAATTATTATTTTAACAAATGCCGGTTCATTGAAAGAATCGGCATTTTACATTAAGTATGTTGGAACACAGAAAAAATCTGATCTCTAAATTATTGCAACTTTTTTACTCAGAGAATCGTAATATAAGTTAGAATATGCAGAAAGCAGGCTAAAATGGAATCAAATGGACATATTGACCGCCGGTTATACAAGTCGAGACGGAATAAGTGGATCGACGGTGTCTGTGGCGGTATTGCAGAGTATTTTGACGTTGATCCTACGATAGTCAGACTGCTATGGGTTCTCGTTACTCTTATGGGCGGTTCCGGATTTATCTTGTATATAGTCGGTATGATAATCATGCCCGTAAACCCCGAGCATCTGGCAACGGTTCAAACATCATCCTCGCCACCTGCAAATGGAGCTGATAAAAAACGGTTCTTCGGAGTAATGCTGGTGCTAACAGGAGCGTTCTTATTACTTCTAAACATTGGATGGTTCTGGGGATTTAGTTGGTGGTCTTTTTCTCGTACCGTTATGTTGCCGGTGCTGTTTATACTATTAGGCGCATTTTTTATATATCTTCACTCTTCTAAAAAGAAAGATAATAATTCAACAACTGCAGAGGAATCAGCTAAACCGGGCTTAACTGGGGACGGGCAAAAAGAATTACGGAGATGCAGAGCAAACCGGAAATTGTTCGGTGTATGCTGTGGACTGGCAAAATATTTTGGTATAGATCCAACTTTGGTCAGGTTCATATTCGTTGGACTGATATTATTATCATTTGGCTGGGGTTTATTAATCTATATAATTTTGGGTATTATAATGCCTGAAGAAAAATTATCTGTAACATCTGCATAAGGAATTTTATATGAATGGAAATGTAAAGAAAATATCATGGTTCGGGATCGTTCTTGTTGTAATCGGTATTTTCATGCTGCTCGATAGGTTTGATTATATTCAATTCAAATTTTCAGTAATATTCTGGCCCCTGATGATGCTGTTGGGAATCGTGGGTGTAAGCAGAGGATTCAATTTAAATAAGCGAGGAAAAATATTCTGGGGAACAACTCTGTTCCTTTATTCATTGTTTTTCCTTCTCAAATCTATTGATTATTTTGAGATATATTCACAAACATTTTTTCCCGCAACGTTTCTAGTATTCGGAATTTCATTCTTCATGCTCTATATCAATAACATGAAAGACTGGCCCTTTTTAATTCCTTCTCTTCTCCTCATAGCTGTAGGCGGCTCATTCATATTGACTGAATATGGATATTTATACAGGTGGGATGTTATCGATGCTGTTAGGACTTATTGGCCCGTTGTATTAATTCTAACAGGAATCGGACTTTTATTTCGTCGGTATAACCCTTCGCCGGAGGCGCCGGTATTGAAGAATGAAATAGAAGGAAATGAATCCAAATAAAATCTTTATTTTATAAAATTCACTTTACCGCTAAGTAAATTTTCTCCTATTTTCAACTTATAAAAATAAGTTCCGGTTGGAACAATTCTTCCGCGATCATCTGTGGCATCCCATCGCATCAAATAATTACCTGATGGTAGAGTCTCTTTCAGGAGGCTTTTTACGATTTGACCATTGATATTATAGATCGTTAATTCAATTACTGAATTTGTCATTGAAGATGGAATGCTGAAATTTATTATGGTTGATGAATTAAAAGGATTCGGATAACATGGTTTCAAATTTGCATATTGCGGAAGATTCGGAGTTGAATTGTTATTCACAGACGTAAACAAATTTGTTCCCGTTGGTAGTTTGCTACCGGTTGAGTCGGCCAGATATAAATTAACAAATGGAGGACGATTTGATTGAAGCAAATATGAATATATCCACTCTTCATCTGAGAGGCGTAAGAAATTTGTCGACAAATATTCATGATAGCTTGAGACCGGACCAACAAATGCAGTAACCCGTCCAACTGGTTGAGTGGCGATAAATAATCCTGTGTTTATTTTTCCGGTACCTGCATGCAAGACCCAGCCGACCGGATATCCTGCAGCATCAGTTGGGGCAGTATGAACATCTGCAACCAAATAATCTTTCTTACAGAACACTCCGCCTTGTCCTTCCTCACCGTAAAATAATTGTGGATACCAGCCTCCATACGTTGGCACACATCCGAATTCGCTTGTTAATACTCTACGTAAAAAACTCAGTTCATGTTCAGAAAATGGTGTAGATGATAATTCATTTATTGCAATCGTCTCGAGTGTATCCATTACAGAATACATGTTATTATAATAAGAAACGATAATATCTCGTGTGTATGAATAGGGGAAAGAGAATGTTTGAATTTTCGTTCTTGCCTTTTCTGCAAATCTTTTAACAGCATTATAAAAATAAGGATTTGGTTCAACATATGTATAAGGAAATGAACAAACTGCGCCACCTGTGTACGATTGTTTAGCATACAAAAGATTATCATGCCGAAGCTCTGTCCACGATGCAAGCTGAGTATTTATTTTTTCTTGCCACCAAGCAGCTGTTTGCATAAAAGGTGGGAGTGAATCACGATTAACAGGTGGATTCAGGGTTCGGATTACAGCCAGCCACAGATTGAAAAGGGAACTATTCCAGAATTCTGATTCATAATGGTCAACAAGATATCTTAAAGCGGCAAGGTTGCTTCCGTATTTGTATTGATCCAATTCATCTTTCAATAACTGTGCGGCTGCATCATTCCCCAAGGCGAATAAAACATCTAGTGTTGATGGAAGCATACGTCGGATTTTAGTATTATTAAACTTAATTTTGTCATAAACTACCTGACCAGTTATATATGAATCGATTATGAATCGTTGTCCTAAAAGCATAAAAGCGGAAGCAGGTGTGATACTATCCGGACTTAAATCGTCTGCCGTCAAGATTTGCGATAAGATTCTTTGGAAAGCAAACGATCTGGTTCTTAATGTGTCTTGAAATTCTTTTACTTTATTGGTATCAAGAAACTGCTCAGCTGAAGTTATATTCATCGCTGAAGTTACCGTCTCGAAATTATTTAACGTAACATTATCCGATTCCCCGACGAAAAATTCTATGATCTCGTTGATTTCTTCCAGAACCGGTGAAGCGTTCGATATCCGGGAAGCTTCAAGTATTAGTTCTGCATCTATCACCTGTCTGCCAATATCTTCTATTGGAATCGCCAAAGCATCAACAGATTGAGGTGCTAGTAAATAAAATTCTGTGCGTCCTAACCATATCATTGCTTTAAAATATTTTGCAAGCTGTGGTAGATCAGGATTTGTATAATGTCCCCGAACTTTGAATTGACTGAAATCTATCGTTCTATCCACGTTGGAGAATAGTTTATACATCTTCGGTTGCTCTTCTTCAATTAGTGAATTCAACTCAGAGATTGTTGCCTCATTCTCGGCATAATAAGGAGAGGCGGTAGTATTCAGCAGTTTTCGTGGGATTGTAAGATATATATCAACATCTCGGAGCATCTGTTGCATCGCCGGATTTTGGGAATAGATTGAATCGAGTGCCGGTATGGTCGAATGAAGAAGTGTAAGCAAAGAATCTAATTGCCGAATCAAAATAGTTCGTTCTACATCAATTAATATTTTGTCATAAGATTTATGTAGGGCATGCAAAATCGCATCTGTCGAAATGAAAATCGGTAAATCTTTATGCCAGATATCGATGATGGCATTCCCGAAAGATTCATGTGATAACCGTTCAGTAACTACAAATCCATTTTTATTTAAGAGAGAAATTTCTGATTCAGTGATATTATATTTAGCAATTATACTATCGAGATATAAAATATTTGATGGAGGGGAAGTAATTCCGGTTTTGAAAGAATCTGTCCCGTACAATTTATAGAGTTGATCTGTAGTAAGGTTATTGTTGATTGAAAGGAATTGACTATACACATTCAGATCGAAGTTCACAATTTGAGCAGTCGAAATATTTAAGGTGAGGAAACAAATTAACGGCAGAAGAATAACGTTATAATATTTCATATAACCTCCAATAATGAAACGATAAACTTGTTAACTACTTCGAAACAATATATGAAACTAAATAAACAAAATCAATACAAAATCTTTATGACATTTTAATAATTGCTTGTTCAACACGTTTCAATCCTTCAGCAAAATCAGCTGGTTCGCATCCCAATCCAATGCGGAAAAATTGCGGCATACCGAAGAACCTACCTGGAGTAATGGCGGTTTCGTATTGTTTCAGCAGTATTTCGGATAAACTGTCTCCATCTATCATCTTTGATCTAATGAATAGCGTTGTTCCAAATCCCGGTGCAACTGTTTCGAGTTCTTCACGACGCTGAAGAAATTGATCCAATATTAGGTGATTTTTATTAAGTATATCCTTCGACCATGCGGTAATCTTATCTAAATTCTTAAACGCAATAACAGCTAATTGTTCTGCGGCGTATACATGCTTCACGTAAAACAGGTCATTTAAATGCCACATTTTTTTAATCAAAAGCGGTTCAGCAAAAACATACCCGCATCGAATGCCGCTTATGCCGTACACTTTTGTTAGGCTGCTGGTAACTATAAAATTATCATCTAAATGAAATGATGATTGTGGCATGAGGTTAAATGCAGAATCAAGATAAACCTCATCAACGCAAACATAGGCACCAACAGATTTTGCAATCTCTCCGATTTGAAGCAGAGTATCAGGATTGGTATAAACACTGCTTGGATTATGAAGGTTTGTCAAGACAATTAGTTTAGTTTTTGAGGATATCTCCTTTTTGATTGAAGAGATATCGATTTGAAAGCCATCTTCAAATCGTCTATTGAATCTTTTAACTTTATATCCGACATACTCTGCAGCGGAAATAATAAGCTCATATGTCGGGTCTTCTATTAAGATCTCGGCATCAGGTTCAAATAGAATGGATAATACCATATAATTTGCAAATGATGTGCCTAAAGTTGTGAAGATGTTCTCCGGTTTAACTTTATATTTATCCCCGATTTCATATAACAATGGCTCGTAACCGTAGTGGTGTGAGCCTGTAAGTTCTAAATCAGAAATATTCACCGGTAATTGTGATAACTTATAGTTCATCAATCCGCTGTTCGCCAAATTATAACGAGCATGGAAATTAGATTTAGCCCACTGCATATATGGTGAGTGTATAGTACGAGTATATTTAGCCATTTTATATTTCGGATTAAAGAATAATTATAGAAATCATTAAAATATATTGAATTGAGTTTGGATAAACAATTTTCAAAAATTGGAATACTGCCGATATTGTCATATATTGTATAAGAACTTCCGGGAGGGATAATGGAAGAATGTAATTATAAAAACGAAAGAAACCTACCATGAGATCAGACCTCTTAAAATTAAGCAAGAGTATGATTGCTAATTTAGAAAAACATAATATTATTACGCCTACTGAGATACAAAAGCAAATTATTCCGGCAATTCAGGCGGGAGAAGATGTCCTTGCACAATCCGAAACCGGTTCCGGTAAGACTTTAAGTTTCGCGATACCGATAATTGAAAAAATTGAAAGGCAGGATGGATTAAAAGCTCTGATACTCGTTCCTACCAGAGAATTATGCACGCAAATTACAAATGAATTTATAAAATTTTCTCAGGGGAAACATCTGGGAATTGTGGCTGTTTATGGCGGAGTCTCGATAAACACTCAGATCAAGAAATTAAAGAAAGTGAATATTATTGTTGCAACACCCGGACGCTTATTAGATTTACTAGACCGGAAAGAGGTTGAGCTAACAAAGATACACTATCTTGTTTTTGACGAAGCAGACAGAATGTTAGATATGGGTTTCATACCTGATGTTGAACGGATTTTAAGGAGGATTCCACAAAAAAAACAGACACTTTTATTCAGCGCAACAGTTTCAAAAGAAATAACCGAGCTTAGCCGGAAATATTTAGATAAACCCAAATATGTTTCCTTAGCCAGTGCAGTAAAACCTGAATTTTTAAGGCAAACATATTATCAAACCAGTAATGAATTAAAACTACCGCTCCTGGTATCACTTTTAAAACATGAAAGAGATTTAGCGTTAGTGTTTTGTAATCGGAAACATGTAACTGCAAAGTTGGCAAAAACTTTATCTAGGCAGGGGGTTCATGCTAAATGCCTGCACGGTGATATGTCGCAATCGCAGCGGGAGCGGGCAACCAATGATTTCAGATCTAAAAAGTTTAATGTTCTGATTGCGACTGATGTTGCTGCACGAGGTTTGCATATTGAAGACATCACGCATGTTTATAATTATGAAATTCCAAAGGATGTCGATTCCTATACTCACCGTGTTGGAAGGACAGCCCGCGCCGGTAAAAAAGGCGAGGCAATTTCTTTAGTCGCCAATGGTGATGATCAGAAATTTTTTAAACAAATTCTTTTCAAATATAGCGGCGAGATCAGTTTGAAATTTGTAAATAAATCTGAGCTGCCAGTAATTATTCAACCGCCCAAAACCGACAAAAAACCAAGACATCACCAGCCGCAACCACAGCAGGGGAATCAACGAAGGGAAAGAGGCAGAAGTCAAAATAAGGAAAAAGGTAATAGACATCAGGAACATGAAAATATTGATAGACAGAAAAAAGATCAAAAATACACGCAAAAGAATGAGAAGAAACATAAGAAAAACTGGCGTGAGAAGTGGCTCGGTCTAATCGGCAATAATGAGAAGTAATATCCCGTATTAAAATAACAAACAAATATTTTTAATCTATCGAATTTATTTATCCAGAACCTTTCGCAGTGAAGTAAGTAATAATTCTGAAGTAAATGGTTTCTGAATATGTGCATTCACGCCAACCAGATTTGAAGAGAACTCGGAGGGATACATTCTATCGCCGCTCATAGTGATAATTGGAAGATTCGAATTAAATTTTCTAAGAGCTTGAAATAATTCGGCTCCATTCATAACCGGCATCACCAAATCAAGTATAGCTAAATCGATATAATTTTTGTTCTGGGCGTAAACAGCCATACCTTCAATTCCATCCTTCGCAATATAGACACGGTAATTGTATAATTCTAAAGTCTCTTTTAATACATCAAGCACGGATACTTCATCATCAACAATCAAAATACCCTCCCCATTTCCCTGGGGTCTTACGAGATGATTTTGCCTTGGAATTTCAACCGGTGCCTCTTTGATGGCAGGCAAATATATATTAAAAATAGTCCCTTTACCCATTTCACTTTTTATATTTATGAATCCTCCGTGATCTTTGACGATGGTGTGTGTTGTAGATAATCCCAGTCCGGTCCCTTTTCCGATCTCTTTAGTTGTGAAGAACGGATCGAAAACTTTATCGATAATGTTTATTGGGATTCCTTCCCCCGAGTCACGAACTGTTAGAATGATATAGGTGCCTTCGTGGGCTTGCAGTTCCATTTGAACGAACTGTTTATCGGCAACGAAATTATTGACGGAAATTTCAAGCATGCCGCCTTTTGGCATTGCATCGCGGGCATTTACACAAAGATTCATCAATACCTGATTAAGCTGCGTTGCGTCGGCACTTAATAACCATAGATCTTTTGGAATGTCGGATGAGACTTGGATATTCTTCGGAAACGTTTCATGTACCATGCTCACAGTTTCTTTGATCAGGTGTTTGATATGAATAGGAGAATGAGTTCCAACTTTTGAACCGCGGGCAAATGTCAATACCTGCTTGATTATATCTCTTCCACGGATTGCGTTTAATTCAAGTGTGGATAGTACTTTTTGCGATTTCTCATCTTTAGAATTTGCTTTTAGTATATCGATTGCCAGTAAAATAGGAGAGAGCACATTGTTCAGATCGTGTGCTATACCTCCTGCAAGTGTACCCAAACTTTCCATCCGTTGAGTACGAAGGAATTGTGCCTCTAACGATTTCTTTTCGGTGATGTCGTGTACAAATCCTTCATAATAAATTATTTTGCCTTCAGAATCTTTCAATGCATGAGCAGATAATAAAATTGAGATGGGTGAACCGTTTTTCTTTTTCCATAATATTTCAAGATTTGTTATTTCTCCTGATTCACTATGAGTGTACTTGTTGATTATGTTTTCTCTTTCATCGCTGTTATAATAACAATCTTTGATATTTATTTTCATGAGCTCCTCAACCGATGGGTATCCGAGCATTGATGCAAGACTTAAATTTGCTGTGAGGAATTGTCCTGCCGGAGTAGATTGGTAAATTCCTAATGGAGCCCATTCTACAATATCCTTAAACTTCTTTTCACTTTCATGAAGTGCATTTTCCGCATGCTTGCGTTCTGAAATGTTTCTTTGAATAGCTAAAAAACCTGAAAGATTACCATGTTCATCTAAAATCGGATTTGTAGTACCTTCAATATATATAAGCTGGCCGTCTTTAGTGCGGTTAACTAATTCACCTTTGACTGTTTGTTTAGCAAGAATCGTTTGCCAGAATGATTGGTAAGCACTGGAATCCATAGTTCCGCTTTTAAGAATGCGCGGTGTTACCTTACCTATTACCTCATTTTTCTGGTAACCATAAAGACGTGTGAATTCGGGGTTGATATACGTTATAATTCCATCGCGGTCAGTCATGATTATTACTTCACCGCTTGTTTCTACGGCTGACCGTAATTGCATTAGTGTTTGATCCACAAGTTTTCGTTCTGTTATATCAAGTGCAGTGAAGATCACTCCTTTTGAAAGATCATCAGCAATAATTGGTGTTGAGGCAAGTATGATATTGATAATAGTACCATCTTTTTTGCTCCACCGTGTTTCAACAATGCCGCTGCCTTTTTCTGCAATCTGTTCATATTTAATTTTTCCGACAAATTCGTATTCTTCTTCATTCGGATACAGGATTCTTGCATTTTTCCCAATCAGCTCTTCCCGTGAGTAACCCGTCATTGCACATACCTGTGGATTAATTTCCATTAGAATTCTGTTGCTAACTACACCGATGCCGGTTGGGGCAACACGGAATATGCTGCGCATCTTTTCTTCACTTATCAATAATGCTTTCTCAGCATTTTTACGCTCGGTAATATCTCTTGTAACACCCAATAGACTGATCGGTTTTCCTTGAGAATCAAGAATTGGTGCAGCGTGGGTTTCCAACCAGCGTCTGGTTCCATTCAACCCTTCAACCTCGAATTCGAGTATACCGCTCTCACCAGATATCACACGCTTATGAAGATTTATGAAAGCAGGACGATATTCTGGGAGAATAAAGTTGATTAGTTTATGCTTTTGTACTGATTCGAGAGAACTTGCCTCGAGCATTTTTATTCCTGCACGATTCATATCGAGCAGTTCCCCATCCGGGGCTACAATTTTCACGCATTCAGGCTCTGTTTCAATTATTGTTTGTAATCTTTTTTCATTATTTATTAACGCGATTTCTGTTTGCTTTTTTTCAAATAACTCAACCTCTAATTTTTTATGCAACTCAGCATTCAAAATAGCCTGAGACGCATATCTTGCAATGCCATTGTACAATTCGATCTCTAAATCTACGAAATCTCGTTTTACGCCTACTGTTCCAAGAATTAGTACACCAATGTTATTTCCTTTCCCCTCAAGAGGTATATAGAGGACAGATCTAAGGTTTCTGGCATCAACTATAGATTTTTCTGCGGGCGTCAAAGTTTCTGTCTTTGTATCGTATAGAATTACAGGCTTTCCTGTGATGAAAGATTTCAGAATATGCGGATGATCGGCAATATTTGCAGATCGATATGCCTCGGGGAAATCGCTTGGAAGCGGGGGAGTTGTTGCTCCAAGATATAAATTTTCTCCCTTTATTAAATAGATAGCCCCGCTGTCGAGACTAAAATATTTTGCAGCGCTTTGTACAATTTCCTGGAGGACAAGATTTAATTCAAGATGTGAGGTTATATTTTTGCTAACATCAAGAAGTGCTTTGAGATAACTGTTCTGTTTATTTATTATCGATTCAGATTGTTTACGTTGAGTTATGTCATTCACAATGACTGCGACACCTACAATGTTTCCATCAGAATCTTTTATGGGATTATGATTTACCTCAAAGTATAACCGTGTTAACTCTATATCACCGGAAAATGCTTCTCGCGTAAAGGATTCACCTTTTAGGGCAAGGTCGATGTTGGCTTTAGCGGCTATACGATCTTCATCAACAGTTTGGTACTCCAATAACGATTTCCCGATTTCGATATCAGCACCATATAATATTTTCATAATATTCTTATGGGCTTGATTGAAACTTGTATAACAATAATTTTTATCAATGGAAAATATGGGACTTGACCCGCTTTCGATAATTCCATGGAGTGTTGCAAATTGTTGAGCGATTATTTCGTGTGTTCTCTTTTTTTCTGTGATATCTTCAATGCAAACCAAAACCATCCGTTCTTGTGATACATTCACCAGTGATGTAGATATATTGAGCGAGATTTTCTCCGGTTTTCCGTTATTGTCAAATACCAAATCGGTTTGAACGTCTCTGTGATTCACTCCATTTTGGAACGTATCCAGAACTGAAAGCCGAGTAGGGCATGTTTGGCATGAAGGTCCAAAACCACATCCTTCTGGAGTATCGAAGCTGTTGAGGCAGCGCAGCGAACTTCCAACCCGAGAGTTTATTATTTCATTTTCAGTCGATTCTATAAATTTCAGTGCGGCATTGTTTACCTTTCTTATTTTTCTGTCGCCGGTTACCAGCAACATCACGAAAGGAGTATTATCAACTATAGCGTTTAATTCTGATTTTGTGTCGCGTAAGTTTATTTCTGCTAATTTTCTTTCGGTGATATCTCTAACGATTGTAATTACTCTTGTAACCTTATTTGCTTCGATAATTGGTATTTTCCGTGTCTCGGTACTTATTTGTTGGTCGCCGATTTGATTGATGTCTTCCGTTATAAGGATCTCTCCGGTTTCGAAAACCTGTTGATATTGTTGACGTATCTTCTCAGATAAGAAAGGGAATAGCTCAAAAATTGATTGACCGATTTCGAAATTCTTTAAACCTAATTTTATAATCCATTTCTGGAAAGTTTGGTTAATCAGAATTATCCGTAGGTTATCATCAACAACATGAATGGCATCATTTATAGAGTCTATAGTAGTACGATATCTGAGTTCAGATAAATGCAAAGTTTCCTCAGCGCGTTTACGTTCCGTAATATCGCGGACAATTGCCCACATTCCTTCGTTTTCGTTATCGTCGTTCTTAGACAAAAAAGTTCTCAATTCGACTGGGAAAATTGTGCCGTCTTTTTTTCGATACTCTTTTTCATAAACGTCTGAATAACCTCGTAAAATAATTTGTTCTCTGATAATCTTGCTTTCTGCTAAGTGCCATTTTTCGGGGGTGATATCTTTATAAGTGAGACGGCTTAACTCATCTCCTGAATAACCGAGCATATCCTGAAACGACTTATTCGATTCAACTATATTGCCTTCCATATCGACGAAGGCGAATCCATCCATCATTCCTTGAAGCAAATGGTGGTACATCCCATTTTTATGAGCACTCTTTTGTTCGGTTTTATTTCCCATAAATCGTTACCTCCTAAAAATAAATTGAGTGTCAATAAGGATGATAAATTTTATTGAGCGAATTGAACAGAAGAAATTATTATTTAGATAATGTGGATAATGGCATGGAACTACATCTATTCTCTTGATCGAAAAGAAGTAGTAAATAGAAATAATAAAAATAATGTATAATAATTCCTGATAATTAATCATAATTGCGGGCTGTAATAAATTAATGGTATCAGTGAACAAAATTTATAATTGAATATAAAATTGATATGTTAGTATAACAAAAAAGTGAGGTTAATGTCAAATCATTTTATGTTTTAGTAAAATATTGTAACGGAATTATTTTAACTCATAACTAACCTAAATATACTTGCAAAATTGTTTAATAAATGGCAATTTTAGGTGAATGTTGCCACATTTTTGAGATGTGTGATTAGGATGGTTCTTAGAATTTTCAGTTTTATCTTGTCAATGTGCCTCTAACCAGTTTTTGCCAACACCAACTTCAACTTCAATCGGGACGCAAAGTGGAAGTGCATTTTTCATTTCTTCAACAATCAAGCTCTTAGCTCTTGGCTCTTGGTTTTTAAGCACTTCGAATACAAGTTCGTCATGTACCTGTAATAGCATTTTGGCATTTATATTTTTTTGCGCCGAAGGCGCATCCCTGCCCGTCCGGCAGGCGGGCGCCTCTGGCGGAAATTTTGAATTGATTCTTATCATCGCCAGCTTAATCATGTCGGCAGCGGTACCTTGAATCGGCATATTGATTGCTTGCCGCTCTGCATTCCCTCTGATGTTTTGATTACGGCTATTTATGTCAGGCAAATAACGCCTCCTGCCAAGCAATGTACTTACGTATCCATCTCTCTTCGCTTGTGCGATCGTATCGAAAATATATTGATTCACCTTTGGGAATCTTTTAAAATACGTGTCAATAATTTCTTTCGCTTCAATCTGCTTGATCTCAAGTCGTGTGGCTAAACCATAAGCGCCAATGCCGTAGATAATTCCGAAATTAACCTCTTTTGCTTTACGCCTCATATCTTTTGTTATATCTTCATGTTTAACGCCGAATACTTTGGCGGCGGTTGTTGAATGAATATCTTCACCGTTTTTAAAAGCTTCAATCAAACCGGCATCTCCGGAAATATGTGCCATAATTCTGAGTTCAATTTGTGAGTAGTCTGCAGATAAAATAACCATTTGCTTCTCGCTCGGAATAAATGCACGCCTCATCCTGCTGCCTATTTCGGTACGAATAGGAATATTTTGCAGATTCGGATCACTGCTCGATAATCTTCCCGTCAAAGCTACGGTTTGATTGTATGAGGTATGTACTTTTCCCGTGTGTGGATTAATCAATGAGGGGAGTGCGTCAACATATGTATTTTTTAATTTCTGCAACTGTCTATACTCGAGCAAATTTTCTATAATCGGATGTTCATGCTGGATCGTTTCAAGTACACCAACATCGGTTGAAAATCCTGTTTTGGTTTTCCGCACTGTTCTAAGTTTTAACTTCTCAAATAATATCTTACCGAGCTGTTGAGTTGAATTTATGTTAAACTGCTCGCCGGCATGCTTATAGATTTTGGTTGTTAAATTGTCAATAGTAAGCTCAAGTTCTTTAGACAGATTGGAAAGGAATTCGGTATCGAGTTTTATGCCGGTCAATTCCATTTTGGAAAGAACTCTAATAAGTGGAAATTCCAGATCGTTGCAAAGTGACAACAGTTTATCTTGTTCAAGTTTCTCTTTTAGCTTATTGAAAAGTCTAAAAGTAAAATCGGCATCTTCACAAGAGTAATCTGCAACTTGCTCTACAGGGATCCCGCGTATATCCTTTCTTTCTTTTCCTGTTCCGGTTAATTCATCGAAGGAAATCATCTTGTAATGAAGATGTTCACTTGCCATAGAATCAAGATTATGGCGGCCGTCGGGACGGAGTATGTAATTTGCGACCATTGTATCAAACATCTCACCTTCAACATGTATACCATGCGATGAGAGCACCAATATATCATATTTAATATTCTGCCCGATTTTTTTTATTTTTGGATCGGAGAAAATGGGGGAGAGAGAATCTCTCACATAAGAAAGCGGTAATCCGACTTTATCGTAGATATGAGATGTTGGATTTGAGATATTAGATGTTGGTTCAGTTGGAGAGGAAAATAAATCGCTTTGTTCTCGGCAGTCAACTCTATGCTCACTGCTCTTAGCATTTGGCTCTTTGCTATTAGAGGTACTATCTGATCTTACCGGAATATACCACGCTTCTCCGGCTTTGACCGAGAATGCAATCCCCACTAATTCTGCTAATAGAGGATTAGTAGAAGTAGTTTCAGTATCGAAAACAACAGCATCGTTTGATTTTAAAATTTTAGTCAGCTTTGTGAGTTCTTTTTCTGTTTGAACAAGATGGTAAAAATGTTTATCGGTTGATATATCTTGAATATCTGCCGATGGCGTTACGATCTCTGTTTTTATTTCTGATTGAACAATAGCTCCGGATATTTTTCTCGTTAATCCCTTAAATTCAAGTTCAGTGAAAAGTTGTACAAGTTTTTCTTTATGAAATGGTTTTGCTTCAAGATGGTGTATATCAACATCTATAGGTACATTACAATCTATCGTTACCAATTCTTTTGAAAGAATGGCTTTGTCTTTATGTTCTATTAATTTTGCTTGTAATCCTTTTTGCGGAATATTGTTTATGTTTTTATAAAGACTTTCAATCGTTTTATATTGTTGGATAAGAGGGATGGCGGTTTTTTCTCCAACGCCGGGAATGCCGGGAACGTTATCCGATTTATCTCCCGTTAAACCAAGCACGTCTATTACATGTTCAGGCGAAACGCCGAATTTTTCTTTCACTCCTTTTTCATCAACAACTTCCCAATCGTCTCCTTGTTTGCCCGGCTTGTACATTTTTATGAAAGGGGAGATTAGTTGCATAAAATCTTTGTCGCCTGTAACTAAAAAAGTATTGACCTTTTGCCGTTCAGCTTTTCGTGCCAGTGTTCCCATTATATCATCTGCTTCATATCCGGGCATCTCTAAGCTTGGAACGTTGAATGCCCTGACGACCTCTTTCAGCTTTTCCAATTGGGACGACATATCTTCCGGCATTTTCTGGCGGGTAGCTTTGTACGGTTCATACATTTTATGTCGGAAGGTCGGTTCTTTAGTGTCAAATACCACGGCAATATGTTCCGGTTTTTCTTCATTTAAAATTTTCATCAGTGTATTGACGAAACCGAAAATAGCGCTCGTATTTTCCCCTTTAGAGTTTATAAGCGGCCTGCTGATGAAGGAGAAATAAGCCCGGTAGGCGAGAGCCATACCGTCGAGTAAAAATAACCGTTCGCGTGATGCCATTAGAGAATTATTTAGAAAAAATGTGAAAATATTGGGCTTTCTTCAAGATACCATTTCCAAATAATGATTACAAATAACAGTTGACTTTATATAAAAATTGGATTATAATATCAATGTCACATGTCGTAAACGGAAACTCTGGATCAGAATATTTACGGACTATTTATTTTGAAAATAATTATTTTTTAATTGGTGAAAAACCCCGATTCGATTTTAATTAATGGTAGTAACATGAAATTATTTCTTTAATAGCAAATAATTGTCTGTAAAGACTAATATGATGTTCTAGTTAAAATTAGTTGTTTCTACTTATAGTAGAATTATTAGAGTTCCAACTCGAAGCAACACTAAGCATTATTACTTTACTGAAAGCAATCTTGCTTCCCACTGGAAGGGATTTTACCTGACAGATGGTTTTATGATCATTATTATTATCTATTTACAAAATTCTTTTATTAGTGAATAACCCAAAAATCTAAAATCATAATAAATAAGGGATACTGTTATGAAATCATTTTGTTATTTATTAACTCTTACGATATCTTGCTTCTTTCTGTCTGGGATTTTATTAGCTGCACGATTGAATAATGTTCCTCAGCAATTAATTCAGCCGAATGGTGATACATTACGATGTTTTGCAAGTGGGGATGAATATCACAATTGGTTGCATGATCAGAACAATTACACAATCATCCAGGACCCAGTAACTGGATATTATACTTATGCGATAAAGAAAAATGGAATATTGTCAGTTTCAAATTATATAGCAGGCAAAGTTGATCCAGCCACTGTTGGATTAATTAAAGGTATAAATATTGCTCCAGATCAAATGTCAAAAAAACGACAAAGATTTCTGAATATGACACCCTCAATAGTTGCTGCACCGAGAACAGGAGCGCTGAAGAACTTAGTTGTGTTTATTCGTTTTAGTGATGAGACCGAGTTTACAGACTTAGTCTCTACTTATGATAACATGTTTAATAGCGCAACTGCCGGTGCAAATTCAATGTATAGGTATTTTAAGGAAGCGTCTTATGATGCTCTAACTGTTACCTCCACCGTTTATCCAATTCCTCCGGGCAGTACAGTTCTATCGTATCAAGATTCATATACTCGTGCGTATTATCAACCTTATAATGCGGTTACAAACCCAATTGGGTATCAGGGGGGGGATAATGGTACTGAGCGTACAGATCGTGAGCATATTCTCTTGAGTAACGCAATCAATGCGATAAACTCTCAAATCCCTCCGGACCTTAATATTGATGGTGATAATGACGGTCGGGTTGATAATGTATGTTTTGTAGTCAAAGGAAGTCCAACAGGTTGGGCCTCTTTGTTATGGCCCCATATGTGGGCTCTTTACACTCAGAATGCGTACATCAATGGTAAGCAGGTATATACATATAACTTTCAATTACAAACTTCTCTTTTACCAAGTAACGTGGGGGTTTTATGCCATGAAATGTTTCATTCGCTTGGTTCACCGGATTTATACCATTACAGTTATGACGGATTACAACCTACCTATGAATGGGATGTAATGGAGATGAATATGGATCCTCCACAACACATGGGAGCTTATATGAAAATGAAATATGGAACATGGATAAGTTCTATTCCTGAAATTACAACAAGCGGCACATATACACTTAATCCATTAACCAGTGCATCTAATAATTGCTATAAAATCGCCTCTCCAAATTCAACTACAGAATTTTTTGTTCTTGAGTATCGAAAAAAAGAAGGAACTTTTGAATCTTCACTTCCTGGTGAAGGTTTACTTGTATATCGAATCAATTCTACTCTGGTGGGAAATGCGGGCGGTCCCCCAGATGAAGTGTATATTTATCGTCCAGGTGGTACAACTACTACAAATGGCTCACCATGGTATGCTGCCTATAGTTCAAATACGGGGCGGACAGCAATTAATGATGCAACAAATCCATCGAGCTTTCTGACATCCGGTCTACCAGGTGGATTAAATATTTCAAATGTCACATCAATTGGAAGTACTATATCTTTCACCGTTGCACCTCCTGAACCACCGACTTATGATGGAGAGATTTTAATTTGGAATCCAGATCCCACACCATCTAGTGGTACCAACATGGCGTTATTACTCACTGCGGCTGGGAAAGATGTTGATATTGCTTACAATCTTAGTGCTGTTCCAAATCTAAGTGGTTACAATGCTATTTTTGTATTCTTAGGTATATTCCCAAATAATTATGCACTGCAAGAGACTGACGCTTCACGAATTGTATCGTATCTTAATGGTGGCGGAAAGTTGTTTATGGAGGGTGGCGATACCTGGGCGTTTGATCCGCCAACTTCGCTTCATCCATATTTTGCGATACAAGGTTTAAGTGATGGTGCGGGGGATCTCACAAATATCAATGGTGTTTCAGGTACATTTACCGAGAATATGAATTTTAGCTATTCAGGAGAGAATAGTTATATAGACCGTCTTGGTCCTTTAGGTCCAGCATTTCCAATATTTGTGAATCCAAGCATTGGTTACAATACTGCGATTGCCTATGACCAAGGTACATATAGAACAATTGGAACATCATTTGAGTTTGGAGGATTAAATGATGGGGCGTCACCAAGCACGAAAACTGAATTGATGACGGCAATAATGGGTTTCTTTGGTATCACTGTTAATCCAATAATTCCTCCTCCAACAGGACTTTTGGCGTTAGATTCATTTGACGGCTTAGTGCCATTGTATTGGAGTGGACCATACTCCGCACCTTCTCCTTCACAGGTCATGGGTGATGATCCCAAGACTATTTTAAATAATGAAATATCTTCTGTGGGAAGAAAACCAGGAACAAATTCTACGAATTATATCAAACCAGATCTTTCAAAAATAGCTAGTGTGTATACCTACAATGTGTACCGATCCGAATTACCTGGTGGACCTTACTCATTAATAGCATCTGGATTGACTCAAACATCGTATCAAGATTCTGGTGTAAATAACAATCAAAAGTATTATTATGTTGTAACAACTAATCTCAACGGTGATAGTAGCATTTATTCAAACGAAGAAGTTGGGTATCCAAAAATTAATTCAGGTCCTGGCAGTTATCGCGCACACGTTTTTGGACCTTCAACAAATCCATACCCTTATGGGATTGCAGTTGATGGAGATTATTTATGGTTGGCTGAGTATAATGAAATGAAAATATATAAAATCAATAAATCCACTGGTGCAGTAGTTAGTTCATTTTCTACCTCGGATGTCCCGACTGGGCTTGCATTTGATGGAACAAACTTATGGATTGCTGGATTAAACACGGACCAAATTTATAAAACCGATGTTACTGGGACAATTCTTCAAACGATAAGTGTACCAACGGGACCCAATTCAGCATACATAACTGGAGTTGCCTATGAAAATGGTCATGTGTGGGTTTCTGACCGTGACAATAACAGAATACTTGATTTTGATGCAAGCACCGGTTCTCTCATTTCAGAATATCCAGAGCCAACGGAAGTTCAAAGCATGTCTTTAGGTCCGCGTGGATTAGCTTACAATCCTATGAATAATACTCTTGTCCAAGTTGTGACAGATTTCAATCGTAATCCAACTCGATGTTACGTTTATGAATTCAACTTAGCAACCAAAACATTTTCTGGGCGCAAATTTATTTTCGAACGAAACTACGATATTGCATCTGATTTATTTTGGTCTAATGGAAGAGGAATTGCCTATGATCCATCGAATAACTCGTATTGGATAACGGATGTAAGTCAAAATATAATTTATCGAGTTGAGCCGTTCGGAGCTATTTCTACGACCTACACGATAACAATCAGCCCGACACCGGTAAATGGAATAATCGAATTGATCCCTGCCGGCGGAGTATATGATTCAAACGAAGTTGTGACCGTCATTCCGCACGCCACAACAAATTACCACTTTGCTTCATGGGGCGGTGATCTTGCAGGATCAACAAATCCAGAACACTTAACAATGAATGGCAACAAAAACGTTACTGCGAACTTCGCGATTGACACATACACAATCACAGCAAGCGCCGGTGCAAATGGAAGCATATCTCCATCCGGTGCAGTGACAGTCAATTACGGAGCCGATCAATCGTTTACAATTACAGCAAACGCACATTATCATGTTGCAGATGTTTTAGTGGATGGCGGTTCAATTGGTGCAGTAACAAGTCATACATTCACAGCCGTAGGTGCCAATCATACAATAGCGGCAAGCTTCACTATTGATACTTACACAATTACAGCAAGTGCCGGAGCGAATGGAACTATCACACCGTCGGGTGCGGTATCGGTTAATTATGGATCCGATCAGTCGTTTACAATAGCGGCAGATGTCAATTATCGTATTGGCGATGTGTTGGTTAATGGAATCTCTGTAGGAGCAGTTCCGAGCTACACGTTCACTAATGTAACAGCGGATCAAACAATCGCGGCAAGCTTCGCACTTAATGTTTACACATTAACTGTAAACGTTGTCGGTAACGGCACGGTTATAAAAGATCCGGAACAGCCAAGCTACAATCATGGTACTCATGTAGAGTTGGAAGCAGTACCAGATCATGGTTGGACATTCAGCGCATGGAGCGGAGATGCGGCAGGATCAGTCAATCTGTTGGATGTAACAATGGATGGAATCAAGAACATCACAGCAACATTCATACTTGATCCTGTGTATCAGGCACAATACAGATCATTCGATCCGGACAGCATAGCGAAATCGAAAGATCTAAAACTGAAACACAAATACATCGCTCGTAAGGCGAATGCATGTGAGTTTGAGTTTGAACTGATAGCACCGCAATCGGTAGCATTGACGTTGAAGTTCTCAATGTTGTCAACCGGAGTAGTGATGAATGGAACCAATACCGTTGGAAGTTGGACAAACGGCAAGACAGTAACCACAACCGGAACAATCGATAGTCTCGATACATTGACAGTAATTGGCTGGGGCTTCAGCGGTAAACCTGTAAAGACGGGTTATGTATGGGCAACACCAAAGGCAACAAAAGGCACAGTAGTCACATACCTGAAGAACTATCCGCGCTTACCAATGCCAAACCGGCTTAATGTATTAAGTGAAACATTCATGCAGGCCGGTGCCGATAGCTTTATTATTGGTCAGATTAAAGACAGCGTAAAGAATTACGGCTGGCTACAACCTGCAAAGTGGACTGATCTCGATAAATCATTAGTTACGTCGAAGGGTATAGAGAATACTGCTGATGCCCATGGATTCGATTTCAAGAAGGGTACTATTAAGCCAATACTCAAAGCCAATAAATCATTACCGCCTGATAAGTTTGACAACAGACTGTTGGCGAATATGATAGCGCTTAAACTAAACATTATGGCAAGCGCATTGGGTAAAACGCCTTCAGGTTTTGGTGAATTAACATGGAAATTATTCAATCCACAGCCGGAACCCCCGCGTGATATGATGGTGAAAGAGATTGCAGCCTACACTGATCAATTAATGATGGGGTGGCTGAGAGACTCGAGCTATATCAAGTCAGGTAAGACAGTTACGGTTAAGATACATGAATTCCCGAATCCGTATCATTTTGCTTATGTTGATTCAGTGATATCACTCATTAACAATGCATTCGAAGGTCAGTTAGATACATTGTATTTCGCAGATTCATTACAATTCACCGGAGTGAAGAAGCTGATCGACGTATCGTATTTGAAGGGTAACTCAAGTGTGGTACCGGCAAAGATAATACCGGATTACACGAAGTTGGAACAGATACCGGAAGCTTATAAGTTACATCAGAACTATCCGAATCCGTTCAACCCGACAACAATGATACAGTTTGATATACCACAGGAAGCATTCGTAACATTGAAGGTATACAACCTGTTAGGTCAGGAAGTGGCAACATTGATAAACAATGAGCTATTGACTGAAGGAACACAGGAAGTAGAATTCAACGCATCGAGCTTCGCAAGTGGTGTATATTATTATAGGATTGTTGCTGAAAGTATTGATTGGGAAAACGAAAATGTAAACAGCGTTAATTCAGTAAAGAAAATGATATTAATGAAATAGTATCAATCACGCTAATAAATCTCCGATTTCTATCCATATATTAGTTAGATATGATAGAAATCGGAGGTTATTAAAAAGCTTTTTCGGTGTAGTTATTATCCTACCAAAAAGATGTAGCTTTTAAAATATTTTTGGTATATTATCCCTACCATTTTGAATATTAATTTTCAATAACCATTAATTAATTTAATCACAGGTGTCATATGAATTTTGTTAAATTTATTAACTTTTCTTTTTGGAGATCTAAGTGTATGACAAATAACTATACAACATTCGGAAAGATGCGGACGATAGTTCCACTCATCGTCTTATTCTTTTTCACCGGTACTGTTTTTGCTCAACTACCCGATCTGACTATTTCTAACGTGTCGGTTCCTGTAACGGCTTCGGCAGGTGATATAATAACTGTAAAGTGGACTACCTCGAACATAGGCAGTGGGTCCACAAGCGGAGCGTTTTTATTCGACGGAATATACTTATCCACCGACCAAAATTTTGACAAATCAACAGATACCTATTTGAGTGGATACTTCCATTCCTTAGCTATCCCCGCTGGCTCAAGCGAAGAAGATTCCACGGTAGTGATATTACCCGACAGTTTAAATGGAAACTTTTATATTTTTGTAAATGCAGACGACTTTTTATCTGTGAGTGAATCGAACGAGACAAATAATTTTGCGCACTCAGCAATTATTAATATTAGCACAAACGCTCCAGATCTTAAAGTTGTTAGCGTTACCGCCCCGGCAACCGGGTCTTCACAACAATATATTCAAGTCAGTTATTCGGTTTCCAACATTGGATCGAAAGATATTACAAGTCAGTCGTGGTACGATTATATTATCCTTTCGTCAGATACGGTTTATGATAATGGGGATGATGTTTTCCTCGGTACGGTATCGATGGATACCTCTTTAACAATCGGAGATTCGTATACCAGAACAAGTTCCGTTTATTTGCCTACCGGCTTGAGTGGCATATACTATGTTTTGGTTCGTACGAATGCGTTTGATTTCCTTAACGAATTGAATGTAAACAACAATCTTGGCAGATCGACTTCAATTAGTATAGATTTCAAGCGACCCGATCTTTTCGTTTCACAAATTAACCGTCCCGACACTGTGAACGCGGGGGATAAACTCAGATTTTCTTATCAGATCACCAACATCGGCGATACAAGCACCAACTCTCAGCAATGGTTTGATGAGATTTTTATATCATCTGATTCCATTGTCGGAAATGATACACTTTTAACTCTCTATTTACGATCAACGAATCTTGAACAGGGCCAGAGTTTTACAATAAGCGATAGTGTTGCAATGCCATTTGGATTACTAAAAGGTAACTACCACGTCATTATTGGGTGTGATATGTTGAATCAAATCAACGAGTCGAACGAAACAAACAACATACGAATCTCGAATCCATTTCTTTATGGTTTTAATGGTCCTGATCTCGTAGTAACACATGTGCAAACACCAGTTAGTGCTTTTTCCGGACAACAGATTCAAATTAATTGGATTGTGAAGAATAGCGGCACTCTTGCCACAAATGCGCCGCAATGGTACGATCGGGTCTACTTATCTCCAAGTCCCGTCTTCGATCCATTGAGTGTAACAACATTGGGATTTTTTGATAACATGAGTTACCTCGGACCAGGAGAAAGCTATTCCAACACGCAGAATGTAACCCTGCCAAATGGGATTAACGGAAGTTATTATATCTTCGTGCATTCAGATGCATTTTCACAAATAACGGAAGTGGATGAATCAAACAATTTCATGAAGAATGATACCGCGATGCAAGTGAATCTTTCGGCTTCGCCGGATCTGATTGTAAGCGCATTCTCGAAACCGAGTACTGCCTTCTCGGGAGACACGATAGATATTTCCTACACAGTGAAGAATGTTGGAAACGGATCAACAAACACAGCACAATGGTACGATGTTCTATACTTTACACAGGATACTGTACTCGATATACGAACAGTTCAGTGGCTCGGATGGTATCAGCACGATGGCGCTCTTGCACCTGAAAGTTCATACACTAGAATTGACCGTGTTGTTCTTCCGAATGCGATCTCAGGGAAGTTTTATTTTTATCTTGGCACAGACAATTTTAACAACGTTTATGAGTTTACCGCAGAAAGCAACAACATGCGACGCGATTCCATTGATGTGGTTCTTACTCCGCCTCCCGATCTTGTTGTTACAAATGTTTCGGGGCCATTAAGTGGAAATTCCGGAAAACGTATTTTAGTTTCTTGGAGTGTACAAAACCAAGGTTCTAATCCGCCGTTCGAACCGGGATGGCAGGATAGGTTGTATATTTCATCATTATCAACATTTAATCCTGAATCATCATACGTTCTCGGAACTTTCACGCGTTATGGAATTCTCGAACCTGATTCAAGCTACACTAGGACTGACAGTGTTCTAATTCCTGACGGTTTGTCGGGTCAGTATTATATTTACACAATGACAGATTGGAAGAATGAAGTATTCGAAAACTTATTCGAAAAAAATAATGTTACACGTTCTTCCGCAACAATTCAGGTAGCACTTAGTCCTTGGCCCGATCTTGATATCGCATCGATGACAAATCCATCAACTGTTTCTGCAGGTCAACAAGTAACTATCAACTGGAATGTTACAAACTCAGGGATTGGCGCTGCAACATCTCCATTATGGAAAGACAAAGTGTACATCTCGTCTTCTGCCACTTGGGACTCAGCATCCTCAACGTTATTAAAAGATGTTCCACACACTTTGCCGCTATTGCCGTCGGGCAGTTATTCACAAACCGCATCTGTAACTTTGCCGGTTACAATTTCCGGAACATACTATTTCTATATCATCACCGATGCGGGCAACAATGTTTATGAACATACTGACGAAGGAAATAATATCGAGAGAAGCTCAGCGGTGTCAGTGCAACCATATCCACCCATAGATCTGCGGGCCGGAAATGTCGTGATTCCATCATCGGGATTCTCTGGAATTCCTGTTTCTGTGCAGTTCACAGTTCAGAACATCGGCACGGGAAAAACACTCGCAACAAAATGGGACGACGCAGTTTATCTCTCAGTGGATACAGTTCTCAATGTGGGTGTAGACAGTTTACTCACCGTTGTTCATAGAATGGGCGCGCTCGACGTCGGAGAAAGTTATACGCGAGACCTCAGCGTTCGTTTGCCGGATGGTGTTTCAGGAAATTATTATTGTTTAGTGCGGGCAGATACCGGAAATGCTGTTAGCGATAACAACATCCTGAATAATATAGGTTATTCAACATCGATGATATCCGTCTCACTTTCACCGCCACCAGATCTTCACGTTGCGTCCGTCATCGCGCCGAGTGAGGGACAATCAGGACAACCAATTACAGTACGTTGGACAATCCAAAATAGTGGATCGGGACAAACGCTTGTTTCATCGTGGAATGACGCAATTTATCTTTCAAGCGATATCTATCTCGATCCTGCGGATACGAGACTTGCAACGAAATCGCATAATGAAGGACTCCCTGCAAGTCAATCATATAGCGACAGTCTCGAAGTTGTTCTTCCGAATTACGCATCCGGTGATTTGTTCCTACTGATACAGACTGACAGCAAGAACGAAGTATTCGAGCAATCGGGTGAAGCCAATAATGTTCTTAGTCGACCTATTACTGTGAATATTGCGGCACCTTCAGATCTCATAATTTCAAACATCATAGTTCCTGACAGCGCCATTGCAGGTGATGATGTAACAATCTCATGGACAATTCGAAACCAAGGAGCGAATCCCGCAACGGGCTGGATCGATGATGTAGTCTATCTCTCGTCCGATCAAACTTGGGAAGTTACCGATCCGGTTTTTGGAATTTATAGAAGAAACATAAACCTTGCGCCGGGTGCTACGATGGAAGCGAGCATGAAAGCCAAGATCAATCGTACTTTCTTCTCGGATTCCACCGGTAATCTTACTGCCCCTATGCCAGGATTTTCACCGGGAAATTATTACGCAATTGTACGAACAGATATTCGTAACTATATCCATGAGAACAACGAAAATAATAATGCAGGAACATCGACTGGAACTACTCGGATTGATGTTCCTACACTTCAACTTGACATTCCAACAATAACTTCGTTCACTCAAGGGGAACAAAAGTATTTCCGGGTAAACGTAATTGCCGGACAAACTCTTAAGGTTACACTTGATGGCAATGCACCGGGCGGCAGTCTTGAAATGTATGGACGGTTCGGTACGGTTCCAACACGTTCGCAGTTTGATGTTTCTTATACAACAGCATTCTCTCCGGATCAGCAGATAACAATCCCGGAAACGAACACCGGCACGTATTATATCTTGATCTTCGCTGATCGTGTAGAAGGTGATTCGATCGGAGCTACGATTCTCGCTCAAGCATTATCATTCGGTATCAGCTCCTTGTCGCCGGTCCGAGGTGGTAATTCAGGCGATGTAACAATTATGGTAGAAGGTGCGCGCTTCGTAGCAGGAAGCACGGTGAAGCTTATCGGTTCAGGTGGTGCGTTGCCACGACTTATTAAGTGTACTTTCATCGATGCGTCACGGATTGACGCAACATTCGATCTGACAGGCAATCTCCCCCTTGGTGCGTATGATGTTGTCGTTCGGCGTCCAGATAATTCAGAAGCCACACTAGCCGGAGGATTTACATTGGAACCGGGGAAAAATCTGACAGCAAACCTTGGCTTTGCGCCTCCAAGCGCAATTGCCCGAGGTGGATCGGGATTTTATTCTATCTCAGTTGAGAATACAACTAACATTGATCTCCCATTCATGACCGTTTACATCATCATTCCGTCAGGACAAAGCTACAACGTCAATTCGAACAACATGCAAACTCTTAGTCAACTTCTCCCCGACACACTCAAAAGCATTATACATCTCCAGAATCATTTTGATGAAGGAGCATGGCGTTTTGTACCGCTAACTGCAAGGAATGTCCGTGTAGGTCAACGGCTGAATATTGCTTTGCAAGTGAACGATGTTCAGGGGACTGAATTCCCAATCCAGATCGCCGTTGATGCAATTGACAGAAAAGGATTTGTTGAAGGACAACTTCTTTATCTTGAACTGTTCCGACAGGCGCTCTTGATGGATACGAGTGGTAAATTTGCTCCTGAATTCTACAACCTTGCACAAACTCCTCAAGAGTTTATAAATACACTGATGCAGGTTTATGTTGATCTTGGAATTCTTACACCATCAGACGTATCACTTGTAACTTCAAAACAGCTTCAGAAAATTGTTGAAAAAGTTTCTCGGCTTCCGCTCAGTCAAAAGAAGCTTGATGCTGTGTTCAAACCAATGATTACATCGTGTGAGAACGAGTTAAATTGGCTCGAGCTTGGTGGAAGACTGGCTATCATCGCAGTCGGATTGATTACGGGTGCTTTGCTCGCACCAGTGACGCTGGGCGTTGGAGCGGTTCTCGCAGTTATAAGTGGTCTCGGTTTGGGTATGAATATCGGAGCAATCATCAACGATTCCCCGGGATTAATGTCCAGAATATTCTGTGATGATCCCCGGACTCCCACTCCCGTTATTGCGTCGAAAGATCCAAATGACATTATGGGTCCTGCGGGGTATGGAGAAAAGAAGTGGGTCGCTCTCACGCAGACAATGACCTATACAGTACGATTTGAAAATGATCCGAAACTTGCCACAGCGCCCGCTCAAATTGTGAGCGTCAATATGGATGTTGACAGCACGCTTGACGTTCGATCATTCCGCCTAGGTAATTTTGGATTTGGGAGTTTCACATTCAATGGTGCAGAGAACCGGTCACACTATTCGAAGAGGTTAGATGTTCTCGACTCGCTAAGCATATATGTTGATGTGAGTGCTGGAATTGATGTAGATAAAAACAAAGCATTCTGGATATTCAAATCGATCAATCCGGCAACCGGAGAACTTCCATCCAATCCTCTTTCAGGATTTCTTCCCGTCAACGATTCGCTCCATCGCGGTGAGGGATTTTTAACATTTTCTGTCAAACCAAAATCAACTTCACACACCGGTGACATTGTAAATGCGAAAGCGCGTATCGTTTTCGATGTCAACGATCCGATCGATACACCTCCCATATACAACACTATCGATGCGGGCTTACCAATCAGCAGTGTTCGCTTGCTGCCACCCATCACCAAAGATACAACATCATTCCTTGTGCGATGGGCAGGCGCCGACGATTCAACCGGATCTGGGCTGAAGAATTATTCGATTTTCGTTTCTAAAAATGATAGTCCATTCGTTCCGTGGCTCTCCAACGTTACAGACACGATAGCAACATTCACAGGTGAATCGGGAAATAAATATGGCTTCTTCAGTTTATCGTCAGATAACGCGGGCAACATCGAGATCGTGAAAAATTCAGCCGATGCGTTAACATTGATAACAGGAATAGATGATCTGCTGCAAACGATTCCAACTGTATTCAAACTTCATCAAAATTATCCTAACCCGTTTAATCCGAACACCGTGATCCGTTACGAACTCCCAAAGACTTCGCATGTAACACTCACAATCTTCAACGTGCTGGGACAGAAAGTCGCAACAATTGTTGATGAAGTTCAGGCGATGGGTTACAAGACTGTGGAGTTCAGGGTATCCAATCTATCAAGTGGTGTGTACTTCTATCGGATAGAGGCAGTTAGTATTGCCGATCCGGGCAAGATGTTCGCGCAAGTGAAAAAGATGGTGGTGATGAAATAAGTATCAAATAGTAGCAGAACAAATAAATGATTTCTTAATGGGTGAGTTAACAAGCTCACCCATTTTTATTTAATACAGATTAGATTGGTGAATCAGTAATGGAGACTGATGAAAGAAAAATAAGCGTAGTAAGTGAGGGGAGTTATACAGTCGAGTAAAAATAGCTGTTAGCATGCTGACATACGAGAATAGTGTGGGAAATTGAGGAAATTTAAAGGTTTCCTCAAGATATCATTTCGGAATAATGATCATAAATAAACGATTTGACATTCAATAAGAATTTATCTACAATATCCCAGAAACAAATCAGCGACAGAAACCTCAGGATAAAAAATATTGAATTAATTCTTAATCTAAAAAATGCTTTTCTCGAAAATATACTTTTATATAAATGTAGCGTTACAGATTTAAAAATAATTATTGCCACAATATCATTCTGAAAGGAGTTCGTATGAGAATTTTCGTAATGGTTGTAACAACTTTGATTTTTATTTTATCATTCTCATTTGGGCAAACTGAAGCTTGGAGATTGCCTGGTCATTATTACGCGGGGGCGGCAGGTACCGGAGGAGATATATTTCTTGCTAAGAGTGCAATTTATTATTATGGTTTTTCACTTCCGGACACAATAAAAAAAGTAACTTCAGCAGGTGTTGTTGCTAAGCAATTGGAAGTAAACGGAATGATCAGGAATATTATCTATAGCGGAACAGGTTTATACACATTGTTCTATTCCTCTACAACAAGTGACAGTATTACTTATTATGATGACAACTTAAATGGGCAATGGAGTATAAATTTGGGTTCGGACTATTATTCTTCAAATAAGATGACCCCAAAGGTTGATCAATCAGGCAATTTGTATATTGTGCAGTCGGATCCGCTTTCCCTTTTGAAGATAACAAAAGATGGTACAATCGCATTCCGTAAGAATTTAAGCAGACCTACTTTTACGATTGATTTTGAAGATATTTCGGGTCCTGTAATTGACCAGAATGGAAATATTGTAATTGTACAATGTGTAGTAGATTATCAGAATAAAACAGCAAAAGGAGCAACAATCGAATCACAGGATGGCTACTATTATTTATATCGGACTGATACTACTAATTCATCACCCATCACTCAATCGTTATTCTTGAAGAAAGATAAAATGTTGTACTTCAAAGATGCCGGAGCCAAATGGGAAGATTTTCAACTGAATGATTACTCATATTTATTAAAAAATTTGGTTATTCAGAACGGATTTGTTGCAATAGGAGGGATGCATTCTTATAATGCTACAAAAGTCACAAAAAAGTGGAAAGAAGAATCGATAAGCCAATGGCGGATGCTGTTTACAGGTGCTGATAGAAAGGCGAAGAAATTTTCTTATAAAGGTAAGGGTGGGGATGCATGCAACGGGAGTGAGCCCGGCTTGAATTATAAAAACGACGACATGGGAAACAACCTCGAATGGATTGTGAATGGAACCGGCGATCAAGTCTGTTTAATTGGATCGACTTCAAGAAATAAACTAAGATGTGGGGAGGGGCAATGGGGGTATGATGGAGTGGTTATGGCTTATAACTTAGCTACGAAAAAAATTGCATGGAAAATTATTGTTCGTGACACAATATACGGAGCTATATACCAGAAAGAATCAGGGAAAATATTTGCAGGTTATTACAATGGGAATTCGTTGTATTATAAAGTATTCGATCAAAATGGCGGCATAGGACCGACCTTAAATTTTGGTCAAACACAATTTATTAATCCACGCAATTTTATGATAGATTTAAATAGACAAGATGATGCAATGTATCTAAATTTTGGATCGCCAGCAGAGTGGTACTTTGTTAAATATTCTATACCGTCTATGGAATTCAAACCATCGACATTCAGCAACTATTCAGAAGAGCCACTACAATTTGAGCTTCAGCAAAATTATCCCAATCCGTTCAATCCATCGACCACGATAGAATTTACACTTGCGCAATCATCCTTAGTAACTTTGAAAATATACAATATGCTTGGACAGGAAGTTGCAACAATTCTTAATCATGAAGAGATGGAAGCAGGTAGTCAGGAAGTAGAATATAATGCAATCGCACTATCATCGGGTGTTTATTTCTATCGTTTAGAAGCGACCGGAATATCGAACGAAGATGGAACTGGTAGCAAGAAATATACAGAATTAAAGAAGATGATATTGATGAAATAAATTGTAAGCAATATTGATATCAAAAAAGGGTGAGTTGAAAAACTCACCCTTTTTTATTCCGTGCTACTCAAAATGTTTACTGCATCTGATTCCGATTTGGCTTGATGTTTAATTTCAAAATAATAAAACCAAATAATAGCAGCACAAATCAAAAATAAAAAACTGGTGAAGATAAAGACAGATTGAATTCCCCAATTACCTGCAACCCATCCGCCCAAAAGAGGTCCAATCATATTTCCCAAAACCGTCAAACTCGATGCGATGCCTATCATACCGCTTTTTCGATTATCTGGCGAGTGAAGATTCGTCATAGAATATAGGGCGTGAAGAATTCCTCCGCGCACGAATCCCATACCGGCTCTTAGAAATATCAACGAAAATAGATTGGGTACTATCATATGTAAACTATATGTTATCCCTGTACCCGTTAAAGCATAAATAATATTCTTTTTGAAACCGAAACGATCGTGTCTCTTTCCCCACCATGGCGATGAGATTACCATGAAAACACCAGAGATCGCTATTGTAAATCCGGTTAATGTTGAAATATATTTAGTTGATGTTTTAAAGCTCTCAATGAACAAGGCAAATAAAGGCTCAATCATTAATGCAGCAATCTGAGAAAGGACAATTACAACTGCAATCACTCTTAATTGCCTATGAGTAAACATTAGTTTAATATTTTGAATGACACTATTCTTTTGTTTGTCATCTGTGGTTTGGGGAACCTCCTTAACATATTTAATAATTACGATACTGCTTATAAAACATAGCGAGGCAGTGATGAAAAATATTTCTCGGTAACCCATCATATCGGCAAGAAATCCACCAACCGCCGGACCAAGCATTGTACCACCCGCAGTAGCTGATTGAAGCAAACCGAGAGAATGTCCGATTTTTTCTTTGGGTGTTGATGAAGCTACGAGTGCAAGTGCTGATGCAATGAAACCGCTTATTGCTCCCTGGAGCAACCTGAATAGTAATAATTGAAATACATTTTGTGAGAAGCCGATTAATATCTGAGAAACTCCAAGACCGAAAATTGCCCGCACTACCATAGTCTTCTTGCCATACCTGTCGCCAAGTGATCCCCAAATCGGAGTGGCAATGAATGATGTAAAAAAAGGTCCGGCGAATACAAGTCCGCTCCATTGCGCGAGTTCAGTTTGATCGGTTACTCCGAGATGTCGGATATAAAAAGGGAGGAATGGAACTACCAAGTTCATTCCTATCATAGCCAGGAATTGAGACCCCCACAAGACGTAAAGATTTTTTTTCCAGTATTCCATTTTATCGGTTAGAAAGATACAAAAAATCCGACTTAAAAGCTTGCAGGGTAAAGCTTTGAATAATTTTCCTTATATTAAATCTATGTTTATATATTTCGTTCTAATATTTCAACAATTGATTGCAAGCGGAACTCATATCATAGCTAAAGTTGTGGTAAAAGATATAGATCCGGTTTCACTGACGATGCTTCGATCAGGTATAGCAGCTATCGGGCTGCTAATCTTAATGAGAATTAGAAGTGTTAAAATGAAATTCGAAAAGCGAGATTTGAAAAAAATATTACTTCTAAGTGCACTTGCAATACCAGTGAATCAATTTTTATTTCTTTATGCTATTAAATATACAACGCCTTCAAATGCCGCACTATTATATGGCACTACGCCAGCTATGGTTTTGGTTCTTTCTATAATTTTGGGAAGAGAAAAGATCAAATTAAAAAGAATTGCCGGAGTGGCTCTTGCGTTTATAGGTGTTCTCATTGTTATTTTTGAACGAGGATTAGATTTTGGTTCTGATTATACAATGGGAAATATAATTATTTGCATCGCCGTAATTGCCTGGGCATTATATACTGTTCAGGGCAAAGAGATGATCATCAAATATGGAGCATTTAAGACGAGTTCAGCGACTATGGTAATCGGGACACTGATATTCCTTCCGGTAGGTGCCTGGGATACAATTAATTTTCAATACTCATCGTTAACGTTTTACCATTGGCTTGGTTTATTATATCTTGCATTCATGACATCGATTTTTGCATATGTTTTATGGTATTATGCTTTGAGTCGGATAGAAGCACCCAGAGTAACAATCTTTATGAATTTACAGCCTGTTTTGACGACTTTACTATCAGTTATAATTCTTGGGCAGTCTATAACTACAGCATTTTTGATTGGAGGGGCAGTAGCTTTGACAGGTGTTGTCATAGCTCAAACAAACTGAGATGGTGGCTTGCTTTCGGCTTCACTTTTCAATATATTTAACACGGTTATTTTGGATGTTCGATGTTCGTTTTTGGATATTTGGAGAGCTGGCAGAACGGCTATTGCACCGGTCTTGAAAACCGGCGTCCGCAAGGACTTTGGGGTTCGAATCCCTAGCTCTCCGCTCAATTTTTTACGATATGTTTATTCAAAATGTTTAGGCTCGTGAAATTTATTTCAGAAAAAAAATATTGATCAAATCATGAAACAAGATCCCGCCAAAAAATCTTCTGACTTAATCCTTGAGCAGCTTGCCGTTAAGATAAAGCAAAACGAGACTTTACGAAGAAAACTTGAACCATTTTTGAATCTGCCGCCGGACAAAGTTGCCGCTGCTGTTGTTCAACAATTTGAATTTCTTTTCTCGGATGAACTGAGAGATTTGATCTTACAATTAGTTGAACAAGAAATCAACCGTGATGATGCCGATGTAACTGAGATTGTCCATGAAAAAATCCCAATTTTAGATGCAACTGAATCTCCTGAAGAAACTCAGAGAATTGTAGAAAAACCTGATCTAATATTGGATCAATCTATCAGTACAGAATCAATAATGGAACGGTATGGAACCAAAGAACATTTTCCTATCGAACCATTGGGTATGGAATTAAAAGAATCGGAATGGTTTTATTTGCTGGGATTTTGCTATGCACCCGATAGTACCGGACACGGAATTCCTTCGAAAAAAATTTCCCTGAAAGGGATTGACGGAGTAAACAATATAATACTTTTAGATTACGGGGATGTACGGTTTTTCATTCATCAACTTCAGGAGATGAAGTACGGCAGAGATAACATAGGTAAGCTAACCGTTTCTCCTAAAATTGCCTATCTGCTTAAGTATGAACACGAGAAAACACTTAACATTCTCCGATCTGAGGAAGTTATAGTACCGTTTCCTTTCTGGACAATAATGCAAGGAAAAGATACAATAAACAACCGCATTGAAGATAAATATGTTGATATTCTTCGATCGTTAATCGAAGTCCACGATGCTGTTGAGTGGGACGTCGAGGTATTTGCTTACGATCAACATATAATAGAGCTTCCGGTAGTTGCCGATGCGGCAAAAGACCGTATAGTTACGCGTGAATCCCGCCATCCCGTTAGCAAGGGAAGGGATGTAAAAGTTCTAGATAAACTTTTGTTTAAAGAGAAAAGTCTTGCACAGGAAATTCACAGTCAATTACTTTTGCATGCAGCAAAATCGAAAATAGATTTTATGATCCGGCTTGATAATGCTTTCATGGATGACTGGAAATCAATCTTGTCGGTACGGTATAATGTTGGCAAAGATAAACGCAAAAATTTCTACCGTTCAATACGCAGCATCCAGCAGGAGTATGAACAGTTTAAACTGATGATTCGGGTAACAAGTCCGAACGTAAGAATTTCGTTTTGATTGAGGAGTAATTCTTTACAGGAATTCTTTCCTTAAAATATTGGAATTAAAAAAATATTTTTTTATATTTGAATTGTAATAACGGGGTCGTAGTTCAGTTTGGTTAGAACGCCTGCCTGTCACGCAGGAGGTCGCGAGTTCGAGTCTCGTCGGCCCCGCAAACTTGAGGGAAGCAATAAATTCGTTGAAACATTTCGTATATATAATCCAGAGTGAAAAAGATAAGAGTTACTATGTGGGTTACAGCCATAATCCCCAGCTTAGATTAGAGCATCATAATATGGGCTGGAGTCGCTCGACAAAGGGAAAAATGCCATGGCGATTAATGTATATTGAAGAATGCAAAGATAAAACAGAAGCATTAAAGAGAGAGCGTGAAATAAAGAATCGAAAGAGTCGAAAGTACATCGAAGAATTAATAGCTGCAGGAGGTCGTCCCGTTCAGCATTAGTTGCTGAAATTAAAAATAGAACATTGTAAGATTTGCGAAATCTACACTCCAATAAAAAGTTGTGACCTATAAAATCACGCCACATCAGTGTGATAACACTTTGTGAAAATGGCAATAAAAATTGTTACGACACTTTGGAAGAGCATTGTTATTGTTGTGTTTTTTTCTGAGGAAAGAATCTATTGTAGATACAGATTACAGTATAGAGACTTCTAAAAAATCTCACCAACTGTCACCCTGAACGCCCGCCTGCCAAAGCTTGCCTGCTGAACATTCGGCAAGCAGGCGAAGCGGCGGGCAGGAAGTGATGGGTCTCAAATCCTTTAGAATTGAATAAAGAGTTAGCTTAAATAATCAATTGAGATTTGCCAATTGGATTTTAAAATGGATTTTTATAGAAGATTTTTAAAAAATAGTTCATTTATACCGATTCTAAGGTTTATTACTTAAATTCCTTGAAATAATCACAAATATACTATTTTTGGAGAATATGCACTTGAGTTCTCAAGGAATAAATTGAAAAAAACACGTAAATAATAAAAAAAACCATTTTTCTTTAAGAAAAGACTTGACAGTTTCATAAAGATTTCTTAAAATTGAACAAGCTATGAAAGTTCCGAGTACTTAAATATGAGAACAAATTTTCGCTTTCTCTCCTAATCTGGAGCGGAGATTTGTTACATTAAGTATACTTAGAAGTTCATCTAATCAATAATTATTATCTAAAAATAATTTTAAACTTAACGTGAATCATCGATTATTGATTGCTCGCACAACTCAATGGAGTATTGCGATCATTCAAAATTTATATTCATGTTAAGTTCAACAAAGAAAATTTTAGAGTAAGTATTTATAGTCTAAAATTTTTTCAGAAAAAAATAAAAATAAACATAAAGTAATAAACCACTAATTCACTAATCCACAATTCATTAAAATCCTTATGGAGGATTCTATGAAACATGTAACATTCTTTTTAATTCTAATGTTGCTTACTGTGGCTGTTACAAATTTTGGTTTCGCAGGAAAGAGCCAGAATTTAACAAACACTAGTAATCAACCAACAGATCAACGGAGTCTGATGAGCCGACCAGCTTTTCAGCTCCAAAGTGTTACCGAAGATGGTGTTCCAGTTCAATCATCTAAGGTACGTACTGTTATGCCGAGCATGTCAACATCCACGCCGGTTGATCTGAAGATTATGGATGGTTTAGCAGAAGGGACATTGGGTCTCTCAGGTAATTATGATATACCGAGTGCTTTCCCATTCAACACTATCGAAAATGCGTTTGGCGTTCTCAACTATTTTGGCGCTACAGGCGATGTGACATTCACATTGTTAAATAGCACTTATGTTGAAAATTCCGTAACGGTAACTTATGCCGGTGAGTTCAATATAACGTTGAAACCTGCAACCGGAGTTACGCCAACGGTTCAATTCGTTTCTACACTCACTAATGGTAAAGGATTTGCATTTAACGGTGCAAAGAATATTACCATTGAGGATGTAAACATGGAATATGCAAGCACGGCAGTATTCCCAACTGGAGATGCTTTTGGAGCAACCCTTTACATCACGGGTGCAGCAGAAAACCTCACAGTGAAAAATTCCCATATCAAAGGCATAGTTAATAATGCAGTATGGGCAGATCAAACTGATGGACGCCCCGCAATATTTTTCTGGAATGCAAATGCAGATCCAGGTTGGGCGAGTGGTGTTACATTCGACGGAATTACTGTAACGAATGCAACAATTGGTTTGAAGGCATTATGCGAAGGTGATAATTTTTCAGTCGATAATTTAGTTGTGAAAAACAGCTTCTTCGGTGGCGCCTATGGTAATCCATTAGTGCGTGCATTTATTATGGAGTGGGCTCACACTGTAACATTTGAGAATAACGTAGTTGATGGACTTGACTATCTAATAACTTATTATGATGATGGATTGTATACAGAGTACGATCTTTCAGCATTCTATACTGCATTTTACCATCTTTATACAGGATATTACAATGCTTTGTTAGGTCTTGATAAGACTGTTTTTAAACATAACATTTTCAAAAATTTTGTTAGCACTGGTGCTGCTGGTAATGCATACTATGCAATGGGTTTTCGATCTTATGGGTATAACTTAGGATTTGCAAAATACATTGAATGGGTTAACAATAAATTCTTTGGTAATTGGATGCCTACCAACAGGATAGCCATAATTTATGGACAGGGTTCAACAAAACTGTATCATAATACATTCAGAATAACCGGAACACAGGCATATTCCGGACAAAACAGAAGATGCGTTTACAACGAAGGTACTTCATACAATAATATCGCATCTAACGAAGCAACCGGTTATCTCGGCGGTACATCGGCTTCTTTACATTGCTTCTTCCCGGTCGGAACAAATAATAATAACGCAGTTTATGCTCCATCCGGTGTTCCGTTTAACTCACTTAGTGAGCAAGCTGCAGTTGCTGCAGGCTATAATGCCAACGGCGTTTGGGGAAATCCCAGTTTAGATGCAGACCTGAACATTACAACTGGTCCATCATCCGCAGAGAATATCGGTCGTGCGGGTGTTGCAGTTTTAACAGACTGGACCGGTGCAGCAGTTGATACGACAGTAGCAGGAACACGCGATGCTGGTGCATATCAATTTTCAACAGGCACTGCCATCGGAGTAGATGTATTCCCGGCTAAGTTTGTTATTCCCGGCTCAGGAATACCTGTGGGACCGCCACAAGCGATCACAGTTCTCGTAAAAAATAATTCAGCGTCAACAACATCAGCATTTGATGTAACGGTAACACAAACTGCAGGCGTAGGAAGTTATACAGATACAAAATCGGTTACATTGTTACCAATGCAAAGCAAGAATGTAGTATTTACAAATTGGACGCCAACTTCTGCCGGTTCATATTCATTCAGCGCAACAACCGCACTCAGCGGAGATATTAAAACCGGTAATGATGTTGTAACAGGATCAACAGTCGCCAGTTTACCAATTGCTATCACAGCAAACAAAACCTATACATGGGATGCGGGTGCTGAAGGATGGACAGGCGAAATTGACTGGAAACGAAATAGTACATTTACAAAATTGGGTGGACCAAAAGCAGGTATGTCATGGGTTACAGAAAGCCCGTATGATGCATCAACATATACAGAAGGCGCATATGCTTCATCACAGGGTTATAGTGCTACATATCCAGGTGCAAACCTCTTAACAAGTCCATGGTTAGATATTTCTGCTTTAGGTAGTACTACAATTTATATATCTCTTGACCATACAATGAAAGTTGAACCAAACTGGGATCGTAGCTGGTTACAATATACAACCGATGGTTTAACATGGCACTGGTTAGGGAAATTAAATGATCCTAAAGGTATAAACGTATACAATCAATCTGTTTACCAGTATGCTCAATCCGATCTGGGTACCAATATCGATGAAGCTACTTTAATACGCTATGGATTAATTGCGAGTGTAGATGGTTTACCAATCAACACATGGACCAGCAACGACGATTTTTCGCCTGCTGGCTGGGTGTTTGCTCAATTAAGGATCAATGCCGGTGACTATACTCCGGAAATCGTTGGTTCACAGGCAATCAGATTTAGATACGTTGCATTTTCAGATGCCGCAACTGCTGAACCCAATGGTGGATGGGCAGTTGATAATTTCTATATCGGCAGCACTGGTGCAACATTTACAGGTGATGTTATTAATGGTAATGTTTTCCATGATGTTAATGGAAATGGCGTTAATAATTCAGAACCGAATGAAGTTGGCTTAAAGGTGTACCTATCATATTTCGGAACTGTAAAAGACTCCACATTTACACTTGGTGATGGTTCATACACTTTCAACACAGTAACAAAAAATAATGGTTTACCCGGTACATACAATGTAAGAGTTATAAAACCGACGTTTGCATTCACCCTCCCATACAGTTCTACAGGTATAGCTAATTTGAACCTTGCAGGTTTGGGCAGCACAGTAGTGCAAGATTTTGGTACTTACGGCGGAAGTATCAGCGGTAAAGTATTCGAAGATGTCGATAATGGAAGTGACAAAGATCCAGGCGAGTCAGGTTTAGGTGGTTTTGTTGTATATCTACATCAGGACTCATTATCTGGTGCTTTGGTAGATTCTGTAGTTACAACTTCAACCGGCTTATATACATTCCTCACACCTCCATATCCGACATATGTTCTTGGTCAAAAAGCAAAAGAAAATGTCCGAACCACACTACCAGTTGCTCCAGGCACTTATACTTTAAGTGTTTCAGGAACAAGCGACGGTGCTGGTGCAAGATATATTGACAAGGATTTCGGTAATTTCCTATTTGGCCAAGCCAAAATGGAAGCTTATGTAGATATCAATGGAAATGGTACCAAAGAATCGGGCGACTTCAGCGGTATGCCTGCCGGTACTGGTGCAATTTCTTGGGAGCTCTACAAAGGTACTACATTATTAGACACAATAAAGGTTGGCGATGGATTAATAGGAGTCTCCACTTATCTTGACTATGGTGATTACAAGTTCGTTCGCATTGATACTTTACCTACCGGATGGCTACAAACTACAACTCCGGTTGAATATACTTTTTCAATGCTTACAAGTCAACATCCTGAAACATTCACTACTTTATACTTCAAGAAAACCAACTTACAAGGCAATATTGTTGAAGATATAAACGGTAGTGGCACCAAAAATACAGGTGATCTTCTGAAGGAAGGTTTAGTAGTCAACATGACGAAGGGTGCTACAACACTCACAGCTACCACAGACGCCAATGGTGATTATTTCTTCACAAACCTTGATCCAGGACCCTGGACGATAACTCCGGCATTAGCGTCGGGTTGGATTACATCATTCGGATCTTTCCCATCAGCATATCCGAAATCCAGCAATATCGATTCCGTGAACGATGGATTTAATTTCGGTCTCTTTAAGAGCATTGTTGTAAGCGGTGTATTATTCCGCGACAGAAATAACAATGCTGGAAAAGATGCTGGCGATGATTATCTATCAGGTTGGACAGTTACACTCACTGGAGCTACCGCAACAACAGTAACAACCGGAGCAAACGGTGAATTTAGCTTTGTACCTGCCCCACGCTCTTTAGGTTACACACTTAGCGTAACTTTACAGCCGGGTTACAATTGCGTATATCCTACCACTGTACCATATTCGATTGCAACAGTGAGCGGTGTTGATGTAACAGGTAAAGATTTCGGTGTGTACAGGATTGCCGATGATCTAAAATATCGTACGTTTACATATGCACAATTAAGTGCTTCAACAGAAGCAAAACCGGTAAAATATAAAGCCGGAAAAGCTATTGTTGGCGCGCCAAACACTGCAAACCTTATCGATCAATTAGTGAATCTTAAGGTTGGCGGAACATATGTTCTGCAGGTTGGTAAACCAACTCAGACATATGTTGGCGGAAAAGAAAAAGCATATCTCTATGTAACTAAACAGGGTGATGCTTATAAATCATTCGCAGGAAAAAGTGCCCATACACTTGGTACAGCAAAAGGATTCGACTTCACAACTAAAGGTGGTTTAATGATGAAGAAGTGGAAGACTATGACTGCAGATAAGAAAGATGATGAATTAGCAATGCAATTGTTAACTCTTCAAATCAATCTTACCGCAAGCTTAAACGGCAATACCGATGCATCTAAGAATCTTGGAGCATTGATATATACCGGTACCGGTCCATGGGGCAGCAATCAAACCATAGATCAGATTGCCGATTATGCTGATGAAGTGATGACAAACTGGGAAGGTATTCCGTTCTCAGTGTACACCGACTTATTAACAGCAGTAAGAGCCATCAACGGCGCCTTCGCAGGCACTTCAGTTGGCGATACTACTTCAACTGGTGGTTGGACATCGGCCAAATTACAATGGCAATTAACGAAATCGGTTTATGATGTTCCGTTCTTGAAAGCAGCAGTTGCTCCGGCAAAGAATCGCTACAACGACGATCCAGTTGTAATGCCGGAAGTATATGCTTTAGGTCAGAACTATCCTAACCCGTTCAACCCCTCAACAACACTTAGCTTTGATCTGCCGAACGATGCTATTGTTACTTTGAAGATCTTCAATATCTTAGGTCAAGAAGTGGCAACAGTACTCAACCGTCAGGAATTCTCAGCAGGTACTGAAGAAGTAGACTTCGACGCAAGTTCACTCTCGTCGGGTGTCTATCTCTATCAGATAGTTGCAGAAGAAATGAATGGCAATGGCGCAGGCCAAACCTTCACGCAAGTGAAGAAGATGATGTTGATGAAATAAGCAATATCTTTTCTCCCGTCACGCGAGAGCGTGACGGGAGAACTAAATTAAATAAATTAGTTAATTCACAATCAATAAATATTAACAATAATACCTTCGGAGGGTATAATGCGAAATATGTTTTTAGTTATGGTTGCAGTACTCTTAATTGCTTTCAGCGGTTCGAGCATTGCACAATTTTCATCAGAATTATGGTTAAAAGTAAGCGACAATAAAGGGAGTGCTCCATATACAATGATGTATGGAAATCATGTGAATGGCACTTATGGCGAGATAGTTGGTGGAACAGCACAAAAAGATTCTCTAAATCCGACAATAATCGAACGCGAAAGTCCACCGCTTCCTCCCGGACTTGGCGTAGTATGGCGTCCGAGCCGCAGCGGAGTTTCATGGGGTGTTGGATTCTTGACATATGATTTTAAGGGATATGCAAGTGATCCAACTCGAAAAGATACTTTTAAAGTTTTTTTTAGTAATCAAACAGCAACCGATGCAGATATCACAATTGAATGGCCCGATGCTACATATCTTGGAGCCCGTTGTTCCGCAATGACAATGAAAATCGGAGCTGATGTATATGATATGTTTGCACAAACGAGTGTTGTTATACCGGCTGCCGGTGATAATTCGGTAACTCAAGCAATAATCTATAAAACCGGTAGTTCAATCATCGATAATGTCAAACAAGAAAAATCAACGGTTCCGGCAGGTTATAAACTTGGAGAAAATTACCCGAATCCGTTCAACCCCTCAACCACAATCATTTTTGATGTGTTGAAGAGTTCGAATATTGAAATCGCGATATACAATGTTCTCGGACAAAAAGTAACAACATTAGTATCGAACGTTTTAAATCCGGGTTCATATTCAACAAATTGGAACGCCGCATCGAACAGCACCGGAGTGTATTATGTTCGTATGACTGCAAAAGAAAACGGAGTAGAGCAGTTTTCTTCGTTGCAGAAAATATTGTTTGTAAAATAATATAAAATCGCTCTTCATATTAAATTCTGAATGCGGAAGATCGCTCAAGAGCGCTTCCGCATTCTTTTCTATGGTGTAGGAGTATGAAAACAAAATATCTATTCTCGAAAGTCGCTTTAATAATATTCAGCACAATGGTGCTATTTCAATCGACCATTAATGCACAGGAACCTAAATTCAGGGTCATGGTGACAATCGAGGATAGTCTGTTTGATGCAGGTATGGTGTTTAAGAAAGTAGTCTATGACACTGTTTTATTCGGGTATCATCCGAATGCATCTTATTGCTTAGAACCAGATACACTGCACGGATTTACCGACCGGTGGGTTGAGAACTGGAGGGGATCGGTTTATGATTCATCAATGTTTGAAGAAGAAACGCCGCCTCTTGCACCGGAATTCGGATTTGTTACCAATAATGCATCATCAGGCTGTGGATTGGTAGGCCTATTTAATCTATTGCATAAGTATGTTTCGCCTACTCAGTTGGATACGATAAATCTAAAAGTTCAATCAAAGGAATTCGATAATAGTAAAATGACACTCAGGTGGCCTAAAAATATGAGTGAGTATTTTACTTCCGCGAATATCAAGAATACAGCGCTCGGTGTCGATTTCAACATGTTGACAGATACCAGCGGAACATTTAGCTGGAATGTAAACGATTATACATCTGCCATTTTTAAAATTTGGATTGTTGGAATCAAGAATCCACCATTGCCACCCGTAGCACCATCGGCAATTTATCCACCTACCGGTGTCATGGGCTTGCTCGACACGGTAACAGTACAATGGTCGCAAACACCTAATGCTTATCGTTATCATTTCCAATTTGGTACGGATTCTACTTTCAAAAAAGGTATTTTAAAAGATACAATTTTTAATAGAACAAACTACAATCTATCAGGATTAAAAAAAGGTACATGGTATTACTGGAGAGTTTTGGTTCAAACGGCTTATGGAATAAGCTATTACCAAAATCCACCGTACAAATTCGGTACTGTTTTTTCTCCGCCAATTCCAAGGAAAATATATCCCGATAGCGCTCAATCAAATGTGCCGCTGAATTCCACTTTTAAATGGTATCGATCTGCTTCAGAGAATCCTGTAACATACAGAATTCAGGTTGCAAGTGATAGTACATTCAATACAATCTTGAAAGATTCTACAACTCTAGATTCATTAATGAGTTTTGGTGGGATTACCACAAATTGCTCAACTTACTACTGGCGTATTAGCGCAAAAGATATTATCGGAACAAGCGATTATTCAACAATATGGTCATTTAAGTCTGCTTGGTTTACTCCGGTAATTCCAACGCTTGTTTCTCCAGTCGACGCTGCTACGAACCAACCACAAACTCTAACGCTCAGTTGGACAGGCGATATCTGCACACAAAATTTCCATCTGCAGGTAGCAAAAGATGTTGCATTCTCACAAATAATTGTGGATAGAATAGTATCTCAATTATCACAACAAATTTCAGGGCTTGAAGAAGATAAACAATACTACTGGAAAGTGAAATCAAAAAATCCGGTCGATTCCAGCGACTATTCAGTCATAAGAAGTTTTACAACAATTTTGAATCCGGCAGCCATCCCTGTTATTGTTTCACCTGCAAACGGCGATACGAACAGAAACCCGGTTGATGTTTTACGATGGCGAAAAGTTTTGTATGCCGATCTCTATCATGTGCAAATTGCACTCGACCAGAATTTTACGAATCTAATTTCAAACGATTCAACGTTAACCGATACATCCTTTACAACGCCTTCGCTGAACAATTGTATATCTTATTATTGGAAGGTGAATGCGAAGAATAGAGTGGGTTCTGTAGGTTATACAGCGACGAGAAATTTTAAAATAAAAACTGCCGTTGCCGGTCCTCCCATTTTAGATGAACCGGTCAATAACAAAGATAGTTTATCTGAGAATGTAACGCTCCGCTGGCATGCAAATGATCCGTGCACAAATTATTATCAATTTCATGTTTCTAAAAATTCTTTATTTACCGATACGGTTGAGATAGGAACCACATCATCGACTACTTATGATTTAAAAGGGTTGCAGGGAAATTTCTATTATTATTGGCATGTGCGGGCAGTGAATTATCTTGGTCCGGGTGCATATTCAACTACATTCGTTTTTCACACAACCAAATCTACACCTTTCGTTCCAGTTCTTTTAGAACCTGTTGATGATCTTGGTGACGTTTCGGATTGTATGACATTCAAATGGGATTCTGCAACATTTGCATCTTCATACAGATTACAAGTTGCAAGAGATTCTAATTTTTCAAATCTTATTTATAACGATTCGTTAATTTTACGCGTTCCCGGTGTTCAACCATCTAAGAGAGTCTGCTTACTACCAAATGCAACAAAGTTGTACTGGAGGGTGAATGCAAAGAATGAAATCGGAACAAGTAAATGGTCTTTAGTTAGAAAATTTTCAACTCTTTATCCCCCGAGCGACATCATTTTGACTAAACCACTTAATGGTGAAGAAGCCATTCCACTTCGTCCGACATTTATCTGGAGTCTTCCAGACCGGGCAAACTTTTATCAACTTCAAGTAGCACGGGATACAATGATGGTTGAATTGGTGTTCAACGATTCAAGTATTGTTTTAACAAGCTGGACTATCATCGATCCTCTAATAAATTATACAAAATATTACTGGCGGGTTCGCGGTAAGAATTCTGCCGGTTGGGGAAATTGGAGTTCAACTAATTCATTCAGAACAACAAGAGTTGGTGTAGCAAATTGGCTTATGCCACTAACGATTGCTGAATACGGTCCGGAAAAGCAATCGATTTATTTCGGATTGAATCCGGAAGCAACAAAGGGAATAGATCCATCACGAGGAGAATACGAATTACCTCCGCCGCTTTATGGTTACTTTGATGCCAGATTTATTTCGCCGTATATCGGAGAAGGGTTACTCGTTGATTATCATGAATTTGTGTCGTATTCACAGCGGGATACATTCCAATTCCGCTTCCAGCCGGGTATGGGATCATATCCGATGACGATATCATGGTACAAAACAGGAGTGAAAGATGTTTGCGACAGCATGGTGATCACAGATCGATTAGTTTCACCGACAATAAGGACCAGAATGGATATCGATTCGTTCCTTGTTGTAAATAACTCAACCGTTCAGTCGCTTTATATTTTATTGTATGCTGCTTATCCATATGTTGATGTAAAACCTGTGGTTCCCGAGATTCCAAAAGGATTTGTATTGTATCAAAATTATCCTAATCCTTTCAATCCAAGTACTAAGATCCATTTCACCACAGATAAAGAAGCTAAAATATCTGTTACAATTTACGATATGCTTGGCAGGGAAATTTCGGTATTAACGCATTCAACATTCATGAGCGGTGGATATACATTTGAGTGGAACGGAAAGAACAGCGATGGTATTCAGATGCCGAGCGGCGTGTATTACGCCAGAATGGTGGCAACCGCACGCGAGTCGGATGCTCAACCATTCGTTGTTACACGAAAAATGATCATGATGAAATAACCAATCACTTTGATTAAATTGATGCCGGTTGATTTTCTTAATAATCTTCCGGCATTTTCTTTTTAGGAAAATAGATAGGGATTGAGCAATAAGTTTGTTTTCTCGTTACATCCCGTCTCGACAACGTCGTGACGGGACACTCGAAAACCAGCTACAGATGCTGGTTCTCGAGTTCATAGTTTATCATAGTGTATCGTGAGCCGAAGGCTCATCAGCCTCTGTCTGAAGAAAACCTTTTAGTCAGCCCCAGATGCTCATCATTCCAGATCGTGAATTAATCCAACCATTTTCTTTTATCGAATTTCTTAATTATATTATATCGCTTTAACCACTCTATGTTAACAACTCGAATGAAACATTTATAATTTTTCTGATGAAATCGAGAATAAAAATAAACATCCTGATCTCAATTGTAATTGCATCATCATCATTTGCAATTCCAGTCATGGCACAAAATAAAACTAATGCCATTGGAGAAAAATATCATTCCAGTTTATTGAACATTAATAATATATCTATGTGGGCTTCAGACGACGGTTTGATGGAATATAATCCGAATACACAGACGGCAGGCGTTTCTTTCCCTCGCGGAATCGGTCATATCGTCAACAGGGGGGGGCTTATCTGGGGAGGAAAGGTTTATGATAATAATGCTCAGGTACTTAGAGTTGGCGGACAAACGACTCAAAGCGGTACTCTAAGCGGTAGAATAATTACATCGGGCATTGGTGAAAATCAAGATAATTCCGATGTCAAAATATACCGCATCAGAAAAGATTGGGCTACTGCCGATTTGAAGCACGATGCATCTGAATTTTTTAATTTGCCTCTAATTGATATTGGAGATGAAGAAATTCAACAGCTTAGAGAAATTTATCAAAATGATTGGATTTATTGGCCATGGCAAAAGGGGGCACCCTATTACGAGAAGAATGGAATTCCCGGTTATCAGCCGGATCCGAATGGAATGGATTCTACACAGGATGAACCGGGACTCGGTAGTGCCGATCAAGTGATCTGGTATGTAGCAAACGATCTGTATGCACCTAACGTTACTGCGTTGTATGGTTCAGTTCCGATCGGGCTTGAGATGCAAGTTACCTGCTGGGCTTATAAAAATAATCCCGATCTTAAAAATGTAATTTTCCAGAGATATAGATTGATATATAAAGGAACATCATATACACCACCGACTGCAACAATTGAGTCGATGTATGTTGCGAAGTGGGTAGATCCGGATATCGGTAATTATTCCGATGACTTTGTTGGTTCCGATCCTGACAATAATTTAGGCTATGGGTATAACTCAAGAACGGAAGATGTAGATTTTGCAAAGAGCAATAATGTTCCTCCGGTAGTTGGGTATGCATTGCTACAGGGTCCCAGAGTTCCGAAATTGGGAGGGAGGGCAAAATGGAATTTAGAAGATATATCGGATTTTGAAAACCTCGATATGACTGCATTCACTTATTTCAGTAATTCCAACAGATCAACAGATTATACATTTAGAGATTACCAGGGAACTTTAGAATGGTACAACCTATTAAGTGGATTTCAGCGTAAACCGTTATCTCCACCAACTTGTTTTTTTGATCCTGTTGGACAACAATGCACTAAATATGAATTAGATGGAGATCCCGAATTGTTTCACGGATGGATCGATGGAATACCTGATTCTGCCGGTGATAGAAGATTCGCTGTTATAAGTGGTCCATTTTCGATGGCTTATGGTGATACTCAAGAAGTAGTTTATGCTTTATTGGCTGGACAGGGAACAGACAACAGGAATGGCATCACAACAATAAAGTCATATGCAAAATCGGCATATGATGCCTATTACCTGAATTTTAGATTTCCCGATCCGGTACCAAATCCGCCACTCAGAGTTGTTGAACTTGATAATCAAATAATATTTGACTGGGAATCAGATACAACCAAATTGAAGCAGGTTGAATCTTATTCTTCGTGTGGGTATCGATTCGAAACATACACACTTTATCAATATCCTTTACCGGATTCTCCAATGTCGGATAGGATTATTTATCAGTTTTTTGACCCTACCCAACCCAGGATGTTGTATATAACCGAGGATAAAATCCGGAATGAAAAATTAATAAATGGACAACGATATTATTTCGCACTAACAACATCTGCTTATAATTCGGATAGGAAAATCAATAAGAGCAGGATCGAATCTCCAATCAAAATTTTAGAGATAACACCCCATAGTCCAAATCCCGGAACAATAATTCCATACTCCATAGGGGATACTCTTTCTGATGCGATCAATATTGCAGGGAGAAATGACGCTGTTGTGAATATTATGATGTATGATCCGTCGAAACTCTACGATACTGCATATCCTGATGGTCATTCGTATGAAATTTTATATCATAGAAATTCAGTTCCTGCTCTCGACTTTGAAGAAAAGCCTAAATTCTCGTTGATCGATCAAACAACAAACGATACATTGATATATAAAATACCGGTTGACAGCAAACCAAAAAGGGTTGAAACTCGTGGTTTTGCTTTGGAAACTCTCATGCCTCTGCATGGGATGAAATCTATTTCTTTGGTAAAATATAAATCTGAAAATGTCTATTCATCAATTTTTGAAAATCCTTCCCCCGAAAATGAATTTATGATTGTTGGTCCCGGCAGTTCCACGTTAGATTCTGTAAAAGGACAAGGATTAGATGACATTGATATGGAATTGCATTTTGATGGTGATTCAAGTTGGACATTATATAGGGCTCCAACGGCAATTTCATCACGTTGGGTTCGGGTTCCATTCACTGCATGGGAACGAAAAATTGTAAACAATGATACTGTTTATAGACAACTATTCACAACAATTGTTCCTGTTGGTGAAGATACCATATGGGAATCAACAGATTATCTAAATAGAGTATACAATGGCAAACCGATGTTGGCATTTCCACCGATCGTAATTATTTCAGACAGTGAAAAAGTGGGCGGTTCTTATTATTTGAATAAATATTATGATGACCTTCCATACAATCCTAATCAAAAACTTTACAGAGCCCTGCTTTGGTTTAACGGCTATTATTATTCAAAAAATGCATCTGTGAGCAGAGCTATTATTGTTGATTTGGACAATGATAATAACCCTGCCCCTTCGGGTACGGCGGTTCGTTTTGAACGATTCCAAGAAATCAGGAATGGGGACAAAAAATATTTCAAACCCAAACAGGGAACTATTTCTAATTTTGATGCTGCAAAAGAAGAAATGAAAAAAATAAATGTATTTCCGAATCCATATTATGGAATGAATAGAGCAGAAATTAATAGGCTCTCAAGGTTTGTTACGTTTAATCATCTACCGTATTCTGCGACAATCAGGATTTTTACACTTGCAGGAATCCATGCAAGAACCATCATTAAAAATGATGATACACAATTTGCCAGATGGGATTTGAATAACGAAAACGGATTACCTGTTGCAGCAGGATTGTATCTCGCTCATATCGAACTTTATGATATCAGTGGCAACCGTTTGGGTGAAAGAATTTTAAAATTGATGATAATTCCAGAAGACTTATCACCTTTTAATAATTGATCAACATGAGAATTAAAAATTTCATAAGTATTATTTCCATAATTATCATTCTTACGATTCATATGGCATATGCCGGTAGACCTGATAAAGCAGGAACTGCTGGTGGACAAGAACTTTTATTACCCATAGGCGCTTCATCAATCAGCTTATCAGGTTCAAACATTGCAAGCGTTAGCGGATTGGAATCGATTTATTGGAACCCTGCTGGCTTGTCGACTATGAATTCGAATTACGGTTTTTTATTTTCTCATATGAACTACATTGCAGATATAAGTGTTGAGTATGCTGCTGTCGCATTTTCATTGCCCTCTTTTGGGTCAGTTGGATTAAGTTTGAAAACTCTTGATGTTGGAGAGATTAAAGTGACAACAGAAACCAATCCGGACGGAACCGGCGAAACAACATCGCCGTCGTTCATAACTTTTGGGGGAGTATTTTCCAGAAAAATCACAGATAGAATTTCAGTGGGAGCCGGAATAAATTTGCTTTATGAAAAAATGTCAAAAGTATCCGCAACCTCAATCTCATTTAATATGGGAGTTCAATATGATGGAATTGGTGGAATAAACGGGCTTGGTGTTGGCGTGGCTGTAAAAAATATCGGACCTCAAATAAAATTCGATGGAAACGGTTTATTTAGAGATGCATCGATAAAAGATGCAACCGGAAAAAATTCAATTGTTAAAATCGAATCCGCTGGAAGTGATCTTCCGTCAATCATCGAAGTCGGGTTAAGTTATAAATTCCAGATAGCCGCTATTACTAACTGGCAATTGCATTCAACATTTCAAAACAATAATTATTCAGCAGACAATTATAATTTCGGATTGAGCTTTAATTATCAAGAACATTTTTTCTTCAGAATTGGTCTTTCAGTACCTGCGGAGATCGCTCGTGAATTAAATATTTTTGGATCGACCTATGGTTTTGGACTGAAACACACGGTTGGAGGATATAAGATTGAATTAGACTATGCGTATAGAATTGTCCGTTTTTTTAACGGAAATCATGTTTTTTCAATCATTTTTGAAGGATAGAAAAAAAGTCCTTCTAAAATATAGCTGGAATGGTGATTTTTGAGTTATTTCTTTAATGAATAAAATTAGCAAAATGAGTACTTTTTTTTAAAAAAAAACTTGACAATATTTCAAAAAACGACTATATTCAGAAAGTCCCCCAGACTAAACTCAAGCTTGAAATAAACAAAAAACAACCTAATTCACAAAAATAAATTCATTATCATTCAACGATTTCATTAAGGAGAAAGACTTATGCGGTTTTTGTCATTGTTTCTCTCGATACTTTTGTTGAGTACATTTTTAATCGCTCAACAAAGATATCTAGTTTCACCGGGACAGGAGGTGTTACCGGTTAACAAATATTCAAGTCCATCTCAGGAGATTGCAAAACGTACAGCACGTATGGCTTCATCTATTGCTGCGAATTGCACTGGTACATTTGAATTTGGTTTTAATACAAACCAATACAATGGTAATAACGGAACTGCTTCGCGTTTCGGTGTTGCTCACAAAGATGTTCTTGGCCAATGGTATATTGCAAAAGCAGCCGGAACAATTGATACTGTTTACTGGTATCATAACGACAATACATTTTCTAATCCCGATACAACAGTATTATTAAGAATGCACAAATCAAATATCGGTCCGAACTATGGACCAGGCAAAGGGGATTATGCCGCTGCACCTCCATGCCAAAGTTGGGGTTATTGGAAGACAACAACCGATGCCGATAATGGCATAGGGCCTTTTATTACTTCGCTTAATCCCGGTGAAGATACTTCATGGTTTTCTACAATTGCAGGTGGTGGAACATCTGTTCCAATTACGAAACCTCCATTCGGAGAACAAATTTTTGGATTTGCAACAGGAATGCCGATTAAAGTTACACCATTTGTTATTATGAAAGCAGACGTTGCAGGAACCGGTTTTGCTCCGACAATTAAAAAAGATGATGTATTCTTTGTTTCATTCCAACCATCTTTCCCTAATGCGCACATAGCAACCGAAGGTGACAATGTAATGCGTTTTCAAGCGTGGGGATCCGACGGACCATTGGCAACTGATGACGAGATGTGGCCCGCACGTAACTGGAAATTTTACGAGCACGATTCCGGTCCCTCACCGGAGTGTGCCGGTGTTCTTACAACAGATATTAAACGAGGTTGGGTTGCTCGTGGTCCATTAGGCACTGGTGCAACTCAGGCTTGGACAGGGTTGTATAATATCTGGTACTCGATGACTGTAACGACCAATGTTCCGCCACTAATTATCGCAACGGAAGGTGGAGATCCAACGACAACATTCTCAAACGATCCACAAACAGTCAGCTATACAATATATGACTGCGATTCAGAAATAGCTGACAGTGCTGGAGTACAATCAGCAGTTATCAGTTGGTCAAAATCAACAATCACGACTGGAACAGAAGTATTAGTAAAACAACCTGATATACCATTAGTATATCAAGGTGGAGATTTCTGGACAGCAGATATACCGGGTCAACCTGCAGGGACAAGAGTATCATACCAAATAAAAGCAACAGACATACGTGGTATGGAAAAT
>JACRFD010000040.1 GCA_016218025.1 Ignavibacteriales bacterium
TAAAAGTATAATTCAGTAACAAATATGTTAAACATGGAGTAATTTTTTATATGTCAAAAAAATCAATCATTGCATCTGTTCTACTGCTATTCTTCGGAGTGGTTTTCAGTTTTATGTTAGGTCCTCGTTTAGCTTGTGAATCACAAATTAAATTAGGCGGCGCACCTCCAATCAACAATCCCGACTACAAGTCGTTGAGCAAAGCTTTCATAGATGTTAGTAAAGCAGTGTCGCCAACGGTGGTTTCAATAACCGTAACGACCAAGCCGAAATCGAAAAACGATCAGCAGGGAAATGAATGGTTCTTCCATTTCTTCGGACCGGAAGGACAGCAACAGCAGCAAGTTCCACAAATGGAGGGCGGGTCCGGGTTTGTCATAAGTCAGGATGGTTACATTATGACAAATAATCACGTTGTTGCAGACGCCGATGAAAAGAAAATTGAAGTTACTTTCAGCGATGGGAAAAAAGAGAAGGCAAAAATAATCGGGACAGATCCCACAACCGATCTTGCCATTATTAGAGTTGAAAGAAAAGATTTGAGCGTTGCGGCTTTAGGTAATTCCGATGATGTTGAAATCGGTGAAATGGTTGTTGCTGTCGGAAATCCGTTAGGGTTAGAAGGAACAGTAACTTCGGGAATTGTAAGCGCAACCGGAAGATCAATCGGTATTTTGCGGCAGGAAGGTGTTGGAAATTTAGGTATTGAAAATTTCATTCAAACCGATGCTGCAATTAATCCGGGCAATAGCGGCGGTCCGCTTGTTAACCTGCGCGGAGAGGTTGTTGGAATTAATTCGGCAATCGCTACAACCAATCAGCGTTATCAGGGTTATGGATTTGCCATTCCAATAAATCTTGCAAAAGTTGTTGCTGAAGATTTGATCAAAAACGGAAAAGTACGGAGAGGTTATCTCGGTGTCATGATTTCTCCTATAGATGATAAGATGGCAAAAGCATTGGGATTGGAAAAACCCGAAGGGGCATTAATCCAGGAAGTTCAAAAAGATGGCGCCGCTGAAGAAGCGGGAATTAAAGCTGGTGATGTCGTAATTTCCATCGATGGCAAGAATGTGAAAGCATCTAATGAATTGCAGTCGTTGATTGCACGCAAACATCCCGGCGAAAAAGTGTCTTTAAAAATCTTCCGTGACGGAAAAAATATTGAAAAATCGGTTACACTTCGCGCACGTAACGATGAGCAGGATGTGGCTAAGAATGATGGCAAAGATAATTCTGAAGAAAAAGACGATTCAGAATCTATTGCTTCCAAAACTGTTACATTCGATAAATTAGGACTTTCAATTCAACCGTTAACTGCCGATCAGAAAAAAGATTCAAAGGTTGATAACGGTGTAGTGGTTTCGAAAGTTGAAACAATGGGTGAAGCATTTACGAATGGTCTTACTCAGGGCGATATAATTCTTCAGGCAGATAAAAAAGATATAACTTCAACGAAAGACTTGAAAAATATTATAGATAAAAAGAAAAGCGGGGATGCAATTTTACTTCGTATAAAAAGAGGTGAAACGGTATCTTTTATCGCACTTCAACTGCCAAAAGAATAAGTAAAGCAAAATCTAATCAAAGAAGCCCTGCCGGTTGGCGGGGCTTCTTTTTTTACATGGGACCGTAACAGCTAAAACTGAAAGTGAACTCAGCTTCCGATCTACTTTGAAGTTATCGAAAATATATTACGATAATATATTCATATATTATTTTTTATTTAAGCTAATAGGTTTAAGAATAAAATTAACAATTGCAGTATCGATATTTTCTGTATTAAATGTTTTGATTTTTTTCTCATATCCTTTTTTTTACGCAACAACTCCAATTCCTTTACTATTACAGCCGCTACAGACATATAGGATGTAAATCCCATTACTATCTGAATAAATGGAATTAAGTAATATACTCGTATCATTTACAACGATTAAAGATAAATTCACATGACCAATTACTTGGCCAGTTAAACTATCTACAACTATTCCTCCAACGAATTTTGAGTGAGAATTTGAGTCCGTGTTCTCCGGATGGGTGCATGAAAAGGAAAACAGTGATATTATTATTGCAATACAAACGAATTTACATTTTTTGTGTTTCATATAATAATCGTTAGAGAATTTTATAATGGTATACCCATAATTTCAATTTCCACGGCTTGTGAATGTTACAAAATATATTTTTATTTATCAAGGAAAACCTCCGGTATCTTTCTTTTTCATGGAGTATCTTAATGATTAAAACTGAGAGGGAGCTTCGCTCCTGACCAACGTAGAAGGTCGGGAGTAGAACTCCCTCCCAGTCGGAGTCGCACTTGAGATACCGGAGGTTTAACAATCTTCATTTTTGCATCTAACCGTTCAAATTGTTAGATTCATCAATCAAAATTACCCTCATTCAATCATTAATCATGGAGTAACTCTCAATGAAAGTTTTACTCGCAATTTTATTTTTGGTGATATTTATGAATATATCAACCATCGCACAGATCAATGTGAAATTTGAACAGTACCAGCTCGATAACGGCTTGAATGTCATCCTTCACGAAGATCATAACGCACCGGTTGCCTCTGTATCGGTGATGTATCATGTAGGTTCGAAAAATGAAAAACCTAAACGTACAGGTTTCGCTCATCTCTTTGAACATATGATGTTCCAAGGTTCGCAGCACGTTGGCGACAATGAACATTTTAAACTGCTTCAAGAAGTTGGAGCCAACGTCAATGGATTTACGCAGCAAGACGGTACAACTTATTTCGAAGTACTTCCCAGCAATTATGTTGAGCTTGGTTTATATCTTGAATCAGATCGCATGGGATTTTTGCTTCCGGCAATGACGCAGGAAAAACTCGATAACCAGCGTGATGTGGTCAAGAACGAACGGCGTCAGAATTACGAGAACCGCCCGTATGGACTTGCAGACGAGAAGATTTCGAAAGTTCTTTACCCCGCAACTCATCCGTACAACTGGCCTGTTATCGGATTCATGGAAGATTTATCTGCCGCATCTTTAGAAGATGTGAAAGATTTCTTTAAAACATATTATGCGCCCAATAATGCATGTTTAGTTGTATCGGGCGACATTAATTCAACTGAAGTTAAGCCGATGATCCAGAAATATTTTGGAACAATTCTAAAAGGCAAACCATTCGATCGCCCTCAGGCAGTTCCTGTTTCATTAGAAAAAGAAGTAAGGATATTTTATGAAGATAAAGTCCAGCTTCCACGTTTATATTTAACATGGCACAGCGCCGCCGGAAATACACGCGAGGATGCAGTGATGTCGGTGTTTTCCGATATTCTCAGCAGTGGAAAAAACTCGCGTTTCTATAAGTCGATGGTTTACGATAAACAGATTGCGCAGAATGTTCGCGCTTCGCAGGGCGGATCGGAAATTGCTGGCGAATTTCAAATTACAGTAACACCCAAACCCGAAAAGAATCTGACTGAAATGGAAAAAGCAATCGGTGATATTTTAGCCGATGTTTTAAAAAACGGCGTTACTCAGAGTGAGATTGATAAATCGGTAACCAATACCGAAGTTCAAGTTGTAAACAGCGTAGCAACAGCCCTCGGTAAAGGAAACGCTCTCGCGGCAAATTACTTCCTAACAGGCGACGCAAATAGTATCAATAAACAAATGGACTTGTATAAAGGTATTACGCCTGATGAAGTGATAAATGTTGCCAAAAAATATTTATCACAGCCGAATGTGGTTCTAAGTGTTGTTCCGCTCGGTAAACCTGAACTTGCTGCAAAGAAAGGGGAATAAGAGCCATGAAAAATTTAATGAATATTCTTATGATCGGTATAATTGCAATGATAATTTTATCTTCGGTTGTTATGTCGCAAGAGATTGACCGCACACAAAGACCAACAGGCAAAGCAGCGCCGGTTGTAAAACTGCCCGAAATTCAAAAAGCAAAATTAGGCAACGGTTTACAGGTATGGTTGGTTGAGAGGCACAGTATGCCTACTGTTGCTTTCAATCTGGTTATACAATCAGGATCAGATCACGATCCGCTTGCAATGCCGGGATTAGCCTCAATGACTGCCGATGTAATCGATGAAGGCACTAAGACACGAGATGCGTTGAAGATTTCTGAAGAAATCGAATCTATCGGTGCATCGTTCAATGTGAATTCAAATTCGGATGGAACATTCATATCATTGAATTGCTTGGCGAAATATGTTCCAAAGGGACTCGATGTTTTCACAGACGTTATTGTAAATCCAACTTTTCCGCAAAAGGAATTTGATCGCCTGCAGAAGCAGCGCTTGACTTCATTGCTCCAGCAAAAAGATCAGGCGGTGATGATAGCAAATAACGCTTTCTCACGAATTCTTTACGGAACGGATCATCCTTATGGTAACAATCAATCTGGAACAGAATCGTCTGTAAAAGCATTAACTACAAACGATCTGGTAAAATTTTATCAGACATATTACAGGCCTAATAATGCAACACTTATTATCGTCGGTGATTTAAAAATGTCGGATGTTCTTCCGCTTCTTGAAAAATCGTTGTCTGACTGGAAGCCGGCAGAAATTCCGCCGTTCAGTATTCCGCAAGCACCATCTATTGAGAAACGAAAAATATATTTGATTGATAAACCCGGCGCCGCTCAATCAGAAATCAGAATCGGTTATCCTGCACTCGCAAGAAGCACTCCCGATTATTTCCCTGTCCAGATTATGAACAGGATGCTTGGCGGACAATTCATGAGTCGGATTAACCTTAATCTTCGTGAGAAGCATGGTTTCACATATGGTGCCCGTTCCGGATTTAGTTTTCAAAAAGGTCCCGGACCATTCACCGCATCTGCCGGAGTTCACACAGCAAAATCCGACAGTTCAGTTCAAGAGTTTCTTTACGAGATTAAATTGATGCAGGAAAAAGGGATGACTGCCGATGAATTGGATTTTGTGAAGAAAGGTATGATCGGTGGTTTCGCTTTGTCATTCGAGACATCATCTCAAGTGGCTGGCGGTTTGCAGAGTATTGTTTTGTACGGCTTACCCGATGATTATTTCAACAACTATCTTCAGAATATCGAAAAAGTATCTTTACAGGATGTACAAAATGCATCTGAAAAATATCTTGATATTTCCAAGATGTCAGTGTTGGTGGTTGGCGATGTGGCTAAAATAAAAGATAGTATTGCCGCGCTCAATGCCGGAGATATAGTGTTGTGTGATTTAGATGGAAATCAGGTGAAGTAATCGATTTTCATCATTAAAGAATTTCAACCGGGATTTAAATAGTACTAAGTGTTCGGCTTTACCGGGCACTTAGTACAATCAATTCAAAATAATTATTCAGGGAAAATTAAATCATTCATATTTACTAATCGATAATATAAGGAGGTTTCAAATGAAATCGGCAGGATATATTTTTTCGGCAGTACTAGTAACTTTGTTTTGTATTAATGGGTCAGTCACTTCGGCAGATAAGAAGTATCGAAAGTCTAACCGTGATAGAAACATTTCAACTCGGGGAGATTATAAGCAATTAGATGTGAATGCAATTTCAACTTATGTGAGGAATAACGGTTCATTCGACAGAAATCCCGGAACAGGTAATTCAGGTTTTGAATGGCCTCAGGGAAGCGGATATACCGCCGTGTATGCATCGGGACTCTGGTTAGGAGGTTTAGTAAATGATTCTCCACGTGTCTCTGTTGCAGAGTATTCATACGAGTATGATGCAGGTCCGCTTGAACCATTTATCAATCCGGATTCAACTATTTACAGAGTTTATAAAATAAGACGATATGACAATGCCTCTACAAATCCCGACTACGCAGAATGGCCCTTCGATCAGGGGGCACCTGCACTAAAGAATAGTGTTGGGGAAGACAGTCTTGACCAATATGGAAATCGTATTCCACAAATGTACGGAGATATGACACTCTGGACAGTTTTCAATGATAACAATCATGGTCTTCATACCAACATGAATACAGCACCTCTTGGGATTGAAGTGCAAATGACTGCATTCGGATATGATCAAGCAGGCGTGATCGGAAATTCATTGTTTTATAAATGGAAATTGATAAATAAAGGTTCGAATCAGATTAATAATGCGTATGTCTCAATTTGGAGTGATGTCGATCTGGGTGATTCCGGTAATGACTTTGATGGTTGTGATACTACACTCGGGTTAGGATATACATATAATGCAAATCCGGAGGATGGCGTTTATGGTTCTAATCCACCTGCCGTAGGTTTTGATTATCTTCAAGGACCGCTAATCCCGGGGAACATTACTGATACAGTAAAATTTCCAGATGGCAGAAAAATTCCGGGGTATAAATTTTTGAAAATGACATCCTTCATTAAATATAACAACGATGCAACTGATATCGGTAATCCAAGTTCAGGTGATGATGTTTATAATTATATGAAAGGATTGACACGTACCGGTTTACCAATTTTCGATAACACGGGAGTTCAAACAAAATTCATGTTTCCCGGAGATCCGAATTATGATACTTCTTACACAAACTGGATTGAAAGCGGAGCGGGCGGAGATAGAAGATTTATAATGAGTGCAGGTCCGTTTAATATGGCTGTGGGAGATACTCAGGAAATTGTTGCAGCAGAAATGATTGCACAAGGTGTCAGTAATAAGAACAGTGTTACTGTACTGAAAAATATGGATACAACAATCCAACGATTATACGAAACCAATTTTGGTTACAATCCTCCCATTTCTATAGGGAATATTGTGATTTCGAATCCGGTTCTTTTAGCAGATAATCTGAACAACGATGGTATTGTCAATAACGGTGAAAGATTTAGATTTGGTTTCAATCTCCAAAATTTAACAAACCAATATAATATTTCATTATACGTCAAAGCTGGAGGATATGCTATTCCAATCGGTCCGATTACCTTCTGGGATACTTACGTAATGGCAACTCATTACGATAGTCATGATTCAACAACATTTTTTGAATTTTATGTTCCACCGTATTATTCCGATTCGATTATTTTCGTGCCTATTAGAATTTGGTGTACTGTTCCGGATTATTATCAATGGTACGATACAATATCATTCAAGGTGCAACATATACCGGATATACCGGTCGGGTTTCCGATAACACATATTCAAGGAAAAAGTGAATCTTTATTAAATGTCTTAATCATAGATCAATCCAGACTTAGGAATCATGATTATCAAATAACTTTTGAAGATTCTACAGCTGCAGTAGGAATGACTTTGAAAGATGTAAACTCGGACTCCATTTTATTCAGAAATATTCCTCTTCCCGATAAATATGCGTATGAATCTCCATTAGTTGATGGATTTAAAGTTGTTCAGGGTGAAAACTTCAATAAAGTTGGAATTCATCCTGACTCAATAAAATGGATATCTCCCAATCCCATTTGGTTTAAGGGCTATAGGTTTTTTGATTTCATATCTCAAACAGAACCTACCATTGTTGCAGGTTCTGAACTTGATTATTATTTGGGTCATGTTATCTCGTCTTTTCTACCTGGAGCTTTAAAACCTATTGAGATTCGATTCGATCAGACATCTCCGCAAAAAGCATATCGATTGAGAAGAACAGGAGGATTAACTTCAGCATATGTAATTCAGGAAACTAATCCATTTGTTGATGTACCATTTTCGGTGTGGGATGTAAGTGAGCCAACACCAAGGCAATTAACCGTCTCGTGGAGGGATCAAACAAATGATGGTACATTCAATCCTGCTATTGGTACCGATCAGACGGAAGTTGTGTTTATATATAACCGAACATATAATCCTGATGGTCATCAATGGATATATCAAAATGAGGGGACTGATCCTGCATTATGGTCTGATGCCTGCACTGTGGGACCGCAGGCAGATATTATGTACGGAATGTCTATTGCAATTCTTCCCGGTCATATGCTTAACGAATCTCCGGGTGTATTGTATGTGCGACCATGGTACGGTTTAACAAGAGATGATATTTTCGCATTTAATCCGATAAATTTGCTGGATGTCAAAACTGATATTATACCAGCACAATACTTACTGGAGCAGAATTATCCGAATCCATTCAATCCGCTTACCACAATCAAATATATTCTCAAAAATAACTCAATTGTCCGGTTGAAGATTTTTAATATTTTAGGAGAGAAAATTGTTTCACTTGTAAACTCAACTCAACAGGCTGGTGAATATTCAGTAGGATGGAATGCCAAGAATTATCCAAGCGGCGTTTATTTTTATAGAATAGAAGTTGTTCCAGCAAGTATTTCATCGAAAAATGAAATTTATATTCAATCAAAGAAACTCATATTACTCAAATAATTAACAGTATTTATGAATTAAAGAATGAAGAGATTGTGGTTTTCTTGACAAACGCTTAAAAATCTGTTATATTTTTTATATAAGATAATAAATCTGATATAGATAAAGTTAAACTTGAAAGGAGAAATTCGTCTTCAGTGCACAGTTTACTCATAAATCCAATGGTAAGCTAAATAGCAAAGTGCTCATTCTAAATCAAAATTATGAGCCAATGAGTGTATGTAATGTTAAGAAAGCAATTATATTATTATACCTCGGTAAAGCGGAGCTTATTGAAGCATATAACGGCAGGCAGGTACATTCTGTTTCTGTATCTATGCCTTTCCCGAGCATTGTCCGTTTAGGTGTATATGTTCATATCCCGTATAAGAAAATAATTCTTTCAAGAAAAAACATTTTAAGAAGGGATGGTCATCGCTGTCAGTATTGCGGCAGAACAGATCTCCAGCTTACAGTCGATCATATTATTCCAAAATCTCATTCGGGTGAGGATACATGGGAAAATTTAGTTGCAGCTTGTGTACACTGCAATAATAAAAAAGGCGACCGGACACCTGAAGAAGCACATCTGAAATTACAAAGAAAACCATTACGTCCCAATCATGTTACATTCATTCGTCATTTCGTTGGAACTGTAGATGATTGCTGGAAACCATATCTTTACATGAATTAACCGCAAAGGATTTTTTACTGTTGCAAAAGAAAAAAAGAATTTTAAGTGGAATGCGTCCGACAGGGAAGCTCCACATCGGGCATCTTGTAGGTGCTCTTGAAAATTGGGTTGCACTTCAAAATGATTATGAGAATTATCACCTCATTGCCGATTATCATGCTCTTACCACAAATTTGGAAACTGCCGAGCTTTATCAAAACTCAATTGATATGTTGATTGATTGGCTTGCCGCCGGAATAGATCCTCAAAAAAGTCCGGTCTTCCGCCAATCACAAATCAAAGAGCATACTGAATTGTTTCTGATTTTTTCGATGCTGATAACAACAGCCCGGCTGGAAAGAAATCCAACTCTCAAAGATCAGGTACGAGATCTGAATATTGAGAATGTTATTTATGGTCATCTCGGTTATCCGGTGTTGCAATCGGCTGATATACTTTTATATAAAGGTGATGTTGTTCCCGTTGGTGAAGATCAGGTACCGCATATTGAAATAACACGCGAGATTGCGCGGCGCTTTAATCAGCAGTATGGCGATGTTTTTCCGGAACCCGAAGCTAAGCTTACAAAGTTTGCACGCCTCCCTGGTTTAGATGGGAATGCGAAGATGAGCAAATCTGCTGGTAACACTTTACTTCTTTCAGAATCACCAGATGATATAAAATCAAAATTAAAAAAAGCTGTTACCGATCCGCAAAAAATTCGAAAAGGCGATCCTGGCAGACCAGAAGTTTGTCTTGTTTATACATATCATCAAAAATTTAATCCGGCTGAAACTTCAGAGATTAGTTCTGCTTGCAAATCCGGTTTACTCGGCTGCGTCGATTGCAAAATGAAAGCTGCGGCAAAAATATCTGAATATCTTGCTCCCTTCAGAGAAAAAAGAAGTTATTATGAGGATAACCTGAACGAAGTAAAAGATATTTTGAAAAGCGGGGAAGAGATTGCGGGAAAAATTGCTAATCAAACTATAAATGAAGTCCGTGAAGTCATGAAATTAGGATGACAATTGTTTATTATCACAATCATTATTTCTCGATAATCATAAGTAAACAGTTTTTTAATTTTAAATTTTTAATTTTTACCTGATTTGATTTGCCCTACCGTATAAAACTGCCTACATTCGAAGGTCCTTTAGACCTCCTGCTTTTCTTCATAAAAAGAGATGAGCTTGATATATACGACATTCCGATATCACGCATCACTAAAGAATTTCTGAATTACATACAGATGCTTCAGGAACTTGATTTGGAAGTTGCGGGAGATTTTATTGTGATGGCAGCCGAATTGATGCAGATAAAAGTTAAAATGCTTTTACCGCGTGAACCCGGGCAGGAAGAGGAAGATGATCCTCGTGCCGATTTAGTTAAGAGATTACTTGAGTACAAACGGTACAAAGAAGCAAGCGCAGTTCTCTCGGTATTGGAAGGAGAATCGGGCAAATTATTCTATCGGATGGGTTTTCATTCAGATCCGAAAAAAGTAACTTTGGAAGATCAGGATGTTAGCTTGAGAAGTGTTACTATGTTTAACCTAATTGCATCGTTCAAAAGAGTTCTTGATAACATTCCAAAAAAAGTCTATCACGACATCGAACTGCTGAATGTTACAATCGATGAACAGATGAGTTACATAGCCGATGTATTCAGATTGCGTGAGGAGATCACGTTCTTTGAGCTTGTCTCGCACATGACCGAAAAAATTCGTATAATAGTTACAATAATTGCAATGCTTGAGATGGTAAAAAATAAAATAATAGCAATAAAGCCGACAGACCTTGAAGATGATTTTATAGTTTATAAATTAAGTACAAGCGGCGAGTGATGGAACATATCTCAGAAAATAAACGGCAAATAATTGAATCGGTGATATTCGGTTCCGATGAGCCGTTAACTATCAGACAAATTCAGGATATCTTCTGGCAATCGGATAATAACGGACCTCGGTTCCGTGTGAAGGAAGAGGAAATTCTTACAACAATACGCGAATTGAATGCAGAATATGTTCAAACAAACAGACCATTCCGGATAATTCAGGTTGCCGGCGGATTTCAATATGCAACCATGCCGGAGTTTGCAGAATGGCTCGGCAGAATGATCAAGGAAAAAGCCAGGCGAAAACTCACTCAGGCAACTATTGAAACACTTTCTGTTATTGCTTACAAACAGCCGGTTACAAAACCGGAGATCGAAGCAATCCGCGGTGTTAATGCCGATTATGCGATTCAAAAATTAATGGAAAGAGGTTTAGTTACAATTGTAGGAAGAGCGGCAACACCGGGTCGGCCTTTGCTTTATGGAACAACTCAAGATTTTCTGAAACATTTTGGTATTAACGATTTATCTGAATTACCCAAGCCCCGTGAAATCGACGAAATCATGGCAGAGCAAGGAATGGATATGGAGCGGGAGCTGCTTCGCCGCATGGGTAAAACCGAAGAGGAAATTGAAGAACGGTTGGGAACGACGGTTGTAAGCGAGAACGGAAAATTAGAAGAATTGCCGCCACAAACCGATCAGCAAACAGATGCTGATTCGAATATTCAATCAGATGTTCCGCCGCAAGAGTAAACTCTCACCACAACTTTTCTCTACGAGATTCTTAATCTCGAATTAAAATGATAAAATCCGATCACCATATAAATAAAAATCTTGCCGCTTTACTTTTTACGGTGTTTCTCGATTTCCTGGGCTTTGGAATTGTTATACCTGTAATTGCTCCTGTACTTCTCGATCCCGTAAACGGAATCCTCGATTCCGCATATTCCATGAATGAACGCACTATCATTCTTGGATTGCTGATTTCTGCTTTTCCGGCAGCGCAATTTTTTGGAGCTCCGATTTTAGGCGCTTACTCGGATAAATATGGAAGGAAAAAAGTTCTGCTGATTTCGATCTTCACAACATCCGTGAGTTTGTTGTTATTCGGAATTGGAATTTCATCACGAAGCATATTTTTGTTATTCGTGAGCAGGATTCTAAACGGATTCATGGGCGGAAATGTCTCCACCGCTCAATCTGCCATCGCAGACATGAGTGAGCTGCAATCTAAAGCAAAAAATTTCGGTATGATGGGAATGATGTTCGGACTTGGTTTTATTCTCGGTCCGTTTGTAGGGGGCAAGCTCTCCGATTTTCATTCTCACAGTTGGTTAACATTCTCTACACCATTCTGGGTGGCAGGGACATTATCAATGGTTAATGTTTTTTTAATTGCAAGCTGGTTCGATGAAACATTGAAGAATCCGAAAACCGATGTGCAAATAAAATTCTCTACCGGCTTACGAAATTTAAAACGTGCTTTCGATACTCCGAATTTACGTGCCATCTTTATAGTTTCGTTTCTGGTAATTTTCGGATTTACTTCCTTCACGCAATTTTTTCAGGTCTATTTAATTTCTAAATTTAATTTTAATCAAGCGCATCTCGGAATGACGTTCGGGTATTTAGGATTATGGATAGCGATTACTCAAGGTGGGGTGGTCCGGATTCTTGCGAAAAAATATTCTCCCGTGTCAATACTCCGCGTAAGTATTGCAATTCTCGGAGCGGCTGTATTTCTTTTATTGGTTCCTCAGAATGAAATCTGGTTATATTTTATTCTTCCTTTTGTGGCGATGGCGCAAGGTGCTTCAACTCCGAACATTACAACAATGATTTCAAATTCGGCGCGTGAAAGCGATCAGGGTGAGATATTAGGAATTAACCAGTCTGTCCAGTCGGTAGGTTTCGCAATACCTCCTATAGTTGCAGGTTTTATAGCAATAATAGATATTCGTTTCCCTATCGTGGTTGGATCGATTTTTATATTTGCTTCATGGATATATTTTATAATTTATTTCAAGAAAGTTCGCGTATGAAAACAACAATTGAAGAGAAGATTCGGTTAAATAAATATTTGGCGAATGCAGGAGTAGCATCGCGCCGTCAGGCAGATATTCTGATTTCCGACGGTAGAGTGAAAGTCAACAGAGAAATCGTTATGGATCTTGGTGTGAAAATCGACCCGCAAAAAGATAAAGTGTTTGTCGATGATAAACAGATAGTGATACTTGATGATAAGATCTATATTATATTCAACAAGCCGAAAGATTGTATAGCAACTGCACGCGATGAACGCGGCAGAAAGACGATATTCAGTTATGTGAATGTGAAAGAGCGTGTGTTTCCTGTGGGACGACTCGATAGAAATACAACGGGCGTTCTTTTGTTGACTAATGATGGTGATTTTGCCAATCGACTTATGCATCCGAAGTTTGAAGTGAAGAAGGCATATAAAGTTACAATAGATAAGCCGATAAAACCTGAAGATGTAAAAAAACTTAAAGAAGGTATTCGTTTGTCGGATGGGAAAACCGAACCTGCGGAAATTTATATTGTACCAAGAGAAAAAAATAAAGTTATCGGCGTTGTGATTCACGAAGGAAGAAACCGCCAGATTCACCGGATGTTCGAAGCGCTTGATTATGAAGTTTATAAATTAGACCGGCTTGCTTACGCAGATATTTCGTATGAAGGATTACCGCGAGGGCATTGGCGGCATCTGACAAAAGGGGAAGTTAGAAAGTTAAAGAATAACGCAGGTATTTCTGAGGAATAACAGAAACATAAGCAAAAAGCCAAGAGCCAAGAGCTAAGAGTATAGATTATTTTGTTGTGAGTAGTGAGTGATGAGTTGTGAATTCTTCGACTCACTTCGCTTGGTCAGGATTTAATTTTTGCCTTTTGCCTTTTTTAATTTTGAATTTTTACTTTTTAATTAATAGCTCTTGACATATTAAAATTCTTTTCGTAAGTTTGTTCTAATGTAATTTAGGAGTTCGGAGTAAATAATTATTAGGGACAATATGAATCACTTTAAACAACTCTCTCTCTCTGCCAAATAGCGGGTTACTGCTTTTTGCTTTGACATTTCTGATTTTGAATACAACTTTCTCGCAGGTTACGATAAGGGAGAGGGTGGTAATATCTCCTGATTCAACAATAAAAGAACATCAACAATTAACAGGCAGCATTACGTTTAAAGTGGTTGTACATGCGCCTGACGTATACACCCATAATCCCGATAACCCTGACGAGCCCTGGAGTAGTGCATTAGTCATTAAACGGGTGGCGGAGTGCTGGCTGTATGAGGAAGCTAGTCTTAGTACCGGCGATGCAGTACTTGAGATTAATGCTTTAACCGGTATTTATAATGTTTATGCAATGTTTCAGTCACCCACCGGATATGCAACTGCAGACGTCTATTCAAATGGTTCGCTTATTTTACATATAGAGACTAACTCGGGTGGAACTTTTCAAATAGGTAATTTCGGATTATATAACGATTTTAACTTGGGAGGACCGGGCGAACTTTATCCATGTGGTGAAGCAACGGTATCTATCGCTCCTGTTTTAACCTTTTGCGGAGACAACGGATATGACAAACTTTCAGATCCGTTCACTCTTACCATAACACTTTATAAAAGGTCAAAGTCAAGAGAAAAAGATATCCAGTGTCGTTATTTTTTAACGATGTGATCATAGTCGTCTTGGCGTCAACGGTCGTAAATAGAACTAACACAGCCGAGAGAACATCCCCGTCATCAGGA
>JACRFD010000041.1 GCA_016218025.1 Ignavibacteriales bacterium
ATATGTTTGAAGTTCCAACTTACAAGTACATCCACTCGATAAATAGTAGCTATGGCAATGTGCTGGGCGTCTACGAGATATTTTTCAGTTACTGCCCCCTCGCTTATATACTTCATGGCCAAAGATTTAGCATTATCATTTAATACTACTAGCTCTTTGTTTTTATTTGGAATTTCTTTCACCAAGGGTCTAACATCTTCTGGTGAGTCTTCAATCTCTTTTAAAGTCAAATCGGATATAACGGCTATTTTATGACCCTCTTTGAACTCTTGGATCAACCTCTTAGACCAATCAGCAAACTCAGGATCATATACCCCGCCTATTACTGATGTGTCGGGGTATATCCTCTGTCTCATCAACACTCACCGTACATACATAAGTGGCTTAGTCCTTAATAAACTTGATGATTGAACAATGATGTCTTTCAGTCGCCCGCAATTTCGGACAACGCCTCATATACGCAATATTTCGTCTATACATCCTTTTGGACACCACTTCCACTGTTCCACGGTTACGTTCATTCGCATTACTTGGTTAGACTTTTCATTACGTCTTTGTATGCAAAGTATGACTTTGCATCAACTCTCGTGCACTGCTAGTCAAGGACTCTCATTAGTCTGATTTGGTATGGCCTTGACTATAAAAGGGTTTGTTGGGATTGCTGCGGGGAAGAATCTCGATTTCATTATTTTCCAACTGGTATTGCCCGTTTTCCTCTCAGCGCCTCCAAATTGATAATGAATTTCTCACTGTCACCAATGTCCTGGGTTGAATAGTTCGCTTTACACGAGCGCCTCAACCTAAGCATTGGAGAGGCTCTGAGATATTTTCATCTAGCAGTAGGGTAGTTATAACCTCTAACCCATCTTGAGTTGGAGGTCTCTTTTGCTCTACACCAAAAAAGATATGCCGACATTTACAATTACGTAATTATTTACGCCTTTGAAGTTCTAACGATATCCATCATGCTCTGAAGAACGTTTCTTCCTTGCATCTTTAGGGTTTCTACCACACTTAGCAAAACTTCTAACAATCTCGCTCCTTTTCTGCTCCTATTTCCATTGCTTATTTTTCTGATTATCACGCCTTTTCTTATTGCTCTCTCCGCACGGTTGTTGTCTCCATCTATCTCAGGGTCGGTTACAAATCTAAACAAATTCTCCCTGTGCCTTACACATACGCTTCTGACGAATTTTCTGACTTCGGAGTGTTGATAAATCTTCTCGGCGATGTTATCAATTCTCCTCAACAACCCGGCAACTTGTTCCTCAGTTGCTTGATGATTATATGATTTCGCCTGATGGTAAATACTTTTCAATTCTTTATGAGTTGGTTTTGCTTCTTTATAGTGCTCTGCTATGTCTTTAGAATCTCTCAATATGTGTGACCATGATTTTTGCTGTAAACAATTTGTGTTCTCTTCGAGTGTATTATACAAAGGAGCTCTATCCGAAATTATAACCTTCCCATCTTGTTTACCAAGCACTTTTGCAGGGACATTGTAACTTCTCCTTTTTCTGATAAGATAAACTGCAATCTCTTTGTTAATTAATGTCCAAAGCCAATAATTTTTACCATTTACCCTCCAACCTGTTTCGTCGGAATGTTTTACTCTTGCATCTTTTATCTTCTGCTTTAGTGTTTCATAATATGGTCCAAGTGCATCTGCCATTTGCTCCAGGATTTTTATTACTTCTCCATCACTTAAAGTCAGATTGTATTGTGCCTTAAGAAGTGCCACAATTTTTTCTACAGGTAACGCTAACCCATCCTTTAGATAAACTATTAGACTCATGAGCCTCAATCCAAATCGTGCATTTGGTAGTGCGTCTGGAACATCAGGTTCAACGATTTTTTTACAATTCTTACAATAACGACGCTCAATCTGAAATTCGGTGATAATTGTATTCGAGATTTCTGGTATATCTTCGATATACCTCTTCCTCACTTCTTGAACATTGCTCAGTTCACCACCGCATTCTGGACAAAACTCTATAGTCAGAGGCTTTACAACATCTATACGCTCAGGGATTTTTCGACTGTAACCTTTGTGTCCTTGCTTTTGTCCACATTTCTTATGTCTGTGAGTTACAGGTTCTTTTATGAAATTCGGTATAAAATCTGATGC
>JACRFD010000042.1 GCA_016218025.1 Ignavibacteriales bacterium
TCCTGATGACGGGGATGTTCTCTCGGCTGTGTTAGTTCTATTTACGACCGTTGACGCCAAGACGACTATGATCACATCGTTAAAAAATAACGACACTGGATATCTTTTTCTCTTGACTTTGACCTTTTATAAAGTGTTATGTGCCGTAATAATCATTTCAAGTTTTTCACAACCCAATGATTTGGATGCTGCCGTTTTAAAATGCTAAGCCATGTTTTTGATAGGGCTGGATTAGTTTCAGTCTCAAAGATATAAACCATTGCCATAACACTTGATGGATAAAGTTTGTAAAAATCTAGAAAGTGTTGATGTGCCTCATTTATCCTCTTTGAGTTTATAAGTGATTCACCCTCATACAATAGGATAAGAGGATGAAGTTGACCGTATACTTTAGGATATTCTTCTTTCAATACTCTAATCCATTCAAGTGCTGTGTCAGGTTTAGATACCGAATTTATATAACCATAAAGTAATTCCGCCAGTTGTCTGTTTTGTAAAAGTGTATCCTCACTATATCGAAACAGGTTAATTGTCGCTTTGGTTATTTTACTATTACCGAGACCTTCATCTGATTCAAAGCTATCATAGAAATCGTCAAATAATATCTTGCACAACTTGTCAGAAGAATCCCGTTTGGTGATATTTGACAATTTGTTGAGATTCAATGTTTGTGCATGAAGAGTTGCAGCAACAATAAAAAGAATGATTAACCATTTAGACTGTGTAAACATTTAAGAGAGCCTCATTCTTAATGATAATTATGGCACATAACGTCTCGCATAAAAATGACGTACTGTTGGCCACTATTAATAGACAAATTTTCTTGTGGCAAACAGTATGTTCCCACGAGCGAGACGTTTGTATTTATTATGTTAAAATTCTGTTCCATTTTTATGCGTGTTATACGCCGTGCAGTTGTTTGTCACTTGTTGTTGAATCTCTCAGGTCAGGATCATCTACCTGCATTAATTGTTGGAAACCAGTGATAAGAATTAGCATCGCTGTAGTTAACAACGCATAACCAATTGCAAAGTCGAAGCGTGTCAAGGTTGTTCCGATAAACAAAAATGAAATAACTAACCTATAATTAAAAAATTCTCTCTGCTCTCTACGCTGGATATATTCTTTGAGATTTGTTGGCCATTTATAAAGCCAGTAAACATTATAAATAGGTATGAGATGCATGAACATTGCCTTGCTCGATGAGACAGAATACCGATTTCTATACCGAACCTCCATGACTTCATGTATTGTGTAGACTAGGTACAAGTAATAAATCCATCCAGTTATTGCAATCAGCAGTCTTGTCAGAATATCAAAAGGTGGCTCAAGAGTGAGGAACTCATAGATTAAGAACGCTACTGAAAAAAGATAGCCAATGTATTTATTGGGAATTCCCGGATATTCACTCATATCAAATAATTCTAGATATATTTATTTTAGTTAAAAACCTGACTGCATGGCGTATAACATTTGCAATAACGTAGTATTGCGTGTTTATTTTTCTTAGTTTGTTCATTCTTTATCCGATTTCAACAATTTATTGTCGTGGTCTGGCAAAAGATGTTCGTTTTTCTGCATCAGGAAATCAAGCGGACTTCGGACTTGCCCAATGCTTTTTGTACTGACATGTGTATATACTTCCGTAGTACGAACACTCTGGTGACCTAATAATGCCTGTATGTATCTTAAGTCAGTTCCATGTTCTAATAGATGCGTTGCAAATGAATGCCGCAATGTATGCATCGATACATGTTTGGCTATCTTACCCGACTTAACCGCTCGAGCTAAAACTGCCTGAATACTACGAGCCGAAATATGATAATCTTTCGCTTCGCTAGGAAATAACCAACCGCTTGTTCCAAGCTTATATGTTTTCCAGTATGTGATCAACTGTGCCCTAAGTGATTGTGGAAATATTGTGTATCTATCTTTCTTACCTTTTGCTTCACGAATGTGAATAATATTCCTGACGCCATCTACATCTTCAATTCGCAGCTTTATTAATTCGCTAACACGCAATCCGCTTGCATATGTCAACATTAACATTGTGCGGTGTTTTAAGTTTTTAACTGCTTGAAATATTTTCATAACCTCATCCTCGTTCAAAACATTCGGTAATTTTTCTTCCCGCCTGGGGCGAGGAAGTTTATTAATCACAAATGGTTTTTCGTATAACTCGACATACAAAAAACGCAATGCATTGAATACCTGATTCAATGTCCCTGCCGAAAGCTTTTTATCTTCAATTAAATAAAGCAGATAGTTTCTGATGTCATCTTCAGTAATTTGCCGAGGATGTTTCGGTGAAAAATATTTTACAAAAGAACGTAAACAACTGATGTACGACTTAATCGTTTTGAAACTATAATTTCTTAGCCGAAGTTCACTCCGTACTTTCTCGTAAAATCCTTGCGTATGTTCACCCCGTGAGATAATTTATATCCAATAAATTATTTATAAACTTGGAGTTTTTATACTCATAAATCTGAATTTAAAATATGCCTATCTCACAGGGTGAATCCCGTGAGATAATTTTTTATTCTATTCTTTATATATCTTTTACCCCATGCGGTTTTGAGATATTTTTCTCTGGTAGTTGCGTCTTGCCGGTTTAAACATCCTTCCCAATATACTAAAGTTAAAGGGCGTCTTTTTCTTGTTGAGATCACCAATCCATTATTATGCTCTTTTATTCTTCTCTGGATGTTCGTGGTGTACCCGACATAGTTTTGATTATCTTTTAAAGAACGCAAGACATATATATAGAAATAACTTTTCATATTCTATCTCACGGGGTAAATTCAGCCAACCAAATACCTCACATTAATGGAGCTAAATTTCCCAAATTCTAACAGCAAGATTATAAGAATATTTTTTATTATTGTCAAACTTAAAATAAAAAAATGACTAATAATTCATCCTTCATCTTTCATCATTCAACCTTCTCTCAAAATTGCATTTCTCTCAAATATTTCTAATCTTTTCAATTATTAGAATCTTTTTTAATTATTACAATTAACTATTATGAACAGACAAGATGCTTTATCTCTTCTAAAAGAATACACAAAGAACGAAGCTTTATTAAAACATATGTATGCAGTTGAAGCAGCTATGCGTGCTTACGCAAAGAAGTTTGGCGAGGATGAAGATAAGTGGGGGATAGTTGGCTTACTTCACGACTTTGATTATGAGATGTACCCGAACGCTCCGGATCATCCGCTTAAGGGATCTGAGATTTTGAAAGAGAAAGGTTATGCTGAGGATATTCGCCGGGCAATTTTAGGTCATGCAACTTACAGCGGTGTTCAGCGCGATACGCAGATGGCAAAAACTCTTTATGCCGTGGATGAGCTTTGCGGTTTTGTTATGGCATGTTCGCTTGTGCGTCCGAATAAAATTTCCGATCTGCAAACGTCGTCAGTCAAAAAGAAATTGAAAGACAAAAGTTTCGCCGCCAATGTGAACAGGGAAGATATTTTAAAAGGAACAGTAGAATTAGGCGTTCCACTGGATGAGCATATTCAATTTGTTATTGATGCTATGAAAACAATTTCGGCAGAACTTGGGCTGTAGCCGCGGATCCGAAGGACTTATTTGGTGGTCACGAACCTCCACCAGAGGCTGAAGAGATTTCGTGACCAAAGGAGAAATACCTGCTCAGTTATTGGTGTTGACTACAAAGGTTCTCTCGATACTCCATGATTAAACTATGAACTCGAGAACCAGCATATGTAGCCGGTTTTCGAGTAACCAAGATTTATCATGTGTACCGAGTGAATTATTTCAGTTTAACATGGGGGTTCTCGAGTAACCAGTTTTTCAGTAGAGTAACGAGAGAACATTTAAAGATGGTCTGGAGTTGTCACGAAGTGATCTTCTTTAACTATGAGGGAGCTTTGCTCCCGACAAAAACTAACGGTTAACGGTCGGGAGTAGAACTCCCTCCCAGCTTGGGAGAACCGAAATTAAAAATCAACATTGAATCCTGCCCCAATTGTTTTTAATCTTTCACTGTAATATTCACCGAACATATTTCTGCCGCTGTAATACGAAATGTAAAGGTTGATTCCTTTGCCGTACGGATCGCCAAGTTTAAATCCTATTTCGGCGTGATGCGACGGAGAATATTTCGGCGTGCCCGTAATATTCATTGTGTATGAAAAGAATGGGGACATTTTTTGTTTGAAGATGCTCATATTCAAACGTGATGTTGTCAATTCAATACCCGCCAATCCTGCAAGTCGTTTGTACTCAGCCGGTCGGTTTAGAGTTGTGTAAGATATTCCGCCGTAATATCGGAGTTGCTCATTTTCATAAATAAGATGATGAAGCAACACTAATTCGCCGAAGTCGCGTGAAAAGGGAATGGGACCGCCTTCCTTTGTCCATTCTCTCGGATAAGTGTGAATCCAATAATTGCCATCTGCAAGATGAGCGCTATGGTGAATAATTCTTAGTCGAGCCAAGATCTTATCCGTTGGATTTTTGGAAGCGATCGAAATATTTCCGCCAAAGAATCCGTCGATAGCATCTATTTGCAAATATAATCCTTCATGATCTTTAACAAAAGCATAAGCAAAAAAATCGATTCCTGCTCTGATAGAATAATTCTGATTTGCAGGTGAATATTCTAGAAGATCAATTGAATTACCAAGCTCAACTTTCATTTGTGCCCGGTCTAAAAAACGGACTAAGCCGACACGAGCTTCTTCGATGTTAGTCTTTAAAGGTGAGATTAGTAATCCCGAAGGGAAAAGTTTGAACTCGTTACGATTTTCCTCCTGAGAAAATCCGTATGAGATAAATCCTAAGGATAAACAAATAAAAAACAAAAATAGAAATACTTGCTTCATTTTCAATTTCACATAAACCTCTTAAAATATTTCGTAAAATATAATTAAAATGTAATTCAAATAGAAAAACTGTTACATCGAAAATATTTAATTCTATTTTGGAGAATAAATCGATTTTTCCTATCTTGCCTCAGTTTTAATTCAGAATTTAATTTTTTGGAGTGATATATGAAACGATTGTTAGCAATATGGATGATTATGGCTCTCTTCGCAGTAAATCTTTTGGCGCAGGATGAAGAGGAATCTGCACCTCCAACACCACCACGAAGATCAATACCGGCAAAAATTGGTGGAGCTGGCGGTTTTACGCAGAATTTGCTTTTCTTAAATCTCAACCCTATCAACAATTATCTAAAAGGAGCATTTGCTGCTGAGTTCGATAAAACACCAATGCTCTTGCTTGGCGGTCAGGGTTACGGATACATAATGCTTGTTCAGAATCTTAGAATCGGAGGTGTAGGCGCAACCGGTTCACTTAAGAGTGCCGCACTCGATACTGGGATCGAACCGAATATAAGAAGAGATGTGGAACTTTCTGTTGGATTCGGTGGAGTTACAATTGAATATGTTCTCCCTGTTCTTCCACGGCTGGATATTTCTGCTGGCATAATGCTTGGCGCCGGCTCTACAAATATCAAGATCTGGAGAAATCAAAGTTCAAATATAAAATGGGATGATGTATGGAACGATTTTGGTCATTACCAAACTGTATCATCCGACTTCAACCACACTCTTAACGGTTCATTCTTTGTTTACCAACCTCAGCTTAATATTGAGTATGCCGTGCTTAGATGGGTTGGAGTAAGATTGGGTGTTGCTTATAATGGCATGTCGGCATCGGAATGGAAATATGATGATAAATATGATTTGATTGGTGTGCCAACGAACATCAGCGGAAAAGGATTGATGATAAACGGAGGAATTTTCCTTGGGACATTTCTCTATTAAAATATAGATCGGTAAACAAATCGGAGCCGGCAGAAACCTGCTCCGATTTTTTTTATTTCTTCCGGAGAATATTCTTCAACATCTCAACAAATTTCTGATTTTGTTCCATAGTTCCGATTGTAACACGGATGCAATGCGGCAAACCGAATGCTTTCAAAGGACGAACGATTATTCCTTTTTCCAGTAACCCTTGATATATGCTATTTACTTCCCGCTCATCTTTAAAAACTATTGTGACAAAATTTGCATGAGAAGGTATAACATGCAAATGCAAATCGCGTAAGGCATCGGGCAGGAATTTCAAACCTTGATTGTTTATTTCAACTGAACGCTTAACAAATTCTACATCATCCAGAGCGGCGAGTCCGGCAGTTTGGGCGAGCATACTTGGCTCGAAGGGCAGTTTCACTTTCATCAGGTTTGTTATCAAATTGTCGTGAGCGAAACCGTAACCAAGGCGGAGACCGGCAAGTCCGTAAATTTTCGAGAAAGTTCTGAGTGTGATAACATTATCATAACGATACTGCATCGAATCGGGATAAGCCGGATTATGCTTGGCATATTCAAAATAAGCTTCATCGAGGATGATTAAAGTACGCTCCGGAATTTTTTTATAAAATGCATCGAATTCCTCTTTCGAAAAAATTGTGCCTGTGGGATTGTTGGGGTTTGCCAAGTAAACAATTTTGGTTCGTTCGTTTACCTGTTTCGCAAGAGCCGGAAGATCATAATGCCAGTCGCGGTATGGAACTGTTTTGTATTTCACTCCGCGAGAACGTGCAAGCACCTGAAAGCCTATGAATGCCGCTTCTGTTGTTAAAACTTCGTCGTCATCGCAAAGGAATGTTCTAATGATGAACGACATAATTCCATCGGAGCCGTTGCCCACAATGACATTGTCAATTTTTAAGTTATAAATTTTTGCAAGTTTCAGACGGAGATCGTACCCGCCATTCGGATAAAAATTAACTTCATTGATCTGTTTTTTTACCGCGTCCAATGCCAGAGGGGAAGCACCCATCGGGTTTTCATTCGAAGCAAGTTTTATCACTTCAGTTACACCGTACTCCCGTTGAACTTCATCTATCGGTTTGCCCGGTTTGTAAGGTTGAAGAGATTCGATATAAGGAGGAACTAATGGCATAATTTAAAGAAATAAATTAGTTGGGAATAAATTTGTGTCAAAAAGATAATAAAGCTGCAGGTCAAAATCAATTCTACCTTTGGATATGAAATACAATTTCATTATTTTTTACTCATAATATTATTTATCATGGAGATTGATGAACGACGGTTACAAAACTGTTTAACTAACAAATACGATAATCATTCTTTGTTCAACCGTTGTAAAATATTCATACTGATTTATTTCTTTTTACTTTCATCAGGAATAAATTATTCTTACGGGCAACCGACTGCCGGCGGCAATCGATACGAACTCAAGTTTCGATCTGCATTATCTACAGATACTGTAATAATACTGCCACACAATTTCGTCATTCCCAAATCATTAACGATTCAATCAGACTCTGCTGTTTTCTGTGACTCACTCCATTATTTTTATAACCCAGATAGCAATTCGATAACGATCAAGAAAATCGCAATTGATTCTATCCAAATACCAACTAAGTATCATGAAATAAAAATATCATACAATTATTTCCCTATCTCATTGAAAAAAAGTTTCCGTCACCGCGAACCTCTGTTGTTAAGCGACAGTGTTAAAAATATTCCGGAAAAAATAGTAAGCCCGACTTCTTCATTTTCACCTGATCAGTTATTCGGTTCGAATATCCAAACATCCGGCAGTTTAGTACGGGGTTTTTCGTTCGGTACGAACCGGGATCTGAGTTTGAATTCAGGATTCAGAATGCAAATGTCAGGCAAATTAGCCAACGATGTTGATGTGATTGCATCGCTCACTGATGAAAATTCTCCGCTGCAGCCTGAGGGTAGTACACAAACATTGCAGGAGATCGATAAAGTTCTGATTGAAATCAGAAGCGAAAATATGTCGGCTACGCTCGGCGATATAAATATTAATATCGATCAGAATGAATTCGGCATGATTAACAGAAAATTGTCGGGGGCAAAAGGTTCGGTCGATTATAACGTCGGAAATTTTCGCGGCGGTTTATCAATCGCAGGTGCAGTTACACGTGGAAAATATTTTTCAAACGAATTTTCCGGTCTGGATGGTGTGCAGGGAGCGTATCGCCTCTACGGAGAAAGAAACAATCGCGATATTATTGTGATAGCCGCAAGTGAGCGTGTGTTTATTAACGGTGAAAAAATGCAACGCGGAGAAAATGCAGATTATACAATCGACTATGCCACCGCTGAAATTACTTTTATGCCGAGAAGATTGATAACCACCGGCAGCAGGATAATTGTTGATTTTGAATACACAGACAGGCAATTTAACAGGAGTTTATATGGTGCTCAAACAGGATTCGGATTTCTGAATGATAAATTAAAAATGAACCTCCTTTTTTTTAAAGAAAGCGATAACGAAAATGCACCTGTAGATATTTCATTGAGCGATAGTGATAAATCGATCCTTCGCAACGCAGGTTACGATCCGGCTAAAGCCAATCGTAGCGGTGTTGAACTTGTTGGAGCAGGGAAAGGTCAATATTCTTCCATCGACACTTTAGTAAAAACCAAAACCGGTGAAGATTCACTTGTAAAAATTTTCAAATATAATCCGGTTGATACAATCATTTCTGTCTATAATGTAGTTTTCTCATTTACCGGAGATAATAAAGGGAGTTATAGAAAAATTTCGGTGGGTAATTATCAATTCGCGGGATTAGGATATGGAAATTATGAACCGATCAGATATTTGTCTCTGCCAGAAAGCCGTTCGTTGATGGATCTCGGTTTGAGTATAAAACCGACGGATAAAATAGAAATAAAAGGGGAATATGCTGTCAGCGAATTTTCTCGGAATAAATTTTATTCTGAAAAAGGAATTGAAGGAAAAGCATTTGTGCTGAATGCTTCTTATTTACCTGAGAATATTTCGGTTGCCGGAATGAATTTTGGCTTAGTCAGCCTCAATATTAAGAACAAGTTTATCGGGAAAGAGTTTTCAGCAATGGATAGAGTTAATGAAGTGGAGTTTAGACGGAATTGGAATATAAACGATTCTTCGAAACAGGATGAAAATATTTTTGAAGGATCGATAATTTATACTCCCAATCAAATAGGGCGGCTAAATGCACAGATCGGAGAAGTTACCAGAGGCAAAAATATTTCAACAAACAGATATATGCTCAATGCAGAACTTTTAGCAGATAATCTTCCGAGGCTCGATTACAATGCAGAATATTTGAAGTCAAAAAATGATAACATGAATTTAAAAAGTGAATGGAGTAGACAAAACTTAAAAGGTAAATATCGAATCGGGATTTTCGATCCCCGTTTTAAATTATCATATGAAAAATTAATAAACCGTGAAGCCCAAACAGATTCTCAGGTAAACGGGAGTTTCCGTTGGACTGATATCGGCGGGGGAATTGGGATGAATATTTCGGAAAAATTCAGGATAAATGCCGATGCTGCGATTCAGTATGATGATTCATTATTGAGCGGAAATATTACAAGGGCAGGGAATAGATTTATACACGAATATAGCACTGGATGGAATCCGAGCGAACTGTTTTCTTTTAATGCCGGTGTGACTGCTCAGAATAGAAAATTTTCACAAAAATTTTTAGACCGCAGGAATAACGATAATTCAAATCTACTTATCAGATGGCAGATAAATACAATGCAATTTGATCGCTTGCTCGATTTAGAACTGTTTTACGAAGCAACCCGCGGCCGGGCGGCAAAATATGAACGCCTATTTCAGAGGGTGCCAAAAGGAGCCGGTTCATATGTTTACATCGGCGACCTGAATCATAATTATATTATTGATCAGGAAGATTTTCAATTAAGCCGGTTCGATGGTGAGTATGTAGCAGTAACGGTTCAGGGTGATCAATTATTGCCGGTGACAGAAGTAAAAGCGAGCGGGCGTTTCAGGTTAGAACCAGATAAATTAATTTCCGGCACCAAATGGTGGGAGATGATATTGTCATCAATTTCTTCCGAGACTTACATTCGGGTAGAGGAAAAAAATACAACTTCCAAATCAAACGATATCTATTTTTTGAATACGTCCAAATTCTTAAATAATCTCACAACCATTTCGGGTAATAATTTGATTGTTCAGGATTTGAATATTCTGAGAAATGACCGGTATATTTCATTTGTATATAGATATACTCAAAATCAGGGACTGACACAATATTCACTGTCGGGAGAAAGAATTTACAAAAGAGAACATCTTGAGCGGATTCGGTGGCAGTTAATTGATGAAATAGGAAACCAAACAGAAATTGTACAGAAAGTTGATTCCAGAACAGCCGTTACAGGCGGATTGAGATCGCACTCTATTATTACAAATTCCTTTTCAACAGATTGGTCTTACAGACCCTGGCAGGAATTTGAGATGGGATTAAAATTTGGTTTTGGAAAATCGGTTAATTTTGATACAACTTCAGCAGATCAAAATCAGCAATCTGTGCGTTTCCGATACGGATTTTCATTGGAGGGTGATCTCGGTGTGGAATTTACAAGGGAAGAAGTTTTGCTGAACCGGAATTTAACCGAACCACTCTTCGAAATAACCGATGGGAAAGTTCGTGGTCAGAGTTGGCTATGGAATTTTACTGTCGATTATCGGATCGCTGCATATCTACGGTTGGAAATTAATTATCTTGGAAGGAGTGAAGGCGGAGGTTCTCCGGTACATAATGCAAAAGCAGAACTTAGAGCATTCTTTTAAAGATGTTCTCTTAATCAATTCGGTTGCTTCAAATAATAATTTTTAGTCAGAAAATATTTTTGAATCGTTTCACATCGTTTCACAAAAAAATATTTTTAGAAAGTTCTAACGATCGATTTTTATTCCTCACGCAATAAAAAAAATTTTTTTAATTGTCATTTTTTACTTGCTTTTCTTTCTCAATCTTTTTATAATGAATCCGCAAACAATTACTCGCTGGGTTTGCTCGCACAACTCCTCCAAAAATACAGAATTAAAAAATAAATCCAAAAATATTGTCAACATGAATTCCAAACACATCCTGAGATTGATTTCTAAATTAAATAGCAATGGCTGTTTGAAATTTAGATTTGAATATGAGGTAATTTATGTTTGAAACCGGAGCCGTTGCAGAGTTGTCGCGTGTGAGTTATACCATGAAGAAGAAAACACGCTCGGAAAATATCAAAATCGAGATAACCGAAAAAAATAGTTTGCTTCATCAAATGGTATATTGTACATCTTTTGAATCGCGTGTTGGAAGGATTTACGTTGCCTCCACCGAAAACGGTGTTTGCAAAATAAGCATGCCTAAAGAAAACCGGAAAGATTTTTACGGCTGGCTGAAAGACCATTTCGATCTGGATATGGTTATCGATAATAAATCCCGGAACAGGGATGTAATAGATCAAATGAACAGGTATTTTAACGGTCGTCTTGCCAAGTTCACCTGTCCAGTTGATTTGATCGGTACACCTTTTCAGGTGCGTGTATGGAAGGAGCTTTCGAAAATTTCTTACGGATCTACAATTACTTATAAACATTTAGCCAAGCGGGTTCATGCACCAAAAGCATTTCAAGCTGTCGGCAGGGCAAATGGAGCAAATCCGTTACCGATAATTATTCCATGCCATCGTGTTATTGGTTCTGACGGATCTCTTGTGGGATATGCATACGGTGTTAAGACAAAAGAATTTTTACTCCGCCTCGAGGGTGCAATAATTATTTAGCCCTATTTCCAATCTTTAATAGAAAATTCTTCCCACGCTTCATCAGTCAAAGAAATAAATCATCATTAATTCACCGGTAGTTTGGAGGTGAAGAATTATTTGCCTACTTTTTTATGTTCAGTCTTAAATGGAAATGAAGTATCTTCAAAATATCAATCCTCCACAACGAGAAGCTATCGAAACAATTCAAGGTCCTTTGATTGTTGTTGCTGGTCCGGGCAGCGGTAAAACACGGGTGTTGACCCACCGTATTGCTTATTTAATGACGCAAAATATTTCCTCGTATAACATTTTAGCACTCACATTCACAAACAAAGCAGCAAGCGAGATGAAAGACCGCATTGCCAATTTAATCGGACAGGGCGCGCATCATGTTTGGATGGGAACATTTCACTCGGTATTTGCCCGGTTACTCAGAATGGAAGCTGAAAAAATCGGGTTCCAAAAAAATTATTCTATCTACGATGAAATTGATTCGTTGAAATTGATAAAGAGAATCATGGTTGATCTGCATATTCCTCATCAGCAATATTCACCACAGGGAATCAGGTATAGGATAAGTCAGGCGAAAAATTCTCTTACTACACCCGACGAATTTTCGAGAAATGTGTATGATATTTCAAGTGAACAATCTGCAAAAGTGTATTTTGAGTATTCAAAGCGGTTGAAGGAAAGCAATGCGATGGATTTCGACGATCTGCTTATTAAACCGATTGAATTATTCCAGCGGCATAAAAATGTTTTAAATGTTTATCAGGATCGTTTTAAGTATCTTCTTGTGGATGAATATCAGGATACGAATCATGCACAGTATGTAATGCTGAAATTATTGGCTGAAAAAAACAGGAACATTTGTGTTGTTGGAGACGATGCCCAAAGTATTTATGCTTTTAGGGGAGCCGACATTAGAAATATTCTCGAATTTCAGAAAGATTATCCGGAAGCTAAAATTGTCAGGTTAGAACAAAACTACAGATCGACAAAGACAATACTTGCGGCGGCAGATAATCTGATAAAATATAATGGCGGACAGATTGAAAAGAATTTGTGGACAGAAAATTCCGAAGGTGAAAGCATTACTTTGTTGGATTGTATCGATGACAGGAATGAGGGTGAAGAAATTGTACGCAACATATTTCATGGCGTCAATAATCAGGAAATTCGGTATAGTGATGTTGCAATAATGTACCGCACTAATGCCCAGTCGAGATCGGTTGAAGATTCACTCCGCAGAAACAGCATTCCTTATGTTATCATAGGCGGGGTTGAATTCTACCAAAGGAAAGAAATTAAAGATGTTCTTGCCTACCTGCGTTTATTGGTAAATCCGAAAGATGATGAAAGCTTTATGCGGATTGTAAATTTCCCGAACAGAGGTTTGGGTGAAGTTGCGGTGAAACATCTGCAGGCTTATGCAAAAGCAAATTCAAAATCGTTGCTTGATGCTATGCAGGAGTCAGGCAGAATAATTCAGCTTTCGAAGAGGGCTAAAGATTCTATTTATAGGCTGCATGAAATATTCTTAAAGTTCACCAATCTGAAAACAAATTTATCGCTCTCTGAGTTATGCAGGTCATTTGTGGATGAAATAGGAATCATTTCGCATTTTAATGATGAGGGTACACCGGAATCTATTGGAAGAAATGAAAATATACAAGAACTTCTTAGTGCAATTTCGGAATATGCCGATGACCACGAGAATGCATCGCTTGAAGGATTTTTGCAAGAGGTATCTTTAGTTGCCGATTTAGATTCATGGGATGAAAAGGCAAATGCAGTTACGTTGATGACATTGCATAGTGCGAAGGGGCTGGAATTTCCGGTTGTCTTTATTACCGGGCTGGAAGAGGGCTTACTACCTTATTATAATTCTTCACTTGAGAGCATCGAGCTTGAGGAAGAGCGTCGTTTATTCTATGTGGGTATAACACGTGCTATGAAGAAGCTATTCCTTTCTCATTGCCAGACAAGATATAAATTCACTGAACACTCATATCAATCTCCATCACGATTTATAAATGAACTGCCCAGCGAATTAATCGAAAGACCAACGAGCAGGCAAAAATATCTGCACGATCCTGTTAAATCATATTCGCAAGGTTACCGTCTAAAAAAAGAAAAATCCAAGAAAAAGGAAACATATTTCGAAGATTCCCACCCTGACTATGAAAATGAGTCTGACGAATTTAAAAACATTCGTTCAGGAATGCTTGTTGAGCATGAAACATTTGGAAAAGGGAAAGTAATGCATGTTGTGGGAAAAGGGGAGACGTGTAAGGTGGTTGTTCATTTCGATTCGGTTGGATCGAAAACTCTGATGTTAAAATATGCAAGGTTAAAAAAAGTATGATGATGAAATTCCGAAGATTATTGAAATCTATAATCTATTACATCAAAGGAATTTATATTAAAGTAAACGATGAAAATATCTTTTTTCTTTCTGCCGGAATTGCTTTTAACGGAATTTTATGCTTATTACCGGCATTGTTACTATTAACTTCGGTTATAGGCATGTTTCTCAATTCATCATCGTTAACAATGCAAAAAATAGATCAGTTACTGAATACCGCATTTCCACCTCAGCCTTATGCTCAGCAAATACAATCATCATTGGAAGGAATCATAAGAGATATAATCAGATATCGTTCAACTTTTGGATATTTTGGCATCGGGATTTTACTCTATGCATCGGCATCAATGTTCAGTTCTATAAGGCATGTGTTGAATACAGTCTATAAACTAAAATCATCGAAATTGGTTGTGATAACGATTCTGGAGAATATATTGCTTGTTATAATTCTCGGAGTTCTATTTGTGGTTGCAAATATATTTTCCTGGATATTGTTACCTATGAACGAACTGCTGAAAGCAATACCGGACATCGGATTTATTGATATGGGCAGTCTGATGAAATCTATAACTTTTGCTGCTTCATATCTTCCAGCATTGATAATGTTTTTTATAATCAACAGGTTTATTCCTGAAAAAGGAATTTCTAATAAAACAGCATTTATTGCCTCGATGACTACAACTACGCTATGGTGGATTGCGGGTAAAGGATTCAGTTGGTATTTAACGGCGTTTCATTCGTACAGTAAATTATACGGCACGTATGCTTTCATTTTGGTTTTTTTGCTGTGGGTATATTATTCTTCGGTTGTTTTCGTTATAGGTGTTATGATTGGACAGTTATTCAGAGAAAGGGAAAACATTCTCTGATACATTTCCAATTTTCTCGTTTAATTCGTCATAAAATAAGTCAAATATCTTTCAAAATTATCTAATCTTAGCTGATTTGGCTTAATTTTCATCATTTAATATAATTGTCATATTGATTCTTAAATAAGAACCATATAAATTAAACACACACTCCAAAAATTAATCAACGCAGGTAATCAAGACTATTCCGCATTAGTTCTTCATTATTTCTGCATAGCGTTGAATGATTTAAAGTATGAATTAACATAATAACCTCCGAAGCGGGCAACGATTTATTTCGTTGCCCCTTTTTTATTGCCTGATTCTGACATGTTCATTAAAAAATTTTAGATATCTTAATCCAGCAGTTACAATCTGATCGAATTATCATCCACTGCAAGTAAGATTGGATAATACTTGGATAAACACAATTAAATGTTGCATCTTTTATAAAGTTTCTGTACGTTCAATCAGGTGATGAATGTATCAGAATATTAAGAGGACTTTATGGAAGGTTTTATTGTTGTTGCAACATATTTAAACGAAATCGATGCGGAACTGGCACAAGCAACACTGGCTGCATCAGGAATTGAAGCTTACTTGAGATATGAAGATACCGGGCATATGATGCCGGTGCTTCAACAAACCGAAGGAGTAAAGTTGCTTGTCGTTCCGGAAAATTATGATGAGGCAAAATTGATCCTGACGACTTCACCTAACATCATGGAATCTTGAAGATAAAATAACAGCCCGACCATTATTCCAATAATCATATTTCAGTACATCATCAAATGATAAGGCAATTTTTCCAAACAAAAAGTCTGGACAGAATTTTAAGTGATTCCGAAAATTCAGAGCATAAATTGAAACGGGTTCTCGGCTCTGTGGATCTAGTTGCGCTCGGTATTGGTGCGATAATCGGATCGGGTATTTTTGCTACAGTTGGGACTGCTGTGGCGGGAGATGCAATGCGTCCGGGAGCGGGACCAGCGATAATAATTTCATTTATCCTGACAGCGGTTGCATGTGCATTTTGTGGTTTATGTTATGCAGAATTTGCATCACTTGTTCCTATTTCAGGCAGCGCATATACTTATTCTTATGCCACCCTGGGCGAATTGGTTGCGTGGATTATCGGATGGGATTTAATTATTGAATATGCAGTTGGAAATGTTGCAGTGGCTATAGCGTGGTCTGCTTATTTTCATCAGTTATGTTCAGGCTTGGGATGGAACATTCCTGCATGGTTAGCTGTTGACTACCGTTCTGCAGCTCAAGCCGCATCAACTGTTGCTCAATCTGGCGGCCATTTAGATCCCTCTATTTCTTTATTTTATAGCGCATGGATTGATCACCCTACGATTTTAGGCATCCCAATTATTTTCAATTTTCTTGGTGTTGTTATTGTCATGTTAATTACCTGGTTGCTTGTGATTGGTATAAAAGAATCTGCCAGGGCAAACAACATAATGGTTGCAATCAAAATCTTGATTCTTTTCTTTTTCATCTATTCAGGTTGGAAATTTGTAAAAACAGAAAATTGGTCGCCGTTTATGCCGAATGGCTTTCCCGGTGTTTGGGTCGGTGCGAGTTTGATATTTTTTGCATACATCGGATTCGATGCTATTTCAACAGTGGCAGAGGAATGCAAACGTCCTGCCCGTGATTTACCTATTGGAATATTCGGATCGCTTATTGTGTGTACGATCATTTATGTTTTGGTCGCCGGTGTTCTTACAGGCATGGTACCCTGGAATAAGCTCGGTGTTGCTGATCCTCTTGCTGCTGCATTCGCATATGTCGGAGCAGACGTTTCTGCCGGGATTGTTGCTCTGGGTGCAGTGATATCGATGACGGCGGTTCTGCTTGTATTTCAGATGGGACAACCAAGAATATTTTTCTCAATGTCGCGCGATGGTTTGCTGCCAAAATATTTTGCCAAAGTGCATCCAAAATATCAAACACCGCACGTTACTACAATTTGGACGGGGGTAATAGTGGCTGCGGTATCGGGATTTGCCAACATAAATGAAATAGTAGAATTGACAAATATCGGAACTTTATTCGCATTTGTTCTGGTTTGTATAGGTGTGATAATTCTTCGCTACCGCGAACCCGATAGACCTAGAGGATTTAAAACACCCCTTGTGCCTTGGATTCCAATACTGGGAATCTTATCGTGCGTATATCTAATGCTCGGGTTACCCTGGGTAACATGGTGGAGATTCTTCGGATGGCTATTGGTCGGAATAATATTTTATCTTGCTTATGGGTATAAAAATAGCAAATTAAGAACCAAAGCAATTCAAGATAAGTAGTTACAAGAATCTTAAAACATTATTGAGCATCAAATAATTGATATTTTAAAACGAGAATAGATTCAAAAAAATTCAAATTATTTAAGGAGAGTAATTATGATTAGTAAAACCATGCAAGATGCAATCAACAATCAAATAAATGAAGAATTGTATTCATCGTATTTATATTTGGCTATGGCTGCACATTTTGATGCCGAAAATCTTTCGGGCTTTGCTCACTGGATGAAAGTCCAGGCAGAAGAAGAACGTGCACACGCAATGAAATTTTATGGTTATCTTTATGATCGTGGCGGATCGGTTGCCTTTAAGGCTATCGCTCAACCACCTGCGAAATTCAAATCGCCGATTGATGTCTTTAAACAAGTTCTCGATCATGAAATGAAAATCACGAAGTCAATTACCAAGCTTTACGAACTTGCAGTAAAGGAAAAAGATTATCCATCGCAAATTTTACTTCAATGGTTCATTAATGAGCAGGTTGAAGAAGAAAAAAATGATACCGAAATTATAAATCAGTTGTCGATGCTGGGAGAATCTCCTGTAAGTCTAATGATGATGGACCGACGGCTTGCCGAGAGGAAATAAATCTTTACATGAAATTAAAGGGGTTTGAGGATTCAAACCCCTTTGAGTATAATTCCAAAGTGTAAGAATTAATTATTATGGGTTATTGACTTTCTTTACTGCGATAGTGTAGAATAGGATAAGAGCAATACCAACAAATAATGTAATCAAGCCAAATATCACACCTTCATCAACGTTGTAAACCATGTGAAGGTAATTCCCTAATAAGATAGCCGCACCAGCAAGCAATGCCATCAATCCCCACTTGAGCGATGTAAATGGATCTCTTTTAATGTCCCGATGGTACATGGCTTTTATTTCGTCATGTGACAAACCTTTCTCAATCATTGTTGCCCGTTCTCTATGGCGTGTAACTATCCAGATAATGAAAACCGCCGCAGTCGTTAGAAACATTGTAATTGGTATTAAAACTTCCTCTGGATTCATGATAATCTCCTTTTAATGATTTGTATATAAAATAATTGCTCTGATATATTTGACTTGGACAATAGTCTGAAGGTTTCAATTTCTCGAAAAAAATTATTATGATAAAACATGAAACCAAAGCAGTATTACGGAAGTCTAAATATCGGATATGGCTTTATCGGATAATCAAATAATTGATGAAATTCGATCTGGTAAAAAACACTATTTTACCGCACTGGTAGATCGATATAAAGACCGCGCATTCACATTGGCAGTAAGAATGTTGAGGAATCGTGAAGAAGCTGAAGAAGCGGCTCAGGATGCTTTTATTCGTGCATATAACGCTTTAAACGGTTTCGAAAAGAAGTCGCGGTTTGGTACTTGGTTTTATAGGATTTTATATAATGTATGCCTAACTCGAGTGGCTAAACGCAAGTCTTTGCCTCTACAGCAAGAGTATGACGATAATATTGAACTGAATGGCGTGGAGTTTTCTGATGAGCCGATTGAAGCAATTGATTTTGAGACACAAGATCTCATCGCTTTCGTAAAAAAGAGTATAGACACATTACCAGCAAAATACCAGACAATATTATCACTTTTCTATTTTCAGGAATTATCGCATGAAGAGATTGGCGAAGTTACACAGTTACCTATAGGTACAATAAAAACGCATCTATTCCGCGCTCGCACTCTACTTCAGCAAAGATTGCAGAAAGAACTTCAAATGGAGAAAGCAGTATGAACCATTTAACCTCAGAAATGTTACAAGATTATCTGGATAAATTAGATGATAAGGAAACCAGATTTCAAATAGAACTTCATTTCAGCACTTGTGAGATTTGCAGCGGAAAATTGAAATTACTTCGTAAAGTTGATTCTGCGTTGAAGAATATGAAGCGGGAGAATGTTGATGTGAATTTTACACCGCGAATAATGAAACAATTGGGAATAAGAGAATCATCTACAATAGTTTGGTCGATTTTTAAAAGTCTTGCACCGCTTCTCGGACTGGTTTTAATAATTAGTACTTTGTATGGTGTATTAAAATATACCGGCAAGTTAGAAGGGTCCGGTGTGGGTGATTCAATCAACGCTACACAATCTGTTTATGATTCTGCCTCTGGTGAAATATCAAAAAGTATTTCATCTTTTACAGGTTGGATGAAAAACCTATTTCCTTTCCTTTATACAAAAGGCAGCTTCAGCTTGGCAGCTTTCCTGGTTGTTTTCTTTATAATTGTTGCATTGCTTGATAAATTCATCTTCATGCCTATAGTCAAACGGAAGATGTAGCTGGATATTCCCTTTCAATCAAATAAAGTCCAGAGATCTACCCATTCATTGAAAATCAATTCAATCTGAGTTGGTTTTGCAAATAAAACCACTTTTACTTATTATGCATAATCATTAGTCATTGTTGGATTATATTTATAGCAGAAAACGCTCAGATATTGAATTTATCAGGGCGAATTCTAAACACACCATCATCATAACTTTCGTTCTTTGGCTTGCCTGACGGCCGTATTTATGATATAAAAGCGGTTGAACACGGCATGCCCAATTATTAATCGTTACCTTCAACAATTTTTATTTTCTTTATCCATTTAGGAGTATATCATGTTGCATGAACCTGCTGTAGAGTTGGGAAAGGACCACTCGATTCCCCAGAAGACAAAATTAGGGGTCATAATGTTTCTCGTTTATTTAATTATTTATGCCGGTTTCGTATTTATCGGAACAATTTTTCCGAAAGCATTAGGCGCAAAAGTTATTGGCGCTCAGAACCTTGCCTTTATATATGGAATGGGATTGATCCTACTTGCGGCAGTGATGGGCTTGATATATAATTTTTTCTGCACGAGATTCGAAAATAAATTGAATAAGGGAGCATAATATGATTTATGAGATCTCGCCCACCGCGATTACTATTTTTCTAATCTTTGTATTAACAGTTTTAGGATTATCATTCTATTTTGCACGGAAAACAAAATCGGCGAGCGGCTATTATGCCGCAGGCGGACAAATTCACTGGGCTGTGAATGGAATTGCTTTCGCCGGTGATTACTTATCGGCAGCGTCGTTCCTTGGTATTTGCGGGATGATTGCATTTTACGGGTATGATGGTTTTCTGTATTCAATCGGATATTTAGCTGGGTGGGTGGTTGCTCTCTTTCTGGTAGCAGAACCGATGAAACGGCTTGGTAAATATACATTTGCCGATGCGCTTGATTCAAAATTCGATTCCCGCGGAATTAAATTAACTGCGGCAATTAGTACACTTGTAGTTTCAATATTTTATTTGATTCCTCAGATGGTTGGTGCCGGTGCCATTGTAACAACTTTACTCGGTTTTCCACATTATGTCGGAGTTCTTATCGTAGGATCGGTGGTCATTCTAATTGTAGCAACGGCAGGTATGACATCCACAACTTATGTTCAGTTTATAAAAGGTGGATTGCTCATAGTTTTCTCATCTATCGTGGTATTTTTGGTGTTGAATAAAGGATTAAACGTATCACCCAGCGACGAATATCATAAATTTATCACACTTGATGCTACGTTCATCGATGGGAAACTAACAAGCGTGAGCGATGCAGAATATAAAATACTCGGTCAGTTCAACGATAAGGATCTTGTATTCGTAAAGCTGGAAAAAAACGGTGTTTTTTCATGGTGGAAAATAAGTTTGAAGGATGGGAACCCAATTTTGGAAGAAGCGCTTTCAGTTGTAACGATGAAAGACGGAACAAAATTGTATAACGGTGAGCCGAAAGCTTTGAAGAAATTTTATCAGGTCGGTCACATCAACAAAATTTTGGTTGATGGAAAAGAAGTAGATCGAACCGGTCCGGTTGGTCCATTCGAATATATAAAAGATATCGAAGCGTCTGAGATAACTCGATTTACAAAGAAAGCTTTTGTTTACGATGGAGAGAAAGTAACTCTTTATTATCAAAACATTACTTCCGGCGAAGATATTATGAAACCGGGATTATATTACAAACTCGATAAGGGTTCGAATTTCTGGTCCCGGCTCGATTTCATTTCTTTAATGCTTGCACTCTTTATGGGCACTTCAGCTTTACCGCATATTTTAATCAGATACTATACAGTCCCAAGCCAGCGAGCCGCCCGTAAATCGACGATTGTTGCAATCGTTGTAATCGGTTTCTTTTATATCCTAACTCTATACATGGGAACCGGTGCGATGATTAATGGGTGTCTTGATGTTGAGAACTCTAATATGTCCGCTCCGCTTCTTGCGAAAACATTTGGTATCACATTGTTTTCAATTATCTCAGCAATCGCGTTCGCAACGATATTGGGCACAGTGAGCGGATTGATTGTTGCTGCTTCGGGTGCAGTTGCGCATGATCTGATGGATAAATATATGAAAATGAAGCTGACCGAAAAAGGTAAAGTAACCGCGGGCAGATTTGCCGCAGTAGGCGTGGGCATCATTGCAATCATCCTGGGAATAATATTCGAAAAGCAAAACGTGAATTTTCTTGTCGGTTTGGCATTCGCGATTGCCGCATCAGCAAATTTACCCGCGATCTTGATGTTGCTCTTTTGGAAAAAAACGACCTCTCAAGGAATATCCTGGGGAATAATCATCGGCATGGTTGCATCTTTAGTGATAATTCTATTCTCACCCACACTTTACGAAATATACGGTTTAGCTCCGGATCAAGCATGGATTCCACTTCAAAATCCAGGAATCATCTCAATACCTTTAGGATTTATTACATTAGTCATTGTATCGTTGATGACGAAGAAGAAAACAGTGTAATTAATCAGATAACCGAAATATTCATCAAAACATAAAAAAGGATAATAATAATTATGAAAATGAATAGCACATTTTGGCTTTTATTTATTCTTCTTCTGCCGTTCAGTTTACAGGCACAAGAGGAGAAAAAAGATTTTGGCATCAAGTTCTCGGGATTTGTTAAGAGTGATTTCTTTTACGACACACGGCAAACGGTTAATATTCGTGAAGGGCATTTTCTTCTCTATCCCGATGGTGAAAAACTTGATGCTGATGGTAATGATATCAACGCAAAGCACAATTTTAATTTTTTATCTATTCAAACCAGATTGACCGGAACAATCACTGCTCCGGATGCGTTCGGTGCAAACGTATCTGGAGTTGTTGAAGCCGATTTTTTTGGAAATGAAAACACAAGTTTTGCCGACGTGAACGGATTCCGGTTGCGACATGCTTATGCGAAGCTCACGTGGACAAATACAGAGTTATTGTTCGGTCAATACTGGCATCCGCTTTTTATTCCGGGATGTTTTTCGGATGTTATTTCATTTAACACCGGCGCTCCATTTCAACCATTCTCCCGCAATCCGCAGATGAGAATAACTCAGAAGATCGAGAACTTTAAACTCATCGGTGTTCTTTCAGCACAGCGCGATTTTACGAGTCCGGGTGGTTCCGCTTCACTAAGAAATTCCGGATTACCAGAAATGCATGCGGAATTTCAGTACGAAAATAAAAACGTTGAAGCAAATGAAGAAATTCTTGCTGGTATCGGTGGCGGTTATAAAGTTCTTTTACCGTTGATGAATACTGAAAAAAGTAATAACAAATATCTCACTGATGAAACCGTTTCAAGCATATCAGCGACAGGATTTTTAAAATTAAAAATTAAAGATATTACTTATAAGATGCAGGGTGTTTATGGTGAAAATTTATATGATATGACAATGTTAGGTGGCTATGGTGTTCAAGAGGTCATCGATACAAATAAAAATACTGTGGCATATACACCATTTAAAACTTTATCTATATGGTCAGAAGTTATGACACAAGTAGATGATTTCCAATTTGGTTTGTGGGGTGGGTACACACAAAATTTAGGCGCTAAGAATTCTATTGTGTACTATTCCAATAAAGTGAACGGAACTGATGTTACTATTCGGGGCAGTGATATAAAAAGTATTTGGAGAATCTCTCCAAGGGCAATATTAACTTCCGGGAAATTTAATTTTGCTTTGGAAACCGAATATACAAATGCAGCTTACGCAATAAAAAATGGCAATGGTGATCCTAAGAGAGATTCAAAAGGTTATATCACGGAAACAAAGAATCTTTCAAATCTTCGGTTTTTATTTGCAGTAATATTAAAATTCTGAATTATTTGATATCACCTCCGGGGATTATCACCTTGGAGGTTTATTATTAAAAAAGATGAAAATCGGTATTGTCAGCGATATCCATGAAGATGCAGTTAGATTGACGGAAGCGATTCGTCATTTAGAGAAAAATAATTGTGATGAATTAGTTTGTCTCGGTGATATTACTGGGTTCGATGTGATCCATTATCGTTATCTTTCCACTAGAAGTGCATCCCGTGCCATTGCTATCATTCGCGAGAACTGCAGGTATGTTGTGACGGGAAACCATGATCTATATGCAATACGAAAATTGCCAAATTGCAACGGAGCTTTCACATTTCCTGCTGACTGGTATACTTTAGATTATGAAGAAAGAGAACGACTGAGTAATAAAAAAGTTTGGCTGTTTGAACAGCAGGAACTTCCTTCATTATTGAATGCAAAAGAACGGGAGTATCTTCACTCTTTGCCCGATCATTTAATTCTCGAAGTCGACGACAAACGAATTCTGTTTTCTCATTCACTTCATCCCGATTTTTCCGGATCGTTAGTATGGAGACCTCATGATGTATGGGATTTCCGTAAACATTTCCATTTTATGAAGGAGAAAAAGTGTTCACTCGGTTTTTCCGGACATCTCCATCCGAGTGGTATCGCAAAGGCTACACATGAGCATTATACACTGAATTCTTTTGGAGTTTTTAAAATTAAGAATGATTTTGTACAATACATTTGTCCGTGCATTGCGAACAGTTCAAACAAAAATGGTTTTCTGATTGTTGACACGGATGAATCGACTCTAATTGCTGTGCAGTTGAAATCGAAAAAATATAGGATCAATTTTTTCTCATGAAGAACATTGCAATAAAAATCAACCGGAAGCATTTTTTCTTCAATATCATTTTACCTACCCTGCTGACCATTGGGTTATTCATACTTCTCATCTTTGTTTTTATAGTTCCATATTTCGAAAAAAATATGCTCGATGGGAAAAAAGAGATGATCCGTCAACTTGTTGTTGCTACAATTAGCATTGCGACAAAGTATGAACAGGAAGTTGCCGCGGGAAATCTTTCAATCGAAGAAGCGAAAGAAAAATCTCTCGTGCGTATCAATAATATGCGCTATGGTATTGATAATAAAGATTATTTTTGGATCACGGATTTACATCCTACTATGATCATGCATCCATACAGGAGCGATCTCAACGGTACTGATCTGTCTGATTTTACCGACCCGAATGGGAAAAAATTATTTGTAGAGTTCGTTAACGTAGTGAAACAGAATGGTGAGGGATATGTCGATTACATGTGGCAATGGATGGATGACCCGACACGTATAGTTCCCAAAATATCGTATGTAAAAGAATTCAAGCCTTGGGGCTGGATCGTTGGAACAGGGATTTACATCGAAGATGTTAAGATAGAAATATTAGCAATCGAAAGGCGGTTGGTGGTGGTTTCATTGGGCATCTCCGGACTTATGGCGTTGCTGTTGACATTCATCGTACGCCAGAATCTTCGCGCCGAAATTAAACGTACGGAAGCCGAGCGAGAGCTGCACGAATCGCGCGAGAAATATAAAGTGCTGGTTGAAGCGGCAAATGAAGGTACTGGAATGATTATGGAGGGAAGATGGATTTACTCCAATAAAAAACTTCAGGAGATGATTGATTGTTCCTCAAACAATATGATTAGTGATGATCTAAATGAAATTATCCATACGGACAAAACAAGCGATCGGTTGAAGCTTAGAGAATTCCAAAAGGGTGATTCCTCATCTATGCAGATTGAAACTCAAGTGATCACTAAATCTCAAACTTCTGTTACAGTGCTTCTGTCTATTTCCAAAATTACACTATACGACAAAAAAGGTCTTATCGTTATCGTGAAAGATCTAACAGTCGATAATGAAGATGAGATCAGTATGGCGGAGCGCGGAAAAGAATTATTGCATCTTTCCGAATTACTCTCCATCGGTTTCATTCGGTTTTTACCGGGGAAAAAGGGGAGTATCCTTGAAGCGAATAACGCGGCAGTACAGATGCTGGGTGCTGCTTCAAAAGAAGATGTCATACATCTAGATATTTTCGATTTGATTGAAGATAAGGAAGAGAAAGAAAGATTTTTAAAAACGCTTGAAGCTCAAGATATTGTGAAGGAATATTCTCTACAGATTCGAACCAATTCAACTGGTCAGCGATTCTTATCGGTTTCTGCAACGGTTGTCAAAGATGAACTTGGAGTTCCAATATACACTGAAGGAATTATTGAAGACATCACTGAGCATAGAAAACGTGATGAAATCCAAAATGAACTTCTGATAGAAATGCAGACGGCATCAATGTTTATGAATCAGAAAGTAACGAACGTTTTGAAAAAAGTTGTATCGTGTGAAATGAATCATTCAATTATGGAAGCCGCAGCATTGATGACTAGTCATAAGTCAAGTGTTATTCTACTCCGCTCGCTGGAAAATGAATTCATCGGAATTCTAACTGATCATGATATCCGTGAACGTGTAGTTGCAGGCGGTTTAGATCCAATGCGCCCGGTTTACGAAATTATGAGTTCGCCTATTCATTACATTGATGAAAATGCAACCCTCTCGGATGCTGTAATCAGAATGAAGAAAGTGGGAGTCAGCCGTTTAGTTGTCAAGAATACCGAAAATCAAATAGCAGGATTTATAAGCAGAAATACAATTGACGACCTTTACCATTCAGATCATGAGGTATTCGTTAATAGCATCCATAAGGCTGTTACTGTTGATGAACTGAACAACCATTTCCAAAGGATGATGCTTTTGGTTAATGCTATGGTGGAGGGTGGTGCGCGTACAACAAGTATAACAAAATTAATTACCGCCGTTGCAGAAGCAATTACTGAAAAGCTCGCCGGCATGGTCATCGCTGAATTGGGCAAGCCACCGGTTCCGTTTGCATTTGTTGCGTTAGGAAGCGAGGGGAGGTCAGAACAAACGCTCTTAACCGATCAGGATAATGCGTTGATTTATAGTGATGACATTGAGATTGGCAGTGACATTGTTAAAAATTATTTCCTCAGTTTCGGTGAAAGGATGAACACACTTCTTGACAAAGTAGGATACTCGTTTTGCAAGGGGGATGTTATGGCACAAAATCCGAGATGGAACCAATCGCTTTCTACCTGGAAAAAATACTTTACTGAATGGATAGTAACTCCCGAGCCACAAAACCTGCTCGACCTGAGCATCTTCTTCGATATACGTTGCGTATATGGCGACAAGAGTCTTGTTGATGAACTGATTCATCACATCAATCAAGTTCTGTCTCAACATCCTTCATTCTTCGGTTCGTTGGCGCATGTCTGCATGAATTATAAAATACCATTAGGAATATTTGGGAAAATACACACGGAATCATCGGAAGATCATGGAAAGAATGTGAATGTTAAAAACCCTGCGAGGGTGATTGTGAATCTTGTCAGACTTTATACTATGCATCGGCAAATCGTTGAAACCAATACAATTCGTAGGTTAGATTATTTGTATGAAAAAAATGTTCTAAGCGGTTCAATTTATCGCGACTTAAAATATGCTTTTGATTTTCTTATGATGATTCAGTTCAGAAGTCAGGCACATGCGTCAAATGCCGGCAAAAAAATGGATCACAATGTCGATCTCTCAAATATGACTAGCATCGAAGTAAAGACATTAAAATCTATTTTTTCACAGATCGCAGTTTTCCAGTCAAAACTCAAACATGATTTTGGAATTAATGAGTAATGTTAATCTTCATAGCAACTCTATTTCAGATTGATAAATTAGAATATTTCATCTGTCGAAAACTTGATTATATCATCTGTTTCTCGTATATTTAATTAAGTTTAACACCATCTGCGGACTCCCCCTAGTGCTGCCGGCCCTCCCACGGCATCACACCGTCTGCAGGTGGTTTTTTTATTCATTTCACTCATAGCAAATAGCGATTCCTGTTTAAAAATCGCAACAATAAATAGGAGACACAATCAGCAGCATCATACAAAAGAAAATTCGAATATATATTATTTATATCTGAGAGATTTTCATTATTTCATTTTTAAAATATCTCAAGAGTAAAGCGATATATTTTGAAAAAAATATTCGGGTAAGTATCAGCGATAAAGTATATAAATCCAGATAGCAATTCCAAGTAGGATTCTATATGAAATGAAAATATATGTAGTATGCTTCTGAAGATATTTGAGGAGAAACGATATTGACCAGTATCCCACGATACCAGCAACAATCGATGAAACTAATAATGTATCAATGCCTATGTCACCGATGTGATGGCGCGCTTCGTAGAACTGGTAAAAGCCGCTTGCAAGAACAGCAGGGATGCTTAAGTGGAACGAAAATCTTGCCGCCGTTTCTCTGTCTAAACCAAGAAATAAACCGGCTGTGATTGTTGTACCGGAGCGTGAAGACCCTGGTATTAATGCAAGTGCCTGTGCGAATCCAACTATTAGAGCATCCCACCAAGTTGTGTGTTGTTCATCTCTGTTATGTTTCCCGATCTTCTCTGCCCAAAAAAGAAGTAGAGCAAGTGCAATTAAACTTGTTGCAATCGTGCTTAGTTCCTTCGTGAAAGCTCCCTCAATAAAATCTTTAAACAATAATCCAATAATCACAACCGGAACTGTTCCAATAACAACGAGCGAAGCTAATCGTGTCTCAGTACTCCATTGGCTATAATTTTTCAATTTGCCGGTATGATAATCATTTAAAAAATGTTTTCCCATCGATAGATAATCTTCGAAGAAATGAAGGATAACAGCGGCAACTGTGCCAAGTTGCATAATTGCCATGAAGGCAGTCCAATCTTCCGGATCTGTTGTTCGTACGATTCCCATTATTTTGCCGGCAAGTGTGAGATGTGCAGTGCTGCTGATAGGCAGAAATTCAGTTATGCCCTGGATAATTCCTAAAATAATCGCTTCGAAAATATTCATTCTCTGCAACTCCAATCAAACTGTTTGGGTCGGTTGGAATTCACCTTCCCACCGAGCGATAACGACGCTTGCAAGACAATTTCCAACAACATTAACTGCAGTTCTTCCCATATCCATAATTTCATCTATTCCTAAAATAACGGCAACTCCTTCCAACGGTAATCCAAATGAACTCAGTGTACCTGCAAGAATAACGAGCGATGCACGAGGCACACCGGCAACACCTTTGCTCGTCAGCATCAATGTAAGCATCATAAGAATTTGTTGGCTAATTGTTAGTTCAACGCCTGCGGCTTGCGCAACGAAGATTGCAGCGAGCGAAAGATAAAGAGTTGAACCGTCTAAATTGAAACTATAACCTGTTGGAATAACGAACGAAACAATCCTGCGAGGTACGCCGAATGATTCCATCACTTCCATAGCTTTCGGCAATGCCGCCTCGGAGCTTGTTGTAGAAAAAGCAATTATTGCCGGTTCTTTGACTGCTCTAAAAAATTTTATAATTGGGATTTTTGCAAGTATTGCCACACCACCAAGGACAAAAACAATAAATACTATGAGTGCACCGTACATTGTCAGGATGAGCAAACCTAAGTTCATCATAACACCAATGCCTTTGTGTCCGACAGTTACAGCAATAGCAGCCCCGACTCCTATCGGAGCGTAGCGCATCACTATGCCTGTGAATTTAAACATTGTTTCGGCAAGCGAATCGCAAAACGATAAAATAGTTGTCCTTTTTTCCAGTGGCACTAATGCAAGTGCGAAACTGAATATTATAGCGAAGACCACGATTTGTAATACTTCACCTTCAGCAGCTGCCTGAAAAAAGCTTTGAGGTACGATATGAGTTATGACTTCAGTGATTGACTGTTTTTTTGCAACAATGTCTGCTGCTTGTGGGTCCATATGAAGTTGAACGCCAACGCCCGGTTGAGTAAGATTTACAGCAACTAATCCGATTACTAAAGCTAAAGTTGTAACGATCTCGAAATAGATTATCGATTTCAATCCCATTCGTCCAACCTGCTTAAGATTGCCATGTCCGGCAATTCCAACAACGAGCGTTGCAAAGATAAGAGGCGCGATTATTGACTTAATCAATCTGAGGAATATGATACTAAGAGGGCGGAGCTGGGTGCCGACATCGGGGAATATCCACCCAATGCATAAACCAATTCCCATCCCTATAAAAATCCATTGAGTGAGAGTTGGTTTAAATAATTTCATTTTCTTTATTTTATAAGTTAATTAAATATTCGATTTGGCTGAAAATCTTCTCCAAAGAAAATAGACAGGAAGACCGGACAGCACTATCAAGAAACCGTACCAAGTATATGATTTATAGATTAAGAGGTCAACAGCGATGGCGGTTGCAGTGATAACATATACTGCGGGAAGTATAGGATAACCGAATGCCTTATATGGACGCTCTGCATTCGGACGTTTTTTCCGCAATATGAAAATTCCGATAATTGTCAGGATATAAAATATTATCACTGCGAACATTACATAGTCTAATAGTTCGCCATAAGTTCCCGATAGACAAAGTATGCTCGCCCAAATTCCTTGAACCGCAAGCGCTATTCCGGGGACTGAATTTTTATTCAGTGTTCCGATTTTGGTGAAGAAGAGTTTATCTTTCGCCATGGCGTAATAAACCCGCGCTCCAGCCAATATCAATCCATTGTTGCACCCAAAAGTTGATATCATAATAAATATTGCCATTACTATTGCGGCAGTATCACCGAAGATTGTGGTAGCAGCAGCGATGCCGACACGATCACTGGTTGCGAACTGTATGCCGCGGTCTATTGCAGAAGAGCCATCTGGTGTTCCGTTCAAAGGCAAAACGAGGATATATGAAAAGTTTGCGGCAATATAAAGCAACGTTACAACACTTGTCCCAAGAAGGAGACTTAGAGGTATATTCCTTTTTGGATTTATTACCTCTCCTGCGGTAAAGGTGATATTATTCCATGCATCGCTTGAAAACAAAGAACCAACCATTGCTGCGCCGATAGCGGAAAATATTGCAATGCCCGATAACGATTCGAAAGAAACAATTTTGCCATCGGCTATATGCGTCCAGTTAGCATTCCAGAAATTTGAAAAGTTAGCTGAAATGGCACTTGAGTTTTGTCCGATGAATATCCCGAGCAATATCAGACCGAATAATGCGATTGCTTTTGTAAATGTAAAAATATTTTGGACATATTTTCCTTCCTTTAATCCCCCAATATTGACGAGTGTTAAAACCATTATACTCGCGATAGCCAAAATTTGTGCGGCTGTAATCTTTAATCCGAATAAGTAGAAAAGAATATGTGATTCACTAAACCAAGGAATTAAAACGCCCGTGAATTTTGCAAATGCAACACCAACCGCGGCAATGGTACCGGTTTGTATAACTGCAAACAAAGTCCAGCCGTATAAAAATCCAATAAGCGGATTGTATGCCTCTCGCAGATAGACATATTGTCCGCCGGCATGAGGCATCATACCGGCAAGTTCGCCATAGCTCAGTGCGGCAATAATGGTGATGACTCCGGTTATCAACCAAACAAGCAGGAGGTAACCGGGTGATCCAACAGTGCGTGCGATGTCTGCGCTCACGATAAAAATGCCTGAGCCGATCATCGATCCTATTACAATCATTGTCGAATCAAATAATCCGAGTTCGCGCTTAAATTGTGTTTGTTCTTCCATCAAATGATCTTACGCTTTTTCTTTTGAAAGAAGTTTTGCTAACACACTATGGTTTTTACCATACATGAAATAGATTAACATTCCAATTGCAAGCCATCCGACAAGTCGTGCCCAATTTTGCCATTCTAATGTCAGCATCATGCCGAGATTAAAAATAACTCCCAATGGCGCTACAAGCCAAATCGCCGGTGTTTTAAAAGGACGATGTCTTGTTGGTTCTTTTTTCCTCATTACCCAGACGGCGATGCAAACCATAACGAATGCGAGCAACGTTCCTATGTTCACCATCTTTGATATTGAATCGATTGGAGTGAATGCAGATACAAGTGATACAATAAAACCGATAAGAATATTCGCTTTGTATGGAGTTCTGTGTATTGGGTGAAGTTCGCCAAATGTTTTCTTCGGAAGCAATCCGTCTTTCGATATCGCAAAGAAGACACGCGATTGACCTAGCAGCATAACAATGAGTACAGATGTGAGCCCGGCTATTGCTGCTATTGAAATAATAAAAACCGCGTAACTCAAACCCTGAGAACCGAATGCGGCTGCAATGGGTGCTGTAATATCGATATCTTTATAATTCACCATTCCAGTCAGGACTAATGCGACAAGAATATATAGGATGGTACAAACTATAAGTGAAGTGATGATACCAAATGGTACATCTTTCTGAGGGTTCTTAGCTTCACCGGCATGTGTAGATACAGTATCGAATCCGATGTAGGCAAAGAAGATGTATGCGGCTCCGGCTACAATCCCCAACAATCCATATGCGTGATGAGATCCGCCAAGCGCATCAATGTAAAATCCTCTTTCAGGAATGAATGGTTTCCAATTAGCGGTGTTAATATATTGCGCTCCTAAAATGATAATGAACAACACTACAACTACCTTAATTGCCACCATAATATTATTTGTACCCGATGCTTGCTTAATTCCGCGCACAAGTATAGCGGTAATGAACCAGATGATAATCAGCGCAGGAAGATTAACGGCAATGTCCACACCCATAATATTCGGGAAGCCTAAATCGGAATACCTCGTCGCAAGATTAGCTAATGTACCTTTGTGGGTCGCATCAGCAATCATTTCTTTTGCTGTAAACACGTCATTCATCAACCAGATTGGAAATTTGATATCAAACAAATGCAAGAACTTAGCTAAATAACCCGACCAACCGACCGCAACGGCAGAGGCACCCATTCCATATTCAAGAATCAAATCCCACCCGATTATCCATGCAAAAAATTCTCCCATCGTTGCATAAGAGTACGCATAAGCAGATCCTTCAACCGGTAGGAACGATGCAAATTCGGCATAACACAATGCTGCGAAAGTACAACCGATTCCTGCTACAACAAAAGAAAGAGCAAGTGCGGGTCCTGCATACTCTTTAGCTCCTACGCCGGTCATTACAAAAATTCCGGCTCCGATAATCGCACCTACGCCAAGAGATGTTAAACCCCATTTCCCTAAAACTCGCTTGAGTTTACTTTCTTTCATCTCTGTTTCAAAATGTTCTACCGGCTTGCGCTGCCACAGTTGATTACCCATGCAAAGGTTCTCCTTTTTAATTGGATCTAAAAATGAATTAGTTTCGAGAGACTTCTGAAAAATTCTTGAATAAAAAAAACTTGCTCACCATGACTGTTATTCTATTTTTCAGATGTTTCTTCTAATAAAAAACTGATTGTTGAAAATAAGAAAAAATAACGAGAAGCTCAATAATAATGTTAATATTTTTTGAAAATAATCATTTCTTGACTGGAGACAAATGATTTCGTATTTTATTCAAAATGAATGATCATCTTATCCGCTGCGAACATTTCGATCTCTATAATCTGAGCGGAAACCGCATTCATGGAGATATTCGGTATAAACCGACGCTGAATGAAAAACCGGTTATTGTTATCTGCCACAGTTTCATGGCATTTAAGGATTGGGGATTTTTCCCGTTCATAGCGGAGAGATTCGCCGAATGTGGTTATGTATCGATAATATTTAATTTCTCCGGCAACGGTGTTAAAGGAGATGATGATCGAATCACCGACTTCAAAAGTTTTGAGAAAAATACTTTTTTACTTGAAGTGAATGATCTTAAAACTGTGATCGATTCAATATGGAATGGTGAGATTGGCGCAGGTGTAATCGATAGATCAAACATTATACTTCTCGGGCATTCAAGAGGTGGCGGTGTTGCGATAATTGAAGCATCGAATGATGAACGGGTGAAAGCGCTAATAAGTTGGTCGACTATCGGGACATTTTTTAGATGGACTGAACATCAGAAGAAAGTTTGGCGGGCAAACGGATTTTTGCCTCTCGCCAAAGATACAGCAGCAAGTCCACTGCGGCTTGGAACCAATTTGTTGTATGAAATTGAAAACGAGAAAGAAAAATTAGATTTATTAAGCACGGCTGCAAGAATTAAAATACCATGGTTATTGATTCATGGTAAAACCGATAAAACCGTGCCGGCAAGTGAAGCAGAAATGTTATTCGATGCAGCGGTAAACACCAAAACTGAATTATTCTTGCTCGATCATGTTGGGCATCTTTACAACGCAGCAACAATAGAAGAAGATAATTACAAAACAATAGAAATGGTATTTCAGAAAACAAAAGATTGGCTACAAAAAAATAAAATGAAAGGATAGTAGATGAACAAAAGTTCAGTAATTCAAACAGGTATTTTAAATCAACAGAAAGCGATAACTCAGGCGCTCTGGATAACGGGGTTTGCCTTGCTTACCGCTGTTGGCGCGCAGTTCGAGATTCAGCATCAGCCGGTTCCGTACACGTTGCAAACATTATTTGTCTTGCTTGCGGGTGCAGTTCTTGGAAAACGCAATGGCGGAATCAGTCAAGTTGCCTATTTGCTGGCAGGTGTAATTGGAGTTCCTGTGTTTGCGGGTTTCGGTTTTGGTTTAGTAAAAATCATCGGACCAACCGGCGGTTATCTGTTAAGCTTCCCGATTGCGGCATTTGTTGTGGGTTATCTGCTAGAGCAGCGGAAGAGTTTTATCTGGACTTTAATTTCAATGTTCATCGGATTGTTTATAATCTTTAGTTTGGGAACCCTGCATCTTAATCTTATTTACTTCCACAATTGGAGTGATTCAATTGCAGGAGGATTTTTTATATTTTCGTGGTGGGATGGTATCAAATTATTCGCCGCCGCAAGTATTGCTTATCGGTTGAGGAAATAAATATTTGTTATGTGCGACTCACATTCATATCAGTTTCGTGGTCGGATGTGAGCCGCACCTTCCCGAAACTTTTGAAGTTTCGGGAAGTTCCCTGTCGAATGGAATGTATTTTTACAGATTATCTTCTGGTAGTTTTGTTGAAACGAAAAAACTTTTATTGATACGTTGATGAATACCTTCCCGAAACTTTTGGAGTTTCGGGAAGTTCCAAGGAGCGGAAAAAGGAAATGTATGCCATACCGTAAAGACAAATTTGGAATCGGCGAATGTTATCACGTTTTTAATCGCGGTGCAAACAAGCAAAGTATTTTTTACTCTGCGGAGAATTATAATTACATCACAAAATTACTGATGCAGCATTCTCAGAAACATCATATCGGGATAATTTGTTATTGTTGGATGCCAAACCATTATCATTTACTGTTACGACAAGAGGCAACAGCATCAATTTCTGTTTTTATGAAGAGCATGTTTACTGCATATACTTTAGCGTTGAACCTGCAACAAGGTCGGAGTGGGACTCTTTTCGAAGGACGTTTTAAACACATATTGATTGATAAACAAAGATATCTATCACAACTAATTCAGTATATTCATCTGAATCCTGTTGTTGCGGGGCTTGTTCGGAAACCGGAAGGATGGAAATATTCAGATTATTCTTATTGGATTGATAATTTTCCCGAAAGCATATTAAACCTTCCCGAAAGTTTCAAACTTTCGGGAAGTTCTATCAATCTTAATGAATGGCACCATCGTCGTATACAATTTTACAAGAATGAATATGATCTTCTCGTAGCAAATGAGTACCAGAAATATATCGGAGAGTTTTGGAAAGAAAAAGTGGAAGATTTAAAATTTAGGAGATACCTTTTTGATTAATTAATACCTTCCCGAAACTTTAAAAGTTTCGGGAAGTTCCAAGTTGAAGTTTCGGGAAGTTCCACTATACCATCCGCAAATCCAATATCCTATCTATCCTAAAATTTCTCTCAGCATCAGTGCTGTGACAATGGGCTATCAAATATGTAGCCCGGTTTTTCCCAACCTGATCTGTAAAACATTCTTTCGGTGTAACAACTCTATCTGTGATTTCAGCATTCAAAGGAGAAAGATATTTTATCCATAGTTTTTGTCTGGCTGATAATGCATCGTTCACAATAGATAATCTGCGGTTATTTAATACTTGTGCAAGATCTCGCCGATGTAAATCCGAAACCTTACCGCAATCGTGTGCCTTCAGGATAGTTGTAAAAATTGTGAAGAGTTGCGCTGTAGTGGTTGCATCTTCCAAAGCCCTGTGTTTAACCGGAAAAGAAATGCCAGCGATTCGTGCCACGTTTTCTTGTTTGTATGTTTGAAGTCCTGGCAGAAGCTGGCGAGCCAGTGCCAAAGCATCTACCACGATATTTGAAATCTTTGGAAATCCAATCAATCTAAATTCCGAAGTAAAAAAGGAAAGATCAAAAGGGGCGTTGTAAGCAACGAGAATTGAATTATGCATCATCGTCCAAAGTTTTTCTGCAATATCGGAAAATAATGGAGCGTCGATTAACATTTGAGGCGAAATTCCGTTTACTGCATATGCGCCCGCAGAAATTGGCTGCTGAGGGTCAATGAGAGTTCCATAAGTTTCAATTATCGCGCCGCCTCGAAGCTTGACTGCTCCGATTTCACAAACTCTATCGCCGCGATCAGCAGAAAGTCCGGTTGTTTCTACATCTATTACTAAATAATCGGCTTCATCTATGTGTTGAGAATTATATTTTGTATGATGGTTCACATTCATTCTTTTCAAATAATAACAAATATTTTATATTTCGTCATATTTCACTGACAAAAATAATCTCTCCCATGTTTGTTTATTTTGCCATACTTCGATTACTGACTTATCCCACTCTTCGATCATTTCACCATTTAAAATATTGTTTACAAGTTTTCTGATTGGAGTTGAAAAAAGAACATTTATTTTCGGGGTAAACATAAATCCAGATACATTCGCTAACCTTTTTGTGGTTTTCATCCACAACTCTAAATCCTCTAGATAAGATGTATCATCAGCAGATTTTAATTGTTTTTTAATAAACGATAAACCTTTTGTTGTTATGACTATGTTCTCAGGAACTAATACAAAATAAATCCAATAATCCCTTTCAAAGAACAATTTATCGATCGCTCTAATTCCATTAATTGCTATCCATTTATCCGCACGTTGCATCGTCTTGACTTCTATTTTTCTAACTTTGCCATTTTTATAGACGGATAAGCCGTTGAATCCGGATCTCCTATTTACTAATTCAATTTTTGCACCCTTGAATGTTTCTAAAGAACAGACAAGTCCGGTACCTATTTTTTCGATTGAGCTTGAATAATCCATTTTGGTGGTTTTCTTTTCAGATATAGTTCTTTATAAGTATAAAAATCGATGATAGCGTAATCTTCGCTACAATTTTCACAATGGAAGTAAACTGTAGACCTATAACCATAGTATTCGTCATGATCTACGATAATAGATTCCCAGTAATCAAGTGGACACTGACATTTTTTATATTTTCTAGACCATTGGTCACCTCTATTTTCAGTCTTTTTTCTCATGCTTCAGTTTTTCACATTCAAAAATTCGTTCCAACGTTTAAAAAGTTCAGCAGTTGCAATTACATCACCGATGCAATATTCAGCTATTCTCCTGAAGTTTCCTGCTCTGTAAAGGGGACCTAAATCCAATCCTGTTAATCCTTCGCTTTTTGGACTCTTAATACCGAAAGATTTGCAGTAAAAATCGAGATTGAATTTTCTCACAACTCCATAAAAAGTGAGTTGCTCAAGCAGATCACAATGTTCAGATGCATCGTAACGGTACGGCATTATGTTGCGTGACGGTTTTACTCCATTTATTGCCGAACGAAGCATGACAAACGGATTATCAAAACCTCTGCCGTTGAATGTAATATACCGATCGTAGCGCTGTATCGTAATCCAAAAATTCTTCAAGATATCTTTTTCATCACCCGAAACAAATTCAATTTTATTGTCCTCAGAGCTAAAAGTTTCTTTTACATCAGATTGGTAAAAAACTTTTCCGCTCATCGTGTCGGGATTTAACATACCGATTGCAATGATCTGTGCAGTTAAAGGGTAGAGGTTCAATTTTTGTAATTCAGCTTCTCGCTTCTCATCTGTGTCGGCAAATTTCAGCAGGTACTCCTTTTGAACATCATCGAAAGTTTCAAGAGGCAGAGCCAGCGTTTCTATATCGAAAATAACCGATGACATATTAAATATCCTCCTCAATAATTTTTTGATTGAATGATTGATTTATTGCTTTTGAAATTATATACCATGAAAAACCTTTTCTTTGAAGGGTTTGAGTTAGTCTTCTGACCTGTATATCTTTTTCTGTCTTTTTTCTTGAGGATTGATATTTTTTCAAATATTTTTTCGCTGCATTGAGTGCAAGTAATTCTTCTTCTTCAACATTTCCTTCACTCAATACTGAATCGATAATAATTTTTGATATTCCCTTTTGCAGTAACTTTTGTCTGAGTAGCCTTTTACCGGCAGATTTTGTTTTTTGAAGATCCCGAACTAAAGCTTTTGCAAAATTTGTATCGTTGATGAAATTTAGCTCAGTAAGATATTGAACAACTGAATCGATTACTTTCGGACTGAATTCGTAATCTTTTAGTTTAAATCGAATTTCATGCTCGCTTCTCATGCGTCGGCTCAAAAACCGTAATGCCTTATTTTTTGCGGCAGAAAATTCCTCTTCATTTGCCAGTTGTTCCATCAGTTTATCTGAAACAGAGTCACCTTTTCTTAGAGAAAATTTTCTTACAACATCTTTATGCAGTCCTAAAGCAAATTCGCCATCCAGATAAACGTTTACACGATCAGGATGGCGTTTTTGTTGTTCAAGTTTTGATATAGTCATCACACTGAACTACTATTTTTTTTATTTTGAAGCGGGTTTTTTCACCGCTTCAGGTTTAGGTGCTTTACCGGATGGTTCTTCTTCAATCAGCCCCAGTTTTTTCCTTACCTCAATATCTATTTGTTTTCCAAGTTTATCATTTTCTTGAAGATATTTTTTTACAGCGTCGCGGCCCTGCCCGATTCTTTCAGAACCGTATGAAAACCATGAGCCGCTTTTAGCAATGATATTGTGGTCAACTGCTGTATCGATGAGATCGCCCAACTTTGAGATACCTTCGTTGTAGAGTATGTCGAATTGAGCTTCTTTGAACGGTGGAGCTACTTTATTCTTAACAACTTTTACTTTTACTCTGTTTCCGATTACGTTCTGACCATCTTTAATTGCTTCAATACGCCGGACGTCGAGTCGGAGCGAAGCATAAAACTTTAATGCGTTTCCGCCTGTAGTTGTTTCAGGATTACCGAACATTATTCCGATCTTCTGACGGAGTTGGTTGGTAAACATAACCGTTGTTTTCGATTTGCTAATTGCCGCAGTTAGTTTGCGGAGTGCTTGTGACATTAATCTAGCCTGAACACCCATAGTCGGGTCGCCCATCTCACCTTCGATTTCTGCCCGCGGAGTAAGCGCTGCTACCGAATCAATTACTATAACATCAAGAGCACCGCTGCGTACTAATGTTTCAACAATTTCAAGAGCTTGTTCGCCGTACTCAGGTTGTGAAAGCATTAAATTGTTTGTATCAACACCTAATTTTTTTGCATAGTTTAAATCGAGTGCATGTTCAGTGTCGATAAAAGCTGCTATGCCGCCTTTTTTCTGAGCTTCAGCAAGCACATGAAGACAGATAGTTGTTTTTCCTGATGCTTCGGGTCCAAAAATTTCTATCACTCTTCCACGCGGTATACCTCCTATACCAACTGCTGCATCGAATGAGATAGAGCCGGTTGAGATAAAGTCGATTTTTGCTATCGGTCCTTCATCAAGTTTCATGATGGCGCCTTTGCCGTGCTGTTTTTCAATTTGCTCAACTGCAATTTTCAATGCCTGAAGTCGAGCTTCTTTATTATTTTCTTCTGCCATAATTTATCCTTTCTTTTAATCAAATTTAAATGCCAATCATAAAATTATAATGATGGATGCAGTCTTGTAAGTAAATCTATCACAATCGATTTAATATGATCAGAATCGAACGGCTTTTCAATATATCCATCGGCGCCAAGTTCTTTAGCAGTTTTTTTTGCGTCAAAATCATCTATCGATGACATAAAAACGTATGGGATATCTTTTAGTTTCGGATTATCTTTCACTTTGATAAAAAGATCGAAACCGTTCATCACTGGCATTCGGACATCGCTCATTATAAGGTCGGGTTTTTGTCGCTGAAGTTTTTTTAATGCTTCTTCGCCACCGTCTGCAGTGAGAATCTTGAATTGCTCACCTTTCATCGATAGTCGAATGGCTTCGAGCCACATAGATTCATCATCAACGAATAATACAGTTTTAAGTTCTTGTTTTGAAGTTTTTCTCATTTGCTCGTTCTATTTTTAAGTTTTGGATAATTGAATACTCTTGAGGACCGAGTATTCGGATCCCTTTGAATTCAGAATGCTTTTCATAATAAGTACCTCTTCAATAAATGCTTTCTGTGGTTCAAAGTTAAGATTTTCCAGCATCGGAAGCAAATTGTTCAGATTAAATTCTGATTTGACTCTGCCAAGCGTAATATGCGGGTGAAATGCACGATTTTCAATTTCAAAACCGTCGGCAACAAGATTTTTATCCAAGGCGACTTTGATTTTCTTGATAATTCCATCAGGATTTATACACCCAATCCAGATTACACGCGGATTGTTTCTATTCGGGAAAACGCCAATTCCGTCGTAAATTATTTCGGCTGGTGGATATTGTTTAGTAGTATTTGTAATTTTATCGATAATAGAGTCGAGCCGCGAGTTTTCTATGTCGCCAAGAAATTTAATGGTTGCGTGAAATTTATCTTTATGTTCCCATTTAACGTCGGCACCGGCGCTTCGCAATTTATTCTGAATTATTTCAATGTCATTTTTTATTTCTGCAGGGGTGTCGAATGCGATGAATGTTCGAGTGTTGTTCATGAATTATTGTATCTTCAATATTTTTCTTCTAACTAAGTCCATTGCCGCTTGTGATGCGCGTTCTTTTATGCGGATTCTTCCGTCGCCAAAATTAAATTTCATACCAAATGTTGAATCTTTATCACTATATCCTATCCATACTAACCCTATAGGTTTTTCAGAAGTTCCGCCTGCTGGTCCGGCTATACCGGTTGTTGAAACTCCAATATCAGTTCCTGACATCTCGCGAATTCCAAGAGCCATTGCTTCGGCAACTTCTTTGCTGACAGCGCCAACTGTTGTAAATAATTCTTTTGGGACGTTGAGTAAATCGATTTTGGATTTATTGCTGTATGTTACTACTGCCCGTTCTAAATAATTTGAACTTCCGGGAACATTTGTCATCTTATTGACAATCAATCCTCCTGTGCACGATTCTGCAATTGCTATCTTGAGATTATGCTGAAGTAATAATTTGCCGAGAGCTTCTTCCAATAATTCTTCGTCAATGCCGTAAATATATTTTTCTGCTTTTTCTCTGATATCGGATTCTATTTTTTGAATCTGCGCAGTGCAATAATCAGAATCATTTCCTGTTACAGTGATTCTCAATCTAACACCGGTGGGTGATGGTAAGAACGCTAATTTCGCACCTTGCAAAAGTTTACTTAAATCTCCGAGACGTTGAGCCAGTTCAGATTCGGGTATTCCTGTTGTCATCAATGTGCGATGAAGGATGAAATTCTTTTGAGATAATTTTCTAAAATATGGAATGACGAAATCGGTTATCATGCTTTCCATTTCGTAAGGCACGCCGGGCATTACAATAACATATTTCCCATCCTTATTAAAAAACTCGCCGGGGGCTGTGCCGGATTTATTCGGCATAACGATAGCACCGTCCGGGATATAGGTCTGATTCTCTGCTGCTTCAGACCATGAGCGGTTGCGTTGATTCAAAAATTCTAAAACATATTTTCTTGCTTCTTCTGATGGAACTAAAGACGTTTGAAAAAATTTGCAAATAGCGCTTCGCGTTACATCGTCATGAGTGGGACCAAGTCCGCCTGTAATGAATAAAATCTCATGTTTTGAATATTCCGATTGAAGAACATTTAAAATTTTGTCTTCAGTATCTCCGGTTACAATTATTTTAGATATCTCGATTCCTATCGGGCTTACTTTTTGCGCGATGAATGATGCGTTTGTGTTTACAACCTGACCGATCAGTATCTCATCACCGATAGAAATTATTGCAGCGTTCATAAAATTAAAAATTTCCGCCATAGGCGCCCGCCTGCCGGACGGGCAGGGATGCGCCTTCGGCGCAAAAAAATAAAAAATAAAATATTATAACTTTTGGTATCATGTTATTTAAATGTTCGAAAATGAAAATAGAATAAATTGAGTTGTTAGGTTTGCATAAATTCCTGCCATGACATCATCCAGCATAACACCCCAGCCGTTTTTGATACCTTCCAACTGCCGACAGGGAGGAGGTTTGAAAATATCGAAGAATCTGAAAAATAAAAAAGCAAGAGATGTTATGAATAATGTTTTTGGAAGAAATGCAAGCGAAATCCACATTCCAACAATTTCATCAATTACAACAATTGGGGGATCATCACCGAAAGATTTTTCCATCCGGTTTGAGGTGTAAACACCTATTATGAAAAATGATATAATTGCAACAGTTATAATTAGCGGAGATTCAAAAAAAGGAATAGCATAGAAAAGAAGCGCGACTATACTTCCGGCAGTTCCGGGAGCAATTTTTGAATAGCCCGAAAAAAATCCGGTTGCAAAAAACCTTACACAAAACGGAACGCTTGTTTCCGAATTATTTTGCGGATGCACCGAAGTATCGTACATAAAGTTCCTGTAAGAGCTTTCTATTATCAATGAGATACAGAATGCCTGTTCCGATAGTTGAGATTGTTACTAAAAGCATCATACCGAACAGAACCTGAGGATGCATCAGCGATTCGATAAGAGATTTGAAGTCTAGTTTGAAGAATGGAATTGTACTGGCGACATAAAGTATTAGAATGTAATATATGACAATATATTCGCCGAATGTTTTTGCCTGTGCCGATTTTGATGTAACAATCGGTCTGTCTGTCCACTCCGCATAACTGCGCAATGTTGTAATAATCGCATCGCGGATTGTGATTGTCCATACCATCCATCCGTCAATCAAATTTAAGTGGACAAAAGCGAAAAGAGCGGAGAGTGATAAAATTTTATCAGCGAGCGGATCGAAAAATTGTCCCCAGCGCGACACATATCCGTATCTTCGCGCTACCCAACCATCGTACCAATCTGTTAGGGCGGCAACAATATAAACCAGAAGCGCAATCTGTTTCCAGAAGGCATCCTCGTTGTAAAGGAGTATAAGAAAAACAGGCGTTAGTAAAATTCTTAGCGCCGTGAGTGAATTAGGTATAGACATGTATTGATAAAATTTTTCTTAATGTACCAAATTTTGAGCGATTTACAAAAACAAAAAAGCCCGACATTAATCGGGCTTTAGTTACAAAAAATAAAATCTAATTGTCAGGCGGCTTTGGTTATCTTGCCACTCTTAATACAGTTTGTGCATACACGCATTCGCTGTGTTTGGCCGTCAACTTTTGCCCGAACCTTTTGAAGATTCGGCAGCCAGCGTCTTTTTGTCCTGTTATGTGCGTGACTGATATTATGTCCGGTGACCGGTTTTTTTCCGCAAATTTTACAAATTTTTGCCATTATTACCTCTTGATTCCTTAATTTTCAGATTTGAGTAGTAAAATATAATAAAAAATCTATTTGTAAGCAATTAATTAATTTAATCATTGTTGCATTGAGTCATTGATCCATTTATATATTTAAATCGTCAGTGGATCAATAAGAAAATTCTTCAATGAAAATAAAACCTCGCACCGATGCCGGCATTCATATTTAATTCTGTTTTTGGTGTCAGGTCGAGGATCGGGGCTATCTCAAAGAAAATATCGATTGGCGCAGTCCGGAACATATATTCAATTCCTCCAACCATTCTAAGTCCAACCTGAGCATCTCTTTTTTCACCTGTTCTTATTCTTCCACCTATGCCGTAATAAAGCGGTAATTGCTCCGCATCGGGGAAGACATTAAATGAATGAATCAAATAATCAACATGTACGTGTAGAGCTGTTTCGTGAACGAATGACCAAGCCAAACCGGCGTCTATAGCAGTTCGTTTTGTCAACCATCCCTTGGCGTTTAATCCGGTTGGTTCACCAATCATAATTCCTAATCCAAATCCACGATCCTGTGAATAAGAATTTGGAACAACCAACAGAATCAATAAAATAAAAAATGAAATAAAAAATCGTTTCATAATAATCTATCCCTTTCTAAGATGATCTTAAAGCATTGACAATTTTTAATCGCGAAGCACGAACCGACGGCAGGAATCCGCCGACGAACCCCATCATTACTGAAAAGATAAATGAATTTAAAATAATTGAAGGGGAGAGGGAAAATTTGAAAGCAAGCTCGGCAAACGATCCGAAGTTTATCATAGATATATCGAAGAACTGAAGGAACGATGCGAGGAATAAACCAATCATTCCGCCGAAGAGGGAAATCGATAACGATTCAATCAGAAAAGCAGTCAACACATTCATCCTGCGGAATCCTAATGCTCGTAACGTTCCAATTTCAACCGTGCGGTTCGATACCGCGGCGTACATTGTAATCATTGCGCCGATCATAGCTCCAAGGCTAAAGATTACTGTTACTGCGATCCCCAATATTCTGATGAACAAAGCCATATCTTCAGATTGTTCTTCATAAAATTTCTTCTCGCGTTTTACTTCCAATGTTTGCAGTCTTAGATCTTTATTAAATTCTTCCTGAAACTGTGCAAAAGAATTTTGATTGTTTAAACGAATCAGAAGAGAAGAATAAGCGCCTGTGTACCCGAATGCTTGAGCTAACTGAATTTGATCGCCCCAGATTTCTGAATCAAAACCATTTCCACCCGCGTCGAATGATCCAACAATACTCCACTCGTCTCCACCGAACTTAACTTTATCGCCAATATTTGTTCCTTTGAATCTCTTCTTGATGGATGAACCGACTACGATCTCGCGCGAACCCCATGTGAACATTCTGCCTGCAGTTACATTGAGGTTTGAACGTAATTGAAATCCTTCCGGTGCAACACCCCGGACAGTTACATTTCCTAATCCATTTTCTTTTTGTGAATAAGGAAGATTTATGATTGCTACAATTTCATTTGAGATGAATGGTTTTCCGTTCGGCAGTTTTGAAATTGATGGTATCGTCTGAACAACATTCGCTTGATCCTGCATTATAATACTGGTTATTTCGGCAGTTGCTGCTTTTCTCAGTACGATCACATTTTCATCTGAACCTGTTTGCACCAATGTCTTTTGAATTCCGTGCGCCATCATAAGCACAGCGGCAAAAACGAAAACAACTAACGATATACCTGTTACGGTAAGGGCAGTAGTGAGCTTGCGCGTTCGGAGGTTTCGTACAATATATTTCAATGGAATTTTCATATCGTTTTCCTATCCTACCTGCCTTAAGCCGTCGACAATTTTTGTACTTGTTGCGCGCTGAATCGGAAATATTGCGGCGAGAATTCCGACCAATAATGCCGAAATGCTGGCAAGGACAAGTGTAATCGGTTCTAAATTAAATATCGGGAACCATCCTTTGGGTAGAACAGCGGCAAATCCATCTATCATCGGATATGCCAATAAGATTCCAATAGATCCACCTGCAATTGCTATGGTCAACGATTCGCCTCCGATAAGTCCGATTAAATGGAACGATGAGAAGCCGAGTGTTTTCAAAACTGCATATTCGCGGATTCTTTCGCGAGCCGACATAACCATAGTGTTTCCAAGTACAAGCAAAATTATGCCGATAATAACAAACGACATCACATCCATAGCGGTTATTATTGAACTCACCGAAGCCATGAAACTTTGCTGAAATGCTTTTTCGGTTTCACTTTTAGTTTCAGCAGGAGAATTTTTGAATTGCTGATCGATTTGACTGGAGATAATGCCTGAATTATTCGGATCGTGAATTTGAACAATGTACCAGCCAACGTATCCGGCGCGAGCGGGCATTTCTTCTTTAAGCCGCTCTTCGAGATACTGCCACTGTACAAGCATGTTCGATGGGTCTGAAGTTTTATCGCGGGGTTTGTAAATACCCCGGATTACAAATTCCCATTTGCCCGGATAAATATCTCCATCTATTGGAATTACATCACCAATTTTAAAACCGTATCTCTGAACCAGTTGCTCGCCGACTATACATGAATTACGTTCGCGTTTAAAAGTTTCAAGTTCACCTTTTGGAAGAACATATTCCGGATAAACATCAAAGAAAGTTTCTGCATCTACAGCGAGCCGGGCAAAAAATTGTTTCTTATCTACATAAACACCGCCAAACCAATTTGCGTATGTAACTTTATCAACTCCGTCTAATTTGGAAATCCTGTCTCGATAAGCGAGCGGAAGAGGGAAGATGAAAGAAACAGAGTGGCGTGTTATTAACCTGTTAGCTGATGAAGCATCAACACCGGCATACCATGCTGTTACAACTGTTCTTAGCAGTCCGAAACTGACAACCGCTATAGCGATTCCGGAAATAGTAAGTAACGTTCGGAGTTTATGCCGCAGCATATTTTTAGATATGAGTTTGATTATATGCATCGCATTATTCCTTAGGTTAACTCGCCTTTATCAAGATGTTTGATCGTATGTGCCCGTTCAGCCGCACGAGGATCGTGAGTTACCATTACGATAGTTTTCTTGAAGTCGGTGTTTAACTGAACTAAAAGTTTTAATATTTCTTCAGCAGAAGTTTTATCTAAATCTCCTGTCGGTTCATCTGCAATTAAAAGCGTCGGGTCTGTGACGATTGCACGTGCTATAGCCACACGTTGTTCCTGACCGCCTGAAAGTTGTTTCGGATAATGTTTAATCCGGTCTTCAAGCCCTACTACTTTAAGAGCGAACTCAACATGTTCTTTTCGTTCTTTCTTAGAGAGTTTTGAAAGAAGAAGCGGGAGTTCAACATTTTCAAAAGCAGTAAGTACCGGTAAAAGATTATAAAATTGAAATACGAAACCGACATTCTGTGCCCGCCATTTTGCAAGCTGAGATTCATTTAATTTTGCAACATCTGTTCCGGCAACAACAATCGATCCTTTTGTGGGCTGATCTATACCTGCAATTAAATTTAACAGCGTAGTTTTGCCGGATCCTGAAGGTCCCATTAAACCTAAGAATTCTCCTTCTGGAACTTCAATTGAAATATTCCTCAAAACCGGAATTTCCATTGAATCGCGCCAGTAAGATTTGAATACATTTTTAACATTTACTATCGACATAGTCAGTATTTCCGTAATTTTAATAATCTATTTACTTGTTAATCTATAACGTAAAATTTATTGTCTAAGTTTCACGCTTGCACCCGATTGAAGTTTGTCATCAGGTTTCAAAACAACTTTGTCTCCCACAGATAATCCGGAGCGAACTTCTATCAGGTTGCCGATTTTATTCCCTGTTACAACTGTTACCTCTTTGACAACCCTTCCGTCTAAAACGAATGCTACTTTCTCGCTCTTTCGTGTTGTAATAACAGATGGGTCTATTGCAAGGATTGGTTTGACGTCCATACTATCGGTAGATTTCATTTTCAGGAAATGCACTTTCGCACTCATCTCAGGAAGCACACGATTATCTTTTTCTACAAATCTTATTTTTGTCAACACCGTTGCTTTTGCCCGGTCGGCAGTTGGGACAATCTTATCAACAACACCTTTGTATCTTTTATCGGGATAAGCATCAAGAGTGATTTCGCAGGGCAGTTCGGTTTGTATTTTTTCAATATTCGATTCAGAGACATCGGCTTCGACTTCAAGTGAACTCATATCGGCTAATGTTACAACAGCAACTTTGGAACTCGCTCCGGCACCGAATGGTGTAACCACTTCTCCTATGTCGGCATTCTTGGTCAATATCGTACCATCAAACGGAGCGCGTATCCTTGTATTTTCAAATTGCACATCTGCTGCCTTCATTGCCGCTTCACGTGAAGCAATCGATGCAACCACACGGTCATAGCGCGCTTTTGCCGCATCGTATTCAGCCTGAGAAATCAGATGCTGCTCAAGTAATATTTTCGCACGCTCAAAAGATTGCCGGGCTTCTACCAAATCAGCTTTGGCAACTTCAAACTCAGCTTTAGTTTGTGCGAGCGCGGCTTCAACATCTTCGCTTTCTATTCGTGCAATAATTTGTCCTTCTTTAACACGATCACCCTCTTTGTATCCTAAATAAACAAGTCTGCCTGTTGCTTTCGATGCGATAGCTGCTTTTCTTTGTGCAACTACATAACCATTTGCAGTGAGTATCGCCTCGGCTTGAGCCGGAGAAATATATGAGACGGATGTAACATCAACAATCGGATCCTCGATAACGATATTTCGAATAATAAAATAAATTCCAATACCGAGAAACAAAACTCCGGCAAGATACATCAAGTATGCGAAATGTGGTTTATGGGGTGGTTCCTGAGGTCCGGGTGAAGATTCTACTTCCCGTTTAATCTTTAATTTCGATAAATCAAGCTTGTTTTCAGACATTTTTAATTACCACTATTTAATAAGAAATGATGAAAAAGATAGAAAAATATGGTGTTGTTTCCAAATGGAACAACAGAAAGCTAATGGGCGTTTCCCTTGTTTATTCCTGAGATAAAATTTAAAAATTTTCTTTCGCTAACAGTATCTTCATTCAGATCAAAATAATATCCACGTAAGAATTTATAATCGCTTATCAACTGATCATTTGATATTTTATCGGAGTTTGAAAAATACGAATCTAAATATCTATCCATTTTTGTGAATTGTAATTCTGGAAAGGATGACAACAAATTCATAATTCTATTGTCATAAGTTACGATCTGAATAATTGACGAATCTATTTTTAACGCATCGAACGGTAGTTGGTCATAGCGCATTTGATTAATGGGTCCGATATAAAAGTTTACTTTCTTTTTTTGAAGAAATTCGAGAGAGGCGTTTTTTTCATGACCGGGGCGGCCGCGTTCTTTTATTTGATAATGTGCCAGAGCAGTATCGGTTAATCCTGTAAGGGCTTCCATTGCATACGGTAATTCTGCATAATAAACAACCCGTGCCTGTGCGCCTGAAAAAGCGAATCGTACAGGTAAATCTTTGAAATATTTTTTTAATTCGTAACCGAATTGTTTCGCCTTTTCTAAATGTTCGGGAGTATAATATTGATACTCATCCACAACATAACCAACGCTGATTTCTTTTGTGTAAAGATCGTATCTGAAAATTGTGGATAGAATAATAAATATTGCGGCAGCATATCGCAAAGATAATCTGTTTATGGAAAGTATAAAACGCTCAACAATTAAATATAAGAATGGCGTAACCGGTATGAGGAAGCGCGCATGCATAAAATCGCCGCCGATACGTATTACAAAAATTATATAAACGACAGAAAACAGTACAGCGAGAATAATATCTCTGCCTGATTTTTGCTTTTGTTGAGATATAAACCCGGTTAAGTTTTTTCGATGCTTTAACAATAAAGCAATCGCTGGAATAAAAAGTATAAAAAGTCCGTAATAAGTTTTCAGATAAAGCCAAACGTATTCAATTCCCTGACTGTAATAAGGCAGGTAGATAGATTTTGCGTAGAAAGAATTCGGGAAAAAGAAGCCGTAGTAATTATATCTCCATATCCAGTATGGAATAAAAATTATGAGTGAAGGAAAAATAAAATAAAGTATATTTTTCCAGCGGTTTTGGTTAATAATGAAGAGATAGATGACCAAGCAACCGAAGAAAATTGCTCCATCCGGGCGAGTAAGAAGTGTAAGCAGCGCAAATATACCGGCAATTACTACATTTTTTTTTCTTAAATCTAAAGATATTGCAAAGAAACTTGTCGCAATAAAAAAAGTGTACATCGATGTCTCTAAACCGCTTGTTGCGTAAACATTAAAGTCACGGTTAAGAGTGAGTGCAATCGCTGCGAGAGGGAAGAAGATCGGGTAAAAAGAAGATCCTTGCTTTGTCTGGTAACGCCTGCTTATTAAAATAAAAATAATCAGAGTGCCGGCATAAAAAATAATACCGAGAGCGGTCGATGAAGCAACAGGATCGAAACCAAGCTGCATAGATGCGGCGATTATCATCGTCCATAAAAAGTTTGTGTATCCTTCTACATGCTCGCCTTTGTTGTAAACCAAGCCAAGACCGTGATTAAAATTATCGGCATAACGGAAAGAAATAAATGCATCATCATTTACGAAGGCATAATGATAAGAATGGATTAATCCGATAGCTAATATTAAACCGGATATCAGAAACATCCATGTGTGGTCATTAATGATTTGCCGATAGGTTTTCATCAGTTATCTAATTGTGCTATCGAGATTGTGCATTTGCATCGTTCAAAATATGATATTCCAAAAACAAATACAAGCTTGCCGGGGTAAGCCTCCGGTATCTCACGTGCGACGCACCTCCTGTGTTAGTGCTTCTTTGAAGGTGCGTCGCACATCATACTTAAGAAGATACCGGAGGTTTTCCTTCAGGTTCGCTTAAAATCGGTTTGCCAGTATATAAGTTATTTTGTAACTTAAACAAGTCGTGGGAAATTGGGTATTCCCATTTAATATTTCCAAAGGTATATCAATATTTCTGTTCTGAGATTTAATTCAACCTTGATGAAGTTCTCTCAAAGGGTAACGAGAGCAAGGGATTAATAACTTTGTTGGGTTTTAACGATGCAGAAAAAA
>JACRFD010000043.1 GCA_016218025.1 Ignavibacteriales bacterium
CACTTGATCGGATTTCGTGCAGAAGAAAGCCGTTTAACCGGAAAAACGCTTGATGTAAAAATGAAATAAAATTTTTTGTTCACAAAAATCCGTGCAAAGAATTTTTTCTATGCACGGAACTTCTCTTTCACAGACCTCGTTATCTATTGTAAGAACATTCTTAACTAAGTAGAATAGAATTCAATCAACGGAATTGTTAAATTTGTGCCCGCATTTAGCGGACACTCAAATTTATTCTCCCATCATCACTATTATAGATTAGAACTAAAGGATTATATAATGAATGATAATATTAAAAACGGATTTACCGGTTTAGATGAAGTCGAAATCCGCGAATGGCTTGAATCATTAGAGTATGTGTTGCAATCAGGCGGACCGGAAAAAGTAAGAGAGCTGTTACATAATCTTGATACATACGCACACGAATCCGGTGTTGATCTTCCTTTCACTGCAAACACACCATATATAAATACAATCCCGAAAGAAAAAGAACCGCCGTTTCCGGGCGGAAGAGAAATCGAACGCCGAATAAAAAGTTTGATTCGCTGGAATGCTATGGCTATGGTTGTCCGTGCAAATAAAGAAGAAGCCGGAATCGGCGGACACATTTCCACTTACGCATCGGCGGCAACATTGTATGAAATAGGATTCAATCATTTCTTCAGAGGTAAAGATGGAAATGGTGAAGGAGATATAATTTATTTTCAAGGACATGCATCACCGGGAATTTATGCACGCGCTTTTCTTGAAGGAAGAATTTCAAAAGAACAATTAGAAAATTTTAGAAGAGAATTAAAACCGGGCGGCGGACTTTCTTCTTATCCGCATCCTTGGTTAATGCCTGACTTTTGGGAATTCCCGACAGTATCAATGGGACTTGGTCCGATCCAGGCAATTTATCAAGCACGGTTTAACAGATATTTGGAAGATCGTGGATTGAAGAAACCGGGCGATCAAAAAGTTTGGGCTTTTCTTGGCGATGGCGAAACAGATGAACCGGAAGCACTTGGTGCAATTTCTCTTGCTTCACG
>JACRFD010000044.1 GCA_016218025.1 Ignavibacteriales bacterium
GTATAGCAGGTAAATCGAACTCTTGCTTTTTTTAACAGTTTTCATTAACTTGCTTCACGTTAAATTATAAGATGTTATCCCACTTATATCTAAAATGTAAAGGTTTTTTGTATGGCAGAAAAAAGTCGTATCCTCGTTGTCGATGATGAAGAAGCTCTTCGCACCGTATTAAGCGCTGAATTGTTGAATGCGGGTTATGAGGTTGATACAGCATCGGATGGGGACGATGCGATATCGGTAGTGCAAAATAAAAGATTTAATCTCGTTCTTCTCGATATCAAAATGCCCAAGGTAGACGGATTTGAAGTATTGAAGTTCATCAAAAAGAATTTCCCCGGCGTAAAAGTTATTATGCTTACCGGATTTGCAGATTTAAAAAACGCTATCGAATCAAAAAAACATGGCGCCGAAGATTTTGTCAGCAAACCGTATGATCTCGTAGATTTGCTTACAACCATCGAGCGTGTATTGACTGAATAATAATCTCCTACCAATCCCTCGGGGACAAAATGGCTCAGCGGTATAAAATTCTTATCGTTGATGATGAAGTGGCGCTCATAACGCTGCTCAAGGAAGAATTGCAAGATGCCGGAGGTTACGAAGTTGATCTCGCATTCGACGGGGCTGAAGCAATCAACCTGATTCAGAAATCGTTGTACGATGTTGTTTTATTGGATATGAAAATGCCGCGTGTTGATGGCAGGGAGGTATTGAAATTCATACAAGACAATTCCCCATCTTCGCATGTAATTATCCTATCTCAGTATGCTGATATTAAAATGGCTGTTGAAACTACAAAGCTCGGAGCTTATGAGGTATTAGGTAAACCGTATGATATCGATCAGGTTGAACAAACAATCCAGCGGGCAATAGAACGTAAAAAACTTTCCATAGATAATAAACTTCTCCAGACTGAACTTTCGCGCAAAACCGGAACCCCTGAAATTATAGGGTCAAGCCATGCAATGATTCAGGTAATAGAAAATGCAAAGAAAGTTGCTCAAAGCGATTCTATTGTGCTTATCAACGGTCCCAGCGGAACCGGTAAAGAACTTATTGCAAATCTTATTCATCGGTCAAGTCCACGGGCAGATCGTCCGTTTGTCCCTGTGAATTGTTCTTCAATCCCCGACACACTATTGGAGAGTGAATTATTCGGACACGAAAAAGGTGCATTCACTAATGCATACACAGCAAAACCCGGACTTGTTGAAGTTGCAAACGGCGGGACACTTTTCCTAGATGAAGTAGGGGATATAAGCCCGATTATACAACCGAAACTTTTGCGATTTTTAGAAACAGGAGATTTCAGGAGAGTGGGTGGGACAAATGAACTGAAGGTAGATGTCAGAGTTATTTCTGCCACAAATAAAAACCTGCAGGAAGAAGCGCGCGCGGGAAGATTTCGTGAAGATTTACTTTACCGGCTGAACGTTATAACAATAAAAATTCCACCGCTGAAAGATCATCGCGAAGATATTCCCCTTCTTGTCGAACACTTCCTCAAGAAAAAATCTAAATCTAAAGAACCAAAAAGATTGAGCGAAGACGCATTAAAAGTTCTAATGCTGTACGATTGGCACGGCAATATCCGCGAGCTTGAGCATGTTATAGAAGGATCTATAATTCTCTCACCTAATCAATTAATTGAAGCGAAAGATTTATCTCTTGCCGATAGACAGGTAGAAGCGATGCCAGCTTCGTTAACAATGAATTCGCTTGAACGCCAGCATATAGAAAAAGTTTTAAAATTGTACGAGGGAAACAGAAAGAAAACAGCGGAGGCGCTTGGTATCAGTGAAAAAGGATTGTACCTTAAGATTAAAGAATACGGTCTGCAAATCGATTAATTTTAACATCCCCAAAGTTTGACTTTCCTGCCGAATTTTTGTAATTTTGATGCAATTCAAGATCATCGTGGCTGTCTCGATTCCTTATAAACTATTTCATGAAAGTACCTCCCATGACAAAATTTTCTGGCTTGGATTATTACGAAATTGACTCTTTATTAAGCGAGGAAGAAATCCTTGTTCGTAATACTGTCCGCGAATTCACCGATGACCAGATTCTTCCCATCATTGAGAAAAATTATCGGAACGGAACATTCCCAATGGATCTCATCCCAAAAATGGCTGATCTTGGTATGTTCGGTTCAACTTTACCTGCAAAATATGGATGTGCCGAAATGAATAATGTTGCCTACGGTTTGGTAATGCAGGAATTAGAAAGAGGTGATAGTGGAATCAGAAGTTTCGCTTCAGTTCAAAGTGCTCTTGTCATGTATCCAATCTATACTTTCGGTTCCGAGAAGCAAAAAGATTATTGGCTGCCCAAGTTAGCAACCGGTGAAAAAATAGGATGCTTTGGTTTGACCGAACCTGATTACGGTTCGAATCCCGGAGGAATGATAACTCATGCCGAAGATAAAGGCGATTATTATTTGCTCAATGGAGCAAAGATGTGGATTACAAATGGAACGCTTGCAGATGTTGCCGTTGTCTGGGCGAAGTTGAATGGAGTAGTCCATGGGTTCTTGGTTGAAAAAGGTACAAAAGGATTCTCCGCTCCAGAGATGACCGGCAAACATTCATTACGCGCATCGGTTACATCAGAATTGATTTTCCAAGATGTTAGAATTTCCAAAGAACATATTTTCCAAAAAACCGATGGACTAAAATCACCACTGATGTGTTTAAATCAAGCAAGGTATGGAATTGCCTGGGGAGCAATCGGGTCGGCAATGGCAACATATAATGCAGCGCTCGATTACGCAAAGACAAGGATTCAATTTGGTAAACCAATTGCTTCGTTTCAGATGACGCAGGAAAAACTTGTTTTCATGGTCGCAGAAATAACAAAAGCCCAGCTTCTTTGTCTACAACTCGGTAGATTGAAGGATAAGCAGACACTCCGATTTCCGCAGGTATCGCTGGCAAAACGGAATAATGTTCACATGGCATTGGAGATCGCAAGACAAGCACGAGAAATTTTAGGTGCAAACGGTATTCTTGATGAATATCCTGTTATGAGGCATATGGCAAATCTTGAGTCAGTAAAAACTTATGAGGGTACACACGAGATGCATACACTCATTGTGGGTGAAGATATTACAGGGATACAGGCGTTTATCTAAAGGATGAAGGATGAGATATGAGATATGAGATATGAGATATGAGGTATGAGGTATGAGATGTGGGATATTCGATGTCAGATGTTAGATATGGGGGTTGAGATATGAGATGTGGATGTTATACGCAAACAACCAAAAGCTAATAGCTAAGAGCCTAGAGCTTAGAGCTTAGAGCTTAGAGCTTAGAGCTTAGAGCTAGGGCGAATGATAATTAACAAATGAATTTTTAGGAATCGGAAAATGGCAAATAAAAAATTTATCGGTGAAGCAATTACATTTGACGATGTTCTTTTAGTGCCACAAAAGTCAACTGTTTTGCCGCGCGATGTAGAAGTTCAAACTAAACTAAGTAAAAACATCACGCTCAATATTCCTTTGATTTCCGCCGCGATGGATACAGTTACGGAAGCTGATATGGCAGTCGCTATGGCACGCGAAGGAGGAATAGGAATCATACATAAAAATATGACAATCGAGGCGCAATCCGCCCAGATTGATATTGTGAAAAGATCTGAAAGTGGAATGATTTTACAGCCGATCACAATGCTGGCAAATCAAACCGTTGGAGACGCGTTATTATTAATGAGCCGTTACAGCATATCGGGCATTCCGATTATTGATGATAATGGAAAATTAATTGGAATCGTTACAAACAGAGATTTACGATTCGAACCTAATCGGCAATTAAAAGTTTCCAAGATAATGACGAGTCGAAATCTTATCACTGCTCCGCTCGGCACAACTATAGAAAAAGCTGAGCAGCTCTTACAAAAGCATCGGATTGAAAAATTGCCGATCGTTGATAAAGCAAATAAACTTCGCGGTCTTTTCACTTTTAAAGATATTCAAAAAAAGAAGCATCATCCAAATGCATGTAAAGATAAGCATGGAAGATTGCGTGTTGGCGCCGCTGTCGGTGTTACTTCGGATACTATTGACAGGGTTAGATCACTTGTTAAAGCGGGAGTAGATGTTTTAATAATAGATACAGCGCACGGACATTCACGTGGAGTTATTGATATGGTGAAGCGTGTTAAGAAAGAGTTTGATGTAGAATTAATTGCCGGGAATGTTGGCACGCCAGATGGGACAAAGGATTTAATAAAGGCTGGAGTTGATGCGGTGAAAATTGGTATCGGACCAGGTTCAATCTGCACAACACGAATAATTGCCGGCGTTGGTGTTCCTCAGGTAACCGCAATCTACGATTGTTTTAAAGTAGCTTCAAGATCGAAAGTTCCATTAATTGCCGATGGAGGAATTAAACAAACCGGAGACATCGCAAAAGCTATTGCCGCAGGAGCTGATTCAGTTATGATCGGCGGTTTGTTTGCGGGTGTTGAAGAAAGTCCCGGTGAAAAAGTATTGTATGAAGGGCGGAGTTATAAAATCTACCGCGGAATGGGTTCAATTGATGCGATGAAAAAGGGAAGCAGCGATAGATATTTTCAGGATGCTGAAGAGGGCTTGCCAAAGCTCGTACCTGAAGGAATTGAAGGCAGAGTGCCGTATAAAGGTCAGCTCGCAGATACTGTTCACCAGATGATAGGTGGTCTTCGGGCAGCAATGGGATATTGCGGTTGTGAAAATATTAGTGATATGAAATCAAAAACTCAATTTATCAAAATGTCTGAAGCCGGATTAAGGGAAAGTCATCCGCACGATATTTCAATTACTAAAGAAGCTCCGAATTATCACATTTAAATAAATCATCAACAGATCGATTGTTACTAATGAAATCAAAACATACATATCTTCATCATCGAATCAGTTCTCTTCGAGCTGATTTTGCAGAGATGAAGATCGATGCGTTCTTAATTACATTTCAGCCGCATCTCAGATATATCACAGGATTTTCAGGTTCAAACGGGATTGCCTTAGTAACACGCGACAATGCATATTTATTGACAGACGGAAGATACGCAACACAGGTTAAAAAAGAGACTAGTGGATGGAAGATTTCAATAACAGCGCAAGATCTTTTTGATAAATTGAAGGAGGAAAAATTATTAAGACCACAAATGAGGATTGGGTTCGATGGTAATACTCTCGTATTTACTTCATACAAACGGTTGAAAAAGATTTTTCCGAAAGTTGTTTTCCTTCCTAAAGTTGATACGATAGAAAGAATCGCAATACGAAAAGATCAATATGAAATTGAATTCATTAAACGTGCAGTTGAAATAACAGATTCCGTATTTATGGAAATACTGCCTCTGCTTAAACCCGGAGTAAGTGAACTGGATATTGCCGCCGAGATATCATACCGGCATAAAATTCACGGCGCCGAGGGTGATGGCTTTGCACCGATTGTAGTAAGTGGAGCTAAAGGTGCACTTCCGCATGGCAAGCCTTCCGAGAAAAAAATCAAAAAAGGCGAAATGGTTACGCTCGATTTCGGTTCTGTTTATAACGGATACCACAGCGACTTAACAAGAACGGTTGGAATTGGAAGCCTATCCGGTGAATCAAAAAAAATATACAACACAGTTCTCGAAGCACAGTTGAAAGCTATTGAATCTGCCAAAGCCGGTATTGCTGCTAAAGAATTAGACCGTATTGCACGCGATTATATAAATAAAAAAGGGTATGGAAAATATTTTAAGCATTCGCTCGGACACGGAATCGGACTTCAAATTCATGAACAACCACGGCTCTCTGTTTTGAGTAAAGCTGTTCTAAAAAACGGAAATGTTGTAACGATTGAACCGGGGATTTACATCCCGGAGTCTGGGGGAGTCCGGATCGAAGATGATATTGTAATCACAGACGGATACCCTGAAATACTGAATAAATCACCTAAAGACCTAATCATCTTATAGTATTAAAATTTGTGACTGATTCTCAAGTAAAATTAAGAAACGTTCTCGTTATTGCATATTATTTCCCGCCCATGGGTTTAAGCGGCGTTCAACGCACATTGAAGTTTGTAAAATATCTTCCGCAATTCGGCTGGCAGCCCACTGTTTTAACAGTAACCCCAACCGGATATTTTGCTCAAGATTACACTTTGCTGGATGAACTTCATCCCAATCATGTGGAAATCGAAAGAGTCGGTTCGCTCGATCCGAACAGGTTATTCCGTAAAAAGGGTGTAGTGAAAATGCCATCTGAAAAATGGCGTAAACTATTTTCGTTTATCAGTGATACATTTTTTATCCCTGACAATAAAATCGGCTGGAAACGGAAAGCGATTAAAAAGGCGGATGAGCTATTTCTCAGTAAAAACTTCGATGTTATTTATGCGACTGCGCCGCCGTTTACCGATTTTGTAATAGGTACAGAACTTCATAAAAAATATAAAAAACCTTTGGTAATAGATTATCGCGATCCCTGGCACGATTATCCATACAAACATTATCCGACACCTTTGCATAAGTTAGTCAATTATAAATTAGAAAAGAAAACATTAAAATCGAGCTCGCGTGTTCTCGTCACGAGCCGTCGGACAAAGGAATTGATCCTGAAGCGTTTTAAATTTTTAGAGTACCATGATGTTACAATTTTATCGCACGGATATGATCCGGCTGATTTAAATGATAATCCGAAAATTCATATTGAGAAAACGAACCGGATGAGAATTTCTCATGCCGGAGTATTTTATGCAGACCGCACACCGAAATATATGTTTGAAGCTCTGAGGAATTTATTCCGATCAAAACCGGAATTGAAAAATCAAATTGAACTATATTTGATAGGAACTTTGCAGGATGAATTTGTGAAGATGATCCATAAATTGGGGCTTGAAGGAAATGTTCATTCAACAGGATATTTAGATCATAACCATTGTATCGCTCATCTGAAAACTGCAGATGTTTTATGGCTGACGATGAACAATGATGCGCAATCACCGGGCAAGTTGTATGAATATTTAGGATTGATGAAACCGATTTTAGCAACTGTTCGTCAGGGATTTGTGGCTCAGACTTTAAAAGAATCTGGTGGTGCAACAATTGTTTCGCCGACGAATGTAGAAGAAATTCAAAATACAATCATACAGCTATTCGAATTTTATAAACAAAAGAAATTTGAATTGCCAAAGAAAGAAATGGTTGAAAAATTCAATCGTGTTGAATTAACAAATGAGCTTTCTAAAATCTTCGGATTTCTGGTGAACGAATGAAATTATTGATTATCGGTTCAGGAGGGCGTGAACACGCATTGGCTTGGAAACTCAAACAATCGCCGGATGTTGAAAAAATATTTTGTGCACCGGGGAATGCGGGAATTGCATCGGTTGCTGAACTTGTGCCGATAAAAATTATCGATATTACCGGTTTGGTGAACTTTGCGATTGAGAATGAAATTGATTTTACGATAGTTGGCTCGGAACAACCTCTTGCCCTCGGAATTGTTGATCAATTTGAGCAACATCACCTGAAAATATTTGGACCTTCTAAACTTGCCGCTGAACTTGAAAGCAGTAAAGTATTTGCAAAACATTTTTTGAAAAAATATAATATTCCAACTGCTGAATTCCGTTCTTTTTCAGTTGCCGAGAAATATGATGCTGAAAGATATATAAATGAAATACCCGCGCCTATTGTTGTAAAAGCTGATGGACTTGCTGCTGGTAAAGGCGTTTCGGTTTGCGAATCCAAAGAAGATGCGCTCGATGCAATCCGCTCTATGTTCGATCAAAAAATATTCGGCGATGCCGGATCGAACATTATAATCGAAGAATTTTTAGAAGGTGAAGAAGCATCTGTATTTGCTCTCTGTGATGGAATCAATTACAAGTTGCTTTCGCCTGCACAGGATCATAAAAGAATTTTGGATGATGATAAAGGAAAAAATACCGGTGGTATGGGTGCTTATGCACCTGCACCTATTATGACTGCCGACTTATTTCAGTATGTAGCAAAAGAAATAATCGAACCTACGCTTAGAGGAATGCAGCTTGAAGGAAGACCCTATAAAGGTTGTCTTTACGTCGGACTTATGATCACACAAACAGGTCCGCGGGTAATTGAGTTTAATTGCAGATTCGGAGACCCTGAAACACAGGTGGTTTTACCATTACTCAAATCAGATTTATTATCTTTGTTAATTGCATCAATTGAGGGAAAAATCGATAAAGAGAGAGTAGAGCTTTCAAAAAATAATGCTGTTTGTGTAGTCATTGCTTCGGGCGGATATCCCGATGAATATCAGATTGATAAACCAATTTTCGGTTTGAAACAGTTTGATGATACAAAAAATGTTATTATTTTTCATGCCGGAACAAAATTTATTAAAGATACTGTGGCAACCTCCGGTGGAAGAGTGTTAGGTGTAACCGCCATCGGTTCTAAGCTGGATGAAACAATAGACCGGGCTTACAGGTCTGTAGAAAAAATTACTTTTGATGGTGCATATTATCGTAGCGATATTGGTAAAAAAGGTTTACAACATTTGTCAATAGAATAAATATAATTGAAAGATTGAACTTGAAAATATTAATTACAGGCGGAGCCGGATTCATCGCATCTCATATCACAGATGCTTGCTTGAAAGCAGGTCATTATGTTGTTATTATTGATGACCTTTCATCAGGGAGTATAGAGAATGTAAATCCGGGAGCGAAATTTGTTAAGTTAGATATCAGAGATGATCAAATCAAAGAAATATTCCGAAATGAAAAATTCGATGCAATAATTCACCATGCAGCCCAGATGGATGTAAGGAAGTCGGTTGAAAATCCTAAGTTTGATGCTGATGTGAATATTGTTGGTTCTATAAATTTATTAGAGAATGCTAAAGAGTTTGGAGTTCAAAAATTTATTTTCGCCTCGACCGGCGGTGCTATCTATGGTGAGCAGGATTATTTTCCAGCAGATGAAAAACATCCTGTCAGACCGTTATCACCTTACGGAATCGCAAAGCTTGCCGTAGAAAAATATCTTTTTTATTATCATGCAGTTTTTGGTTTACAATACATTGCATTAAGATATGCGAATGTGTATGGTCCACGACAAAACCCGCACGGAGAAGCAGGTGTTGTTGCAATTTTTGCCAGCAAAATGCTTGATGAAAATCAGCCGGTAATTAACGGAGATGGATCTCAAACACGCGATTATGTGTTTGTGGCGGATGTTGTGCGCGCTAATCTTCTGGCGCTCAATTATCCCCAATCCGATACTTTTAATGTCGGGACAGGTATTGAATCGGATGTGAATACACTATTTCATCATATTCGTGAATTATCAAGATCGAAATGTAAAGATCTTCATGCCGATGCAAAAAAGGGTGAACAATTACGAAGTGTTCTCGATTACAAAAAAATTAAGAGTGTGTTGGGATGGGATCCTTTAATAAATTTGGAAGAGGGATTAAAGATGACAGTCAATTATTTTAAGAATAAAAAATGATTTCGAATCGATTTGATATCGAGAAAATTCTGAGCGGCAGCAGGGTTTCGATTGCCCGCGCCATTTCAATGATTGAAAACGAACATCCGTTATCAGCAGATTTTTTAAGATTGATTTATAAATATACAGGGAATGCATATAGAATCGGTATCACTGGTCCCCCGGGGGCAGGAAAAAGTACAATCACAAACAAATTAGCAAAACATTATAGAGGTCTCGGTAAACGTGTAGGGATTATTGCAGTTGATCCTACAAGTCCGTTCACAGGCGGCGCGCTTTTGGGAGATCGTGTGCGGATGACGGATGTTGAATTGGACGAAGGAGTATTCATCCGCAGCATGGCTTCACGAGGCAGTTTGGGCGGACTTAGCAAAAAGGCGAAAGAGGCTGCGGATATCCTTGATGCATCCGGTTGTGAAATTATATTATTGGAAACGGTTGGTGTTGGGCAATCGGAATTAGATATTGCGCGTGCTGCAGATACAACAGTTGTAGTACTTGTTCCCGAGTCCGGTGATTCTATACAGGCAATGAAAGCCGGACTGATGGAAATTGCCGACTTCTTCGTGTTAAACAAAGCAGATCGTGCCGGAGCTGAACAGGCAGTTATGTCGATTCAGATGGTACTGAATTTTAAGGCGAAGCAGCAGGGATGGAACCCTGACGTTTTAAAGACAACTGCAAGTGAAGGTAGAGGGGTTGCAGAAGTTGCCGATAAAATTTCAGAACATCAATCATATTTAATTTCTTCAAAACAACTTGAATTGAAGAGAAGAACAAGAATTATTGAAAGAATACGCGAGCTTGTTGGAGAAAAGCTTCATTTTGATTTCTGGAACGAAGAAAGAGACCGCCTGCTCACAGAAAAAATGAGCGATCTTGACTCTCTTCAAACCACTCCATTCGATATTGTTGACTATCTTTTGAAAAATTACAAACGATAATCGTTGCTATTCTTACTAAAACCTCCTAAATTATACAAAACTATAAGGAGTTTATGATGGCTGATCAGACAATAGATGGTAATATTTCCTTTGTCCCCACCGAAAATATGGTGATGATCCAAAAGGTTGCACGTGAATTTGCTGAAAAGGAAATCAAGCCGGTAGTGATGAAGTTCGATGAATCACAAAATTTTCCTTTCGAGATTACAAAGAAGATGGGAGAGTTGGGATTCATGGGCGTTATCTTCCCCGATGAATTTGGCGGATCGGGATTCGGATATGGAGAGTATATTACCGTCATCGAAGAAATTTCTCGTGTCGATCCATCGGTTGGATTAACGATCGCCGCTCATAATAGTTTATGCACAAATCATATCTTCTTGTTCGGAAATGATGAACAGAAGAAAAAATATCTTCCCGATCTTACAACAGGGGAAAAAATCGGCGCATGGGCTCTTACAGAACCTACAAGCGGCAGTGATGCGGGCAGTATGTTAACAACCGCTGTTAGGGATGGCAATTCTTACATATTAAACGGAAGCAAAAACTTCATCACTCATGGCAGCGTTGGTTCCACAACTGTTGTCACAGCTCTGACAGATAAATCGAAAGGGAAAAAAGGAATTTCCGCTTTCATAGTCGAAAATAATTCTCCCGGATTTATTGTTTCCAAGAAAGAAAATAAAATGGGAATGCGGAGTTCCGATACTGCCGCGTTAGCTTTCGACAACTGCAAAATTCCAAAAGAAAATATTCTTGGCGCTGAAGGAACAGGATTTCATCAGGCGTTAACAGTTCTTGATGGAGGAAGAATCAGCATTGCCGCGCTTGCGCTCGGAATTGCACAGGGTGCGTTAGATGCGAGTATAAAATATTCAAAAGAACGAAAGCAATTCGGTAAATCGATTTCAGAATTTCAGGCAATTCAGTGGAAACTTGCAGATATTGCCACACGAATTGAAGCTGCACGATTGTTGACTTACCGTGCCGGTTTTTTGAAAGATCAGGGCAAAGAAGTCGTAGTAGAATCTTCGATGGCAAAATATTATGCAAGTGAAGTTGCCGTAATGGCAACAAACGAGGCAGTTCAGATACATGGTGGTTATGGATTTATAAAAGATTTTCCTGTCGAAAAATTTTATAGAGATGTTAAACTCGTTACAATTGGAGAGGGAACTTCAGAAATTCAAAAGCTCGTTATTGCGCGAGAATTGTTAGGGAAGGATTAAACTGATGGCAAAGGTCGGCGGTGAAATAAAAAAAGATATCACTTTCAACCGTTACGAAGACGGTCTGAAAAATATGCTCCGTGTTTTGAAAGCAAAAGCCGATTTAATTAAAAATGGCGGCGGTGATGAGGCGATAAAAAAACTTCATCAGCGAGGAAAGCTTCACGCGCGGGAAAGAATCGCGAAGCTTATCGATAAAGATAGCCATTTCCTTGAGATCGGACTGTTTACTGCTTACGGAATGTATGAAGAATACGGAGGCGCACCATCGTCGGGCACAATTTTCGGAATCGGAAAGATTCACAATCGTGATGTGGTGATAGTCGCTAACGATGCGACAGTGAAAGCAGGTGCCTGGTTTCCAATAACTTGCAAGAAAAATCTTCGCGCTCAGGAAATCTCAATCGAGAACCGACTGCCAATAGTTTACCTTGTTGACTCTGCCGGAGTTTTTCTTCCGCTGCAAAGTGAAATCTTTCCAGACAAAGAACATTTCGGAAGAATATTCAGAAATAACGCGGTTATGTCGTCGATGGGGATTCCTCAAATTGCCGCAATCATGGGACCTTGCGTTGCGGGCGGGGCATATCTTCCAATCATGAGTGATGAAGCGATGATAGTTGATAAAACCGGATCGGTTTTTCTTGCCGGACCTTTTCTTGTTAAAGCCGCTATCGGTGAAGATGCCGATATAGAAGAGTTAGGCGGCGCCTCAATGCATTGCGAAGTGAGCGGAGTTACAGATTACAAAATGCCGAACGATGAAGTTTGCTTGGAGTCGATTCGTAATCTTGTATCGAAATTCGGTGCGAATCCAAAAGCCGGATTCGATAGGATTGCACCCAAACCTTCTGCTTTTCCGGCTAATGAAATTTACGGAATTCTCCCAGATGACCGCACGAAGCCGTACGATACAAAACAAATGCTCGCTCGCATTGTTGATGACGGTGAATTCGATGAGTACAAAGCCGATTACGGAAAAACTATTGTGACAGCTTATGCCCGCATTGATGGATGGGCTGTTGGAATTGTTGCGAACCAGCGTGCAGTGACTAAAACAAAAAAAGGAGAGATGCAGGTTGGCGGCGTAATCTACAGTGATAGCGCTGACAAATCTACGCGCTTCATACTAAATTGCAATCAAAAAAATATTCCGCTCGTTTTCTTTCAGGATGTAACAGGATTTATGGTCGGAACACGCGCAGAGCAGGGCGGCATAATTAAAGACGGTGCTAAGATGGTTAATGCGGTAGCTAACAGCACAGTTCCTAAGATAACTTTTATCACCGGCAATAGTTACGGTGCCGGCAATTACGCCATGTGCGGCAAAGCGTACGACCCACGATTTATTTTCGCTCTTCCAACAGCACAGATCGCGGTCATGGGCGGAAAACAAGCCAGCGAAACTTTGCTCAGTATTAAAGTGCAACAGATGACTGCCAAGGGTAAAGAGATTTCCAAAGAAGACAAAGATAAAATGCTCAAAGAAATTTCCGACCGTTATAACACCGAACTCAACCCACTTTATGCCGCGGCACGACTCTGGATAGATGATATCGTTGATCCGATAAATATGCGGCAAATTATCTCGCGATGCATAGAAATTTCTGCCAACAATTCTGTAGTGCCGAAATTCAATCCAGGAGTAATTCAGGTCTGACCGATGCGGCTCTTGCATCTTCTATTTTTGACTTTCTTGTTGAATCAATTTCTTTTTTCGCAGCAATCCGTACCTGACTCGCTTTCGGATTATCTGCGGATCGATTCGGTCGATAATGCAAGTTTTCTGTATTCTTATTTTCCTCCGTTTTTTATTCAAAACGGGATGGAATTAAAATCATTTATAAGAAGTTCAACTTTCAAAAATATCCGCACTAAATTTGGTGATCTTAAATCGGTTGATGCCGTTTTTATCCGTGCAATGAAATTGACGAACAACAATACAGCCATATCGCTTTTGATTTCGGCGCTTGGTTGTTTCGATCATCGGATTGTCGGTTTAAAAATCCCGCTCTTTGCACTTTTTTTTCCGCTTACGAATGAATCGGAAGAAGATTTCAAGTTGCGAGTCAACAATTTACCGAGGCATTTTTATTCTGATTCTCCCACAGGCAGGTACGGAGACCGCGATAAGTTGCAGCATTTTTTCGGTTCTGCGTTCCTTGCATTCGTGTTCGAATCAAAAGAGTCTGCCGAAGGTATTTCCGAATTCATTGAAGTTGGCGAGGATGCTTTTATAGTTGACGGGACTTATGATGAACGCGACATCAGGGCTAACCGGCAGGGACAAAGATTCGGTACTGCCCTCATAAAAAATAATTTTGTTCTTCCATCTGAGTATTTGAAATATTAAATTGAAATCTGACAAATAATATTTGCTGCAAAAACGGTTTATCCGGAGATATTTATGAAATCAATTCTTGTTATTGATGACGAAAAAAGTGTACGCGATTCTTTAAAGATGATTCTCGAGTACGAAAAATATTCGGTTCTCTTTGCCGAAAACGGCTTGGACGGTATAAAAGAATTTAAATCCAATCTGCCGGATGCCGTACTGCTGGATATAAAAATGCCGGGCGGTATTGATGGTATAGAAACGCTCAGGGAATTACGCAAAATAAATTCCGATATCCCGGTTGTTATTATTTCAGGACACGGCACGCTTGAGACTGCTGTCGAGGCAGTTAAATCCGGTGCTTTCGATTATCTTCCAAAACCGCTCGACCGGGACAAACTACTAATCACATTACGAAATGCAATCGAGCGGCGTGTGCTTCATAATGAAGTGAGAAAAATTCGTGAAAAAGAAGTTATACTCGGTTCAAGTTTGAAGATGAAACAAATTCTGGATGTTATAGCGAAAGTTGGTCCAACCGATGCGCGCATTCTGATTACGGGAGAAAGTGGAAGCGGAAAAGAATTGGTCGCTAAAGCTATTCACCGTGCAAGTAAACGATCAGAGATGCCACTTATCGAAGTAAACTGCGCCGCTATTCCGGCTGAACTGATTGAATCGGAATTGTTCGGTCATGAAAAAGGCTCATTCACAGGCGCAACAAATCAAAGGATCGGAAAATTTGAACAGGCAGACGGCGGTACATTATTTCTCGATGAGATCGGAGATATGAGTCTGGCTGCGCAGGCAAAAGTTTTGCGCGCTCTGGAGGAAGGCAAGGTAGAACGCGTAGGCGGAAATAAAACAATTGCCGTGGATGTGCGTGTAATTGCGGCGACTAATAAAAATCTTCCTGAAGAAATTAAGAAGGGAACATTCAGGGAAGATTTGTACCACCGGCTTAATGTTATTCCGATTTCTGTCCCGTCATTGCGCGACAGGAAAGAAGATATTCCGATTCTTGTGAATTCATTTGTTGAAGAAACATGTGCAAGGAACGGAATCGCGCCGAAAAAAATTACTCCGAGAGCGATGGAATCGTTCAAGAATCAAGATTGGCGAGGTAACGTGAGGGAGCTAAGAAATATTGTTGAACGGTTAATTATTATGTCGCCAGGCGCTGCTATAGATATGGCTGATCTTGAGCTTTTATCATTTTCACCGAAAGAAACAGTCGATACGATTGTGCAATCGAGCGAATCGTTTCAGGATTTTAAAGAACGTGCAGAGGCAATGTTCATCAAACATCAATTAAAACTTCACAACTGGAATGTTTCAAAAACTGCGGAGGTGATGGAGATGGAACGGAGTCATCTTTACACAAAAATAAAGAAATACGGTTTAGAGCGCGATGCCAATTCATTATCCGATGAAGACGAAAAATAATTTGATGGTAAACTTGAAAAGCATTTTATGAAAGGAATTTCTAACAGACAAAAGCCGATTGTAGCGACTCTCGAGAGAAGCGATAAGTTTGCAATAAAATCGAAAAAGATTTTAAGACAATCGAAGAAAAATAAATTGAAGCAACCTCATCCCTGATTGCGTTCGATGTTTGTAAGTGGCGCCGCATCTAAGTATATTTATAAGCACTAAATTCGAAATCCGAAATTCTAAAAGTGATATTTGGAGATTCGAATTTTGGGTTTGTTTAGACATTAGAAATTAGTATTTAGGATTTCCAGTGTAAAATATTAAAACCTGTAACCTCTATTATTTACAACCAAATATATATTTTCGATAAGAAGTAGAAAAAATGCCAACATATCATTATAAATGTAAATCGTGTAAAGAAGAGTTCGAAGAGTTGCAAAGAATTTCCGAAGACGCGCTTGTCGATTGTCCGTTTTGCGGTAAACCCGCTCTTGCCCGCATGATGAGCGGCGGCGCTGGACTCGTATTTAAGGGAAGCGGATTTTACATTACCGATTACAAAGGAAAATCACCATCAGGGAATAAACCGAAAACAGAATCAAGTTCTGAAAAGCCGTCAGAAACCAAATCTGAAACGAAGCCTGCCCCCAAAGCTGATTCGAGCAATTCAGGTTCATCAACTACGACAGAGAAGAAATAAAGCTATATATTTTTATTTGTAGGCGAGACCATAAATATCGTGCCTACACAATAAATTCTTTCATCCAAACTTTTGCTGTGTTATTTATTGATCACCCGCTACATCGAAATTTGCTATAGAAACACGGAATCAACTTCAGCAATACGGGTTTGCAAGCTAAGAAACCTCCCGAAGGTTACCGAAGGATAAATAAATCAACCTTCGGGAGGTTACACAGGAAAACCTCCGGTATCTTCTAAAGTTATTCATGGTAAGATACGGGAGGTTTATTGATGAGGAGGGGGCAATCTTTGAATTCAATTCAAAAATATCATATATTAAAAAAAATAAAATGGAGATTGAAGATGGTACCACGCACTGAACGCGAAGCGATGATCGATGCTCAACTTGATCTTGTTCTAAAAACACAGCAAGATGTATGGCGGGTATTCCGCGTAATGGCAGAATTCGTAGAGGGTTTTTCAACGCTTGGCAAATTAGGTCCATGCGTTTCAATATTCGGATCGGCAAGGGTTGCACCCGGTACACAATATTACCGGCTCGCAAAAACCGTCGCGAAAGAATTTGTCCATGCCGGTTACGGCGTTATTTCGGGCGGAGGACCCGGCATAATGGAAGCGGCAAACCGCGGCGCCCGTGAGGCGGCAGGTACATCGGTCGGTATCAATATTGACCTGCCATTTGAACAAAAAGCAAATCCTTACATTGATCCTGATAAATTAATCACGTTCAGACATTTTTACGTGCGCAAAGTTATGTTCGTAAAATACGCGCAGGGATTTATTGTAATGCCAGGCGGTTTCGGTACGTTCGATGAATTCTTCGAATCAATAACTCTGATCCAAACAAAAAAAATACATCCATTCCCGATTGTCCTGATGGGTTCGGATTATTGGAAAGGATTGATTGATTGGTTGAAGGATCGTGTAATAAGTGAAGGTATGATTTCAAAATCCGATTTCGATCTATTCTCAATAACCGACGATCCGAAACATGCAGTTGCAACCGTTAAACGTTTTTACAAAAAAGAAGAACACGGACCGAATTTCTAATCTATTTTTAAACTGATTACAGATGCCGCTTAAGAAGTGGAAGAAAATAAAACAAACACTAGAGATAAAAAATCAATGGTGGAGTTACAGAAAAGATGAACTGGTTCTTCCATCCGGTAAATCGGGTGAATACCATTATGTACATACTAACGGATCAAGTATGGTAATTCCGGTTTTAGAAAACGGTAAGATTATTTTGGTAAAACAATATCGTTATCTTGCCGAAAGAGAGAGTATAGAATTTGTTTGCGGAAGTGTCAAAGATAAATCCACTCATTATGAAACCGCTGTTGCTGAACTTGCCGAGGAAGCAGGATTTAAATCGAGTGAATTGATTCCGGCTGGTGAATTCAATCCTTATAATGGTATAACCGATGAAATGTGCACAGTTTACATCGCCAAAAATTTAACTGTGGTGAAATCACAACCGGACGAGACAGAAGAATTTGAAATGCTAGCGTTGAGTAGATTGGAAATAGATGAAAAAATTAAATCAGGCGAAATTTGGGACGGAATGACGCTTGCAGCATGGTTGATCGTACGGGAGAAAATCTTGTAATGATTCAGTTCTATCGTAAATCTATTCTACTTTCCATTTTTGTTATAATATTCTTCACAATCGGGAAAAGTCAACGCGTAAAAGTTGGTGCGGAAGTTTTAGTTGAAAAACATTTAGATTCTTTAAAAGGGAAGAGAATCGGAATCATTTGCAATCAAACATCGGTATTGCCGGACGGTACTTATCTTGTTGATACCTTATTGAAACTGGGTGTAAATATAAAAGCATTATTCGCACCAGAACATGGAATACGCGGTAATAAACAAGCCGGTGAAAAAATTGATAACGAAAAAGATGCGCGGACAGGGCTCACCGTTTACTCGCTTTATGGCGGTTCGCGTAAACCCGACGCGAAAATGTTGAATGACATTGATCTTTTAATTTTTGATATGCAGGATGTTGGTGCAAGGTTTTACACTTACGCAAGCACTATGGCATATTGCATGATTGCCGCCGCGGAAAACAATAAAAAGTTTTTTGTTCTCGACAGGCCAAACCCGATCAATGGAATAGATATTGAGGGTCCACCTCTGGATTTATCTTTGATATCTTTTTTAGGGATTACACCGATTCCTGTGCGTCATGGTTTAACCATCGGCGAGATAGCTCGCATGATGATTGGCGAAGGTTATCTCAATCCATCAACAGTTAATTTGACTGTAATTCCGATGGAAGGATGGAAGAGAACGATGTGGTACGATGAAACCGGATTACCATGGATATCGCCGTCACCGAATATGAAAACGCTCCAAACAGCAACTGTCTACCCTGGAAGTTGTTTCTTCGAAGCAACAAATATTTCAGAAGGGCGCGGTACAAAAAAACCGTTCGAATATATTGGCGCGCCGAAGCTCAATAATAAAAAACTCATATCGAAACTTACTGGATTAAAGATTCCGGGTGTAAAATTTTCACCGATTGAATTTACACCGCAGGGTGATACTTCAGCCGTGGTAAAACCAAAATTCCATAATAAACTTTGTAAAGGTGTCTTTATACAGGTTACCGATCGAACAAAATTTAAACCTGTGATTACGGGTTTGATGATTCTTAAAACCATCCGCGACCTCTATCCTAAATCTTTTGTATTCAAGAAAGGCTTATTTGATAGGTTAATGGGTGATGAAATGGTGAGCGAAAAGTTAGAAAAGGGTGAGGTGAATCTGAATAGTTTTAAGATTTTTGATACTCAAATCAGCCAATATCTTCAAATCAGGTCTAAATATCTTCTCTATTGATTTTTCCTCGCTGGATTTTTGACATTTTGGCAAATTTTTGTTATATTTTTAACCGTTTTAAAGGTCAATCCAAACATAATGGCATTAGAAAATGTTAGAGAAAGAAAACAAAAACGCCGGTATACTTTCGTAGTTGTCCCGGATGTAAAGTCTGAGAAGACTCGCACATTTTCTATTACACGCTTAGGTTTGATTGGTTTAATAATTTCGATTTTGATTGTCTTCATTGCCGTTATGCTGGCAATAATTATTTATACTCCGATCGGCGGTCAACTTCCTATTTCCCAGTCTGCTATTGCAAAAAAATATAACAGGCAGATGGTTGATGTTCAAAATCAGTTGAAGTCATTAGTTCAGGAGATGACTATCATCCGCAGTTATAATATCAGATTGAGAAATGTGCTTGGTGAAAAAATAACTATTGAAGATAGTTTACGGATGGTAAATAGTGCAACAGACTCTATGGCGCTTGCCGCGCGGTTCAAAGTTGAGCCGGAAGAAAAATCTTCTCCCGAACCAATAGAGCAGCAGAGTGCGGTTCCAATTAATCAACAAATTTCCGGATCAGAGTTAATTCCAACGCGGCAGATGTTGAATTCGAATTTTACTAATCAACTGCCATTAATTTTGCCTGTGAATGGATACTTAGCAAGAGGTTTTGAACCGCAACAATTTCATTATGGCATAGACCTGGCGGGACGGGCAAGAATGCCCGTTGTATCTGCAGCAAATGGTTCGGTAATTTTTTCGAACTGGACGACTGAAGATGGTTATGTAATTATGATTGTGCACGATGGCGGTTATATTACAGTTTATAAACACAATTTTTCATTATTAAAAAACATTGGTGAACGGGTTCGCCGGGGTGAACCAATAGCATTACTGGGAAATACAGGTGAACGAAGTCACGGACCCCACTTGCATTTTGAGTTATGGATTAATGGTGTTGTGCAAGACCCGGCAAATTATTTATTGAACACAAATTAAAAGGAGTTTCTATGGCATTAAAACCAGAAACGGGGACAGAATTAAACCTGATAGCAGCGGGAACGGTTTTCGAAGGAAAGCTCCGTACCCCGGGCAGTATTCGCATCGATGGAAAAATTATCGGCGAAGTGAATGCATCACAAAATATCGCCATCGGTAGTTCGGGTGACGTCGATGGTAATATGAATGCGAAAAGCATCACTATCGGCGGGAAAATAAAAGGGACGATAACTGCACAGGAAAAATTAGTTTTCGAATCGAAAGCAGTGATTAAAGGTGATATTCGCGCTGCGAAGTTAGTGATAGATGAAGGTGCAATATTCGATGGTAAATGCACAATGGGTGAGACTAAATCGATGCCAAATCTTGTCGAGCTTAAACCTGAAGCACGACGAGTTGAAGAACGATAGCTAAAAATGCCCGGTCCGCAGATCGAAAAAGACGAGGATAAGAAATCGTCTTATTTCAGTTCGATGCGTAAAGCCGGTCCTTTGTTTGGTTCAGGTGTTCAACTGGCGGCGAGTGTCGTTATTATGTTTTTCCTGGGCAAATGGGCAGATAGTGAATTGGATACAAAACCATGGATGATGTTGATAGGAATATTTTTTGGGACTACAGCAGGTCTTTATAATTTTTTTAAAACAGTCAATCGAATCGAAAAAGGAAATAATGAGTTAAAATGAAGATTGACTGGTTGTTCCCGCGGCAAATATTGATTGCAACGACAATAATTTGGGTATTAGGAGGATATCCGCTGATTAGTAAGGCGGAAAATTCCACAATAATTGCTGTTATCTTTGGAATGATTTTGTCGATAATAAATGTATTGCTCGGTTTTCTTGCGATACAATATTCTATAGGGAAATCAACTGCTACCTTTTTTAAATTTGTAATCGGAGGAATGGGGCTCAGGTTATTGATTTTTGCTGTTGTGCTGGTTGTGATGATTAAAATATATTCTATTCCCTCATTAGCTTTAATTAGTTCTTTGGGAATTTTTTATATGGTGTTTTTGGTTTTAGAAGTGTTATATATTCAAAAAAAAGTAGAAATTAAACAACAAAATTAAGAATCCGGTGTATTTTAACAATCCAGATACAATTAGCACGATAATTTCGGGGCACGATACATTGCATGCCGTTGCTCAATCAGGTGCACATGGAGGAGGAGGTGGAAATCTTTTCACAGGCTTGCTCCACCATGTATATGATTCGAATGAACTAGATTTACCTTTCCTAGGAAAAATTGAATTACCCCATTTTCAACCGATTCATGTCGGTGGTTTGACTTTAGATTTTTCAATTACAAAGCATGTTGTTTTTCTTTGGGTTGCTGCAGTTATCTTGATTGTCTTTGCTATAGTTGCGGCACAGAAAAATAAAAAGAATCCGATTCCGAAAGGATTTGGTAACCTGGTTGAAGTTTTCGTTTTGTTCATACGTGATGAAGTGGCAGTACCGAATATGGGGCCAGGGGGCGTGAAATATCTTCCATATCTGCTTACTACATTTTTCTTCATTTTGATAATGAATCTTTCGGGACTTGTTCCATATGGTGCCACTGCAACAGGAAACATCAGTGTTACTGCTGGACTTGCGATAATCGCATTTTTTATGATACAAATCTCTGCAATCAGGTCTCAAGGTTTAGGTCATTATCTGAAACATCTCACGGGTGGAGTGCACTGGGCTTTGTGGCCTATAATGATTCCTATTGAAGTTCTTGGCTTATTCACCAAACCATTTGCATTAATGGTACGTTTATTTGCCAACATGATCGGTGGTCACATTGTTATTGTATCGCTCATCGGTCTGATATTTATTTTTCAATCTTGGTTCATCGCTCCAGTACCGATTATTTTTGTACTCGGAATCAATATGCTCGAACTTTTCGTGGCATTTTTACAAGCATATATTTTTACAATGCTGACTTCTCTATTCATGGGTCTTGGTATGCAAGCGGCTCATGAAGATGGCGAGCAGCACGAACATGGACATTAATTATTATATAAATTATTAATCTATCATTACAGGAGATAAAGAATGGAAGCAAACGCATTAGGATATCTTGCAGCAGGCATAGGCGCCGGTATTACAGTAATTGGTGCTGGACTCGGAATCGGTAAACTCGCCGCAGCAGCAATGGAAGCCTCGGGACGTCAACCGGAAGTTGCAGGACAAGTGAGAACCTCTATGCTGATCGCCGCAGCTCTGATCGAAGGTGCAACCTTCTTCGCTTTAGCGATTTGCATTATTTTAGCTACAAAATAACAGGACATATATGCTTAATCCGAATCCCGGACTTATAATCTGGACGATTATAACATTCGTTCTTCTTTTAATAATTTTGAAGAAGTTCGCGTGGAAGCCCCTTCTCGGCAGTTTACATCAACGGGAAGATAGTGTTCGTAACTCCATCGAGCGTGCCGAACTTGCAAAAAATGAGGCTGAAAAATTATTGGAAGAAAATAAAAAACAACTTGAACGAGCTGAACAAGAAGGCAGAAAAATTTTAAATGAAAATCGTGCTCTTGCCGAAAAGTTGAAAGAAGAAATAATCGAAAAGGCAAACCAGCAATCGAAAAAAATGATCGAGATGGCGAAACAGGAAATCGAGCGAGATAAAGATGCAGCCCTTGTTTCTTTACGAGGCGAAGTTGCAAACCTCGCAATTCAAGCCGCCGGTAAAATACTTGACGAGACTCTCGACGAGAATAAACACCGCAAATTGGTTGATTCTTATTTAAAAGGATTGCCTAAGAACTGAGGATTAATGAGAGAAGTTAGAACAGCCCAGCGTTACGCCCGTGCCATTATCGAATTATCTGACGAGATGAAAAATCTCGATACATTATTTCGAGATTTCGAGCTACTTAATTCTATAATTCTGAATGTACGGGAGTTTAAACTTTTACTCAATAATCCGGTTATTAACACGGAGAAGAAAAAGCGATTACTGTCGGAATTGTTAAAAGATAAAGTCAGTGAACTCACTATGAAATTCTTGTTGATTCTCACGACGAAGAACCGTGAAGGATTGTTGCCCGATATCATACACGAATTCTTCACGATGCGTGATGAAAAATTAGGAATTTTGAATGTTAGCGTTCAAACGGCTGTTCCATTTTCAAGCAGTCAGCAAGATAGCTTAGTTCGTCAATTAGGTTCGATCACTAAGATGAAAGTAAAAATAAAATATAATCTCGATCAATCCATTCGCGGTGGATTTAAAGTTCAATATCAGGATACGGTTTGGGATGCAAGTGTTCAGCATCAACTTGACCTTTTGCGAAAACGATTCGCAGAAGGAACAGTTTAAAATAAAATTAGAAGGATATTTAAATGGCAGAAGTTAGACCCGATGAAGTTTCCGCAATATTAAGAAAACAACTTTCCGGTTTCGAAAAAGAAGTTGATATTTATGACGTAGGAACCGTGCTTCAGGTTGGTGATGGTATAGCACGCGTTTACGGCTTATCGAAGGTGATGGCTAGCGAACTGGTTGAGTTCCCTCACGGTGTTTTCGGTATGGTGTTGAATCTTGAAGAGGATAATGTGGGCTGCATCCTTTTCGGCGAAAGTACGATGATCAAAGAAGGTGATACGGTAAAACGCACTGGTCGCGTCGCATCGATGCAGGTAGGTGAACAAATGTTAGGAAGGGTAATCAACCCTCTTGGTCAGCCCATAGATGAACGTGGACCAATCAAGACTGATAAGTTTCTTCCGATAGAACGAAAGGCACTCGGTGTCATTCAACGCCAACCGGTCAAAGAACCTCTCCAAACCGGAATCAAAGCAGTTGATGCAATGATCCCGATAGGACGTGGTCAGCGCGAATTAATAATCGGCGACAGACAAACCGGCAAAACTGCCATTGCCATAGATGCAATCATTAATCAGAAATATACTCATACAGAAGAAGCTAAACGATCAGGCGTGAAACCAATGTACTGTATTTATGTTGCGATCGGACAAAAAGGGTCAACTGTTGCACAAGTTGTGGCAAAGCTTCAGGAAGAAGGTGCCATGGATTATACAACGGTGATTACGGCTACAGCCAGCGATCCATCCCCACTTCAGTTTATTGCTCCCTATGCCGGAGCCACGCTTGGTGAGTTTTTCAGGGATAGTGGACGACATGCTTTAGTTATATATGACGACTTATCCAAACATGCACAAGCTTATCGACAGGTTTCCTTGTTGTTAAGAAGACCACCGGGACGTGAAGCATATCCGGGTGATGTTTTTTACCTGCATTCACGTTTATTAGAACGTGCTTCGAAACTGAGCGAAGATATTGGTGGCGGAAGTTTAACAGCTCTTCCAGTAATTGAAACTCAAGCCGGTGACGTTTCTGCATATATTCCTACAAACGTAATTTCAATTACCGACGGACAAATATATCTCGAACCAAATCTATTTAATTCAGGCGTTAGGCCTGCCATCAACGTTGGAATCTCAGTATCGCGTGTGGGTGGAAATGCCCAGATCAAAGCGATGAAAAAGGTTGCCGGCAGATTGCGGTTAGATCTCGCTCAATACCGTGAGTTGGAGGCATTTGCCAAATTCGGTTCTGATCTCGATAAGGCGACTCAACAGCAATTGCGGCGCGGAGCGAGATTAGTTGAACTGCTCAAGCAGGGACAATTTGTTCCCATGCCTGTTGAAAAGCAAGTAGTGAGTATTTTTTCAGGTACAAATGGATATCTTGATGAAGTTGAATTAGCAGATGTTCAACGATTTGAAAAAGAATTCTTAGAGATGATGGAGATAAAACACCGCGATCTTCTGAATAAAATTGCAGAGACAAAAGATCTTGCCGACGATATTCAAAAGAAACTTCACGAAATCCTTAAAGAGTTCACATCAGTTTTTAAGAAATAATTATAGATGGCAACACTCAGAGAAATCCGACGACGCATAAGCGGTGTAAAGAACACACAAAAAATTACAAAGGCGATGAAGATGGTTGCCGCCGCAAAACTTCGCCGCGCTCAGGATGCAGTAGTTTCCGCCCGTCCATATGCAAAGAAATTGAAAGAACTTCTTCATAATCTCGGTTCAGTTTCTGAGGTGATTGCCAATCCGCTTTTTACAGAGCGTGAAGTAAAGTCGGTTGCAATTCTGGTGGTAACCGCCGATCGCGGACTTTGTGGTGCGTTTAATTCAAATATAATCAGAACCACAGTTAATCATATTCACAATAATTATGCGAAATTACATTCCGAAGGAAAGGTGAAGCTGATCTGCATCGGGAGAAAGGGCGCGGAATTTTTCGGTAAGAATAATTATCAATTGAAAAATAAATACACCGGAATTTATGGGAGTTTGCATTATTCTCACGCTGTAACGATAACAGATGAAATCGTTCAGGGATTCAATTTGTTTGAATTCGATAAGGTTGAAATAATCTATAATGAATTCAAATCGATTATTCAGCAACGAATTGTAACGGATCAAATCATACCTATAAAATCTCTACCAGTTGATAAAGGAAAGCAAGCTGGGCAGAAGATAAACAGCAATTATATTTATGAGCCATCAAGCGAAGCGATTTTGAATTCACTCATTCCAAAACATTTAACTTTTCAAGTCTGGCATGCACTTCTCGAATCCAATGCATCGGAGCAAGGGGCAAGAATGTCAGCCATGGATAATGCAACCTCGAACGCTTCCGACATGATAAAATCTCTCCAACTATCATATAATAAAGCCCGACAATCATCAATTACAAAAGAATTGTTGGAAATTGTCAGCGGGGCTGAAGCACTAAAAGCCAGGTAATTTATCCTCCCACAATAAATTTGGTTTTCTTTTTTATCATCGTTAGATTGATTTAACACCTAATCCACTGATATGATTATAAGGATTATTATGAAAACCCGCATTTTTAATCTTGCTATATTTTACCTCGTTTTTCTTACATCCATTTTTTCGCAAGACGAAAAAATCCCTTTAGAAAAGAAGGATTTGTTCTTTCGTGAAAAGAGTCGCTACCAAACTCTCTTTCTTCAAGAACCAACTAAATCTATGTCAACCTCTGCAATTGATGTAACCTATTACGGACTTGATTTAACAATCACAACTGCCCCTCAATATCTCCGGGGTAAAGTGAAGATGAATGCAATTTGCAGACAAAATAATTTAGCCGTTCTATCACTCGATTTAATGAATGCTCTCACTGTAGATTCTGTTTTTGTTGGAGGGGTCAAGAGTTCCAAAATTCAATACACTTCTTTCTTTGATATCACTTTAGATCACTTATATTCTGACGGTGAGATGATTGAAGTTGAAATTTATTATCAGGGTGTTCCCGGAAGCAGCGGATTCGGAAGTTTTGAATTTTCTTCTCACTCATCCGTTCCGTGGGTTTGGACTTTAAGCGAACCATACGGCGCCAAAGATTGGTGGCCCTGCAACGATCATCCAAGCGATAAAGCCGACTCTGCTGATATAACAGTAACAACAAATTCATCGTATAAAGTCGGGGCAAATGGTAAACTTCTTTCAGTAATTGATAATGGCGATGGTACTTCAACACATCATTGGAAAACAAATTATCCTATTTCAACATATCTTATCTCCATCGCTTTAACTAATTATTCACAATTTTCAAATTGGTTTAAATATACACCGACCGATTCAATGGAGGTATTGAATTATGTTTTACCGGAAAATCTGTCGTCAGCAATGAGCGGTTTACCGGTTGCTGTTACCGGATTACAAATATTCTCCGATATGTTTGGACTCTACCCATTTATAAATGAAAAGATGGGACATGCACAATTCGGATGGGGTGGTGGTATGGAGCATCAGACGATGACTTATTTAGGCGGCTTTAGTGAGGGATTGGTAATACATGAATTAGCCCATCAATGGTTCGGTGATATGATAACTTGCAGAACGTGGCCCGACTTATGGCTTAACGAAGGATTTGCTACCTACTGCGAAGCGCTTTACAACGAAAAGAAATATGGATTCGCGTCGTATCAAAGTTCCATGAACAGTGAAATGACGAGTGCAAAATCAACTACCGCCAGACTCTACCTTTCTGATACATCCAGTGTTGGAAGTATGTTCGGATATAGCTTGGTATATGCGAAAGGAGCAACGGTATTGCATATGCTGCGGCATGTTGTTGGTGACAGCGCTTTCTTCCGCGCGATGTACAGTTATGCGAATGATCCGCGGTTTAAATATGGTACTGCTTCCACACCAGATTTGAAATCTGTTTTTGAAACAGAATCTGGAATGGATTTGAATTTCTTTTTCGATGAATGGGTTTATGGGACAAGATATCCTCGTTATAGTTACGGCTGGACTTCACAACCAACGGCTGGAGGGTATAATGTAACATTCGGATTAACTCAAACAACTGGTACAACTAACCCTGCATTTTTTACGATGCCGATAGATCTTAAAATTTACGGTGCCGGATGGGATACAACGGTAGTCATTTTCAACAATCTTCAAACACAAACATTCGAAATTGATATTTCGCATCAGTCTACATCTTTACAGTTTGATCCGATGAATTGGATTTTGAAAACAAAAGATTCCTTAAAGACCTTCACTGTCTCGAGTATCTCGCGAAATTTTCAGAATGTCATGGTTAATTTTTCAAAACTTGATAGTGTCACAGTCTTTAATACAGGCTTGACAACTCTTGACATAAGTTCTATTCTCTCGGATAATTTGGATTATACAATACAACCTACGAGTGCATCAATTCTACCCGGTGGTAATCAAAAATTTTATATCAATTTTATACCGTCAAATTCGGGAATCCGGACAGGGAAAATATATTTTTATCATAACGCTCCCACTTCACCCGATCAAGTTACGGTTACCGGGACAGGTTTTCAGGCAACATCAAAAGTTACAAAGGGCTGGAATATGGTCTCAATACCTTTCAATGCCTCCGACCAAAGATGCGAAATATTATTCCCCGGTACAAGCGGACCGGCATTCATGTACGATGGAGTTTCCGGTTATGTTGTAAAAGATACATTAATCCCCGGTGCCGGCTATTGGTTGAAGTATGGTGACAGCGACACAATCTATCATCAAGGATTTCCACCTCCAATCGACACGATTGATATTCATGATGGATGGAATATGGTGGGATCGTCATTAGATACAATCACTGTCTCAAATATTATTTCAATACCGGAAGGTATAATTATATCGCCGTACTTTGGATTCGATTCAACATATTTTATTGCCGAGAAGTTGATGGTAGGGAAGTCGTACTGGGTAAAATCAAACGGGTCAGGGAAAATAATCTTGAAGTAGAATTTTTATGATTATAATTTAAGGTTATGAAAGATCAATTTTAAATATCCTAACAAATAATGCCGATAACCTAACGCTAAAAGCGTTTTAATTTGATTCTTGCTTCAAACCTAATTTTTCCGTAAATTTATACCGTTTTTAAATATGAACGCCGCTCCAGAACCCCCGAATTTGGGCTGGAAGGCGTTTTTTATCTCATTCTTGAAGGTATTTGCCATTAGGTTATCCCTGTGTTTGAAGAATTATCACAAAAATTAGAAACTGTTTTTAAGAAAATTCGCGGACAGGGAAGAATTACCGAAGCAAATGTGGGTGAGTCGCTTCGCGAAGTACGCAGGATTTTGTTGGATGCCGACGTTAATTATAAAGTCGTCAAACAATTTATTGATGACGTACAAAAGCGGTCTGTAGGTCAGGAAGTTCTCACGAGCATTACTCCGGGTCAGCTTATCGTAAAAATAATTTTCGATGAGCTTGTCAAGCTGATGGGAACAACACAAGCTGAGATCAAATATTCCTCGCTGCCGCCAACGGTTATTATGGTTGCGGGACTTCAAGGATCCGGCAAGACAACATTTTGTGCAAAGCTTGCAAATCATTTGAAGGGTAAAGGTCGCTACCCAATGCTTGTTGCTGCGGACGTTTACAGGCCGGCAGCAATAGATCAGCTTGAGATGCTGGCAAAGCAAATTCAGATTCCTGTAGTAGCTGAACGCGGTCGGGGTGCCGTAGATATTGCCGTTGATTCTATTGATAGGGCAAGGAAAGCCGCCCGTGATGTGGTGATAATAGATACCGCAGGTAGAATGCATATCGATGAAGAGATGATGCAGGAAGTTGCCACGATCAAAACAAAAGTGTCTCCGCACGAGATATTGTTTGTTGTTGATTCGATGACAGGACAGGATGCTGTGAACACCGCGAAAGCATTTCACGACCGTTTGAATTTCGACGGTGTGGTACTGACAAAACTTGATGGTGATACCCGCGGTGGTGCGGCAATTTCGATTCGCGCAGTCGTGTCAAAACCGATTAAGTTTGTTGGCGTTGGCGAGAAGCTGGATGCGCTTGAAGTCTTTCACCCTGATCGGATGGCGACACGAATTCTCGGTATGGGTGATATTGTTACGCTCGTTGAAAAGGCACAAGAAAGATTTGACGAGCATAAAGCAAAGAAATTAGAAGAAAAATTAAGAAAGTCTCAATTCACCTTTGAAGATTTTCTGGATCAGCTTCATGAAATTAAAAAGATGGGATCGATCCAGCAATTGATGAATATGATCCCGGGAATGAATAAGTTACCGGCGAACGCAAGTGTTGATGAAAAAGGACTTGTTCGTGTTGAAGCAATTATTCAATCTATGACCAAGGTTGAAAGGCAAAAACCTCAGATCATAAATGGTGAAAGAAGGAAGCGAATTGCTGCCGGAAGCGGAACTTCAATTCAGGAAGTAAATAAAGTTTTAAAACAATTCAGCGATATGCAGCGTATGATGAAAACATTTTCGAAGGGTAAATTACCGAGAATGTTTCGTGGAATGCAGATACCGCAATAGATTTTAAATTACGATATAATAAACAAAAAATAGGAGTACACATTGGTTAAGTTACGATTACGGCGCATTGGAAAAAAGAAAAAGCCGATTTATAAAATCGTAGCGGCAGATTCTCGGAACGCAAGAACCGGGAAGTTCATTGAAGCAGTGGGGCAATATAATCCTCTGCTCAATCCGATCGGCATCGAAGTAAATGAAACGCGGCTCTTCAATTGGCTGAAGCGCGGCGCCGAGCCGACCGATACTGTCCGGAGTTTATTGAAACGAAAAGGCCTTTGGTTGAAATGGCGTCTTGTGAAAAAAGGCGTTGATGAACCAACTATGGTTGCCGAGCTTGAAAAATGGCAAATGCAGCAGGCCGAAAAATTAACGCGTGAAGCGGCAAAGAAAGCCCGCCGGAAAGAAGCTATTCGAAAGAAAAGAAAAGCTGTTGAAACTCCGGCTGCTGCACCTGCACCCGTTGTTGAAACTCCAGCAACCTGATATTTATAAAAGAGTTTTGTAACTTCTAATTCATAAACTCAAAACTGAAACCATCCCGCAGTAGTCGGTGTGAGGGATCTCGTGGATACGATGGTGGTTAGTGTGGTAAGATCGTTGAGATTCGATGGTGTGACGCAAGAATGGAGGTCACATGAAAGAATTCGTCGAATACATTGCAAGACAACTTGTCGATCAACCCGATGGAGTGGTGATTGAAGAAGAGATGAAGAATGATAAACTCATCCTCAAACTCAAAGTCCAACAGTCGGATGTCGGAAAGGTCATCGGTAAAAGAGGAAGAACAGCTTTTGCTCTACGGACACTTGCAGCGGCAGTCGGAAAAAAATACGGTAAAAAAGTCGCAGTCGAAGTGGTTGATTAGTCGCTCAAAACAATTCTCTTTAGGAGAATATTTTGAGTAAAAATCAAACTCTTTCGGAGATTAGTAAAACTGGTTCAAATTTTATTGCTGTAGCTAAGATTACCGGTTGCTTCGGTGTCAAAGGGAAATTGAAAATTCAGTTTTTTGCAAGCGATTCAAATATTTTTGATACTTTAAAAAATGTTAGAATCGGATTCACGGAAGACGATTCTCAACCCTTGGAGATTGAAGAATCAGAAATTCATCTTAAATCTCCTGTGATCAAGATTTCAGGTGTAGATGATAAAAATAATGCCGAACGATTTGTAAATCATTTTATTTTTGTCGAAGAGAATAAGATATTACCGTTGCCTGACGGCAGATATTTTATTCACGATATAATCGGATGCAAAATTCGTTCTACTGATAATAAAATAATTGGCGTTATAAAAAATGTTTTAAAAACACCTGCACACGATTTGTGGGTTGTGGAAAAAAACATGAAAGAATTTTATATACCGGTTGTAAAAGAGTTTGTGAAAGAAGTTGATATAAAAAATAAAAAGATTATTGTCGAACTTATTGAAGGTCTGATTGAAGAATAAATCGACTATACATTTCGACATAATCACCGGATTCCCGAAATTATTAAGGGGTCCCCTGACTGAAAGTATTATCAGGCAGGCAAAAAAGAAAAAATTAGTTTCGATTCGTGTGCATGATTTAAGAAAATACACACACGATAAGCATAAGACAATAGACGATACACCGTATGGCGGCGGTGCTGGAATGATATTAAAGCCCGAACCGATTTTTGAATGTATCGATTATCTGAAATCGAAACGAAAATATGATGAGATAATTTATTTGTCGGCAGACGGTGAAAAATTCACTCAATCTTTAGCGAATGAATTATCGATCAAGAAAAATATTATGTTGCTCTGCGGGCATTATAAAGGAATCGATCACCGTGTCCGCGAGAGATTGATAACTCGAGAGATCTCAATCGGTGATTATGTTTTAACCGGCGGTGAACTACCCGCGTTAGTTCTAACAGATGCGGTTATAAGATTAATCCCGGGTGTTTTAGGTGATGGGGAATCGATGTTGACGGATTCTTTTCAGGACGGACTTCTCGATTGTCCTCACTACACCAAACCGGCGATGTATCACGACATGAAAGTGCCGGACGTATTATTATCGGGTGATCATAAATTGATCGCAAGCTGGCGCAAAAGTAAACGCATCAGTAAAACTGAAGAGAGAAAAAAAAGTTAATTTAATATATATTAAAGGTAAACTAAAATGGACAAACTTAAATTAGTCGAAGCAACTCAAATGAAATCGGATTTACCCGCATTTAAAGCCGGAGATACGATAAATGTTCATGTTCGGGTTATTGAAGGCGATAAAGAACGAATTCAGCAGTTTCAGGGTGTCGTGATCGGACGTCACGGCGACGGTCTGCGCGCAACATTCACGGTTAGAAAAATTTCAAACGGTGTCGGTGTTGAGAGAATATTCCCGCTTCATTCTCCCCGGATCGCTAAAATAGATTTGATGAAAGAAGGCAGAGTCCGTAGAGCCAAAATGTATTATCTTAGAGCTCTGGCAGCAAAACAAATCCGTCAAAAAACATCGGCTGATTGATTTGTGGCTAAACGTCTCGGCATCACTGCGCAGACGTATGCTCAACCGTTGTTTGCAGGATTGAGAGGGAATAATAACTTTTCTCTTGTTACAGATTCGGCTGCACAGCTTGCAATTAAGCTCCGCGAGAAAAATCTCGACGGAGCTTTTTTATCTTCTATCGATTACGCGAAAGACTACGCAATGTACCGGATCATTCCAAAAGTTGCTGCCGTTTCTGCAGGCGAAAGCGGGTCCGCATTACTGTTGTTCAATGAGAACATAAGAAAAATCGAATCATTAGCTGTCGATCCCTCTTCCGCATCTGAAATTGTTCTCGCAAGTTTGATACTCCAAGAAAAATATGACGCCAGACCTAAGTTAATTCCAACCATTGCCGATGCTGATACAGCTCTTCGATCATCCGACGCCTATTTGGCTGTGGGTGATACGGCACTCAAATATAAAGATAGAACAAATAAAATCGATCTTGTAGATGAATGGACAGATTTAACGGGTTTACCTTTCGTTCATGGAATTTGGGTCAGTAGGGAAGATGTTTTTACCGGTGAGTAAATGAAAATGATAATCGACTCGGTGAGACTAAATGATCAGGATAAAAATTCTAGTTTTAATTTTCAATTTGAACTTACCGATCAAATTTCTGAATCACTAACCGAATTTTTCCGTCTGGCATATTACCACGGGATATTGAGAGATATAACGGACGTGAAGTTTTTCCATCTTACTAATGAGTAAGAGATGCCACTTTTAGATTGAGAATCTACAGAAAATCAACCTCATTAAGTTGAATTTTCAAGAATTTTAATTAAATTACATCTCGTCAAACAAGCATTCTATGTTAAAAACCCTCAATATAAAAAATTACGCACTCATCGATGAACTCAATGTTGAATTCGAGCGCGGACTTAATATCATTACCGGTGAAACAGGTGCAGGAAAATCTATCATAATAGATGCGCTGAGCCTTTTATTAGGCGAGCGTGCAGGTGTTGAATCTGTCCGCAAAGGCGCTGAGAAAGCTATCGTTGAAGGTTTGCTGGATGTAACTTCAAATCGAAAACTTGAATTATTACTCCGGCAAAACGAAATCGAATTTTCCGATGAATTGATTCTGCGCCGCGAAGTGTCGGTCAAAGGACAAAACCGCGCTTTCATTAACGACTCGCCCGTAACAATACAATTGCTGAAACAGGTTGGAAATTTGTTGGTCGATTTGCACGGACAGCACGAACATCAATCTCTTCTTCGAACAGAAACACATATAGATTTGCTTGATGATTACGGCAGGTTAGAAAATTTGGTAGATGAATATTCTCAAGCCTATTCTGGCGCTCATAAAATATTGAATGATCTGAAGGAATTGAAATCTAAAGAACAGCAATTGATGGAAAAGCGGACGTTATATGAATTTCAGATCAACGAAATCGACGCTTTAAATCCGCGGCAGAATGAAGAGGATGAACTTGAGAATGAATTGAGGATCCTGGAAAACTCGGAGCGACTTTTCAGCGCCACAGAACGCTTATATCAATCATTGTACGAGGGAGAGAACGCTGTTCACGATCAGATTGTTCTTGCCCGCAACGAATTGGAAAACCTCGCAACAATCGATTCATCATTTAACGATCTTAAGAACGAAGCAAGTTCCGCTTCAGCAATTATTGATGAGCTGGCTAAATTTATCCAGCGATATAATTCCAAAATTGAATTTAAGCCGGAACGATTGGAAGAAATCCGTAACCGGCTTGGCAACCTTACATTACTGAAAAAGAAATACGGCGGATCGCTGAACACTGTTATCGAGTACCGGCAAAAAATCGGCAGGGAATTTGAACTTGCGAATAATTTTCAGGCTGAGATATTGGCTTACCAAAATAAATTTGAATCGGAAAGAAAAATAGTATCGGAAATTGCGCAACGGCTTTCCATGAAGCGTCATGAAGTTGCAAAGAAAGCCAATAAAGCGATTGCGCTTGCTCTGGTTGAGCTTGGGATTTTGAATGCACAATTTGAAACACAGATTACTACATCTCCGGCGAAAGATAAAAACGAAGCCATGATCAAGCTTGGTAGAGATTATTTTGAATCTACTTCAAAAGGGATGGACCTGATTGAATTTTATATCTCCACAAATATTGGAGAAGATCCGAAACCGTTGGTCAAGGTTGCATCCGGCGGTGAAATATCTCGCATAATGCTTGCGCTAAAAATGATCCTTGCAAAATCTGATCGATTGCCGTTGCTGATTTTTGATGAAATTGATGTCGGTGTTAGCGGACGAATTGCTCAGGCAGTCGGCAAAAGTTTAAAAAAGCTTTCACAGTTTCATCAGGTCATTGCCATCACGCATCTGCCGCAGATTGCGGGATTATCCGATACACATTTTGTAGTTGAGAAAATTGAAGACGGTCGTCGTGCTGCGACACATATTCGTAAACTCGGAATCGAAGAACGCGTTGAAGAAGTTGCTAAGCTAATGAGCGGGACAGAAATTACTGAGAGCGGACTTGAAAGCGCGCGCGAACTTATGGGTATTAATAATAATTCAAAAGTAAAAAAAATATCAATTAAAAAGTAAAAATTAAAAAGTAAAAAGGTATTTATCATGAAAAGATATTCTTTAATGGGTGCATGGATTTTGTTGTTGTTACTGTCGGTAATCAATCTGAGTGCTCAATCTTCTGTTCCGGTTGCCCCTGTTGCTAAAATTGTTCCGAAGTATGACACACTTCATAATGATGTGAGAGTTGATAATTATTATTGGATAAGAGACGTGAACCGCTCGAATCCTGAAGTTATTGAATATCTGAAATCTGAAAATGCTTACACAGAAGCGATCATGAAACCAACCGAAGCTCTTCAGGAAACACTTTATAATGAAATGGTCGGTAGAATTAAAGAAACAGATCAGGACCCAGCGTACCGCGATGGAGAATATTTTTACTATTCACGAACTGAAAAAGGAAAACAATATCCGATTTATTGCCGCAAGAGCGGAAGCCAGAGTGCGGCGGAGGAAATTTATTTCGATCAGAATGAAATGTCTAAAGGATATAAATTTTACCGCTTGAATGCAATGGAATTAAGCCCCGATCATAATCTTCTTGCGTTTTCGGTGGATACAAACGGAGCTGAATCATATATTTTGTTTATTAAAGATTTAAGAAATGGAAAGATCCTCGCAGATCGAGCAGAAAATACACAGTCGATAACCTGGGCGGTGGATAATAAAACAATTTTTTATACGGTCGAAGACAATGCAAAGAGACCTTACAGACTTTATCGGCATGCACTTGGATCCGAAACATTGGCGGATGAATTATTGTTTGAAGAAAAAAATGAATTATACAATCTTGGCGTAGGTCGAACAAGGAGCGACAAATTTATCTTGATCAATTCGTCTGCAAGTAATTCCGATGAATGGCAATTTATTCCCTCCGAAAATCCATCTGCTAAACCAATTGTTATTGTCCCCAGAGCAAGTGGTCATGAATATAGCGTGGATCAGCACGGTGATTATTTCTACATACGAACAAATAAAAATGCTAAAACATTTCGTTTGGTAAAAGCACCGGTTGCAGACCCGGGTGTGAACAATTGGGTTGACGTGCTGCCGTATAGAGAAGGTATAACTATTGAAGGAACCGATTATTTTAATAACTATTCTATTATTTATGAGCGTGAAAAAGGTTTGCAGAAGATTCGCGTAACCGATTTGAAATCTGATGAAACACATTACATTGATTTCCCAGATCCGGTTTATACCGCATACCCAAATATTAACCGTGTGTATGATACGAAAATATTCCGATTCAGTTATCAATCGCTTACTACTCCGTCTTCAATTTACGATTATAATCTCGATACAAAGGAAGAAAAACTTATCAAGCAGCAGGAAGTATTAGGCGGTTATGATCCACAGCAGTATAAATCGGAAAGAATTTATGCAAAAGCTCCGGATGGGGTTGAAGTTCCTATTTCACTCGTTTATAAAAAAGGCGTCAAGCTTGATGGCACAGCGCCATTGCATATGACAGGTTATGGATCTTATGGATCACCAAGTCAGCCGACTTTCAGTTCATCCCGTTTAAGTTATCTCAACCGCGGAGTTATTTTCGCTATAGCGCACGTCCGCGGTGGCGGCGATATGGGCAAAGATTGGTATGAGGATGGTAAACTTCTGAACAAGAAAAACACATTCACAGATTTTATTGCCTGCGCGGAATATCTCATAAAAGAAGATTATACAAGCAAAGAAAAATTCACAATCTCAGGCGGCAGCGCGGGCGGATTGTTGATGGGTGCGGTTACAACAATGAGACCTGATTTGTTTAAAGCCGTTATCGCCTCTGTTCCATTTGTTGATGTTATTAATACAATGCTCGATCCCACGCTTATGTACACCACAACCGAATATTTGGAGTGGGGCAATCCAAACGAAAAAGTATCTTACGATTATATGAAATCGTACGACCCGTACAATAATGTTAAGCCCGTAAATTATCCTAACATTTTGGTGAAAGTTGGATTCAACGATCCGCGTGTAAATTACTGGGAAGGGACAAAGTGGGCTGCGAAGATTAGAGCAATGAAGACAGACAATAATATTGTTCTTGTAAAAGTAAATATGGGTGCCGGACATATGGGATCTTCCGGGAGATACGAACGGTTAAAAGAAGCTGCGTTTGATTATGCGTATGTTTTAACTCAATCCGGAATCGGTAAATGAGCGAAAATAATTTGTAAACATTTTCGTATATTCTAAGTAAATAGAGATTAATTATGTATAAGCAAATAAAGTATATTGTTGATGAAAATGGAGAAACGAAAGAAGTAATATTACCGATTAAACTTTGGAAAAAAATGGTTTTGGATAAAGAAAATAACAAAATCATTGTTTTTGATAAGAAGAAACTTTCTCAATATTTCGGTAAAATTATGTTAAAGGTAGATCCATTGAAATATCAAACGGCAATTCGAAATGAATGGCGGTAAAGTTATACTCGATACAAATATTATACTTTATTTGCTCGGAGGAAAGCTCCATCCGGATAGATTGCCCGAAGGTAACTATGCGATATCATTTATCACTGAACTCGAATTATTGTCTTACCCGAATATAACAAAAAGGGAAGAAACACAGATTCGCAGTTTTCTCGGCGAAATTGAAGTTATCGATATAACATCGGATATTAAAAAGTACGCGATTCAATTCAGAAAAAAATATTCCCTTAAACTTCCTGATGCTATTATTTGTGGTACTGTAAAATCACATCATGCTAAACTTCTAACACAAGATTTGAAATTGAAGAAAATAAAGGAAGTGCAACTAGTTATTCCCACATAAATTTATGTCACTTAATATCTACAACACACTCGTTCGTCAAAAAGAAGAATTCAAACCGCTCGTCGAAGGACGCGTTAATATGTATGTCTGCGGACCAACTGTTTACGGACATTCGCATATCGGTCATGCAAAAAGTTACGTCTCATTCGATATTATCGTGAGATACCTCCGATATCTTGGGTATAAAACTCTTTACGTGCAAAACATAACCGATGTTGGGCATCTGACTGACGATGCCGATGAGGGCGAAGATAAGATCGCAAAGCAATCAAAGAAAGACCGCGTTCATCCAATGCAGGTAGTTGAATCGTACACACGCAGTTATTTTGAAGATATGGATGCACTTGGCGTGGTTCGACCCGATATTTCACCGCGGGCAACCGGTCATATCATCGAACAGATTGAAATGGCACGCGACCTAATTAAAAAGGGGTTCGCTTACGAGAAAAACGGTTCGGTTTATTTTAATGTTGCCAAATTTAAAGAGTACGGTAAGTTGTCCCGGCGTCCGCTGGAAGAGATGGAAGCAGGAGCGCGGGTTGAAGTGAATAAAGAAAAGAGAAATCCGGCAGATTTTGCTTTATGGAAAAAAGCCGATGCAGAACATATCATGCAGTGGGAAAGTCCGTGGGGAATGGGATTCCCCGGTTGGCATTTAGAATGTTCTGCAATGTCTATGAAGTATCTCGGAGAAACGTTCGATATACATGGCGGCGGAATGGAGAACCAGTTCCCGCATCACGAGTGCGAAATTGCACAAAGCGAGTGCTCAACGGGTAAGCAGTTTGTAAAATATTGGATTCACAATAACATGGTTACTGTTGGCGGACAGAAGATGGGGAAGTCGCTTGGCAACGTTATCAATTTAAAAGATGCTTTCAAGAAATATACTCCTCTTGTTGTGAGATTCTTTATTCTGCAAAGTCATTACAGAAGCACACTCGATTTTACGAATGAAGCGCTTGATGGTGCATCTAAAGGTTATGAGAAACTGTTAAATACTGTCAGGAATGTGCGTAATGAAATTGAGAAGTTAGGAAAATCTGAAAATCAAAAGAATGAAGATGTGCCCTTTCTTGATTTGACCGGTTTCAAGAAAGCATTTTTGGAAGCGATGGATGACGATTTTAATTCACCCCAGGCGATAGGTGTCTTGTTCGACTTAAATCGTGAGGTTAATACAGTCTTGGCAGGCAGTAAATCGAATTTAAAACTATTAAATGAGATCAACGGCATTTATAACGAATTAGCCGGAACTGTTTTGGGTATAATTCCAGATCAGTTGGAATCGGCAGTAGCAGGCGGCGGCGAGAACGATTTGATACAATTCATAATCGAATTGAGAGCAGAAGCCCGTGCACAGAAACTCTGGGTAATGTCCGATAAAATCCGGGATGGATTAAAGAATCTTGGAATTGTTATTGAGGATAAAAAAGACGGTACAACATGGCGAAGAGAATAGCTTCGCCTGATTGAAAAATTTCAGATAGCTTTCCACAATAACTCCGATCTCATTATGTGTGCATGAGTCGGAGTTTTACATTACTGCTATGTGCGACTCACATTCAATGACGGCACGATTATGGATGTGAGTCGCACATTGATAACCTGAAAACCTTGCGAAGTTTGCCAAAGCAAACCTCCCGAAGGTTACTATCGCTTAATCAGGTAAACCTTCGGGAGGTTCTCTGGATGCTGATTTGTCGGGAGAGAAATCTTACATTGTATTTAAATGAGGAATATGTAGTTCGAACTTCAGTTCGAGAATTGCCTTTAAAGAATGGATTGCGGAAATGGCACAGTGGAGTAGAGGAATGGAAAAATTGAGTGTCGAATTTGATTAAACGTCTGATTTAATTGCATTTACCGGTGGCAATAAGCTGATAATAGATGAAATAAGAGTATATGCTCTTTCCTGCCTAATACTGAAAATTAAAATAACTGTAACCCACAGTATATATTTTTCTTGACTCTTTGTGGATTGTTTTATATTTTTTATCTCACAGCTACAGGGTTAAAATTAGAGAACTTACGCTTTTGAGAATATAGAAAGGAATTTATACTATGCGTACTCTCTCTACGGTTTTACTGGCTTGTCTCCTGATATTCTTCTTCGAACGCCCGAGTCAAGCACAATGGATTCAAACAAACGGACCGTATGGCGGAAATGTCACATGTTTTGCTGTTTCCGGCTCAAATCTCTTTGCGGGGACCTCCGGAGCAGGTATCTTCCGCTCTACAAATAATGGTACAAACTGGACTGCGACTAATGAAGGCATCACCGATAAGAATATACAATCACTTGCCTGCAGTGGTTCAGATATTCTTGCCTGTACTGTAGAAAAGGTTTTTCATTCGACGGATGATGGCATACACTGGACTCAACTTGAGTTCAACACTTTCGGAACCGCCGGTCAACTCTTCCGTGTCGGGTTCAGCGGAACAAATCTCCTTGTAAGCGGTGAGCTTGGCGTGTTCTTTTCTACCGAAGATGGTATAAACTGGATGGCATCAGACCTGGCATACAGTGCAAGCTCCTTCGCCACACTTGGAGCAAAACTATTTGCATCAACGGCTGCAGGTGTTTTTGTTTCACCGAACAATGGGGCAAGTTGGACTTCTACCTCATATACAAACTCGAATGCACATATTCTTACGGTTAGTGAAACGAAGATTTATATGGGAACAAGCGGAGCTAACGGGGTTTTTGTTTCTTCAGATACCGGTACCACTTGGACACAGATCGATGTTGAACAACTTTCAGGTTTGGAATCACTCGCTATTCTTGATACTAACATCTTTGCCGGCGCGTTATATAGCGGAGTCTCGCTCTACACCGATGGAGGTACTTGGACCCCGGTTAATTCGGGATTGACAAATACAACAATAACTTCACTTGCTGTTATTGGGATGAACCTCTTTGCCGGAACAACCGGAGGCGGTGTGTTTCGCTCTTCAGATTATGGAACGACCTGGAACATGGTCAACGATGGGTTGTTGAATTCGTACGTTAATTCCCTTACGTTCAGTCCCGATGCATCGACAAACCTTTTTGCTGGGACTTCGAGTGGGGGTGTGTTTCTTTCCACCGACGATGGTGACAATTGGCAAGAAGTGAATTCAGGTCTCACAAATTTTGATGTTCGTTCATTTGCAACTATAGGTACTAAACTCTTTGCCGGTACGTATGGCAGCGGTGTATTCCTCTCTACTAACCAGGGGACAAGCTGGATTGCAGTCAACACCGGACTGACAAACAAATATGTGAGGTCGTTTGTTGTTTCTGGGACTGATCTTTTTGCAGGAACTGGAAGCAATACTAGCGGATATGTTTTTCTCTCTACTGACGACGGAGCAAATTGGACTGAGGTCAGTACTGGTCTCCCAAATACATCCATCTATTCTCTTGCTGTTAAGGAATCGACTATCTTTGCAGGCACCGGGGGCTATGCTCATGGCTATGGTGTGTATATTTCCACAGATCAGGGAGGGAATTGGAGCACTGCAAACTCAGGGTTACCAAGTGACAAGCGAGTCAATGTTTTTGTCGCCAAAGAAGCAACCATCTTTGCAGGAACTGATGTCGGTGCATATCTTTCCACAGACAACGGCGGGAGCTGGACAGCGTCCGGTCTTCTACACCGTGTTTATGCTCTTGCTGTGGATAGTGCAAATCTCTTTGCGGGCACTAAAATACCCTCGGGGGAAAAAGGTGTCTCCCTTTCTACTGATAATGGGACAACTTGGACCGAAGTAAACTTGGGTCTTACCGATCTTGGAATTCGATTCCTCATCGTTCATGGTTCATATCTTTATGCCGGCACAACAACTGGTGGTGTGTACAGAAGAACCTTGAGCGAGTTTTTCATCCAGACAATTACTGCAAGTGCAGGACCGTACGGTACAATCAAAGCATCAGGATCAGTAACAGTAGAAAACGGAGGCAATTTGAAATTTACTATAGAGCCGAATGATGGTTACTATGTTGATAGCCTGATAGTCGATGATGTAAAAACTGATTCGACAACAAGCTACACATTCTTGAATGTTACAGGCAACCACACTATTCGCGCTACGTTTGCTAAGTGTCTGTCAACTCAGGACATTAATGTCAATAGTAAATGGAACCTTGTCTCAGTACCTTCTAACGTAACTGATTATAGCGTGAGGAATCTCTTTCCGAGCGCACTCACTCTTGCCTATGCTTACATGGATGGATATTACGAGGAATCAAGACTCATTAATGGAGCCGGTTACTGGTTGAAGTTTAACGGATCACAAAGTATACAGATAACAGGGTGCGATCTATCTGCAGTTTCGATTGACGTGATGCCCGGCTGGAATCTCATCGGCTCGATTGGTGTGCCTGTTGTGACTAACTCCATTACTTCATACCCTCAACGTATGATTACTTCCCGGTTTTTTGGCTACAGCGATGGCTATTTTGTTTCAGATACAATTCAACCGGGTAGTGGATATTGGGTGAAGGTAAATGAAGGGGGGATATTATTCTTGAATGCATTTGTGAATGCGACAAATGCAGCAAATCTAATCAAGATTGTACCATCAGGAGATCAACCCCCTGAAGCCCCAACTGATAGCGAAACAGTGAATATGATTCCGTTGACATACAGTCTTTCACAGAATTATCCAAACCCGTTCAATCCTTCAACCAAGTTGTCATTTGTCGTTGTACATTCGTCATTTGTATCCCTGAAAGTGTACGATGTTCTTGGAAAAGAAGTTGCAACATTAGTAAAGGAAAACAAACCGGCAGGGAAGTATGAAGTTAAGTTTGATGGCTGCTCTGACGAAGGTCAGAATCTTCCAAGCGGAATTTACTTTTACAGGTTGACAACAGGAACGACAGCTGAAACAAAAAAACTTGTTTTAATTCGATAAAGGATAATTAGTTACAGATTTAAAAGAATTAAGCGAATCATCAACGATCATATCGTATAAACTTCTTCAATAAATATACTATGTTAATTAAATCATCATACATAATATTGCTGATTTCAGGCATCATTTTTATGCAAGGATGCAGCATATCTTCTACTTGCAAAAATATTAAAACACAAAATAGAAAATATAACCGTGATAATAGTTGTTCTTGTTTCGAGCTTACAAAAATTGGTGGCGGCTTTGTTGGCGGGAGTATCGATGCTAAATCTATTGGATTATATCAGGCGTTAGTTATTCATTCCGACAGTCTGTTGGATTATTTTGAGAACGACACCCTCCGCTGGAGTAAGAAGTTCAGTTTTTATCAGCGACAAATCAAGGGAACAAAGATTACGATGACAGCAATGGATTTGGGGTGGGGAGATATAAATCCCGTTTATTCGTTCCAGGGTAAGGATACGATAATTATTTTTAATGCTGAGACTATTGATGACAGTCCGCTTATGTTCGTAAGAGAATATTAATCACTTTGAAGTAGATTAATTAGACCGTATTATAATCAATCAAAAAACAGTAGAGAACGTGCATCAAGCAAGGTATACCAAGCAGTAAAATTTAATTGAATACTTAAAAGGGTGGAACTTCACTTCTATTGATTATGTTTTAAGTTACATATACTAAATCTAATTTTTAAAAACATATCGAAATCAATAGAAGAAAATATTATCATGGCACGAACAAGCACTTATCTCAACTTTCCCCGTAATACCGAAGAAGCATTTAATTTTTATAAATCTGTATTTGGCGGTGATTTTTCAGGCAGGGGAATTGCACGATTTAAAGACATTCCGCCTATGCCCGATTCACCTCCGGTTCCTAAAGAGGATTTGAATTTAGTAATGCATATTGAACTTCCTATAACAGGTGGACACATTTTGATGGGAACTGATGCACCGGAATCAATGGGTTTCAAAGTGAATCAAGGGAATAATATGCACATCAACTTAGAACCCGATACACGTATTGAAACCAAACGGCTATTCGATGCTTTGTCCGCCGGTGGTAAAATAACAATGCCGCTGCAAAATATGTTCTGGGGTGCATATTTCGGAAGTTGTACCGATAAGTTCGGTGTGCAATGGATGTTTAACTGTGTTGAAAAGAAAATTTAACATGCAGCAGGATGAAAAGAAAACTATTAAAGTAGATGTCTCTGTAAAAGCATCCGTAGAGGTTGTGTGGAAAAAATGGACATCCCCTGAAGATATTATGAAATGGAATAATGCTTCGCCGGATTGGTACACCCCAAAAGCTGAAAATCAGCTAAGCGTGGGAGGTAAGTTTTTGTACAGAATGGAAGCCAAAGACGGTTCATTCGGGTTCGACTTTACCGGTAGATACGATCAGGTAACAGTAAATAGGAATATTGCATATACTATTGCTGATGGAAGGTCTGTTAATATTGATTTTGATACCGATGGAGAAGTAACAATGATTTCAGAAACTTTTGAAGCAGAGAGCTTGCATTCAATTGAAATGCAAAGAGCAGGATGGCAGTCGATTTTGGATAATTTTAAAAAATATGTTGAATTACAAAATCATTAATGAGGAATATCTTTATGACGGGACAAATTACACCATGTCTTTGGTTCAATAATCAGGCAGAGGATGCGGCTAAATTTTATACCTCGATATTTAAAAATTCTAAAATCGAAAGTATGACCCGCTACGGAAAAGAAGGATTCGAAATTCACGGACAAAAAGAGGGAACAGTTCTCACTGTTCAGTTCGCAATTAACGGACAAACTTTCACTGCATTGAACGGAGGTCCGTTATTTAAATTTAATGAAGCAATATCGTTTCAGGTTTTGTGCGATACACAGGAGGAAATCGATCACTATTGGATGAGGTTGAGCGAGGGAGGAGAAAAGGGGCAATGCGGATGGCTAAAAGATAAGTTCGGTGTCTCGTGGCAAATTGTTCCCGCTATCTTATCCAAGTTACTGAGCGATCCATCACGTTCGGAGAAGGTAACAAAGGCATTTCTTCAAATGAAAAAATTTAATATAGAGAAATTGATGGAAGCATAATTAGAACCATTTGTTTGTTAATTTCGAATCTAGCTCCAAAGTTTAGAATTTAATCCATATCTTTCTTTCCTCGTTTTACATTACAATTGATATCGGGATCGGTCGGTAATAATTATTATATTCTTTTCTGTAAGTAAATGAATTGTTAAAATTATTTATTGCTTCTTTTTTGAAGAATTCTTAACTTGAACAACTAAAAAATTATTCAGACATGGCAGGAATATTAGGGATAAATATGAAATCAATCACATTATTCATCACCGTAATAACCTTTGTTCTTACATTCGGTGGCAAACTTATAGCATTCAATAGAAATATCAATGTGCGACAGGAAACAACATACAACCAGTCATGTGATTCTTTGCAGGCAGATTATTCTCGGCAAGGTTTATATGTTGGTTTATCGTTGCTGAGTCAGAAAGTTGGCGGTGACTTCAAATCGAATCGCATTCTTTACATTATGACCTCTTCGCAAATAGGGGTAGTGCCTACATTAGATAACGTAATGGGATTTGGGATTTTGGCAGGAGGGAGATTTATTCTTGAAGATAGCTATACACTTATGGCTGCTGATCTCGGGTATCAACTGTTGCAGTATAAAACGGGAATACATTTCATTCTTATTAATAATGATGCTGTTACGATTGCAGGAGGTGATGCATCATATAATAATCTTAATTTAAATTTCAAGGGGTATCCAGTTAGATTTAAATATTTCGAGCCATACATTCTAATTGGATTATCATATTCTTGGTTGAATATCGATAAGGGATCGGCGCAATATGGCTTTGAGAGAATTGGAAATGAGGATAGAATTATCTTTAGCAGAATAAGTGACGTAACATATTCTGGCATAGGATATTCTGCCGGACTTGGATCTGCTTATTACATTCATCCACGTTTAGCTCTAACTATGGATGTTAGTCTTCATGTGGTCAATTTCAAATCGCTTAATGGTGTTGCAGGATCAGTGGATATACCGATAAAATTATCTGGAAGTGGTTGGATTTTCAATGTAGGCGTTTCATATTGTTTTTTTAGTTTTTGATTTTCTATTAGGCCGTTTCATGGTTTATTCTTACAAAACGCTTTATGATTATAAAAATACATTCGTAATCGTTGTGCACTTTTGCAGGTGCCTCTATTAAACATCCAATAAAGGAGGATGCTATATCAGTATGAAAATATTAATAAAGGGAATGATGAGAAATTTAAGGTTATTCAAGTTATTATTATCCAATGGGTTCTTTACCGTTCTCTGCGATCTTTGCGTCTTTGCGGTTTTCTTTTTTTAAAAGGTTTTTATTCAACGCAGAGTCGCTGTATGCAGATATAAGCGGAGTTTCAGCAATAAAATATTACATTGCTTAACATCAGTTATTATATTTCTTTCTGTAAGTAAAAGAAGTTCTTGAAATTTTTTATCCGGTAAAAATTATTGTAAATTGTTCCGATTTTCTAATGGATAAATTATGAACAACTATTTATATCGAGATGAAGTCAGCCGATCATGATATTGGTGCCAATTTATTATCTAAGAATTTGGCTATCCTTGCGGGGTTAATACTTGTAAGCAGAATACCTTTTTTGTTTTTAGGATATGGTTCTGATGGAGATGCATGGAGGGTTGCATTCAATTCATTCAAAATTTGGGAGACGGGTGTTTACTCAATTTCACGTTTTCCGGGCTTTCCATTATATGAATTGCTGATAACGCCATTTATAATCTATGGCGGATCGATACTTGCAAATCTTGTAACAGTAATCGTGTTTATGGTTGCAGTTTATACCTTTGATCGGCTTCTTGTTGTATGCCAAAAAGAATCGCGTGATATTTTATTATGGACTTTCGCTTTTACTCCTATACTTTGGAAAAATTCTGTTACGACACTCGATTATGTCTGGGGCATGTCGTTGATTCTCATTTCATACTTGTTATTTCTTAAAAATAAAAGATACACTGCGGCAATATTAATCGGTTTAGCATCTGCTGCACGATTAACCAATATTATTTTTGTAGTACCATTTTTCTTTTTATTAGATTCCGAAAATAGGGTAAAGAATATATTTACAATTGCAGCTATTTCGCTCATTGTTGCTGCAATTTGTTACTTGCCGGTTATTCTTAGATCTGAAGCGATTAAAGATTTAAAAATATATATTGCAGATATCAGGCATTACAGCTTTCTGAAACAAACATCTTTTTTCGTTTACCGGTCCATTTATTCAATTGGCTTGTTAGCTTTCATAGTAATTTTGTATTCAGGATTCAGATATCGTATAAGAATTATAGAATTGTTCCGTTTGAAGGAGAAAGTATTTTATTCGTTATTATCGGGTATTGTTCTGATGTTGATTGTATTTTTTATTCTTCCTGATGAAAGAGAATATCTTATTCCGGCTATTCCATTTCTTCTACTATTAATAGGAATTGTTTTTCCGCGTAAATATGTTATAACAATATCAATTTGCCTCTGGAGCTATTCGTTGATAAACATTGATATAATCGAACATAATTTTCAAAACCAAAAGCCGCATTTGTCATTTACTTCCGGGTATGTAATAAAAGATTACAACGAACGGTCAAAAATATTAGAATGGAGGGAGGCGATATTAACTTATCCGTTCAAAGATTCATCAATCATCATGCTTGGAGTTGGTCCGGTATTTTCATTCGAGAATCGATTTGTAAAACAGACTCAAAATGCTTCAAAGCTTTTGCCCGATAGAGATTCATCGGATCAAATTGATATAACGAGAATTTATCCGGATAAAAATACATCCCAGTTATACCCTAAAGATATTTATTTTGTATATGCATTATCGGAGCAGGAAAGCAAAGATTTAAAAAATCTTGGTTATACCTTATATTACCAGAAAGCCAAAAAAGAATACATCGAATCATGCACTCATTATGATCTGGATCGATATGCATCACCATTTTAGAGCTTGAGGCTCCAGGAAACAATATTATTCTTAAAAAGAAATTCGTATATTCATCAAAATAATCATTATAAATCAGGAATGAATATGATAAAACAGACTTTGAAACAATTTAGAAAATATTATTTTTTGTTTTTGATTCTAATTCTGCCCTTTTTAATTTTAACCGGTTTTGTTTTATTGGTATCACATAAAACCGGACAACCGATAGTTGTTTTTTTTCAGGATATTTTTTACCAGACACATGCACCGCTGTATGTCGGTTTTATTTCAAATATCGGAATGATGGTCTGGTCATTCGCGATTGCCGTTTGTTTCTACGCTGCATATTTGTTGAATGCTTCTGGCAAGAAAGAACTGTTTTATTTTTTTATGTCGGGGGCTTTATTCGGAACTCTTTTATTGCTCGATGATTTTTTTATGTTTCATGAAATTATTTATCCCCGCTATTTACATATTGATTCAGATGTGGCCTATGCAATCTATGCATTAATGGGGATTGCATTCTTAATAAAATTCAGGGAGATACTTCTCGAAAGCGATTTCATTTTTTTTATAATGGCGTTGGGATTTTTTGCGTTATCGATATTTTTCGATGAGTTAAGAGAATCTATACTCATAAGTGATTACTATATAATCGCAGAAGACGGAACGAAATTTGTCGGAATCATATATTGGATGACCTATTTTATGATCACGGGAAAAAAATATATTTTGCTGAATAATAAGAATTTATAATATTTTCACAAAACGAAATAGCATTATGAAAGTAATAGTCGATTTAACAATTATTCCGATCGGGGTTGGAATCTCTTTATCAAAATATGTTGCTGAATGCGAAAAAATCATAGCCGCAACGAATTGCAAAAAACAATTACATGCCAACGGCACAAACATTGAAGGTGAATGGGATGAAGTATTCAAGGCGATTAAGTTGTGCCATGAACGACTTCACCAAATGGGTGCACCTCGCATATTTACAACAATTCATGCAGGTACCCGCATAGATAGGGAACAATCTATGGACGATAAAATAAAAAGTGTTCAGGCAAAATTAATATGATTAAAGATTGCATCATGGAAAAAATACTGATCCTCGATTTTGGCTCCCAATACACGCAACTTATAGCGAGACGTGTTCGTGAACTTGGTGTTTATTCTGAGTTAGTTCCATTTGACATTTCCATTGAAAAGATTAAAGCTATCAATCCGAAGGGAATAATTTTATCGGGTGGTCCTTCGAGCGTGTATGAAAAAGATTCGCCTCAACCGGATCGGCAAATCTTTGAATTAAACATTCCGGTTTTAGGGATATGTTACGGTTTGCAGATCATAGCTCATCATCTTGGAGGAAAAGTTGATACCCAGTTGCGAAAGGAATATGGTGCTGCTGAATTAATTGTGAATGATTCATCAGATTTATTTAATGGAATAGAAAATGGAAAAACTAAAGTCTGGATGAGTCATGGAGATGCACTTACAAAAATTCCAGATTCATTCGAAATTATCGCCCGCTCAGAGAATGCACCAATTTGTTCAATCAGAAATGTCCAGAAAAAAATATACGGGGTCCAATTCCATCCTGAAGTTGTTCATACAACTGAAGGAACGAAAATTATATCAAATTTTCTATACAAGATATGCGGATGCGGCGGAGGATGGAATGCAGGATATTTTATCGATCATAAAATTAATGAAATCAAGGAGATAGTAGGAGATCAAAATGTAATCTGCGCCCTGAGCGGTGGAGTAGATTCCTCCGTTCTGGCAGTGCTTCTTCATAAAGCAATTGGCGATCAGTTGTTTTGCATTCATGTGAATAACGGATTGATGCGGAAAAACGAAAGTGAAAAAGTTGTTGAATTGTACCGGAATAAATTTCATCTTAATCTAGATTATGTTAATGCTTCCGATTTATTTCTCAAGAAATTATATGGTATATCTGATCCTGAAAGAAAACGGAAAATTATTGGCGAAACCTTTATAGAAGTTTTTGAAAAAGAAGCGAAAAAAATTGGAAAGGTAGGTTTCCTTGCTCAGGGGACATTATATCCTGATGTAATTGAATCGGTATCATTCAAAGGACCATCTCACATAATCAAAACTCATCACAATGTCGGTGGATTACCTGAGAAGATGAATTTAAAATTGATTGAACCGTTCAGAGAATTATTTAAAGATGAAGTTCGTGAGACCGGAAAGATGCTTGGAATACCCGAAGAGTTTATTGAACGGCATCCTTTTCCGGGTCCCGGGCTTGCAGTGAGAATTATCGGTGAATTAACCGAAGATAAATTAAATTTATTACGCGAAGCAGAGGATATATTTATTGACGAGATTAGAAAAAACGGCTTGTATAAAAATATATGGCAGGCATTTGCGGTATTGTTACCCGTTCAGAGTGTTGGCGTAATGGGTGATCAGAGGACTTATGAAAATGTAATCGCATTACGTGCTGTTACAAGCATAGATGGTATGACGGCAGATTGGGCAGTTATTCCGCATGAAATTCTTGCCGGAATCTCGAACAGGATTGTGAACGAAGTACGAGGAATTAACAGGGTGGTTTATGACATAAGCTCAAAACCACCCTCAACAATTGAATGGGAGTGATGATCTATTGAACTTTAAAATTCAATTCTTTTAAAACTTTTCCGGATTGATCTGTAACTGTAACAAGCCAATCACCAGCAGTGTAAGCTGTTTTAGAAGCCCAAGTTCTCCATGGTGAGCCGCCGATAGATAATTCGGTAGCATGCACCATATCGCCATGTTTCCAAATTACAGTTAATGCCTGGTCGGTTGCGCCGGTAACCTTAAGCCAAAGAAATACTTTTGATTTCAAATCGAAAGTTGCTGCTTCATCTAAAAGCTCTCTGTCTTTGACATCTTTGCCCAATTTGGCATCAATAATTTGAATGCCATCACTTTTTGTTGTTTCTTGCTGGGCAATAGTGTTGCTGGAGAAAACTAACCCGGCTACCATCAATAGAATGCCGATTGCAAAAATCTGTTTCATATGTCTTCACTCCTTACAAAATTATTATACAATCTGTTGTTTATTGAATTAAATTTTATCTAGCTCCTTCTTCAAACCGGCGTGCTTTTTTATTCCATAAATAACTTTTTATTCCTTGCTCAGTGTAGCTATCGTTTATTGTCAATTTATGATGGATATTAATTCTATTTATGTATCCATAATTATCTTTATCGTAATCGATTTGTGCATCGTACACTCTTGTTGAATCACCTAAAATTTTGTTGTGATGAATTTCATTTCTGTTCAGAATGATAGATAGAACTTCGTTTACTCCGGCGGAAGAAACTGTATAATATTTTTTGCTTATCTCGTCGATAGAAATGAGATTCTCGCAGCAAGGATTATTCGTAGTCGATTCAATATAAAATGTAACGGTTGGAATTCCTGCAATCATTAATGTGTCATCTTCTAAAGCGAGTTTCGTCAGGTCATTGCACTCCGAGCATGGTTTACCGGGATGGAGAATGGATAAAGTAGATGAATCTTTTCTAATTGAAATTACCATCAATCTTTCATCGTAAAATTTATCTCCAAAACCGGGAGCCGTTGAAAAGCAGGTTAACCCGAAGAAAATGTTCTGGGATATTTCCGGAACATTTTTAATGGTCAATGCCCTGATTACGATAGAATCTTTTCCTTTTGCAATCGAACCCCAACCGCTAATCATTTCTTTGCAACCTTTTTGGAACTCCTTTGGAAGATTTTTTATGATTACGGGTGGAATATCTTCCTTCATATCTGTTGGTGGAATATCTTGTCCGGTAAAATAGTTGTAAATTATCTGATGATCTTTACCTTTTATTGTTTTGGACGGAAAGTTTTTTGGGAGGTTGTGCTGCCCGTTTGCAAAAGTAAGTATAGTAAATAAAATAAAAATTGATTTGAAGATATATTTCATGGCTGCTTAATATTTTATTGTATTGATGATACTGCTAATATACAAATTCTTGTGGAAAAATGCATAAAAAAAGGTATGCCGAAAATATCAGCACACCCTGTGAAGTAAGATATTAGTATTTTACGAACAGCCCGAAGTTTCTCCGCAATTTCTGCATTTATAGCATGATCCGCTCCGGACCATTATGCTTCCGCATTGGTGGCAAGGCGGGGCGTCTGCCTGCTGCTGAAATACTTCCTTTTCAGTCTGTTCTCTTGTGGGTGCAGTGATAATTTTAATTTCGCCTAAATTTTCAGAGTTCTTTACTTCATTTGATTCGAAGGCTCTAACCTGATCATCGGGGAGAAGAAATTTTTTATCAACCCATCTGAATATATAATCGAGAATAGATTTTGCGATAGGAATTTCTTTATTACCTGTAAATCCGCTCGGTTCAAACCGCATGTGAGAAAACTTTTCAATTAGAACTCTATGCGGAACGCCGTACTGTAAAGCCATAGAAACAGAAGTTGCGAATGCATCCATTAAGCCTGAAATAGTAGAGCCCTCTTTCGACATGGTGATAAAAATTTCACCAGGTGTTCCATCTTCATATAAACCAACGGTGATATATCCTTCATGTCCGGCTATCGAAAATTTGTGTGTAAGAGCTTGTCTCTCATCCGGTAATCGGCGGCGAACCGGTTTACGTTTAATTGTTTCAGCCGATTTATCAAGACTGGTATTCAACGGCTGGGTTCTTTTGCATCCGTCTCTGTAAATCGCAATTGCTTTTAAACCCATGTGCCATGCTTCGATGTAAGCATTCGAAATATCTTCCGGAGTTACATCGTTCGGCATATTGACTGTTTTCGAAATTGCACCTGAAATGAACGGCTGAACTGCTGCCATCATTTTAATATGACCCATGTAATTTATGGAGCGAGTGCCTTTAGCCGGTTTAAATGCACAGTCGAAGACGGGAAGGTGTTCTTCACGCATATGTGGAGAGTCCTCAATCGTGTCGTTCTTATCTATAAATGCCGAGATATGTTCAATCTGCTCATCAATATATCCTAATTTTTTTAATGCTAACGGAACGGTTTGGTTGACAATTTTTAGCATCCCGCCACCGACTAATTTTTTGTATTTCACTAAGGCGATGTCAGGTTCAACGCCAGTGGTATCACAATCCATCATAAATCCGATCGTTCCAGTTGGGGCTAAAACGGTTGATTGAGAATTTCTGAAACCATATTCTCGTCCGAGAACTACAACATCATCCCAAACTTTCCGGGCTGCTGTAAGCATGTTGCTCGGTACCAATCTATCCTGAATCTGATCGGCAGCAAGTCCGTGCATCTTCATCACCCTGAGCATCGATTCTCGATTTTTTCGGTATCCCTTAAATGTACTTATCTCTTTAGCAATCATGGCAGATTGTTTATATGCCTGCCCGGTCATTAATGCTGTGATAGTTGCAGCATAAGCTCTGCCTTCATCGCTGTCGTATGCAAGTCCGCGTGCCATTAAAAGTGCACCAAGATTTGCATATCCCAATCCCAAAGGGCGAAAATTATGACTGTTCTGTTCTATTTTTTGAGTCGGATAACTTGCATTATCCACTTCTATCTCTTGTGCGGTGATGGTGACATTTACTGCATGGCAGAAAGATTCGATGTTAAATTCGCCATCCTCGTTTCTGAACTTCATGAGGTTGAGCGATGCCAGGTTGCATGCTGAATCGTCGAGGAACATATATTCACTGCATGGATTCGATGCTGTGATTGGAGCTGTCTGTGGACATGTGTGCCATTTATTGATTGTGGTGTGAAATTGCATTCCCGGATCTCCGCAAATCCATGCAGCATCCGACATCTGTTTCATGATATCCCGTGCGCGTAAGCTTTCTAAAATTTCTCCACCATGAACCGCTTTTGTTGACCATTCACGGTCTTCGATAACGGCTCGCATGAAATCATCTGTGGTGCGGACTGAATGATTTGCATTTTGATAAAAAACAGAATCGTATGCTCCACCGGGTACATTGAATCCACCGTCATAACCTGCATCGATCAACGACCATGCTTTCTTCTCTTCATCTGCTTTGCAGTTGATGAAATCTTTTATATCAGGATGATCGGCATTTAATATTACCATTTTTGCTGCTCGCCGGGTTTTTCCACCAGATTTAATTACACCTGCAAAAGCATCATATCCTTTCATAAACGATACCGGACCGGATGCAGTGCCACCACCTGATAATGTTTCCTTTGAGGATCGGAGTGTAGATAAGTTTGAACCTGTGCCCGAACCCCATTTAAATAATTTCCCTTCGGTTTTTGCCAGGTCCAGTATTGAATCCATTGTATCTTCAACAGAATTGATAAAACAGGCTGAACATTGAGGTTTTTCTTCAATTCCGACGTTAAACCAGACAGGGCTATTGAACGCCATATATTGGTTCACCAATAAAAAGCAGAGTTCGTTATAAAAAATATCGGAATCTTCTTCCTCTGCAAAATAACCTGAATCTTTTCCCCAAAGAGTTATGGTTCGAGCAACCCGTTCAACTAACTGCTTAACACTCGTTTCTCGCTGCGGCGTGCCGATTTTACCATGAAAATATTTTGATACAACAACATTTGTAGCTGTCATCGACCAGCATTTGGGGAACTCTACGTTTTTTTGTTCAAAAATTATTTCACCTTTTTCGCTGGTTATCGAGGCTGTACGCAACTCCCAGTCTATCACGTCAAAAGGATGAACTCCCTGCTGTGTAAAATATCTTCGAAACTTTAAACCGTTTTTCTGATTACTTTTTTTATAAATTTTTTCAGATTCTAAATTTGGATCTCCCGGTTTTTCAAATAATGTTGTCTCTAATTCTGCCATTCTAAATTCTCCAACTTCATGTCAATTATTTTTGCGTCTCATTCTGATTTAAATTTTAAAACGCATTGGCTAAATTCATAAATTAGTTCGATATGCCTCCCATGTTAAATTTTAGCAGATATTCATTAAATATCTCTGTCGTAAAAAGGACAACGACATTGGTTCAAAATATATGGAGTTATCAGAAATAAGTCAAGGAAAAAATTATTAAATTTTACACAAAAAAAATATTTTATTTGAAATCGAATTTTTAACTTGACACCAATTTCAAAAAGATGATTTGTCCACGCCGCCAGTAGGCATAACTCAGGCTCTATCAATGGTTTGCATTTCTCCGAGTAATCAGTTATCATATAAACACATTTCCTACAACGATAAAGGATAAATATGGCATCCATAACAGAATATTCAACAGTGATCGAAATGTTCAATAAGATCACAGAAAAATTTCGGAACGATATACGGCCGATGTTGATGCACAAAATTGAGGGGAAATATGTTAATATTTCTTTCAAAGATGTATCGGAGGCTGTGGAAATTTTTGCGCTCGGATTGGCTGCGATTGGAATTAAAAGAGGTGACCATGTTGCAATTATTTCTGAAAACAGGCCAGAATGGGTTATTGCCGATATGGCGATAATGAAGCTTGGTGCTGTAAATATCTCCATTTATCCCACATTAACGCCAAAACAAGTTGAATTTATACTTAATGACGCGGAAGTAAAAGTCGCAATTGCTTCTAACCAGCTTCAATTGAATAAAATAATAAAGATTTTTAACGATGTTCCTACTCTGAAGCGTGCTGTAGTTCTTTCAGACAAAGTTATCACACAGGAAAAAAGGGTGATGAATTATTCACTTGTGATGGAGATGGGGAAGGAGTTTGGAAATTTATATCCCGGTTATGTAAAACAGGAAGAAAATAAGATTAAACCAGAAGATCTAATGACTTTAATCTATACCTCCGGCACCACAGGAAATCCCAAGGGGGTGATGCTGACACATCATAATCTTGTAAGCAATATGAAAGCTGCAGCATCTGTAATTCATTTTGGGAGTGAAGATATAATTCTATCGTTCTTACCACTTTCTCATTCATATGAACGATTAGCTGGCTATTATACCGCAATGTCGTGTGGTTCAACAATTGCCTATGCCGAAAGTATAGATACTTTGCGTGATAACTTACTCGAAGTTAAACCAACGGTGGTGACCACAGTACCACGATTGTTCGAGAGATTGTATAATCGGATAATGAAACAAATGAGTGAAGAATCGAAATTGAAACAAAAAATTTTCAATTGGGCTATTAATATTGGAAAAACATACAGGTATGCCAAGAAAAATAATGTTTCAGTCGGGTCATTATCGCTCCAGCATAGAATTGCAGACAAACTAGTCTTTAAAAAAATCAGAGAGCGTACCGGCGGCAGGATAAAATTTTTCGCTTCGGGGGGTGCGGCGCTTGCACCGGAGCTTGGAGAATTCTTCGATGCTATCGGAATAACCGTAATAGAAGGTTATGGTATGACTGAATCATCACCGGTGATATCGGTAAATTTATTGGAGAATTATAAATTTGGGACGGTTGGTCCGCCGCTGCCAGGTGTTCAGGTGAAAATTGCTGATGACGGTGAAATCCTTGCAAAGGGACCCAATGTAATGGTAGGATATTGGAAAAATCCTGAAGCAACACGTGAGGCGATCGATGATGAAGGATGGCTGCATACGGGTGATATTGGTCATTTAGATTCAGATGGATATCTTAAAATAACAGATCGTAAGAAACATTTATTCGTAAGCTCAGGTGGAAAAAATATTGCACCCCAGCATATTGAAGGATTGTTTTTGCAAAGTTCTTACGTTGAACAAGTTGTTTTAATAGGCGACGGAAGAATGTATTTAACTGCACTTGTAGTTCCAAGTTTTGATATGCTCAGGGATTATGCTAAGAAGCATCATCTAAAATTAACTTCAAATGAAGATTTAGCGAACCACCCCGATATTTATAAAATGTTTGAAGGTGAAATAGCAAAGTTCCAAAAAGATCTTGCAAACTACGAGAAGGTTAGAAAATTTACAATTTTAAGTGAACCACTTACTATCGAAAACGATGAACTCACCCCTACAATGAAAGTTAAAAGGCGTGTGGTTGAAGCAAAATTCAGAGACCTTATCGAAAAAATGTACGCCGATGTAGTCTAGTGGCACTAAACATAACTGCCGGATGAAGTCAAAAAGCAAAACCAACAAAGTCAGCTTGGCAAGGGTTTTATCAAAACTCGGTTACTCATCTCGATCACAAGCTGAAGAAATGATTTTACAAGGGAAAGTCTCTGTCAATGATGTCATTATAAATAATCCAGCGTATCGTTGTGAAATCAGTATCGACAAAATATCTGTCGATGGAAGGAATCTTCAAAAAAAATCATTCATTTACATCATAATGAACAAGCCGTTAGATGTTATTACCACCCGGTCAGATGAAAAAAAAAGGAAAACGGTCTATGATATTATAGGTAAAATAGATTCTTGGATTTTTCCGGTAGGCAGGCTTGATAAAGATACGACGGGATTAATTTTATTAACAAATGACAATGGACTTGGTGAACGACTTACAAATCCTATATCGAAGATTCCTAAAACATATTATGTGAAGGTGGATAAGCCAATATCAGAGAATGATATTAATGCTTTGGAAAATGGCATCATGATTGGTGAGGAAATGTTTTTACCTTCAAAAGTGAAAGTCATAAATAAATATGAAATCGAGTTGACTATAATTGAAGGAAAAAATCGACAAGTCAGGCGGATGCTGGAAGCTTTAGGATATGAAATAATATCGTTAAGCCGGACCGCAATTGGAAAGCTAACGCTTCCCCGATTAAAAACCGGGGAATGGCGGTATTTGACAAAAAAAGAAATTGAACTCATCAAATCCAAAATCCCCAATTCCAAATCCTAAATCCTAAATCCTAAATCCTAAATACTAAATTATAATCAACCTGACAACTCATAATTCATCCTTCATCCTTTATCCTTAATTTATGTCAATCATTAGCAGTTCAATTGTTGAGCTTTGTGTTTTTAAAATTGAAAACAACAAAGCGTATTTTCTTTTGCTTCACAGAACAAAAGAGGAAAAGGTATATCCAGATCTGTGGCAATTTGTTACCGGTTCGATAGAGAAAAATGAAAAAGCTGCCGATGCTGCGCTCCGTGAGCTAAAAGAAGAAACAGGATTATTGGCAAAGTCCTTCTGGGTTGTTCCATATGTTTTATCGTTCTACAATGCAGAGTGGGATTCGGTTAATCTTTGTCCATTTTTTGCTGCTGAAGTTGATCAATCTGCAGCAATAACCCTTTCCGATGAGCATGATGATTATGTTTGGTTCGAATATGATGCTGCGATCGACCAGTTAGTCTGGCCCAGTTGGAAAGAGGGATTACGGATAGTTCATGAATTTATCATTAATCAGTCCAAATCCGGGAACATGCACAAACTATTTTGATTTAAATCGAATCTTTAATGTCAACCTTCCGTTTAAATAATTGTCTAATGTTAAAATCGAATTGATAAACAATCAGAAGGATTGATGTTATGAAAACGAAACTTGTTTTATTGCTGATGCTTGTTTTGGCAATTGGCGCGGTTTCAGAAGGTGCCGGCGCTCAAATCAAGAAGAAAGTAATTAAAATCGAGAATAAAGGGAAGCAAGGTTACCTTGGAGTTGAAATCCAGGATGTAACAAAAAAAATGAAAGAAAAAAAAGACCTTCCTGTGGATCGAGGAGCTTATGTTCAAAACGTTGTAGAGGATAGTCCAGCGGAAGAAGCCGGTTTGGAAAATGGTGACGTGATTGTAAAGTTCGGGGATGAAGCAGTAGATGATGGTGAGGAATTAACTGCTGCTGTAAGGAAAACAAAACCTAAGACTGAAATGAAAATAGAATTATACAGAAAAGGTGAGAAGAAAACAGTTCCGGTGATTGTTGGAAAAATGAAAACACCGCAAGCTTACTCGTTTAATTTAAATGATGATGGGGCTGAGTGGTTTAGTGCTCATCCCAAAGTGCCAAAACTATCAAAAGATTTAAACATTAGAATATTTTCAAACAAGGAAATGCAAGGACTCCAATTGCAATCTTTAACAAAGCAATTGGGTGAATATTTCGGTGCGCCTGGCGGAAGAGGTGTATTGATCTCCGAGGTTGAAAAAGGAAGCGATGCAGAGAAAGCAGGTTTCAAAGCAGGGGACGTGGTTATAAAAGCAAACGACCGAACTATAGATGATATGGATGAACTTAATGAAGAAGTTACAGATATGGGAGGGAAAGAAATCTCATTCGAAATTATCCGCAACGGAAAAGCTGCTCAATTAAAAATGAAGATCGAAGAAGAGGATGATGACTCCGATGATGAGTGGTCTGATAATTCGATAATTTTCAACTCTCCGGGTTGTAATCAATCGGCATGTTTTAATTTACACTTGAATAAGAATAATATGATTCACTTACGCGAAAAGTTAGCCGATTTAAAAGAAGAAATCCGCCATAACGTTAGGAATTTTAAAAAGAGGTTGAATCTAAAAGTTGAAGAGATGTAATCTTTAGAAAAAGTGGGACTGAATATTGAAGTACAAATTTGTCCGGTAAATCGGACAAGTTTGTACTTTTTATTTATATTGTTATATTTTAAATACAAATAACCCGCAGATCTGTTCTCTTTCATAAAGTGTGAGCCGATCTCGAACATATACTATATTCGGTTTAACTTTAATGAAATATTACATATTTCCGGTTTTACTTTGTTCAATTTTATTCTTTTCTTTTTTAACCTTTTCTCAAACCTCTCCACAATCATCAACAAAGCCGTACGAAGATGATGCAAGGAAAATCATATCGGAAGGATTACAATCTTGCAAAGCATATTCAATGCTTCAGGATTTATGTTTGAATGTAGGTTCGCGTTTGGTTGGTTCACCTGCTGCTGAGAAAGCTGTAAATTGGGGAAAGGAATTGATGTTAAAATTAGGATTTCAAAATGTGCATACCGAGGTTTGCACAGTGCCGCATTGGGTCAGAGGCGATGTAGAAAAGGGGTCGATTATTAATTCCTCTGGAAAACTGATTCCGATAAATATTTGCGCACTTGGCGGAAGCATCGGAACAACTGAGAATGGAATCGAAGCAGAAGTACTCGAAGTGAAATCATTTGATGAATTACAATCTTTGAAAGATGAAGCACGTGGAAAGATTATCTTTTTCAATCGTGCAATGGATAAAAGTAAAATAAATTCCGGCGAGGCATATGGTGGTGCGGTAAATCAGCGTGGAAGCGGTGCGGTTGAAGCGGCAAAAGTTGGCGGTGTGGCAGCGCTTGTTCGTTCTATGACAATGCAATTAGATAATGTACCGCATACAGGCTCAATGCACTATGTGGATACAATTCCAAAAGTACCCGCTGCAGCAATAAGCACTGTGGGTGCGAATATGCTGGATAGTTTATTGTCTATTGACAAAAATCTGAAAGTAAAAATTCAACTCTCTTGTCAAACTTTACCGGATGTTGAATCGGCAAATGTGATTGGTGAAATAAAGGGAAGTGAAAAACCTGAAGAAGTAATTGTTATCGGGTGTCATCTTGATAGCTGGGATAAAGGCCACGGCGCTCATGATGATGGTGCAGGGACTGTCCATGTAATTGAAGCATTACGGCTTATAAAAGATCTAGGGCTAAAACCGAAGCGGACAATCCGTGCAGTATTATTCATGAATGAAGAATTCGGATTGAACGGTGGAATCGCCTACGCTAAAAAAGATCGTCCGGGTGAGAAACATATTTGTGCTATCGAGACAGATGCAGGCGGATTCACCCCGCGCGGTTTCGGTGTTGGTGCTGATTCGATTACGTTTCCTAAATTTTCTAAATGGTCGTATCTGCTTGATCCGATAGATGCCGGACGCATAACACGCGGTGGTGGGGGTGCCGATATTTCTGAGTTGGCAAAACTTGGCGTGGTTACAATCGGTTTGAGAGTGGATGGACAGCGTTATTTCGATTATCATCATTCCGATAACGACACTTTCGATAAAGTTCATCCACGCGAGTTGGAACTTGGCGCTGTTGCAATTGCAATTTTTAGCTATGTGATTGCACAAGAAGGTATATGAAATTCTTTATTAAAATAATTCACTAAATAAAGTGAGGTCCGCATGAAATATTTTTGTTACATCTTAGTTTTAATAGTTCTTCTTTTCAATCTGCTGCCTGCGCAATTTGTGCAGGAGAAATTCGATTCAGCCGCTGTTGCTCAGATCAGGGACGAAGGAATGAATCGTTCTAAGGTGATGGAATATTTGAGTTATCTAACCGATGTTTACGGTCCACGACTTACAGGTTCACCGGCTTACATGGAGGCAGCAAAGTGGACAAAAAATCAATTGACCTCCATTGGATTAGAAAACGCTCACCTCGAAGCATGGGGACCATGGGGTAAGGGATGGACTTTGAAAAATTATTCCGCCACTATTTTTGGTAGACAAAATTTTCCACTTATTTCATATCCAAAAGCATGGTCGCCTGCTCTGAGCGAAGTTGCCGCAGATTTAGTTTTGTTTGATGCTAAAACCGATAGTGCAATAAATACGTTCAAAGGGAAATTAAAAGGTAAGTTTGTTATGTTGAGCGATCAACGTGAATTATCGCCACCTTTTGATCCGTATGCCGAGCGTGATGCAGATTCAAGCTTGTTAAAGCTTGCAAATTCAGACGGACAGCGTCGCGGAGGTAGAAGATTTGAAATGACTCCTGAGGTGAAACAACGCCAAATGATTTCTTTCAAAAAAATGCAGCTATGTTTTGATGAAGGTGCAAAGGCAATCCTTACAATCAGTCAGGGCGATGGCGGAAATGTATTTGTCGGTGCGGCTTCATATCCTCAGCATCCCGATTCCGGCTGGTCAAGCGGAGCAAAAGTGTACGACATTAAAGCTCCAAAATTAATTCCACAAATTTCTGTCGGAACTGAACATTATAACCGTCTTGTTCGCATGATTCAAAAAGATGAGAAACCCAAATTAGAATTAGAGATAGAAGCTGAGTTCAACAAGGCAGATTCCGGCTACAATATTATCGCGGAAATTCCTGGAACTGATTTAAAAGATGAAATCGTAATGATCGGCGGTCACTTCGATTCATGGCATGGCGGTACCGGCGCTGCTGATAATGCTACTGGTTCTTCGGTTGCGATGGAAGCAATGCGCATAATAAAAACTCTCAACCTAAAACCACGGCGAACTATTCGTATCGGGCTTTGGGATGCAGAAGAACATGGTTTTCTTGGATCAAGAGGTTATATCAACAAACATTTTGCCGAACGTGAAGGTGGTTCATCTAATTCGGATGGAAAGATAATTTATAAGCCGGAGGGAGAAAAATTTTCGGTCTATTTCAACGATGATAACGGTGCCGGAAAATTTCGCGGTATTTATTTGCAGGGCAATGAAGCATGCAGAACAATATTCAGATCATGGCTGAAACCGTTTAATGATTTGGGTGCATCAACTATCACGGTTGCTAACACCGGTGGGACAGATCATCAGGCGTTTGATGGATATGGATTGCCTGGATTCCAGTTCATTCAGGATGAACTCGATTACGGTTCACGTGTACACCATGCAACAATGGATCTTTACGACCGTTGTCCACCTGAAGATATGAAACAGGCGGCAGTCATCATGGCGGCATTTGCTTATAATGCGGCAATGAGGGATGAAAAGATACCACGCAAGACATTGCCGGTCGGTCAAGCGGCAGGTAGATGAGAAGACTAACGATTAAATTTTTTATTCAAGACTTTTTCTAATCTTGAATATGCAATTATAAGATTCAGGATTTAAATTGGATAATGCTTTTGGCAAAATTTCTTTGGCAGTAATAATATATTCGCCTGCTGAATCAGCATAAAATTTTCTATCGATAATGAATCGCAAAGTGTCAGAATTCACATCTGACATTTTGCATTTTATCCCCGATGCAATCGGAATGACCTTGCTTGAAGGAGTTGTTAACGTAATATTGTATAAAATTGAATCGATCTCTGTATGCGGAAGGTACAACAAGACAGATAATCCGCTCGCTAATGAATCGTTGATAACAGTCGGATAGAAAGCAGTGCTTTCACTCCTCGTTTGATACTGATATTTTAGAATTAAATTCACGTAGCGATTTTCGGATGTATCACTTTTTCTATCTATTTCGAAATCAAGAGTTGCTGTCATTATTAAAAATAGTATCACTGCTGCTGCGGCAAAAATATCGAAATAACGGTGATGAATATGATGCTCTCTAATTTGAATGTCATGATGCTCGTGAGGATTTTCATCTATCAAGTTTTGATTTGATTCGATATCCAGATATGTAGCCCGGATAATTTTAATATCTTCTTTGCATGAACTGCATCCGCTAATGTGAGATTCAATATTTTGCAGCTCTTTAAGATTTTTCGAATATGCGTTCTCGACGTGTCCAATAATCTGATCGGAACTCAAATGGTTCTCATCAAGACTTATCGCTCGGTTATCTAATGTATACTTTATCTTCTTCCAGAATAAATAATTTTCTTTTAATTCATCTGAAATTGAGATAGCATTTTTCACTATTTCGTGTTCCTCTTTAGATAATGTCCCTGCCACATAAAAAGGGATCAATTTTTTTATTTCCTGTTTTTCCATACGTTCTAATTATTAAGTCGTTTTAAAGTCGGAATAGTTTCAACTTATCCGTTTAAAAATTTTTATTGCTTCTTCTTTGCATCTATAAACACGTATTTTAATTGTTGAATCCTTGACCTGATGAATCTCAGCAATCTTTTTATAAGATAATCTGTCATAAAAAATCATTTTCCATAAATCCCTGCATTTTGAATCTATCAAATCGAAAATCCTTTCGAAAATAGATATTTCTTCTTTTTTAATAACAGTATCGATGGGGTCGTCAGGGCTAACCGGATCGATTTGAAGTCTTAATGGTTGATTTCTTCTGCGTCTCACGGCGTCGATTAAAGTGTTGCGGGTTATTTTTTGGACGTAAGCTTTGAGTGCAGATTTATTGTGGAATTGATTTGTCCGAAAATTAATCAATAGTTTATATTCGGTATCTGAACGGAGGTCGTTCGGATCAATCTGTTCGATCCAGAGGCAGCGTTGGATTATTTCATCTATCCAGCTTCGAATAAATAAAAAGCATTCTTGATTTCCTTCAAGAAAGCCATCCACGATGGCGGAATCGGTTAATACGTTTTTATCATTTTTCCACATACGAGTTACTGTTGAAATTACAGATTTCTGCGGAGAGAGTCAAAAAATTAGAATAATTAAAAAGTGCCGAAAAATTGTATTTGATTTTTGAGTAAATCTGTGATATATTTTAAATAACCATTTTAGAGGGCAATCCCAATATATTTTATCGCATGTGGTAATGAAAAACAAAACTCAGATCACATATATATTTTTAATTATTTTATTGATTCTTCCTTCTCAAATTAAATCTCAGACTTGGAAGGAATTCCTCGACAAAGCCAACTTATATAATAAACAAGGGAATTTCGATTCAGCTAAAATTCTATTTCATCAGGCGCTTGATAGCGCGCAACTTACATTCGGGGAATATGATTCATCGGTAGTATTAATTTTACGAGCCATTGGTGTTTATTTTCAGAACAAGCACACTGACAGCGCTGAAATATATTACCGTAGATCAATTGAGGTCTACACAAAATCGAATAATACATCCCGCCTTGAGTGTGCAAAAGCATATCATAATCTTGGAGTTTTGTTGGGTGAATCTCCAAGATCGGACGAAGCCGAGAAATACTTTTTGCAATCTCTTGAAATCAAACGAAAGCTGCTTCTCCCAACAGATCTGAGTATACTGCGAACCGAGGAAGCGCTTGGAACTCTATATCGTGAAAGCGGAGATTTTGGTAAGGCAGTTATGATGGTAAAAACTGTGTTAGAGAGGAAAGAAAAGATTGTTGGTCAGAATCATTCCTCTCTTGCAATTACTCTGAATAATCTCGGTATAGCATATTACTATATGGGTGATTATCCCAATGCCGAGATTAATTTTAAGCGAGCAATTAGTTTGACAGGAGAAGATACTGTAGGGCAGGCAGGATTCATGAACAATCTGGCGGCTGTTTATCATGGTGAAAAAAGGTATGCCGAGGAGACAGAAATTTTAAAGAGCGCATGGGAAACCATCAAACACCGGACAAACGTCAATCCATCAATGAAGATGCTGCTGGTGGGTGATCTGGGAGCGGCGGAGTATAAATCAGATAAGATCGAAGCCGGTAAAGGACACCTGCAAGAAGCTCTCACCATCGCCCGTGAGAACGGTCTTGATGAATCTCTAAATATCACATATAGCATGCGGACATTAGCTGAAATTTACCGTGACGAAAAGAAGTATGCAGAAGCTGATTCATTTTACAGAGCAACTATTACCATCATTCAAACGAAGCTCAGCAGGCAACATCAACTTTTAGCAACTACTCTCCAATCTCACGCGAGTTTATTCCGAAGAATGAATATACTCGATAGCGCATTGACAATTTACTACAAGGCGTTCTGGTTGTATCATCAGATGTTTAGGGATGTTGCTCAATTTGTTCCTGAGCAAGAAGCGCTCAGGACTGCTTTATTGTCGGAACGATCTTCTAACCTTTATCTTTCGTCGTATTCAGAAGTCCGGAATCCATCAGAACAACATACGGCTGAGGCAGCAGATATTTTTTTAAACTCAAAGGGGAAAATTTCTGATGAAATATTTCGGCGATATCAGATGTTTGTCCGAGACGACTCGCCCGTGATTGATTCACTTGCGCGAACGTACCGCGCAGCAAAAGTTCGGGTGGCATCGCAATACATTCAATCGGAACGATTACATGCCGGGACGGGGAGTGTTTCGGTTTTGGACTCTCTGAGCCGAATGGTGAAACGCTTAGAATCGGAGATGGTAGGTATCAGTGGAAGCTTTAAAGACGCACTAGATCAAGGTAACATAACTGCCGGAAAAATTGCCTCTTGTTTACCTCCCTCAACTGTTCTTATCGAGTTTGTGAAACACTCCTTCTTCGATTGGAAAACCGAGTCAGATCATCCGAAGTACAGCGCACTTATTCTGTCTAAACCTGGGCAACCTGCACGCGTAGTTAATTTAGGTGATGCAATGGTGATTGATGATCTCGTGAATAGCTATCGAGAGCATATGCTTGCTGCTTCTTCTACTGGTGTGACCCCGGCGAAGTGGGAAGAATATCAATCAATTGCAATCGCTATTTACAAACGAGTTTGGCAACCTCTTAAACTCAAGCTGAAGGCAGGTACAACCATTATAGTAGCTCCGGACGGTGCATTAAATCTTATCTCCTTTAGCGGATTGATGAAACCTTCGGGGAAATATTTAATTGAAGAGAATCCTATTCATTATCTTTCATCAGGACGAGATCTTTTACGGCTTCAGCAATCGGAAAAAAGCGGGAAAGGATTGCTAGCACTTGGTGATGTAGATTTCGATGCAACGGTTGAGGCGCGGATCATCGATCAGCAACCTATGCTTGTAAGTAATGTAGAACAAAGGCAAATGAACATGGTAAGAAATGCAAGGTCAGATTGTTTTATGCTGAACAAAGATCCGTTTCAATCGCTCCCCGGCACACGGTCGGAAATAGAAGCTGTTGGATCGAAGTGGAGAAAGCAAAATCAGAATGAACCTATCTCTATCTACTACGGCTTAGGAGCAAGCGAGGAACATTTTAAACAACATGCATCGGGAAAACGTTCTATTCATCTCGCGACACATGGATACTTTATCAATGCCAATTGTACTAATCAATCAGGAGTTTCGAAAGAGAAACAAGAGGTCATGCTTGAGAACCCATTGCTTCAATCCGGTCTTCTGCTTGCAGGTGCAAATCTCAATGGAGTTGGAGCCGATCTTCCCGGTGCTGAAGACGGGATTCTTACCGCCCTTGAAGTATCATCACTCGATCTGAGGGGTACCGATCTGGTTGTTTTATCTGCCTGCGAAACAGGTCTTGGGAAAGTTGAACAAGGTGAAGGTGTGTATGGACTTCGGCGTGCATTTCAACTTGCCGGTGCAAAAACGGTTGTCAGTTCTTTGTGGCGTATCCCTGATAGAGAAACAACAACCTTCATGAAGATTCTTTATTCTCAGAATGCAAAAACATATCCGGAGTTGTTCCAAAAAGCGGCTTTACAACGTTTAAATGAATTAAGGATTCGTAAGCAATCTACTCATCCATATTCATGGGCAGGATTTATTGCCACAGGCGATTGGAAAATTAGATAATTGAGACATTGAAATATTGCCTCATTGATTAATTGAGACATTTTATCAATTTTTCAATAAGTCAATAACACAATTCTTCAATCCACTACTCCATTATTCCAATAATCCCAATATTTCATAAATTCAAATCAATTTTCCACATCTCACAACTCATATCAAACATCAAATATCGAACATCGAACATCGAACATCGAATATTTCATACTTCATAACTCATCCTTCACCCTTCCTTAATCCTTTCTTAAAAATTTTCTTCCATTTTCTTGTAACGTTTCCATCGTATAGACGACTTATTATAAAGGGGATTTATTCATTGATATTTTGGGGAAATTATGCAAAAAGCGGTTGAATACATAAAACAAAACTGGAAAGAAGGAAGAAGTTTAAAAGAAATTGCAAAAATTCATAAAGTAGACCCGGGGAATTTAGAAAGAGAATTCCGATCTAAGGAAGGGATTACAGTAAAACATTTTACAGATAATATGAAGAGAGAATTCTTGCAAAAACTGATTTCCGAGGATCATCGGTATGGATATGAAATGGGGTTGAAATTAGGTTTCAAAAACGATAGGGCATTTTATAGATGGGTGAAACATGCATTTGGCTGTTCATTCAGAGAATTGATAAAAAAGGAGAGAAAATAATTTCGGAGCGGTTGGATAGCGGCTATGCAGAATGTGAATTATGAAGAAATAAATGCATGCCGCTTTCCATTACAATAATAAGGTACAAGAAAAAGGATATTTATTTCATTGATTTCATAAAATAAGAAGATTAGTTTAATACACGGGCAATCCCCGCATGGATTACACACCTTTACACTGCAAGAAAATAAAATTAGTTTATGTCTCAAAAATAACTCACACAAACGATCTACTAATCCACCCAAGGAGGGTATATGAAACATGTTTTAATATTTTTGTTGCTGTTGATTTGTTCACAGTTGTTGTTTTCACAAGATAAGATTCTTGTTACTCCTTCTAATGATGCAATTCCGATTGAACAGGGAGGTTCGGTAAAAGAAAAAATTCTTAATTCTTTTCAAACGAATTCTATAGAGAGTGATTTAGTATGTCAAAATAGCCAGCGATACGGATACCCATTGGAAGAATTTTGGCCCAATTCCCGTTTTGGTGCATATGAAAAAGATGTCGTGGCAATGTGGTTTGTTGCCCCTTCAACAGGCTATATTGATACGTTGTTTTGGTATTGCAATGGTGCTAATGGCTCTGTTGATAGTATGGTAACTATATATTTTTTAAAAGCGAACTTAGGACCTAATTCAGGTCCCGGTATAAATTATCCTACTGCTTGTAGTGATTGGGGATATTTTCAGAATTCATTGGATCCGTATGGTGTTGCTCCATTTCAAAATGAGGCAACAGGATCGTGGGTATCGACTGTCGCATCACCGTATGTATCCAATCCTCCAATGGGTGATTACTTAATGGGCGAAAATTTTCAAGCAAAAAATTTACCGGCAATCCATAGGTATGGTTGGAATTCAATCGCTCTTTCAAATTACTGTGGAAGAATACATGTTAATGAAGGTGATTCATTTTTTGTAGCTATGCGAGTTGCAAAAGCATTAAATGCCTTTGCTCGTACAGAATTTAGTACCTCAGATGCAGTCTCATATTATCGCGTATGGAAATTTTACGAAGAACCGTACGCGATCTGTACATCGGCTAACCTATCAGGATGGAAAGCACGTGAGTTTGGAGTATATAATTGGATGTTCAGTATGTCAGCCTCTGTTAATGTCCCACCAATTATTGGAACTACCACTAATGAAGGAAACAAATTAAATACCTCTACACAATCTGTTACAACAGAATTATTAGATTGCGATTTCGAATTTCCCGAAGAGGCGGCAATTGGTTCTGCCGTTATCAACTGGCAGCTTGATGGTGTTGATCAAACAGATGTTTCTCTATCAAACACAACAGGAATGAATTATCAAGGTACAATACCCGGAGGAGCGCCAGCCGGCAGTTTGTACAAGTACAGAATTTCTGCAAGCGATACAAAAGGTCTTACAAAGAATTCATCGTGGTATCAATATCAAAGCGGTAAAGAGAAAAATCAATGGTACACAATAATCCCGAATGATACATATACAGAGAAAAACATAAGTACAACAGGAACCGAAATATTGCCGTCAGAATTTTTCAATCCTCAACAACCTTCATATCCGCCCGGTGATGATGGAACCGCAGGACCTTTTGATATCGGCGGACCATTAGTCTTTAACGGAGATACAGTTAGATATGCCTGGGTTGGTGTAAATGGAGCGGTTGCCCTTACTAATGAGTCGACCGATATACAACATGTTAATGATACCGGTTTCTTCAGTTATTCATGGAGAATACCAAATGGTAATCAGCATAACGGGACTTTAGATATGAATGATGTAAAAGGGATACCCAAAAACTTTATTGCGCCTCTTCATAATGATTTTCTTTTACACGACGGCACAACACAATTTGGAAAAATTGTTCATCAACAAGGTTACGACGGGGATCCCTGCTATTATATCGTTGAATGGGATTCCATTGGATTATTTGCCAGTACGGGGGCTGAGGCAAGCTTTACAACATTTCGAGTTGTAATTAACCGATGCACAGGGGATATTCAATTTCAATATAAAGATGTAGAGTCTTCAAATTATGCAGGTGCAATAAATGCCACCTCGCTTGTCGGGATCGAGAAAGATTCAACCGGTTCAAATTCGGGTGACTGGTTATTCGTGAATCAAAATGGAACACCGGTTATAACTAAACCAATGAATTCAACCGCTATTACACTTCTTCACGACCATTCATCTTTAAATACAATTACAGTTTCAAAATCAATAGACGCAGATGGAAATCTCTCAACATCTTCAGACAGAAGTCCGAAGAATTGGTATTTAGAAATCAGGGAAGGGGCAATTGATGGTCCTGTCATTGTATCGGGAAATACTGAATCGATTTCTGTAAATGGCGTTCCTAACGGGACATATTTTGCAATCGAAGCCGACTCAACTGGTTGGCTGCCGATTGGATATGTGTTGGATGGAATCACAAATACATCGGATAAACGTTATGTATCATTAGATCTTTTAGGAGATAGTGCCGAGGTTGAGTTTGTAAACGTTCCTCCAGCTTATGCGCAAACTTACCGCACGGCAGTTCAGGAACAATGGGCATTAGCTACAGATCAAAAAAATAAATGGCAGGCTGTGAAACGGAAATTCGATAAAGTTCAGGCGCAATTTTTAATGATTCCTCCTGCAAACGCTTCCGGTGTAAAAATAAAGTTCGGCATATATTTCACCGGAACAATTTGGGATGATCGCAATATGACTATCCGTCTCGATACAATTAACAACGTTAAGGAATATACATTAACCCGTGCACTTCTTGCCGGTGATACATTATTTGTTAACGGATGGGGAGCTAAGGGGAAGCAGGTGAAGGTTAAGGTAGAATGGATGACGACCCCGAAAGTGACAAAGCAAGAAATATTTTCTTACATAAAAAATATTCCCGGCTTGCCGAAACCTAATTTGCATAATGTTGGCGAAGAATTATTCCCGAATAAATATTTTTCTTCAAGTTATTTCAGTTCTTCATCGCCGCTTCTTGCAGGTAAGCCGCAAGGTGAAAAGAACGGAAGATCGGTGGTGCATTATAAATATCAGGATGTGCAAAAATCGTTGAATAAAAAAGGGAGTGTGCATACTGTTGCCGCAGGATGTCTGGATGTTTTTGATGGTAATGGAATGCAAATAGATAAGCAACAAAAAAGTTTACCACCCGATAAGCATAACAACAAATTATTGGCAGAGCTGATTGCGTTGAAGTTAAATCTTGCTGCAAGTGTAACGGGAAAATTCCCAAGCGGCTTAGGACAACTTACCTTCAGCGACCCGGGTGATCCGGCATTTATTCTGAACGGATTCACCGTTATCCAAATTATACTTAAAGCTGATAGCGTGTTGGGGTGTTTAAATGTTTCTGTCGGCGGTAATCCTCTTATCGCGGCTGATGTTTATAAGGCTATACGGAAAATAGATACTGCATTCTGCGACTTACCGAATTTTAAAGATACCATCTCGTTTGGCGGCGGCACACGATTAACAGGTGTGAAGAGATTGATAGATGTTCCATACTTGCATGCAACTCCTGGTGCAGTACCGCAAACTGAATGGATACCTCAAATCGAACAATTAACGATACCGCAATATTCGATAAAAGCAGAAAATTATCCGAACCCTTTCAATCCGATAACGAATATTTCATTTGAAGTCCCGTTCGAATCGTTTGTGACATTGAAAATATATAACGTGCTCGGGCAGGAAATTCAAACAATAATGAACAACGATATGATGGATGAGGGAGAATATGAAGTGGAGTTCGATGCTCACAATCTTCCATCGGGAATATATTACTACCGGATAATTTCACAACCGGTAGAAGAAGGATTTGAAATTACATCGGCAGTCCGCAAGATGCTGTTGCTGAAATAATCAAATTGCAGATCCTCCCGAAGGTTACCAATGCTTAGTCAGGTAAACCTTCGGGAGGTTAGCAAGAAAACTTAAAAGCGGCTTGCTTGTGAGGTACTGAATCGTTGATAATGATGGATTGATCTGGGGTGAGTGAGCCGCTTTAATATTTGCACGATCTCCGACTGTTATGTTAAGAATCAAATCAGTCGGGTGCTGTTTAGATGTAATATATTATATCAAAAGATCAATTGTGTACTACCAATATAATATGGAACAAATTTAATTTCCAAATGGTAAATCAGACTGTTATAAACAGA
>JACRFD010000046.1 GCA_016218025.1 Ignavibacteriales bacterium
AAAGATTCCATCTAGTTTCATTATAATCTACCGTTAACACAACCAGTAGCGAAGCAAGATCAACTATACCAGCTCTTTCACCCAAACCTAAAGCTGCAGCATCAATTATACTTGCACCGGCTCGATAAGCATCTAATGCATTAGCAAGAGCTAAACCGCGATCGTTATGGCAATGAACGGCAATTCTTGGATGTAAATTTAATTTGTTTAATTCTTGGATCAGTCGTGATATATAATCATACATACTTCTTGAAGTGCCGGGAACCATATAACCTGTTGTATCAGCAACACTAATAATATCCGCTCCGGCTTCAACTGCAGCAGCCGCAGCTTTAACAACATTTTCAAATTGAGAACGAACCGTGTCTTCCGGTGTGTAACGAATTAATAAATCCGGTTTCTGTGATTTTGCATATTTAATTACATCTGTAATCTGTTTGATAGCAGAATCTAAATCTTTTTTGAAAACTGTTGTTAATCTTTCATCCGAGACGCAATAAAAAATTCCGAGGAAACCAACACCGCATTCAAGAGCAAGATCAACATCGCTTTGAAGTGAACGAGAGTGAGCGCCAACTATTGCTTTGTATCCTTTTTGTGCAATTGATTTTACAGCGGCATGAATTTCAGGTGTAACCATCGGGTGGCCGGATTCGATGATATCAATACCAATTTCTTCCAGCAGACTTGCAATCGCAAGTTTTATATGTTTATCAAAATAAACACCCGGAGTTTGTTCACCTTCACGCAAAGTTGAATCTAATACCCAGATCAACTTACTCACCCCAGTCTTCTTCTTCTTGAGGAGCTTCTTTTACTTGAGGCGGATTGACAGATACAACTTCCAGTTCAGTTCCGCAATCGGGGCACTCAATTAACTCACCTTGAACTGCATCAGTAGCTAATTCGATCTGCACACTGCATACCGGGCATTCTGTTTTCATATTACATCCTTCAGTTTATAAAGTGTTGCAAAACTATGAAACTAATTTTTTCAATGCAATGATTTTGATGTGAGATTAAAAAAAATTAATCGGGAGGGTTAAGAAGTAAATTATGACTAATTGCTCTATGAATAATTATTCATAACGGTGCAAGAAGATGCAGAGCAGCTTTCTGCGGTCAGCAATCAGCTTTCAGCTTTTTGTTTTCGATTGAGTATTTGAATCTGCTAATTGATCACCAGTATTAATTATTTTTTTCATCCATTCATTTTTAACTAACTCAAAATCATTCTTATATTTTTTCCCAACGGGACCTGATGATTGATATTTTTCTCTTAACGGATTTACCTGCCTTCCGTTTTTCCAAAAACGGAAACATACATGCGGACCGGTTGCTAATCCGGTACTTCCGACATAGCCAATCGTCTGTCCTTGTGTGATATGAACACCTTGACGAATTCCTTTTGCGAAACGTGACATGTGCAAATATTGGGTTGTGTAGGTTGCGTTGTGTTTTACCTTCACATAATTTCCATTATCGCTTGTATAACTTGCTTCGATAACTACTCCATTGCCAACCGTCATAATCGGTGTTCCTGTAGGAGCGGCGTAATCTGTTCCAAGATGTGCTTTTGCTCTATGAAGTATTGGATGATAACGGCTCATGGAATAACGCGAACTAATTCTGCTGTATTTCAGTGGCGCTTTCAAAAATAGTCTTTTAAGACTATTCCCTTTTTCGTCAAAATAGCTCTCGCCTTTTTCTTTATCAAAGTAAAAAGCAAAATGATTTTCATT
>JACRFD010000045.1 GCA_016218025.1 Ignavibacteriales bacterium
AGCAACAGTATCTTTGAATACATTGAAGTGTTTTACAATCGAAAGCGGAGACACTCTGCTATCGGTTATCAGTCACCTGTGCAATTTGAATTAAATAATTTTATGTCTTAACTTATTGTCCAGAAAATCGGGGCAAGATCACAGTACCAATATTAAGAAAAGGAATTGTCATAGGCACGATTTTTGGTACAGTTGTTTTTATCATTATAAGCTTTATTGATTTTTTCATTAACATCAAATAGGTTAATACTAAGTTGAATTATCCCAAAAAAATTGAAACAAATCTTTATGTTCCTATAGTTTGCCTGGTTGGATCTCCATTAGCATATGCTCAGCACGACAGCAATTTCATACAATTAATCTCCGGTTAGAATACTATGGATATATTTACAAAAGCATGGCATTACCTTGAAGATAATGGAATAAATCCTATATACGTATTGACATTATTTTCTATTTTAATGTCAATCTCCGATTTAAGGTATAAAATAAAAGGAAAAGAAAAAACAAGATTTCAGAGGGATATGGCTTTCATAGGTCATATGGGTACAATAGCATTTATTATCGGCAGTATAATGATCATGATAACGAAGTAGTGGCTTGATATAGTATTTTTATCTTTTGCACAACCAAGTGATGCGACAAGAGTAAATATTCAATTTAAGTAATAAGGCATTGAGCGTGGATATAATCGATAAAGTATATAACTTTTTTGGTATAACAGGTTTTAACCAAATGTATGTGGGAGCTATTATTTCGCTCATATTATCTCTCTTACGAACCAGAGATTTGAAAAGGTGAAAGGAACTATCAAGATTCCAGAAAGACATGGATATAATAGTGTATATAGGTAAGTCAGCACTCCTTATTATTAGTTTTTTAGAATTAATTTCATGAAAAATAAAAATTACGTTATAAGGCTTAATATTGAAATCATCTTAAATATGATCTTTATTTATTTTTTATATCCTCAAGATACCACAAAATTCATCCAGCTAAACTCGGGAGAAAAACTTTACGGTAAGGTTTTACTAAAAGAACCCTTCTTAAGCAAGCCATATCTTTTGTACAATGACTCCATAGAGTACAAGATTAAAGACATCAGTAGGTTCCAATGCGAAGAGGATACTTTAAACATTTCGCTTATCTCAAACTAAAAGCCGAATTACTTGTAGAGCGATTCGCTGAATCGCTAAAAATAAAAATGAGACAGTCTCAAAATATTGTAGTGCGATTTGTTAAATCGCAAAAGCGGAAATGCGAGACAGCGTCTCGCACTACGTCGTGTAGAACGAAGTGGCACGTCGTTCTACAATAATAAATTATTATATTTGTGTATGGAAGAGGATAAAATATATTATCGGCGCAACTTACCACATTACCAACCATATTACGCAACATATTTTATTACATTCCGGCTTGCAGGTTCATTACCAAGTGAAGTAATAATCAAACTGAAGGAGGAATATGAAATTGAAGTACACCATCTTTCCTCTATAAAAGATCTAACGAAAAAGAGAACAGAGTTAAGTAAACATCATAAGAGATATTTTGAGAAATTCGATGAATTTCTCGATAAATATGCAGATAGTCCAAAGTGGCTAAGTAATGATAAAGTTGCACAAATTGTTGTTGATGCAATTAAATACAGAGATGGCAAAGACTATGAATTAATAGCATACTGTATAATGCCAAACCATGTACATCTAATATTTTCTGTAGAGCGAATTGAGAACGAGGATGTAGTACGAACTTTAGTTCGTAAAGAGCCAATTTCTCGAACTAAAGTTCGAGTTACTGCTTCATATAAGAATTACATATTAACACAAATTATGAGAGAGCTTAAAGGTTCAACAGCAAGAGAATGTAACAAAATCTTAAATCGCTCAGGTGCTTTCTGGCAACATGAAAGCTATGACCATGTTGTGCGTGATGGTAGAGAGATGGAAAGATTAGTCAGCTATGTTTTAAACAATCCTGTAAAAGCTGGACTTGTAAATGATTGTAAAAACTGGAAGTGGAATTATTGCAAATATGAAATGTAAAACAATATTTATTTTACATATCTCGAACTTAAGTTCGAGTTACAATGTAGAACGATTCGCTGAATCGTTTAATATATCGCACGAGACAGCGTCTCGTGTTACATATAATAAATAAAAAAAGGGCATCCATTTCCGGATACCCTCTTGTAAATCTGAAAAAATATTCTGCTTATTTTTTATCCATCGCCACTTCGCCGGTTGGAATTTCCTTCTTTTCTTTTTTCTTGGCTTTCGGTTTGACAGCGGGTTTTTCAGGTGCTTTACCTGTATTGAAATCTACTAACTCAAGCACTGCAACTTCGGCGGCATCGCCATGTCGCTGACCGAGTTTCACTACGCGTGTGTAACCGCCCGGTCGCGCTGCAACCTTCGTGGCTATTTCGGTGAACAATTCTTTTATAGCATCGCGGTCTTTAATATAGCGGGCAATTTCTCGGCGGGCGTGAACATTCTTTTTTTCGCCTTCAGTTGCAACAGCATTCTTTGCACGGGTTATTATTTTTTCAACAACCATGCGGGTTTCTTTTGCTTTTGCAAGTGTAGTTTTAATTTTTTTATGTTTTATCAGCGAGGTTGAGAGCGCCGAAAGTGTAGCTTTTCTGTGGCTCGCTGTTCGTTTTAATTTTCTGCCTGATTTTCTATGACGCATTTGTTTTACCTAAAATTTTAATTAATCGTTACTTTCGCGAAGATATTTCTCTACATCCATTCCGAAGCTCAAACCGAATTGCTCTATGATTTCACCTAATTCAGCCAATGATTTCCTGCCGAAGTTCCTGAACTTGAGCAATTCCGGTTCATCACGCCGTACTAAATCGGCTATTGTTCGGATATTTGCAGCTTTCAAACAGTTATGCGAGCGAACCGATAATTCCATATCGTCAACAGGCATCTGTAATATTTTCCGGATTCTTACAAATTCGGAATCTTTCTCCATCAACTCTTCCTGAGCTTCTGAATCGATATTGAAACTTAAAAATAATTGAATATGGTCTCTTAAAATAACCGCAGCTTGCGCAAGTGCATCATCGGGTGCAATTGATCCGTCGGTCTCGATTTCGAGCGTTAATTTTTCAAAGTCTGTTTGTTGACCAACTCGTGTCGGTTCAACAAAATAACGTACGTTTTTTATCGGCGTGAAGATAGAATCTATTGTGATCATATCTACAGATTGATCTGCCATCTTATTTTCTTCGGCTGTAACATATCCCTTGCCCCTGCCGACTCTGAGTTCCAACTCAACATTTGTCCCGGCATTTACTGTTGCTATATGAAGATCCGGATTCAGGATTTCCAGTTCCGGATTCGATTTTTGGATATCTGCCGCCGTTATATCTTTAGGACCTCTCAACTCTAAAACAACCCGGTTCAATTTTTTGTTGATGAGCTTCATCCGGACTGCTTTGAGATTTAGAATAATCTCGGATACATCTTCAACAACTCCGGGTATCGTAGAAAATTCGTGCAATACACCTTCAATTCTGAGGCCGGTGAATGCGGTCCCCGGTAATGACGAGAGCAGAACGCGACGGAACGCGTTTCCAATTGTGACCCCGAAACCTTTTTCCAATGGTTGTAAGATAAACCGACCGAAAGTATTAGTATAACTTACTTCGTCGAGTTGAACTTTTTCGGGCATTTGATAATTTGTTGCAATCATATTTTCCTTCTCCCACCGTTTATTTTTGTTTCGAAAAATTAACGGTGCTATTGAGATTGTTATTTGGAGTAAAGTTCTACGACTAATTGTTCATTAGCATTGAGCGGAACATCGGCGCGCTCGGGAACATTCAGGAATGTTCCAACCATTCCTGCTTTGTCTAAACTCAACCATGGAAGCATTGTATTGTCTTTCATGCGTTTCATGGATGAATGTATCACTTCAAGTTTTTTACTTTTATCGATAACTTGTATTGCATCTCCTGCCTTCAGAAGAAATGAAGGTATAGACACCACTTTATTGTTTACCATAAAGTGACCATGTACTATCATTTGTCTGCCGGCTTTTCTGGATGGAGCAAATCCGAGACGGTACACAACAGTATCGAGACGGCGCTCTAAAAGTTTTACCAGATTTTCACCAGTACGTCCGGGAATGCTTAAAGCCCGCTCAAAATAATTTCTAAACTGCACTTCCTGCAATCCATACATTCTGCGAATCTTTTGCTTCTCACGTAATTGAACACCGTACTCAGAAATTTTCTGCCTTCTTGATTGACCATGTGATCCCGGGGGGTATGCTCTTCTCTCGACAGGACATTTTTCGGTAAAACATTTCGTACCTTTCAGAAAAAGTTTTTGTCTTTCTCTGCGGCACAATCTGCAACTTCCTTCAATATAACGACCCATAGTTTCCTTACTTTTGATTTTCTAAAATAAAATTTTTATACACGACGGCGTTTCGGCGGTCTGCACCCGTTGTGCGGTATCGGTGTGATATCGCGAATACTTAATATTTCCAAGCCTACAGTTTGTAACGATCTGACTCCGGCTTCTCTTCCGGATCCAGGACCTTTTACAAAAACATCAACTTTCCTCAATCCAAGATCGTAAGCCTCTTTTGCCGCTGCTTCGGCAGTTACCTGTGCAGCGAACGGAGTATTTTTCCTAGATCCTTTGAATGCGTTACGTCCGGCAGACGACCAGCTAATAACATTACCGTAAACATCGGTGATGGTTACGATTACATTATTAAACGTCGCTTTGATGAATACCTTACCTGTAACGTCGACTTGTAATTTCTTTTTCTTTTTTGCTGCAGTTGTTTGGGCAGCAGCACCTTGATTTTGTTTTGCCATAATTTCAATCCGTCAGTGTTTGTTATTTCTTGGCTATCGCTTTTTTCTTACCGGCAACAGTCTTACGTTTACCTTTTCTTGTGCGTGAATTTGTTCTTGTGCGTTGTCCGCGAACCGGTAATCCTTTTCTATGACGCAATCCACGGTACGAGTTAATGTCCATCAATCGTTTGATGTTCATTTGTGTTTCGGTTCGTGAAGCACCTTCTACTTTTAGATCGGCAGTGATGATAGAACGAATTTTTGCAACTTCGTCATCTGTAAGCTCGCTGATTTTCTTTGCGTAGCTTATACCTGCCTGACTAAGAATTTTGTGTGCTGTACTCCGGCCAATACCGTAAATATAAGTCAGTCCGATTTCTGATCTTTTGTTTTTTGGTAAATCTATACCTGCTATACGAGCCACTCTTAATTATCCTTTCGACTATAAAAATTCAATAAAGAAGTAATCTTTATCCTTGTCGTTGTTTGTGTTTTGGATTCTTGCATATTACACGGACAACACCATTGCGCCGTATAATTTTACAATTATCACATAATTTTTTCACTGATGATCGAACTTTCATGAAATCTCCAATTATTTATACCGATACGTAATTCGACCTTTGCTAAGATCGTAAGGCGACATTTCTACTGTTACTTTATCGCCTACCAAAATTTTTATATAATGCATTCTCATTTTTCCGGAAATAACCGCTAAAATTTCATGACCGTTATCTAACTTCACTCGAAACATTGCATTCGGTAAAGTATCGGTGATTACACCGTCCATCGTAATAGGTCCTTGCTTAGCCATTCACCTTATGATAATGTGAGTATTTCCGATTTATGTTCTTTAACTAAAATTGTATGTTCAAAATGTGCAGACGGTTTTCCGTCAACTGTTCTAACCGTCCATCCATCCGAATCTACTTTAACTTTATAACTTCCGGCATTTACCATCGGCTCAATAGCCAACGTCATTCCGGGTTGAAGAATAATTCCTGTTCCTTTTTCGCCGAAATTCGGTACAGGCGGTTCTTCGTGTAACTTTTTTCCTACTCCGTGTCCTACTAAATCTCTGACCACCGAGAAACCATCTGACTCAACATGATTTTGTATCGCGGCAGAAATATCATGCACTCTGTTGCCGGCAACTGCTTTCTCTATTCCTTTATAAAGCGATTCTTCTGTTGATCTCATCAGTTTTTCTTTTTCGGTACTGATTTTACCGACCGGGTAGGTGCTTGCACCATCGCCGTAAAATTTATTCTTAAAAACACCTACATCAACAGAAACTATTTCACCTTCATTCAATTTCCTCGAGCTTGGTACTCCATGAACAACTTCATCATCAACCGATATACACAAACTCGCCGGGAAAAGATTTTTTTTATCTGTCCCGTATCCTTTGAACGCAGGTTCGGCTTTCTGCGATCTGATGAATTCTTCTGCAAACTCATCCAACTCTTTTGTTGTAACACCCGGTTTGATCATCAAACTGATTATTTTCAAAACTTCTGCTACAATCCGGCAACTCTCCCGCATCATTTCAATTTCTGCAGGCGACTTGATTACAACTTTCGACATTCCTTAAACAACAACACCGTTAAGATGCTGCTGTTACATCCTCCGTCCTTTTATCTTACCACTCTTCATAAAACCATCGTAGTGTCGCATCAATAAATGCGATTCAATTTGTTGAAGAGTATCTAAACCAACACCGACAACAATCAATAAGCTAGTTCCACCGAAGAAACTTGCGAAACTCGATGTTACACCCATCCTCATTAAAAACGCTGGAAGTATTGCAACGATGGCGAGGAAAATGGATCCCGGTAATGTAATTTTTGTAAGGATATTATCTATAAAATCTGATGTATGTTTTCCGGGCCTAATTCCGGGGATAAAACCACCCTGCTTCTGCATATTTTCTGCTACATCTTTCGGATTGAATGCAACTGCTGTATAAAAATATGTGAAGAAGATGATCATCAAAGCATAAATAACTGAATATGTGATAGAGGTATAGCTGAAATAACCTGCTATACTTTGCATAAATTCACTTTCTGGGAAGAAAGTTAAAATTGTGTTTGGTATAAACATAATTGCCTGAGCAAAAATTATAGGCATAACACCGGCAGTATTCACCCGCATCGGAATATATTGAGTTACGCCGCCATATATTTTTCTGCCAACAACCCGTTTTGCATATTGCACCGGTATCCGGCGTGTTGCCTGTGTGACAAGAACGATACCTGCAACAATGAAAAACATTAAGACGAATATGATCAATTCGATAATCAGACCACGAGCGCCGGAACTAACAAGCTGGTATTCATCAAGAAGTGCATTCGGAAAACGTGCCACGATACCGATGAAGATTATCAAAGAAATTCCGTTGCCAATGCCTCGTTCGGTGATTTGCTCGCCGAGCCACATCATGAACATAGTGCCACCGGTTAGAACGAACATTGTTGATAGCTGGAAACCGAAACCTTGTACCATTTCAGGAACTATAGGCATACCGGCAGCATTAATGCTCATAAGTTGAACGCTGACTCCCCATGCCTGGAGCATAGAGATTACAACTGTACCGTAGCGGGTAAGCTGGGTAATTTTCTTCCTACCCTCTTCGCCTTCTTTTGTTAACTTCTGAAAATACGGGATAACTGCACCTAACAACTGAATGATGATAGACGCGCTGATGTAAGGCATGATACCTAATGCAAAAATTGCCGCATTACTGAACGCACCTCCAACGAACAAATCGTATAATCCAAATAATGTGTTGGAGGATTGACTACGCATTGCTTCGGTAAGCAGCTTAGCATCAACTCCGGGTAATGTTACGTGAGCACCGATCCGGACAATAACCAATAAACCGGCAGTGAACAGAATTCTCTGCCGCAATTCCTGGATCTTAAAAATATTCCGAAAACTTTCGCTGAGTTTTGCCATTGACGATTACTTCGATTTTTGGTTGAGAGTAATTGCTTTACCGCCGGCAGCTTCAATTTTCTGCACGGCTGTTTTGCTGAATGAATGAGCTGTAATTTCTAACTTAGTTTTTATTTCACCATCTCCCAGAACTTTAACAGGTTTGGATTTTTTCGAAATCGCACCTACGGTGTACATTGCTTCGGGTGTGACCTTTCCATCCTTAAATTTTGGAGCAAGTTCTTGAAGCTGGGAAACATTTACTTTTTGATATTCAACACGAAGAACATTTGTAAAACCAAATTTCGGCACTCTGCGGATGAGAGGCATTTGACCGCCTTCAAACCACGGTCTGTAGTGTGTTCCAGAGCGGGCGCCTTCTCCTTTATGTCCGCGGGTTGCTGTACCGCCATGACCTGAACCCTGACCGCGTGCAATTCTTTTTATTCTCTTTTTCGAACCGGGAGCGTAAGCTAAATTATGTAATGTTGAGTTAGCCATTATTATTTCACCTCTTCCACTTTTAGGAGATATTTCACTTTGTCGATCATACCGCGAATTTGTGGAGTGTCGATTTTCACAGTTGAATAGTTCGGTCTGCCAAGTCCTAATGCTTTTATCGTCGCTTTGTGTGCTTTAAGCGTATGAATTTGGCTTTTAACTTGTGTAATTTTTATTTGTTTCGCCATACTGATTCCGTTAATTAGATGTAGCAGGATTTTGAACACCAAAAACTTCGCTTAAGCCGAGGCTTCTCCGTGTCGCCATTGTTTTTGCATCTATCAATGTTTGCAACGCTCTTAAAGTTGCTTTCACAACGTTATGAGGATTGGATGAACCGATTGATTTTGTTAGAACATCTTTTACGCCTGCAGATTCCAATACTGCACGAACACCGCCGCCAGCAATCAATCCTGTTCCGGGAGATGCCGGTTTTAGTAAAACTCGAGATGCGCTAAATTTTCCGGTAACTGCATGAGGTATTGTTCCATTAAGAATCGAAACGAATACTACGTTCTTTTTAGCATCGTCAATACCCTTCGAAATCGCGTCCTGAACTTCATTAGCTTTACCGAGTCCAACACCAACATAACCATGTCCATCACCAACAACAACGATTGCACTAAAACTAAATCGTCTACCGCCCTTAACAACTTTCGCGACGCGATTAATGTAAACGAGCCGATCTTTTAGCTCAAGTTCACCTGCTTTTATTTTTGCCAATTTATTACTCCAAAAATTTAATTAATATTTTAATGCTGCCGGGAGAGGAGTCGAACCTCTACAGACGCCTCCAAAGGGCGTTGTCCTGCCATTAGACGACCCGGCAAAACTATTCAGAGGTTACCACCGGGAGTCCAGACTTGTTTAAAATTTAAGTCCGGCTTCACGTGCAGCATCTGCCAATGATTTAACTACTCCATGGTACGCGTAACCATTCCGATCGAAAACCACACTTGTAATTTTTTTCTCGATAGCCCGTTTTGCAATTTCTGCTCCAACACGTTTTGCAACTTCTTTCTTCCCTTTCACTGTTTTTACTTCAGTCAGTAAATCGGGAGAGAGTGTAGATGCCGAAGCAAGCGTTTTTGCTTGTGAATCATCTACAATTTGTGCATACATGTGATGCAAGCTTTTGTAAACTGTTAACCGCGGACGTTCAGATGTACCACGAATTTTTTTACTTATTCTTGTTTTAATTTTTAATCGTTTTTCAATTCTGGATTTTTTTATCATAAATTATCCTGCCTTTGCTCCGGCTGTTGCGGCGGCTTTACCTGCTTTACGTCGGATATATTCGCCTTCGTATTTAACACCTTTTCCTTTGTACGGCTCGGGTGGACGGAATGAACGGAGCTTTGCCGCTACTTGTCCGACTAATTGCTTATCTATACCGGAAATTAAAATATTTGTCGGAATTGGAACTTCCAACTTTATTCCATTTGGTGCTTCAAAAAGTATCGGGTGTGAATAACCAAGCGCTAATTGAATTCTTTTTCCTTTCATCTCAGCCTTATAACCCACTCCAACGATCTCTAATTTTCGTTGATATCCTTCTGAGACACCTTTTACCATATTCTGTATTAATGCACGCCAGGTTCCATGCATTGCGCGCATTTTTTTCTCATCCGACGGCCTTTTTACATTAATTTCATTTTCTGAAACTTCAATCGCGATCGATGAAGGTATTTTTGCAGAGAGATCTCCTTTCGGACCGGTTACTTTTATCAAACCGTCTTTTCTCTCTATCTTAATACCCTTAACAAGTTGTACTGGTTTTCTTCCTATTCGTGACATTTTTAACTCTTTATTTTAATTACCAAATTGAACAAATCACTTCACCGCCAAAATTTTTATGGCGAGCTTCTTTATCTGTCATTAACCCTTGCGATGTTGAAACGATTGCAATTCCTAATCCGTTTAAAACGCGGGGTAATTGATCTGCCGGTTTGTAAACACGTAAACCGGGACGGCTTAATCTTTCTAAACCTGTTATAGCAGAAATGCCATCAGAATATCTAAGAGCAACTCTGATAACACCTTGTTTTTTATCGTCTATCTCACTGTATCCGTTGATGTAATGTTGCTCGGCAAGAATTTTACTGAGGGAGCGTTTTAAATTTGATGCAGGGATATCGACTCGGCGATGTCTTGCTCGAATTGCGTTACGCAATCTTGTTAAATAATCTGCTATTGGATCTGTTGTATTCATATATTTTTTTATTCCTTACCAACTTGCTTTCAGTACGCCGGGGATTTTTCCATCGAGCGCCATTTTTCTAAAACACAAACGGCAAATGCCAAACTTTCTTAAATATCCGCGGGGTCTTCCGCAAATATTACAGCGGTTATGTTTACGAACAGCGTGTTTTGGTGTTCGCTTTGCTTTTACTACCATTGCTAATCGTGCCAACTCTTATTCTCCTAAAGAAGCTTTTATCGGTTATTTTTCAATTGTTGTTTGTCGTTTTTCAAACGGCATTCCGAATTCTTTCAAGAGAGCATATCCCTCTTGATCGTTTTTCGCCGTTGTAACGAATGTAATATCCATACCGAAAATCTTTGTAACTTTATCAAAATCGATTTCCGGGAAAATAATTTGTTCTTTCAATCCGACAGTGTAGTTTCCTCTACCATCAAACGATTTATCTGAAAATCCTCTGAAGTCACGAATACGCGGTACTGCAACACTGATGAAACGGTCCATGAACTCAAACATTTTCCGGTCGCGGAGTGTTACGCGAACTCCGATAGGTAATCCTTCACGTAATTTAAAATTCGAGATTGCTTTCTTTGCTTTCGTGATCACAACTTTTTGGCCAACTATTGACTCTAAATCTTTAACAACTACATCCAACAGTTTTGCGTCTTGAGTTGCTTCTCCAACACCCACATTAACAGAAATTTTTTCTAATTTCGGTACCTGCATTACATTCGAAAATTTAAATTGATTTTTTAAATTTTCAACAACTGTTTTATGATAATGCTCAAAGAGCCTTGGCTTTACGCCAACTTCTTGTTGTTGCGGTTGCTGCTTAGGTGTTTCTTTTACTGCTTTTGGTGTTTTTTCTTTACCCATAATTTTTCTCTAAATTAAAACATCTCTTCACAAGTGCGGCAAATCCGCATCGATTGTTTTCTTTCTGTGGCGGCATCTTTAACCATCTTGTGACCGATACGCGACGGTTTATTGCATTTCGGACAAATCACCATAACGTTTGAGGTATTAATGGACGCTTCTTTCTGAACAATACCACCTTGCGGGTTTTTCTGTGAAGCTTTTGTGTGACGCTTTATAATATTCACGCCTTCAACTATAAGACGGTGTTCTTCACGGAAAATTTTCAATACTTTTCCGGTCTTTCCGCGTGCGTTACCTGAAATTACTTTTACCGTATCGTTTTTATGAATGTTCATATACTTTCCAATTTCCTTACAATACTTCCGGAGCTAGCGAAACAATTTTCATATAATTTTTATCACGCAATTCGCGGGCAACCGGTCCAAATATACGTGTTCCACGTGGCTCACCTTGTTGATTTAATAGAACTGCCGCATTCTCATCGAATCTGATAAATGATCCGTCGCGTCTGCGAATTTCTTTTTTAGTTCTAACGATTACAGCTTTTGCCACTTCGCCTTTTTTAATTGCCCCGCCGGGAATGGCACTCTTCACAGACACTACAATCACATCTCCTAAAGATGCATAACGTCTTTCGTGCCCGCCCAATACGCGAATACATCTCACTTTTTTTGCGCCGGAGTTATCCGCGACTACCAGATTCGTTTCTTCCTGAATCATATCTGCTCTTCCAGTTATTTTGCTTTTTCAATAATTTCAACTAAACGCCACCTTTTTAATTTGCTTATAGGCCGCGTTTCCATAATTTTTACATAATCTCCAACTTTTGCTTCCTGCTTTTCATCATGCGCCATCAGAGATGATGTTCTCGTATAATATTTTTTATATATCGGATGCGGAATTCTTCTCTCGATTGAAACAACAATACTTTTATTCATCTTTGCACTTGTTACTTTGCCAAGACGCACCTTCCGTTGATTTCTTCCTTCATCTGTCATGCTTAATAGATCCTTTATTAATTACCTTTGGATATTTCGGTTTTTGCTCTGTTGTTTTCTTTTTGTCGCAATACCGTTTTCAACCGGGCGATATCCCGCCGCACAAGACGAACTTTAATAGGACTTTCCAACTGGCTTGTTGCCTTTTGGAATTTTAAATTAACGAGATTTTCTTCCTCGTCTTTTATTCTTTTTTTCAATTCTTCTTCTGGAAGTCCGTTGATTTCAAACACTTTCATAAAATAATTTCCTTATTTACCGGAATACGTTCTTCTTGTGACCATTTTCGTTCTAAGCGGAAGTTTGTGAGCCGCAATATTCATGGCTTCAACCGCAAGCGCTTTGTTTATGCCACCTAATTCAAATAATATTGTACCGGGCTTTACTACCGCGACCCAAAATTCGGGCGCACCTTTGCCGCTGCCCATTCTGGTCTCTGCTGGTTTTTTTGTGATAGGCTTATCCGGGAATATTCTTATCCAGACTCTTCCTTCACGTTTCATCAACCTGGTTAATGCAACACGGGATGCTTCAATTTGACGTTGTGTAATCCAGCCGGGTTCAAGTGATTTCAGACCGAAATCACCGAACGAGATTGTGAAACCTCTGGTTGCTTTTCCGCGCATTCTGCCGCGTTGTGTTTTACGATATTTTACTCTTTTAGGTAATAACATAATTTACTGTCTTAAAAAATTTATCGTGATACTCTTTCTAAAACCTCGCCTCTACAAATCCAAACTTTTACACCTATCGAACCGTAAATTGTCTGAGCAGTTGCCTGGGCATAATCAATATCGGCACGAAGTGTATGAAGAGGAATTCTACCTTCTTTGTATTGCTCTGCACGTGCAATTTCTGCACCGCCCAATCTACCGCTGCACATAACGCGAATTCCTTCAGCGCCCATGCGCATCGCAGATGTAATTCCCATTTTCATTGCACGACGGAACGACATTCTACCTTCTAACTGAACAGCAATATTTTCTGCAACTAAATAGGCATCAAGTTCGGGGCGTTTGATTTCATGTATAAGAATTTTTACTTCTTTATTGGTTATTTGCTTAAGCTCTTCTTCCAGTTGTGTTATTTCTTTCCCACTTCTTCCGATAACAATTCCGGGTCTTGAAGTATGGATTGTAATCACCGCACGTTTTGGTGTTCTATCTATAAGAATTTTTGAAATACCCGCCTTCTTTAATCGATTCTGTATATACCCTCGAACCTTCAAATCTTCCTGAAGTTTCGTGCTGAAATCTCTTTCGTCGTACCAATTAGAGTCCCACGTGCGTAAGACTCCGAGACGAAAACCAACTGGATGAACTTTTTGTCCCAAGCAATCTCCTTTAATTAATTAGTTTTTTTTGATGATGGTTTTTCTTTAGGTTTTGCAACCTGTTTTTTTCTTTGAATTTTTTGTGCAACAATTATTGTCAAATGGTTCGATCGTTTTAACATTCGATAAGCTCTGCCCATCGGTGCGGGAAGCATTCTTTTCATACTCGGTCCGCCGTTGACGAAAGCTTCTTTGACATATAATGTATCTGTATCGGTTCTTCCTGCTTCATCTTTATTTTGAAGATTTGAAACAGCCGATCTTAAAACTTTTTCAGCAACTCGTGATGAATGTTTTGGGGAAAAATGTAAAATATTAATAGCTTCAGGAACTGATTTTCCCCGAATCAAATCTATGATCAAACGCATTTTTCTGGGAGAAGATCCAATGTAACGATTAATTGCTCTCGCTTCTAACATATTCTTATCCTTCACCAGTAGTTGAATCGCTCTTTAAACCGGGATGACCACGGAAAATGCGGGTAGGAGCAAACTCTCCGAGTTTGTGCCCTACCATACCTTCGTGAATGTAAACAGGTATGAATTTATTTCCGTTATGAACTGCCATCGTGTGACCGACGAACTCGGGTGTTATCGTCGAAGAACGTGACCATGTTTTTATAACTTTCTTCTGACCTGATTTCGTCATCGCAGTAACTTTTTCTTGTAACTTCGCGTCAACGAAAGGTCCTTTTTTTAGAGATCGACTCATATTCTACTTCTTCATTGAGAATGTTTTTTCTTAATTACTTCCGACGTTTAATAATTAATTTATCGGATTTCAATTTCTTGTGTCTTGTTTTCTTTCCTTTTGTATGCCAGCCCCACGGTGAAACAGGGTGTGGATTTCCTTGAGGTGATTTGCCTTCGCCACCACCGTGTGGATGATCGACTGGGTTTTGAACAACACCACGCGATTGAGGGCGGATTCCTTTCCATCTTGAACGTCCAGCTTTTCCAATACTTATGTTTTCATGATCCAGATTACTAACCGTTCCGATCGTAGCGTAACATTCACTTGGAATATTTCTAACTTCGCCAGAAGGCATTTTTAACTGGGCATACTTTCCTTCTTTTGCCATCAATTGTATTGATGCACCGGCGCTTCTGCCAACCTGACCGCCTTTTCCTCTTCTAAGTTCAATGTTGTGAACAAATGTTCCTACAGGAATATTTGAAAGAGGTAATGCGTTTCCAACACGTATTTCAACTTGGGGACCTGATGCTAATTTTTCACCCACTTTAATTCCATCAGGAGCAATGATGTAACGTTTTTCTCCGTCGGTATAGTAAAGCAATGCAATGCGTGCGGTTCGGTTTGGATCGTATTCGATAGCGATAACTTTTGCATCGATTCCAAATTTATCTCTTTTAAAATCTATGACTCTGTAAAACTTCTTATGTCCACCGCCGCGATGACGTGATGTAATATGTCCGTTTGTATTTCTCCCACCCGTCGATTTCAATGGTTCGATGAGAGACTTTTCCGGTTTTGTTTTAGTGATTTCGGAAAATGTCGGAACAGTCATCCATCTTGTTCCCGGCGTATTTGGTTTTAAAACTTTTATACCCATTTAAATTTACTTTCTTCTATCAAACGTTAGCGAAAAAATCTATCTTGTCGCCCTCTTTTAGAGTAACGATTGCTTTTTTGAAGTGGGATGTCTTACCTTCAAACCGACCTTTTCTTGTCATTTGAGTTTTTGATTTTCCTTTGAAATTCATAGTGCGCACATTAACAACCTTCACTTTAAATTTCTTCTCAACTGCGTGAGCGATTTCTATCTTATTAGCATCCGAATCAACTTCGAAGGCATAAATTCCTTTATCCTGAAGGTTAGATACTTTTTCGGTAACGAGTGGGCGATAAATAATGCCTGTCATAATATATTCGATCTATTGAAATTGTTTTTCTAAAACTTCTAAAGCACTTTTTTGCAATACGAGAATTTTGCTGTTTAGAATATCATATGTTGATGCTTTTACAGCTTCCAAAACTTTTAATTTTGGAATGTTGCGGCCCGATTTCCAAACATTTGTTTCAGACTTTCCAACCAGTAATAATGCTTTTTTATCTGTCAACTTTAGCGCATTCAGTACGGCTGCCATCTCTTTTGTTCTTGGAGATTCAAAATCGAAATCTTCAACAACACAAATTGCCGCATCTTTTGCTTTGTAAGTTAAAGCAGATTTCCTTGCGAGCATCTTCACTTTCTTCGGTAATTGGTTTGAATAGTCTCTGGGAACCGGACCAAATATTGTTCCGCCGCCTTTCCAAAGAGGAGACCGAACAGCACCAATTCTTGCCCGACCTGTATGTTTTTGTTTCCAGAGTTTTTTTCCGCTTCCGGCAACTTCACCATACGTTTTGGTTTTGTGCGTTCCTTGTCGCTGGTTGGCAAGGTAAGTTGTTACCGCTTGATAGATGGCGTGATCGTTTGGCGTGATCTCGAAAATTTCCGGAGCAAGTGCCACTTTCTCACCGCTTAACGTTCCATCCTTTTTATACACATCGAGTTGCATAATTCTCTACTATCTTTATAATTCTTTTAAAATTTCTACGTAGCTATTGTTAAAACCGGGAACTGATCCGCGGATTAATACTATATTGGATTCCGGAATAATCTTAACGACACGCAAATTTTTCACAGTAATACGTGTTCCACCCATCCTGCCAGCCATTCGCATTCCTTTGAAAACACGGGATGGATAGGAACTGGATCCGATTGAACCTGGAGCGCGAACACGATCGCTCTGACCGTGCGTTCTTAAACCGCCGCCAAAATGGTGCCGCTTTACAACTCCTTGGAATCCTCTTCCTTTTGATTCACCGCTTACAGAAACGACATCACCATTAGAGAATAATTCATCTATTTTAATTTCAACGCCTGGCTGAAATTTGCTGATATCGAGATTTCTGAATTCACGTATCAATTTTTTTGCGGATACATTCGCCTTTTTGAAGTGTCCGGCCATCGGTTTGTTAACATTTTTTTCTTTTTTATTATCAAATCCGACCTGAACAGCTTCATACCCATCTTTGGCTTTTGTTTTTATCTGGGTAACAATGCATGGTCCCGCTTCTATAATGGTGCAAGGGACAGATTCCCCTTTATCATCGTAGATGCTGGTCATGCCTATTTTTTTTCCTAATATACCACTCATTTTTTTCCACTCGGAATAAGTAATTCAAATCACCCCGATGCCGGGAAACCGGCACCGGGATTTTGAAAGTTACTATTATTTTTTAAGTTGCAGATTTAAATTATACTTTTATCTCCACATCGACGCCAGCGGGAAGCTCTAATTTCATCAACGAATCAACGGTCTTATTAGACGAATTGAGTATGTCGATGAGGCGCTTATGGGATCGCATTTCGAACTGTTCACGCGATTTTTTGTCAACATTGGGGGAGCGCAAAACAGTGTAAAGTGTACGCTTTGTCGGTAAAGGAATCGGACCGGATACAATGGCTCCTGTCGATTTCACCGTCTTGATTATTTTTTCAGCCGATTTATCGATAAGAGTATGATCATACGATTTCAATTTTATGCGTATTTTTTGTCCAGCCACTTTAGTTATTCCTTTTCTTCTCTATGTTTTACTCAAGAATCTTGGTTACTACACCAGCACCAACTGTTCGTCCACCTTCGCGAATCGCAAACCGTAAACCTTCTTCCATAGCGATTTCGGAGATGAGTTCAACTGTCATATTATCAACGTTGTCACCTGGCATAACCATTTCGGTTCCGCTCGGTAATGTAGCAACGCCCGTTACGTCTGTTGTTCTGAAGTAGAACTGAGGACGATATCCGGTGAAGTATGGTGTATGACGACCACCTTCTTCTTTTTTCAATACATAAACCTGGCATGAGAATTTTTTATGTGGGGTAATACTACCCGGCTTCGCAACAACCATACCACGTTCAAGATCTGTTTTTTCAACACCACGAAGTAATAATCCGGCATTATCACCTGCTTGAACTTCATCAAGTTCTTTACGGAACATTTCAGCACCGGTAATAACAGTCTTTTTATGTGCACCAAGACCGATCACTTCAACTTCGTCTCCAACTTTTGCATGGCCACGTTCAACTCTACCCGTGCCAACTGTGCCACGACCAGTAATTGAAAATACGTCTTCTATTGGCATAAGGAATGGCTTGTCAACATCGCGTTTCGGCAATGGAATATAACTATCAACCGCATTCATTAATTCATAAATCGGTTTGAAAGCTGGATCATCCGGTTTTGCATCTGCTGCAATAGCACGCTCCATAGCTTTTAAAGCGCTTCCGCGAACGATAGGAATTTCATCACCAGGGAATTCATATTTTTTCAAAAGATCACGAAGTTCCATCTCAACTAATTCAATAAGTTCCGGGTCATCAACCATATCGACTTTATTCAAGAACACAACAATCTTAGGAACACCTACTTGACGAGCAAGTAGAATATGCTCGCGAGTCTGGGGCATAGGACCATCGTTTGCTGCAACAACAAGAATGGCTCCATCCATTTGTGCAGCACCGGTAATCATGTTTTTAATATAGTCGGCGTGGCCAGGGCAATCAACGTGTGCATAATGTCTTTTATCGGTTGCATACTCAACGTGTGCAACTGCGATCGTAATACCACGTTCTCGTTCTTCCGGTGCGTTATCGATACTATCAAACGTTCTGACTGCCGATAAACCTTTTTTGCTCAACACCATTGTGATTGCAGCGGTGAGCGTCGTCTTACCATGGTCAATATGGCCGATGGTACCGACGTTCACGTGCGGTTTGTCTCGTGTAAATTTTTCTTTTGCCATAAATGATCTCCTTACTTAGCTGAGATGTTATTAATAATTAATTAAACTTATATTGTCACGGATTCACGTCCGCGTATTTTTTCAACAATCTGATCGGTTATGCTCTGTGGCACTTCTTCATAATATGCAAATTGCATAGTATAGATTGCACGTCCTTGTGTCATTGAACGCATTTGAGTTGAATATCCGAACATTTCCGACAACGGAACTTTTGCTTTTATAACCTGAGCATCTTTTCGCGCCACCAGACCTTCAATTTTGCCACGACGCGAACTTAGATCACCCATCACATCACCGAGATAATCTTCGGGAGTTACAACTTCTACATCCATGATCGGTTCTAATATAACCGGATTGGCTTTTTCAGCAGCTTCTTTAAATGCGATGGATCCTGCGATTTTGAATGCCATCTCAGAAGAATCTACAGCATGGAAAGATCCGTCAAATAGCTTAACTTTCACATCAACTACAGGATATCCAGCTAATACACCATTTTTCATGGCTTCCACAATACCTTCTGAAACCGGTTTAATATACTCTTTTGGAACGACACCTCCAACTATTGCATTTTCAAACTCAAACCCTTTACCTTTTTCATTCGGCTCGAGTGTAATCCAAACATGTCCGAATTGTCCGCGCCCACCTGATTGTCTGACAAATTTTCCTTCTTGTTCGACTTTTTTCCTGATGGTTTCTCGGTAGGCAACCTGTGGTTTTCCTACATTTGCTTCTACTTTGAATTCACGCTTCATCCGATCAATGATAATTTCTAAATGAAGCTCACCCATACCGCTTATTATTGTCTGTCCGGTTTCTTCATTTGTTGTAACTCTGAAAGTCGGATCTTCCTCTGATAATTTGGATAATGACTCTCCCATTTTTTCCTGATCAGCTTTGGTTTTTGGTTCGATCGCAACAGCTATAACAGGTTCCGGGAATTCCATTTTCTCTAAAATGATTGCATCATCTTCATCGCATAGAGTATCACCCGTTCTGGTGTTTTTTAATCCCACAACGCCAATGATCTCTCCTGCATATGCGGCATCTGTATCTTCACGATGATTCGCATGCATTCTCAGCAATCTACCAATTCTCTCTTTTCTCCCTGTGTTAGAATTATATACGTATGACCCAGATTCAATTTGCCCAGTATAAATTCTGAGATAAGTTAATTTTCCTATGTATGGGTCAGTCATAATTTTAAATGCTAAAGCGGAAAACTTTTCTTTATCCGAAACTTTTCGAATAATATGGTCTTTCATGTTTGAATGATGACCGGTAACCTCACCCTGAGAAACATCGAGAGGTGATGGTAAAAAATCCACAACAGCATCCAATAAACCCTGGACGCCTTTATTTTTAAAAGATGAACCACACAAAACGGGTATAATGCTAACTTTTATACAAGCTCGTCTTAGAACATTTTTGATTTCGACAGGAGAAATATCTTTTCCGTCTAAATATTTTTCGAGCAATGTATCGTCTTCATCTGAAATGGCTTCGAGCATCTTTGTTCGATATTCGCAAGCCTTCTTCTTTAAATCTTTAGGTACTTCTATATCATCCCACGTTGTCCCAGAGGAACTTTCATGAAAAATTCTCGCCTTGAATGATATTAAGTCAATATACCCAGTAAACAACTCTCCTTCACCAATAGGAATTTGAATTGGGACAGCATTAGCGTGGAGCCTGGTCTTCATCATATCTACTACATTGTAGAAATCAGCTCCCACCCTATCCATTTTGTTTACGAAAGCTAATCTTGGAACGCTATACTTATCTGCCTGCCTCCACACAGTTTCAGATTGTGGTTCAACACCACCGACTGCACAAAACAGAGCCACTGCTCCGTCTAAAACTCTTAAAGAACGTTCCACTTCGGCAGTGAAATCGACATGTCCGGGAGTGTCAATAATATTTATTCGCGTATTATTCCAAAAACAAGTTGTTGCAGCACTAGTAATAGTAATTCCGCGTTCTTTCTCTTGCTCCATCCAATCCATTGTTGCAGCACCATCATGCACTTCACCCATCCGATGTACAACTCCGGTATAAAACAAAATACGCTCGGTAGTGGTTGTTTTACCAGCATCGATGTGTGCCATAATACCGATGTTTCTTGTTTTTTCTAATGTATAAACTCTTGCCATTACTTCTTACTGTTTACCAATCTAATTTTATTTCGAATAAATATAATTTTTAAAATTTGAAATGAGCAAATGCCTTATTTGCCTCAGCCATCTTATGAGTATCTTCACGCTTTTTTACTGCACTGCCTTCATTATTCGCAGCGGCAATAAATTCAGCAGCTAATTTCAATGCCATCGATTTATCTTTTCTGTCATTAGCATAAGTAAGCAACCATCGGATTGCAAGTGCTATGCTTCTATCCTGCCTAACTTCTGTGGGGATTTGATACGTTGCGCCGCCAACACGCCTGGCACGAATTTCAAGTAAAGGCTTGACATTATTTACTGCCTTTTTAAATACATCAATGCCACTGGCATCTTTCGAACGCTGTCCTATTATATCAAGGGCATCGTAAACAATTTTTCTTGCACAATGTTTTTTCCCTTGTTTTAGCACATTATTAATAAATCGCCCCACTAAAATATCATTATATTTAGGATCTGGCGATACATACCGTTTTCCTGCAGATTTCTTTCTCATATTATTGTTTTGGCCTCTTTGCGCCGTATTTTGAACGACCTTGTTTTCTATCTGTTACTCCAGCAGTGTCTAGCGTACCTCGTATGATATGGTATCTTACACCGGGTAAATCTTTTACTCTTCCGCCTCTAATGAGAACAATAGAGTGCTCTTGAAGATTATGACCTTCGCCAGGTATATAAGCTGTAACTTCTATACCGTTGGTTAATCTTACTCGAGCCACTTTTCTGAGCGCAGAATTGGGCTTTTTAGGCGTTGTTGTGTACACTCTAGTACAAACACCGCGTTTTTGTGGCGACTCCTGTAATGCTGGTGCTTTACTCTTCCAGGTTACATCTTGTCGACTAAACCGTATTAATTGATTAATAGTGGGCAATTATTTTGAACTCCTGAATTTTCCAAAAGTTTATAAATATATGAAATTTTTCAACATTTGTCAATTTTTTATTAAGATATTTTTTCTTTTTTCTTTGATTTCTTTTTTTCAACAATTTCTTCATTAACTGGGGGTTCCACATCAATAGATGTTGATGCTTCATCGCTGGATGTCACAATCATATTTCTGAATTTTTTCAATCCAGTACCTGCAGGGATTAGATGCCCCATGATAACGTTTTCCTTCAGCCCTAGAAGATGATCCACTTTACCTTGTATCGCAGCGTCGGTTAATACTTTTGTAGTTTCTTGGAATGATGCTGCCGAGATAAAGCTTTCGGTTGATAGTGCAGCTTGGGTAATTCCTAAAAGAACCGGTTCAGCAGTTGCAGGTTCTGCGTCCCTTGCTTCAACTATCTTTTTACTTTTCTTTCTTAAATCGATATTTAATTCACGAATTTTCTTCTTCGAAATAATTTGACCGTTCTTCAATTTAGAATCACCCTTGCTAGTAATTACTACTTGGTCACGGAGTAACTCATTCTCCTCATTCACAGTATGAATATCTACATAATCATCTTCAAGGAATCTTGTGTCCCCGGGTTCCATCACTCTTAATTTCTGCATCATCTGTCGAACAATTACTTCAATATGTTTGTCATTGATCTTAACACCTTGCATACGATAAACTTCTTGGATCTCGTTAACAAGATATTGTTGAACGGCACCGACACCCTTAATTTTCAGAATATCATGTGGATCAATCGCTCCATCAGATAATCGCTCGCCGGCTCTTACGACATCATTATCTTGAACGAGAACATGCTTACCCATCGGGATCAAATAATTTCTTTGATCATGTCCATCGTGACTTTTCGCTGAAACTTCTCTCGAACCACGTTTTTGCTGGCCAAAACTGATTATTCCGTCGATTTCCGATACAATTGCAGGATCTGCAGGACTCCGTGCCTCGAAAAGTTCTGTTACACGGGGTAATCCTCCAGTGATATCTCTGGTTTTTCCGCTATCTCTTGGGATTTTTACTAAAACTGTTCCAGCTTCGATCTGTTCACCATCGTTGACATTCAAGTGTGCCCGAGTAGGAATGATATAACTTCCCAGCGGTTGTCCATCAGCATCTTGAATCAGCAGCATGGGACTCAATGTACGATCCCGGGTGTCTATTACAACTTTTTGTATATGTCCGGTTTGCTCATCAGGTTCTTCGCGATACGTTGTATTTTCCTTCAGATCCTGATACTTCACAACTCCTGGATGTTCAGAAATAATTACTGCATTGTATGGATCCCACTCATAAACAATTTCACCTTTACTGATCCGGGCATTGTCCATAACTAAAAGTGTTGCACCATAAGGGACGTCATATTTTGTCAACACACGATTATCATTATCAACAACATTGACAATGCCGCTCCTTCCTAAAACAATCAGTTTTTCAGTTCCATCAGTTTGTTTTAAAAATTTTATTCCATCGTAAATCGCTTTCCCTTCAAACTTCGAAATAATTTGAGATTGAGTGGCTATCAAACTTGCAGTACCACCAGTATGGAAAGTTCTTAACGTAAGTTGTGTTCCAGGCTCACCAATAGATTGGGCGGCAATAATACCAACCGGTTCACCCGGCTCAACAATTTTTGAAGTTGTTAAATTTCTACCGTAACATTTAGCACATATTCCACGTTTTGATTCGCATGCAAGAACCGATCTGATTTCCACTGCCTCAATCGACGTTTCCGCAATCGCAGAGGCTTTCTTTTCGTCTATCTCCTCACCGGCTTTTACCAAAATTTCTTTTGAAATCGGATCTACAACATTGTGAACAGCTACACGACCTAAAATTCTTTCCGACAAAGGTTCTTTAACATCCTCACCTTCCTTGAGTGCACCCGTCAAGACGCCCCGAATAGTTCCGCAATCTTCCATTGCTACAATCGCATCTTGAGCAACATCCACTAACCTTCGTGTTAAATATCCGGCATCAGCAGTCTTTAGAGCTGTGTCAGCCAAACCTTTCCTAGCACCGTGAGTAGATATAAAATATTCTAATATCGAAAGCCCTTCTCTGAAATTGGCAACAATCGGGTTTTCAATTAATTCGCCAGTTGCGCCAGACATGCTCTTTTGAGGTTTCGCCATTAATCCGCGCATACCTGCTAGCTGACGAACTTGTTCTTTTGATCCACGTGCACCCGAATCAACCATCATATATAAAGAGTTGAATCCATCCTTATCATGTTGAAGTGAATCGAATAACTTTTCAGCAACTCGGTTGGTTGTACGTGTCCAAATATCGATTACTTTATTGTATCTTTCACCATTTGTTATAAATCCACGGAAATATTGATTTTGAACATTATCAACATCTTTAAAAGCTTTTGTAATGATCTCATCTTTTTCTTTGGGAATAATAACATCACCAACACTCACAGACATTCCTGCCCTGGTCGCATAAGTGAATCCAAGTTCTTTCAATTTATCGAGAAATTCTGCTGTCCGCACATTGCCACAGGTACGAAATACAGATTGAACTATTTGAACAAGACGTTTTTTATTTAATAATTCATTTAAATATCCCAATTCCGACGGCACAATCTGATTAAAAATGATTCTACCGGTAGTTGTCTCAATGAATTTTCCATCGACTCGCACTTTTATTTTAGCGTGTAAACCGACTTTATTACTATCACTTGCAATGATGACTTCTTCAGGACTTCCAAAAATTTTACCTTCGCCAAGATCACCGGGTTTGGATTTTGTTAGATAATAACAACCAAGCACTTGATCCTGAGTGGGGTGAACAATTGGTGCTCCACTTGAGGGTGATAAAATATTGTGACTTGATAACATTAAAATTCTGGCTTCAAGCTGGGAATCGTACGACAATGGTACGTGAACTGCCATTTGATCTCCGTCGAAGTCGGCATTAAATGCCGTGCAAACCATCGGATGAATTTGAATTGCTCTTCCTTCAATTAGAACAGGTTGAAAAGCCTGAATCCCTAATCTGTGAAGAGTTGGTGCACGATTCAATAGTACTGGATGTCCATCAATTATATGCTCTAATATTTCCCATACCTCTTGACCCTTTTTGTCAACAAGTTTCTTCGCACTCTTGACGGTTTTAACGAGACCCCGCTCAATTAATTTTCTTATAATGAATGGCTTGAATAATTCAACAGCCATATCTTTGGGTAATCCACATTCATGCAATTTCAATTCGGGACCAACGACTATCACTGATCTTCCTGAGTAGTCAACACGCTTGCCCAGCAGATTTTGCCTAAACCTTCCCTGCTTGCCTTTAAGCATATCTGATAAAGATTTTAATGCTCTATTATTATCAGACCGAACAGCATTTGCTCTGCGCGAATTATCAAAAAGAGAATCAACCGCCTCTTGGAGCATTCTTTTTTCGTTGCGTAGAATAACTTCGGGAGCTTTAATTTCAATTAAACGTTTTAATCGATTGTTACGGATGATTACACGACGATACAAATCGTTTAAATCGGATGTTGCGAATCTTCCTCCCTCAAGAGGAACCAATGGACGCAACTCCGGCGGAATAACAGGAATAACATCGAGCACCATCCATTCCGGTTTATTTAAAGGTCCATTTTCTCTCTCGCGGAATGCTTCAACAACTGCCAATCGTTTCAACATTTCTTGTTTTTTCTGAACCGAAGCTTCTGAATGAACATCTACGCGAAGCTGTGCAGATAAAGATTCAACCTCAACACGTTTCAGCAAATCTTTGATTGCTTCCCCACCGATCTTTGCAATAAATTTCTTCTCATCATTATCTTCAAGATGTTGATTCTTTTCCGGAAGTGAAGAAAGTATATCATAATATTGTTCTTCGGATAACAAATCCATTCGCTGCAAACCGGTAGTTCCCGGTTGAATTACAACATACGATTCGTAGTATATAATTTTTTCTAAATCTTTTCCGCTCAATCCGAGTATGTTTCCAATCTTGGATGGCGCAGATCTGAAATACCAGATATGAACTATCGGAACTGCAAGAGCAATGTGTCCCATTCGTTCTCTCCGGACACTTTTTTGTGTTACTTCAACACCGCATCTGTCACAGATGATTCCTTTATAACGAATTCTTTTGTACTTTCCGCAGTGACATTCCCAATCGCGGACCGGTCCAAAAATTTTCTCGCAAAAAAGACCATCTTTCTCAGGTCTGAATGACCGGTAATTTACCGTTTCCGGTTTAGTAATTTCGCCATGCGATCTAGAAAGAATTAAATCGGACGATGCGAGTGTGATAGTTATTTTAGAAAATACTTTCTTCGCTATTATATCATGTGTTGCGAATGCCATTAATAATCTCCAATCTCTTATTATTCAATCTTAAGATCTAATCCTAATCCCATTAATTCTCGGACTAAGACATTAAACGATTCAGGTACATTGGGCTCTGGAAGGTTATCGCCCTTAACGATCGATTCATACAGCTTAGCTCGCCCGTAAACGTCATCACTCTTGACAGTTAAAATTTCTTGCAGAGTGTTCGCAGCACCGTAAGCTTCGAGCGCCCACACTTCCATTTCTCCGAATCTTTGTCCGCCAAATTGTGCTTTACCTCCAAGAGGCTGCTGAGTGATAAGTGAATATGGTCCAATTGAACGGGCATGAATTTTGTCGTCAACAAGATGAGATAATTTCATCATATAAATGTATCCGACTGTAATTTCTTGTTCAAATTTTTCGCCGGTTCTACCATCTACTAACACAGCCTTTGAATTATCATTCAACTCGGCTTTATTCAATTCCTGTTGAACTTCTTCCCAGGTGGCTCCGTCAAAAATTGGTGAGGAATATTTTGTACCCAGTTTCTTTCCTGCCCAACCTAAAGCAGTCTCGAACAGTTGTCCTAAATTCATACGCGAAGGTACACCTAACGGATTTAAGACTATATCTACAGGTCTTCCATCCAACATGAAAGGCATATCTTCTTGCGGTACAATTTTAGCTACAACACCTTTATTTCCGTGCCTGCCCGCCATCTTATCGCCGACAGACAATTTTCGTTTTTTTGCTACATAAACTTTTGCCAGTTGAACTATACCGGATGGTAATTCATCGCCAAGCATTATTTTTGTTTTTTCATGCTTGTAATATTCATCAATGTCTGTTAATTTTTGGAAAAAACCTTCATATATCTTGATAATTAGAGTGTTCTTCTTCTTGTCTTCCACCCAGTCGGAATTATAATCCAACTTATCTAAATCAGTTATCTTTTCGAAGGTTTCTAATGTAATTTTTGTTCCTCCTCTGATAATAACGTCTCCGCCTTTGGTTCTGATTGTGAGTAGTTTTTCATCATTCAGGAGGATGCCCAATTTCTTCGCTAACAAGGCATAAGTTTCTTGTGTTTCTTTCTTCTGATCTTTATCTAATTGATCACCAAGCCGCTTATCTTCCTTTTTAGATTCGGAATCTTTCTTCTTGCGACTGAATAATTTTGTCGCGATAACTATTCCCTTCATTCCCGGAGGGGCTTTCAATGAAGCATCTTTCACATCACCGGCTTTTTCTCCGAAGATTGCCTTCAATAACTTTTCTTCGGGCGTAGATTCTGTCTCACCTTTTGGAGTTATTTTTCCGATGAGAATATCGCCTTCAACAACTTCAGCACCTACCCGGATAACACCATTTTCGTCCAGATCCTTTACGGCATCTTCGCTCACGTTTGGTATTTCTCGAGTGAGTTCTTCCTCACCACGTTTTGTATCGCGTACTTGCAATTCAAATTCTTCAATGTGAAGTGAGGTAAAGATATCTTCAGACACGATTCTATGGTTCATTATTATCGCGTCTTCAAAATTGTAGCCTCGCCATGGCATAAACGCAACGAGGACATTCCTGCCAAGTGCAAGTTCGCCTTGATCAGTTGCGCAACCATCGGCAAGTATATCACCCTTGCGAATTTTCTGGCCAGGCTTAACAACTGCCCTTTGATTTATTGAAGTATCCTGATTTGTTCTGAAGAATTTTATAAGTTTGTATTCAACACGTTTCTTATCTTCAAAACTGATAAGCACATCGGTGTTGGATTCATCAATATCATAATTAACAATAATTGAATTTGCATCAATGAACTCGACAACCCCGTTCCGTTCAGCTACAATCATGGTGCGGGCATCGTTGGCGATCTTTCCTTCCAATCCTGTACCGACTATCGGTGTTTCTGGTCTTAGTAACGGCACAGCTTGTCGTTGCATATTTGATCCCATCAATGCACGGTTTGCATCATCATGCTCAAGAAATGGGATTAAAGCTGCTGCCGCACTTACAATCTGACTGGGAGCAATATCAAGATACTGCACTTCTTCAGGTTTTAATAAAGGATAATCACTCTGGAAGCGAGCTTTTAATTTGTCAGTTAAAAAATGACCTTTTTCATCTATCTGCATATTCGTTTGAGCGATTGCATAAACGTCTTCTTTTTCAGCTGTCATGAATTCGATTTCATCCGACGCTTTGCCATTCTTAACTTTTCTGTAAGGTGTTTCAATAAAACCAAATTCATTTACACGTGCATGTATGCACATCGATGATATTAAACCGATGTTCGGTCCCTCAGGAGTTTCAATAGGACAAAGACGGCCATAATGGGTATAGTGAACGTCGCGGACTTCAAAGCCTGCTCGTTCTCTTGTTAGACCACCTGGTCCCAGAGCCGACATCCTACGCTTGTGTGTAATCTCAGCAAGTGGATTGGTTTGATCCATGAATTGCGATAACTGATTTGTTCCGAAAAATGCATTTATAACACTTGTAATTGTACGTGCATTTACCAAATCTTGCGGTGCAACTTTCTCCTGATCTCTTAAACTTAACCGTTCACGTATCGTACGGGCCATCCTGGCAAGACCGATATTAAATTGTTGACCGATTTGTTCGCCAACGGTTCTAACCCGTCGATTTCCCAAATGATCGATATCGTCAACCGATTTTCTGCCCTGCTGCAGATCAATAAGAAAATTGATAATTGCGATAATATCTTGTTTGGTTAGAGTGGTTGTTGAAACGGGAATTTCGAGACGAAGTTTTTCGTTCATCCTGAATCTTCCAACTTCACCAAGGTCGTAGCGTTTTTCATTAAAGAATAATCGCTCGAATAAATTTTTAGCGGTATCCAGATCAGGTGCTTCCCCAGAGCGAAGCTGCTGATAAATTGTATTTAGCGCTTCTTCATCGGTACGAGCGGTATCTTTCTGAATGGTGTTCGCAATTACAGACCCATCACCTGCATCTTCATATTTTAAAAACTTTATTTTCTTGATTTCAGATTTCTTAACCTTCTTCATCAATTCTTCTGAGAAGATCGAATCTTTATTTATGAATATCTCACCGGTTTTTTTGTCCACAACATCGCTGCAAACGATTCTTCCGATATAGTCTTTTAGATTAGCCTTCTGGGCTTCAACGTCTTCAACAAGATTAAAGAGTTGTAATATTTCGTCATCTGACGAGTAACCGATTGCTCGAAGTAATGTAGTTACAGGGAATTTCTTTTTCCTGTCGATATAAACATACATTACATTACTTATGTCGGTAGTAAACTCAACCCATGAACCGCGGAATGGAATAATTCTGGCTGAGAATATCGACATTCCATTCGGATGCACAGTTTCATCGAAAAATACACCGGGTGAGCGGTGTAATTGACTCACAACAACACGTTCCGCTCCATTAATGATGAATGTACCTCTATGGGTCATCATCGGCAGGTTACCGAGATATACTTCTTGCTCAAGAGTATCAACAAACGACTTGCCATCTTCACTCTTTGTTGAAAGCCGTAATTTTGCTTTCAATGGAACCGCGAAAGTTAGCCCACGTTCCTGACACTCAATAACTGTATACTTGGGTTTTTCAACATAATATTCCACAAATTCGAGAACAAAATTTTCTCTCGCATCCGTAATAGGAAAGCTGAGTGAAAATATCTGCTGCAATCCCCTGTTAATTCTTTTTTCAGGAGGTACTTGAGCTTGTAAAAAGCTTTCCCACGATTCTAATTGAACATTTAAGAGATCGGGTTGTTCTACAATTTTGGGAATTCGGGAAAATGATATTCGCCCGTTGGTATGATTGTGTTGGTTCTTCAATTGTGTCACCTCAAAAATATCGTGTATTAACTAATCAAACTTCATCAAACATTAAACAAAATAAAATAGCAAACCGATAACCACCATATTCGGTGGTTATCGGCGCTTTCCTCACAAATATTCGTAACGCTTACGAGTTAGCACTCTATAGACGTCCAGTTACTTCAACTCTACCGTTGCACCGGCTTCTTCGAGTTCCTTTTTCAATTTATCGGCCTCGTCTTTACTAACGTTTTCTTTAACGTTCTTCGGTGCACCGTCTACTAAATCCTTGGCTTCTTTTAAACCAAGTCCGGTAGCTGCGCGAACAACTTTGATTACGTTAATTTTCTGAGCACCTGCTGCTTTCAACACAACGTTGAATTCAGTTTGAGCTTCTGCTGCTGCTGGAGCGGATCCACCGCCTGCAGGCATCATGCCAGCCATCATCATTGGTGCTGCTGCTGTTACGCCGAATTTTTCTTCTAGAGCTTTCTTTAATTCAGAAGCTTCGAGTAAGGTTAATTTTTCAATTTTTTCTACGATTTCTTGAACTACTGACATTGGATATCTCCTATTCTAAATGGTTAATCTTTACGCTGCTTTTTTCTTTTCTATTGCATCGATGACTGAAACGAGATCGCGGGCAACTGCATTGATTGCACCGACAATGCCGGATATCGGGGATTGTACGGTACCGATAATCCCTGCAATAATGTCGTTGCGGGAAGGCAATTTTGCGATTTCATCAAGCTGACTTCCTTCGAATACCTGTTTCTCAAGTACACAAACTTTTACTGTCAACTTGTTGTGCTTATCGCGGAATTTTTTTATGATCTTTGCGGGAGCTACCGGATCTTCATATCCAAATGCTATACCTGTATGACCAACAAGTTTTGGTATAACATTATCATATCCGGTAACACTCTCAAGAGCTTTTCGTGCAAGAGTATTTTTTACAACACGATAATCGATATTCGACTTACGGAATTCGCGTCTAAGCTCGGTTATCTGTTCCACGGTTATTCCTGTGAAATCGGCGAAGTACATACCTTGCGCCCGCTCTATCATTTCTTTCACTTCTGCAATGATCTGTTCTTTTTCAGAACGTTTCATGTTTACCTCGTAAATGAATTATCGTTTTCTGAGAAGCTCTGTTTATTACAGACAGAAAACATAATCTTAAATTAATGAGTGCGTAATTTTCTAATTTATTTTGATGATACAATATTTTTGTCTATATGAACCCCGGGGCCCATTGTGCTGGATAACGCAATACTTCTGACATATTGCCCCTTTGCAGTCGCGGGTTTCAATTTGACCACAGTATTTAAAAATGCATTGATGTTATCGACCAATTTATCAGTATCGAAATTTACTTTGCCAATGGTTGCATGCAAAATTCCTGCTTTATCAACTCTAAATTCTATTTTTCCGGCTTTTACTTCTTTTACCGCTTTACCGATGTCCATAGTGACAGTTCCGCTTTTGGGATTTGGCATTAAGCCTCTGGGTCCTAAAACTTTTCCTAATTTTCCGAGATCGCCCATCACATCCGGTGTTGCAATAATGACATCAATATCTGCCCAACCTGCTTGAATCTTTTGGAGATAATCCTGATATCCGGCATGATCGGCACCAGCGGCTTTTGCTTCTTCATCTTTGGGTGGTTTCGCAATCGCCAGAACACGAACTGCTTTACCTATTCCGTGAGGAAGCGCAACGGTACCACGGATTGCTTGGTCTGCTTTTTTGGGATCGACACCTAAACGAACTGCGATGTCTACCGATTCATTAAATTTTGCAGATGCAGTTTCTTTAACTTTTGAAACTGCTTCTTCAATTGTATAAGTTTTTGCAGCATCAACTTTTTTTACTGCGGTTGTGTAACGTTTACTTCTCTTCATTTTTATACTTTCAAATTAGTGGTACAATCGTTTTGATTCATAAATGAATCGCAACTTCCACGAGTTAAAAAAATTAGTCTTCTACAGTTAAGCCCATACTGCGGGCGGTTCCTGCAATCATGTTCATTGCAGCATCAACATCGTTTGCATTTAGATCCGGCATTTTTGTTTCAGCAATTTCACGTAATTGTTTACGTGTAACTTTTCCTACTTTATTTCGATTGGGTTCGCCTGATCCTTTTTCAACTTTTGCAGCTTTCGCCAACAATACAGATGCAGGCGGGGTCTTTGTGATAAATGTGAATGATTTATCAGAGAAAACGGTTATTACCACAGGGATAATAAGTCCCTGCTTGTCTTGAGTGCGGGAATTAAATTGCTTACAAAATTCCATGATATTTACGCCCTTCTGACCAAGTGCCGGTCCGATGGGTGGCGCAGGAGTTGCTTGACCTGCGGGAATTTGCAGCTTAATAAAACCAACAATTTTTTTCATAAAATTTTCCGATCTTTTTAGGAATTATTTTTCAATTTCAACTTGGTTGAAGTCGAGTTCAACAGGCGTTTTCCTGCCAAAAATACTTACCATAACTCTAAGCTTCATTTTTTCTTCATTAACATCCTGTACAATTCCGGTAAAGTTATTGAAAGGTCCATCTATAACTTTAACCGGTTCGCCTACATGGAATGGAACCGCCATCACTTCAACATCTTTACGTTCTTCCATTCTTCCCATCAGTCGTTTAACTTCTTCAGCGTGCAATGGAGCCGGTTCTCCGCGTGGACCGACAAAACTCATCACTGAAGGTATCGATTGAATAACATGCTTTGTCTCTTTATCGAGAACAGCTTCAACAAGAATGTAACCCGGGAAAAAAGTTTTTGTTTTACTTTTCTTTTTCCCTTCTTTTATCTCAAAAATCTTTTCCGAAGGTACTAAAACGGCAGTGATTCGTTCTTCGAGTTTTAATAATTTTACTTCGTTCTCAAGACTTGTCTTGACTTTATTTTCATGCCCCGAGTAAGTTCTCACGGCATACCAGCGTTTTTGAGCTGTTTTTTCTTTCACAATCTCCCCTTTTATATAATTACCTTCATCAAAGTGCTAACAACCCAGTCAACACCGAACACAAATGCTGCAATGATGCCGCAAACCGCAAGAACAATCATTGTCGATTCACGCAATTCTTCTTTGCTGGGCCAGGTAACTTTTTTCATTTCTTTTACCGTGTCAGTAAGAAACGCTATTATTTTTTCTTTCATAATTTACTCACCAAATTTTGATATTTCCTTTGCACGTCAGGAGGGACTTGAACCCCCAACCTGCGGTTTTGGAGACCGCTGCTCTGCCAATTAAGCTACTGACGTATGGAAATTTATTTTGTTTCTTTATGGGTAGTATGTTTATTGCACCACTGGCAATACTTCTTATACTCTACCCTGCCGGATTGTTTTTTCTTGTTTTTAGTCGCCGTATAATTGCGGCGTTTACATTCTGTACATTCTAGTGTGATATTATCGCGCATAAAATTTTTCCATTATAATTATGAACCGAGCTTGCGATCGGGATTGAACCGATGACCTCATCCTTACCAAGGATGTGCTCTACCAACTGAGCTACGCAAGCGTTTCACTCGATCTCATCGAGCGGGAGACGGGATTCGGACCCGCGACCAACAGCTTGGAAGGCTGTGACTCTACCAACTGAGTTACTCCCGCATTAAAGCGTAACTTTTTAGTGGGCAGGGGAGGATTTGAACCTCCGAAGGCATGAGCCGACAGATTTACAGTCTGTTGCATTTGACCACTTTGCTACCTACCCCATTTTTTTTGAGCTGGCGATCAGATTTGAACTGATGACCTGCTGATTACAAATCAGCTGCTCTACCAGCTGAGCTACGCCAGCATACTCTAAAAAATTATCATTATTAATTATTTTTTATCCCAAAAAAATAAATCTCAACCACCCCCGCTCTTCATCATTGCAGGATAGTATCAATTTTCGGGATTTAAAATCTGCTTAAAATATCAAAAAAATGAAGATTTTTTATAAATTGAGGAACCCATTCTTTTTTTTAGCTTAGTAATATAATATTTTCAAGTTAAAAAACAAACATTTCGCTAAACATTTATAAATAATTTTAGATCCAATCCGTTTATTAATAATTACCTTTTTGCAGTCCCAACTGATAAATCGGATTGTATTTTTGATGCGTTGTTAAAATATTTTTCCGCCTCATATTCATTTCCAATAGCTCGGTAATACAATCCATAATTTAAAAACGATCTGGCATAAAGATTTTTGATGCCTTCTGTATACGTATTTTTAAAGTCGGGTTGGATGTATTTATACTCCACTTCTTTTAATTTTTCTTTTGTAAAAGATTTTCCCAGCCTGAAGCATAATCCGGAAGGAGTTTTATAGTATCCCTGGATATATTGATCCTCAATCTCAGGAGTTATGTAAATATTCCGAGTGGTGATATTGCCATCGATTATCTTTTTTATAATTTTTTGATAATGATATTCTATAACCTCTCCTCTGTATGGTAAATTATGCTCAAATTTATTCAGCTCTGCCAAGAATTGGTTTAATTCTGGATGCATCTGATCAATCAACCAAGAATATCTATTTCTGAGTTGATTAAAATACCATGATCTTCTTAAAAGCTCTTTATCTATTATAACCAGATCCGTTCTTACTTTTTCTACTATCTGCAAATAATATGCTGCAGAAATAAAATAATCCCACTGATAAGATATTATTATAGAATTTTCTTCTACCGAATTAAACATATCGTTGGTATAATTTTCTACTATCTTATTACTCCCTTGATCAATTTTTCTAAATTGAACTCCTATAAATAATGCAACAATGGCGATAGAGATTATTATGCAATGAAAAAGCTTAAATTTCAACCGGGTATATTTTAAGAGATAAAAACTTCCGATCCCTACCCAAATGGATATTGTTAAATAAGCCAATAAAAAATATGAATCGATATCGTGGATATCGTAATTTATGGAATAAAAAATGCAGAAAACAAAAAGAAGCAAAGTAAATGTAAAAAGCTGTTTACTATATTTGAATAAGAATAAAATTCCGGCAAAAGCAATTACAATAGGGAAATACACAAATTCACCGGATAAGTTGGTGATAAAATAGTTCATTTGCTTTGCGGCGGATTCCGTTGATGAGAAAATCCAGACACGATATACTTTCCCGCTGAAATGCCAGAACCATTTCTCAAAATCAACCGGATTTCCCCAATTTAAAATTGGATTCTCATTCGCTCTAACCGGTAAATAAAATTGCATGGAAAATCCAAGAATGAAGGGTAAACTAAGAATTAATATTCTTTTTAATGAAGATAATTGAAACCGAAACTTCCAGAAATACAAATAGATTACTGCCGGGGCAAGAAGTATCGTCGTCATGTGATTTGTAAATGACACTCCAAGTAAATAACTAAACAATAAAAGTAATTTCCACCGTTCAGAATTGGAGCTATGATTATTAATTGTTTTTTGTTCAGTGAAGATTGACTTTACATATAGATATAAAATAATTGATATAAGAAAAACATGAAGCGAATAAACTTCGATAGAGGTTGATTGTGACCAATAAGTTGCAGAAAAAGCTAACGTAATTGTACCGATTACTGACGATACTAAAATTCGTATTCTCTCATCTCCCCCTGCATTAACTGTTGATACTTTTTTGGAATTAAATGAAAGATTTTCGATAACAAAATATAATAACTTGAAAATAAAAAATAGAGCTGCCGCTGAAAAGAAACCCGACATCAAATTCAATTGATATATTGTTCTGAGTCCTAAGGGTAAGTGAGAAAATATCCATCCTACAAGTGTAAACAAAGGATAACCTGTTGGGTGGCAAATACCAAGCGTATAGCAGGCTGTTGCCAATTCACCACTATCAATAAAACTCACTGTACGCGAAACTGTAAAAGAATATATAATAAAGGCAAATAGTGATATGCACAAGCCGATTAAATTTTCAATAATATTAGATTTCTTAGTCATATTTTATTTTCAAATATTTATAAATTTCTGAAAATCTTTCTAAAAATCCAATTTCAGCATTGACATTTATACTAAGTTTGATTTTTACATTTTAATTTTCAATTTTGTTCAAGATGAATAAACTATTTCCGATACTTTTAAGCTCCCTCTTTTTGATAATCTCTTGCAGAGAATATTCACCAGTTTTTTATGATCGTTCAGCAAATCCTCCAACTGTAACTCAACTCAAAAACTTAAATGAACAGTTCAATACCAATATTTATTCACTTGCATTTCTATCTCCCTCTCACCTTTTGGCAGGTGGAGATTCAGGGGTTATTCATCAAATCAAAATCCCGTTTCAGTTGACCTCCTCTTTTTATCCAGCAGGACATAATGGAAGAATTGTAAACATACTTTGCTACGATTCAACTTCAATGATAATCCAAAATAGTAGTTCAGGTTTATTTTATTCCTCCAACAAAGGAAATACATGGAGTAATATAAGTGACAGCTTAAATCCTGATGGCATTTCATCGGTTTACTTAATCGGAAAAAAATTATTTATCGGAACATACCAAGGTTTAATATACAGATCATCAATCGATGGTTCTAATTTCCAATTAGTAGGGAATTTAATACGTCCGATCACTTCTTTCACAGCTTCGGATTCAACCGTGCTATTTGCCGGAACATGGAGTGATGGAGTTTATAGAATTGATATCTCCTCAAATTCTATTTCTCAAATAAGTGCCGGCTTATTAAATCGATACATACTTTCATTACATTGCGACGGTCAAGGAAATCTATTCGCCGGCACGTACAATGGAGGAATATATTTGATAAAAAATGGATCTTCACATTGGCAAAATTATTCAGCTTTTATTGATTCGATCTCAATCAATTCTATAGCCACCGATCTGAAGTCGGCAGTCTTTGCTATCTCGGATCGAAAGCTGTTTGGTTTTAAATACGGTTTGATTAATTTCGAATCAGAATTGGATAATTCAAATCTGTTATTTAATTTCATCACTTACAATTCAAATAATATTTATATCGGAACAACAAATGGAATTTATTTCTGTAGCACAAGCAACCAGTCAAAAATTAAAAATCAATCAAAATATAATGGTTTTTAAAAAACTTTATCTAATACTCATCTTTGTTCTAGCATTTTCATCAGTTGATGCTCAGATATTTAACAAAATTGAATTGGTTGAGAGCATCCCGATAGAAACAACACTTGACAACCGGGAAATCCGGAACACTCCGGAAGTCTGGGTAGAGATGATAAAGAATGCAAAATCTACAATTGATATCGAACAATTTTATATCGCGAATCAGCCGGGTGAACCTCTTGATACAGTCATTACCGAAATCATCAATGCAGCTAAGCGAGGGATATCAATCAGGATAATCGCAGATTCAAGAATGTATAAAACGTATCCGGAAACAATCGATTCACTTAATAAAATAAATAACATCTCAACACGAATCATAGACTTCGGAAAAATATCAGGTGGAATTCAACATGCAAAATATTTCATCATTGATGGTATAGAAATATTTTTAGGAAGTCAGAATTTCGATTGGCGTGCATTGAGACATATTCATGAATTAGGGATTAGAATACACAATAAAGAATTAGCATCGGTATATCAAGATATTTTCAACATCGATTGGAGTTTGGCAGAATCAGAATCTGCAACAAATATAAAAGCAATCATTCCAAAAAAGAAATATTCATATCCAATCAGTTTAGTTGATGCTGAGAAGGATACGATTTTTCTGACTCCAACAATGAGCCCGTTATCTGTGATACCGGATAGTTCACTTTGGGATGAAAAATGGATTGTTCAAATGCTTGATGAATCAAAAAAAGAAATATTGTGTCAATTTTTAACTTACTCACCTGTTGCAAGAAATAAAACTTATTATGCAGTATTGGATAATGCTCTTCGTCGGGCTGCAGTACGTGGAGTTAAAGTTAGAATGATTGTATCGGATTGGTCGAAGGATAATCCAACTGTTGATTTTTTGAAAAGTTTATCTTTGGTTCCAAATATTGAAATAAAATTCAGTTCAATTCCGGATTGGTCGGGTGGATATATTTCGTATGCACGCGTAGACCATTGTAAATATCTTTCTGTTGATTCAACCCGATGCTGGATCGGTACGAGCAATTGGGAAAAGAATTATTTTTATAACTCACGTAATCTTGGATTAGTAATCAACAATCAAAATTTATCAACAGAGTTAAGTAAAATCTTTTATTCTTCATGGAACAGAGCATATACTGAATTTATCAAGCCTGAGGTAAAATATGAAGAAAGAAAGCATTCCGATTAAACATATAATCTTTGATTATTCATTAAAATAGCCTAAAAATTAAGATTTTCTAATAATTTTAGGTATCATGATTTGAGTTTATTTTTTAGTTTGACTTTCCGTTAAACTCCTCTTATATTCAAGCATTGTCCTCCCTCAAGATGTTTCAGCATCAACTCGGACATGTGTTGCCCAAGGGATTCATACCATTAAATGGAAAAATATATTTGTTAAAAATTAGATGGGGATTAACTTTTTCAAAAATATTTTAATTTTTCAAATTAATAATCATATAAAAGATTGAATCGCTAATCGGTTAAAATGTAGGATGCTCACTTAATAAAATTAGCTTAGCTAAACTCAATATTTGAGTATCGTTACAATAAAAATTAGTAGCCAGTTAATACCAGCGTTGAAAATAGTTTGATGCGAAATTGGATTAATCATCCCGGAGTCAAAGTTGATATCGCTCTACTCTTCGATTGATAAATAGAACAAATCGCTGCTTTAGACGAAGTAAGATTAATCAGACCGTTGATGGTAACCAATCCGAGGAAAGAAACACAATACCCAACAGCCATCTCTAATGCATTCGGCTACAAAGGAGCCTACACAATAGCTGAAACATTGCAGACCTGTGTAGGTTACTGGTTAAAATTCGATAGCACGGAATCTATAGATATTACCGGATATAAATTCGAAAAAGATACAATAGATGTTCTCGATAAATAGAATATGATAGGTTGTCCAACTGAAATAGTTCCTTTCAATTCAATCGCTTCTATTCCGGGCGGTATCATTACATCTAATTTCTTCGGGTACGACGGATCGACTTACAAGAAAGTAGATACTTTAAAACCGGGATATGGATATTGGGTTAAAGTTACTCAAGCAGGACAGCTTATTCTTAAAAATAGTTCGTCGCTATCAATGCTAAGTTTAAGTAAGATTCGTCCGACACCTGAAATGCCTCAACTACCACCGGATGGAGATAAAATTTTGAATATCAAAAACCGAATATCGAATTTTGCACTTGAGCAAAACTATCCCAACCCGTTCAACCCAAGCACAACGATACACTTCAAGCTTCCGAAGGAATCGCAGGTAACGCTTAAAGTCTACTACATGCTTGGACAAGAAGTGCTGAAAGTTTTGGATGAAGAAAAAACTGCCGGAAGATATGATATAAAAATAGACGGGACCTCTTTAGCAAGCGGTGTATTATTCTACCGCCTTGTAGCCGGGAATTATGTATCGACAAAGAAATTCGTGCTGCTTAAATAAGTTTAATACAGCTTGATCAAATAACTATCGACAAATTCATTGAGGATGTCATGAAAAAACAAAACATATTTTTACTCATACTGCTCTTAGCTCTCTGCTCTATGCTAAGTTTTTCTCAAATCCCTCGCACTCTCTCCTATCAAGGTGTGCTTACAGATAGTTTAGGAAATCCAAAACCCGATAATACTTACATCATCACCTTTCGGCTTTATAATGCCACGGTAAGCGGATATTTATTGTGGACTGAAGAAAAATCGCTCGAGACAACCCGTGGATTATTCCACACGATCTTAGGCGATCAAGTACCTATCCCAGATTCTCTGAAATTTGATACACCATATTGGTTGAGTCTCCAAATTGCAAGTGAACCGGAGTTATTACCTCGCATTCCACTAACAGCAGTCGGTTACAGTTTGTACTCTATAAAATCGGATACAGCTGAGTATGCATTATCCTCCCCACCACAGCCATTTGTCGACAGTTCAAGAATTTCAGGGTCGGTGCCAGACAATTCAATCACAAGTTTAAAAATATTAGATGGGACTATTCAAACGGTGGACGTCGAACCATCTTTCAAATCACCTTTAGCCGATACTGCCGATTTTTCAAGAGTGGCTCCTCTCCCATCGCTCGTTGATAGTGCACGCATTGCAGGAACTGTTCCTGCCGGCTCAATCACCAATACTCTTCTCGCAGATAATACGATTACTGCGGGGAAGATTCAGGACGGACAAATAGTTCGAAGCATTAATCAGGTAAAAGACAACGTCGTGTTAACTGCAGAAGGCGGCGCAACGGTTACATCCACTGGAGACACAATCGTTATCCATGCAGGAGCCGGAAGTGCGGACACGACCGGCATATTTGGGATTCAAACAACAAACAACACTCTCGACATCCTAAATCCAAGTGGACCGACAGTCACGGTTAATGTTAAAAATAGTGGCATCGGTACGACACAGCTTGCCGATAATTCTGTAACGAGTGCAAAGATTTCAAACGGCGTGATATCCTTCGCCGATATCGGACAGAACAGTGCATCAGTTGGTGAGGTTATGAAGTGGAGCGGTACTGCATGGAGTGCAGAAGCAGACAACATGGGCACCAATACCAGCGGATGGACTGATAACGGAACAGTTGTTGGACTTACAACAGTAAGCGATACTGTGGCAATTAACAGTTCTTCCCGACTTGGTAAACTTAACTTAAATGGAGATCTTGCATTAACTTCACTTGGTAGCGTGAAGTTTGGCAGTGAGGATAACCGGATAACCGCTACCAGCGGAGATCTTCGGATAGTGTCTGAAGATTTAAGTATGCTTACCACTGGTAATATTACTTTTGGGCACTATGGTGATGAGACCTGGATTGAATTCGACAACGCGAACAAACGAGTGGGCATTGGTACACTTACACCTTTGGACCGGCTGCATGTGGTACAAAATGTTGCTACTGCTGGATTATCAGCAATAAAGGGTGTGGCAACTCCGACAACGGTTTCAAACAACGGAGTTTACGGGGAATCCATGTCATCGACAGGATATGGATTATATGGCAAATCGCCAAAATATGGAGTCTATGGTCTTGCAACAGGAAATCAGGGACGTGGTGTGGTAGGCGAAGCCACTGGCACTGCCAATATTGGCGTACAGGGAATTGCCACTAATACTAGTAGCACTGGTGTATGGGGAGAAGGCGCCAACCAGGGGATATACGGCTTTTCATCTTCAACAACCGGGAAGGGTGTTTACGGTAAAGTAACTTCTGCTAATGGATATTCAGGATATTTTGAAGGTGGCAAATTCTATGTGAACGGAAATGTCGGTATTGGAACTGAATCTCCTTCTTATCCACTCTATGTTTCATCCAACAGAAGAATTGCAGGTTATTTTACTTCTGATAGTTTAAGTAATCATACACATGTCCTTTATTCTAAATTTACTGGTACTGGAAATAGTATGCCATTCGCAGTTACTGGAGATTGTATTCCAGCTGATGGTTATGGTTATGGCGTCTCCGGGGTAGGAGGATATATTGGTGTCCTTGGAAATGGAGTTGGAGGTGCTAGTAACACCTCAGTTTATGGTGTAAGGGGGATGGCGTCCGGTACAGCAGGTACACGTTATGGAATTTACGGGAGTGCAGGCGGAGGTTCAACAAATTACGCTATTTATGCCTCAGGAGATCTTGCTTATACAGGAAATTTAATCAATGCATCAGATATAATGTTCAAACAAAACATTAATTCTTTTTCAGCCCTAAATAAAATCACACAGCTTGCACCAAAAATATTTAGTTACGCTCCAGACAGCAAATATAAACATATGAATCTTCCAAAAGGAAATCATTTTGGATTAATTGCAGAGGAACTTGAAAAAGTTTTTCCTGAACTAATAAGTGAAAATGTGCATCCCCCTGCAGAAGAATTACGCGGTGAAAGAGTGGGAGAGGAAATACAGTACAAAGGAGTAAATTATATCGAACTTGTTCCTATACTTGTTCAGGCAGTTAAGGAGCAGCAGGAGTTAATTAATCAACTAACAAAAAGAATTGAAGAGATTGAGAGAAAATGATTGACTGAATGATTGATTGAATTAAGAAATAAAAAACGAAGAAAATAAAATGAAAATAAAAAGTTCAATGTTATGTGTTTTAATTTTAATAATTTCCGCCGAAAGCGGATCCGCTTCTGGCGGAGATGCTTATCTGTGTGCAAGCGGTGTATTTTTCTACGGTCTCGTTGCCGGTGATTATATTGCTACGAAAAAATTCGTTTTGCTGAAATAACTCAATCAGTGAAATAAATTACACTTTAATATTAATTAAACTTCCTTGAGGGAAAAATGAAATCCATAATTTTATCTACCGCACTTATTATTATTTCTTTCATGCATATTTCTTATTCGCAGCCGGCTTCAAAAATATTCTGCGCCAGCTATAATGATGCAACCTGTCTTGTCTATTCAGCTAATCTTGATGGAACCGGCATTGACCAAATAGTAATGCCGCTTAGGCCAAAATGCATTGCAATCGATTGGAGTAGTTCACCTCATAAAATGTATGTAGGGCTGGTGCCAACCAGCGGCAATGGAAAAATTATAAGATGCGATGTAGACGGATCCAACCAGGAAGATGTACTCACTGAGCAGATAGGGATAAATGATATTGAACTCGACCTCATCAACAGGAAAATCTACTGGCTTCAGAACACATATTCTGACGACCGTATATTTTATGCAGACATGGATGGACTGAATTCAAATGTCACGCAGATATACGCAACTACTGTTGCCGCCAGAGATTTGTGGGGGCTGGCGATAGATGTAACCAATCAAAGACTATGGATCACTGAACGCGGGGGAACTTGTTACAGCAGCTATATCCGCAGAATGAATTGTTCGGGTACAGACGTTACTATTTTAAAAAATCCTGTCTGTAATCCACACGATATCGAATATTTCAATAATAAAATCTTCTGGGGAGATGCCGACGGACTTGAATGCGCAAATACCGATGCGAGCGGTATGACAACTTTAGACAGCACAGCTCGTATTAACGGATTGGCAATTGATGGAACAAATAATAAAATTTATTGGATTGATTATTACCAAAATAATGTCAAAAGGGTGAATCATGATGGGACAGGAATTGTAGAAATCTTAAGCGGTCTTGGAAGTTTTACTCATCTGGATACTGATTATAAGCCGGATATCCTTGATGCTGATTTCACTACTGAGTTACCACTTGAATTTAATTTATTCCAGAATTATCCTAATCCCTTCAACCCAACAACAACTATTCAGTTTGATATACCGAATGCGGGCTTCGTAACTTTAAAAGTGTATAATCTACTGGGGCAAGAAGTTGCAATGCTGGTGAATGAAGGTAAGAAGATTGGAAGATACGAGGTTGAGTTCGATGGATCGAAACTGCCGAGCGGCATCTACTTCTACCGTTTGGTTGCCGGTGATTATGTTTCGACAAGGAAATTCATTCTAATAAAATAAATTTATTGAGATCATAACCGTAAAGGATTAAGTATGAAAAATATTATTCTATTTGTTTCTCTCTTCATTATCATTTCGATCAATTCAATTGCGCAGGTCGATACATCGTGGGTAAGACGCATCAACGGTCCTCAAAATATAAATGACAATGCTAAAATTATAAAAATTGCAGGTAATGGATCTATTTATGTTGGAGGTTTAATTTCAAGAAATCCGGGATACACAGATGCAATCGTAATAAAATATAATCAGAATGGTGATACGGCATGGACGAGATATTACAACAATCCGTTCAATCTCGGCAGTACTCTGTACGATATGGATGTGGATAAACAGGGCAATGTAATTATAACAGGCGGCAGCGGTGGAAATAATTATGATGATTTTTTTACAGTAAAATTTGACTCCTCCGGAAATGAATTATGGGCAAAGAGATTTAACGATGGAGACATTGATGTTTCGCACGCTCTTGCAATTGATGATATAGGGAATGTGTATGTAACCGGCCCAAGTTGGGTTGTAAATCAAAGCTATAATTTTCTCACAATTAAATATAATCCCGATGGAGACTCGGTATGGGGATATAGATTTCTTGGACCCGAAACTGCCGCAGACATTCCGAAGGATATAGCGCTGGATAAAAATGGCAACGTGATTGTAGCAGGTACTTCTGATTATTATTGGGGTACTGTTGATTATGTAATTATTAAAATAGATCCTGCACGCGACACGACGTGGGTAATAAAATATGATTCACCTGAACAGGGTCACGATTATCTTAAAGCAGTAGGTGCAGATGGCACAGGCAACATCTATGTTACTGGGGATAGTTACAAATCGGGAGGCAACCATGATATTATTACAATTAAATATAATACTAATGGAGACACTCTCTGGACAAGAAGGTATAATGGGCTTGGAAACGGCGACGATATAGTAAATGCAATGGCGGTTGATTCTCTCGGTAATATCTATTTGACAGGGAATGGTTTTGTTCCGAGTAAAGGAATCGATTGCCTTACTATGAAGTATAATTCTTCCGGTGAATTACAATGGGCTAAAACCTATGCCGGGTATAGTTACTACCCCGACAATGCCTTTTCATTAGCGCTCGATAAATCAGGGAATGTTTATATAACCGGCACTTCATCAATTTCAAGTCAGAACCTTGCTTTTATTACAATAAAATATGATAGCGGTGGTAACCAGAAATGGGTTGCAACTTATGACGGACCCGCTGACAATGGTTATGATTTTGCAAACTCTATCTGCGTAGATAATTCCGGAAATGTTTTTATAACAGGCGGAAGTGTCGGCTCAACAACAGGAAATGATATTACAACAATAAAGTATGTTCAAACACCGACGAGTATTGAAGAACCTTCTGCAGGGTCACCGTTAAAATATGCCCTTGGTCAGAATTATCCTAATCCGTTTAACCCATTAACAATTATCAATTATCAATTGCCAATTGACAATTGGGTATCACTGAAGGTGTATGATATACTTGGGCAAGAAGTAGCAACATTGGTAAATGAATATAAGAAGACGGGAAGATATGATGTTGAGTTCTCAGCCGAAGGCGGATCCGCCTCTGGCAGAAACGCATCTACCCTTTCAAGCGGTGTCTACTTGTACCGGTTACTTGCAAGAGATTATGTATCTACTAAAAAATTTATTTTACTAAAATAATTCTTGTACATAATTGGAAAACTTTTTCTCACTGAATATTATCATTTTATGAAAGAATAAATCAATGAAATACTTTTCGATTATCGTGATGATCGGTTCTCTGATCATTGTTCAGTCAACATTTGCCCAAGATGATGAATATAAAGATACACCATATTTTTCAGGAATGCAAAATTTTACTATTGTCGATGCTGAAGATATGGAATTCGATAGCTACAACTTCTTCAACGGAAAAAACTGCAATACCATCGAGGGTAAAAAATTTAGAAGATCATATTATATCAAAGAGGGTGCTACCAGGTCGAGTGTAATTCAAATTTCACGCAACTATGCTAATGCAATTAAGAGCATGGGTGGAACTGTGCTTTACGAAGGTGCTCCGCAAACCGCAGAATGTGCCGATAACAACGGCATTCAAATGGTGGTTGGAAAGGTTATCAAAGATGGAAATGAGTTGTGGGTTGAGGTAGCATCTTTCAACGGAGAAGATTATCGTCTTACCATAGTGCTGAAGGAAATTATGAAGCAGGATGTTAAAGCAAGTGCAATGCTCGACTCATTAAATAAAAAGGGTTACATCGCTCTCTATATAAATTTTGATACAGGTAAATCAACAATCAAATCAGAATCTAAACCTATTATTACACAGATCGTTGAAATGTTAAAATCGAATCCCGATTTAAAGTTGAGCGTAGAAGGACACACTGACAATATCGGCTCCCCGAAATCAAATAAAACATTATCAGAAGATAGAGCGAAATCGGTTCTTGATGCAATTGTTACCGATGGTATTGATGCCAAGCGTTTGAGTTCACTTGGATACGGGCAGGAGAAACCAATTGCCGATAATAAAACCGATGAAGGAAGAGCAAAGAATCGGCGTGTTGAATTAGTTAAAAAATCTGAATCGAAAATGTAACGATTGCCTATTTCTACAAACATTGAATATTTTCTATAAACCATTCGAATTTAAGGAGAAAGAAATATGAAACAGAGACTATTATTTATGGTTCTGACTTTTATTCTATCCAACCTGACGATAGCTCAGACTGCTATTAAAAAATATGATATCAAATCAGGTATTATCACATACGAAACAATAATGAAGATGGGAGATTTTGAGATTAAAAATAAAATTATAGTCTCTTTCGATGAATATGGAATGAAGGAGTGTAAAGATACATACACAGACAAAAAGTTGGAAGAAAGCTACTTCAGCGACGGGAAAAATTTATACTCTGTTAAGTATGGCAGTAAAACTGCATATAAAAGAGGAATAGCGTCTCGAGGTACTGAACTGCGTGTAGAATGGTCTGAATTCGGAACTGAAAAAGATAGAAAAGCAGGAAAATATAAAAAACTTCCTTCACAAAAATTTGCTGGGAAAAATTGTGATATGTTTGAATACAACGATGGAGCGGGCAGCATTACTCAATATGGCGGTTGGAACAAAATATTATTGTATATGAGCATGAAAACAAAAAGTATGGAATCGACTCAACGTGCTGTAAAGATAGAAGAAAATGTAAAAGTTTCACCCGATAAATTTAAAATTCAATCGGGATTCAAAGTCGAATAAACAACAATTTTTAAAAGAGTGAGTATATGGACAAGATTAATCTGTACGGAAAATATAATTTGGTAATTCTGATTCTTATCGTTGTCTTTAACCAACAATCGATTGCTCAATATCTTACTCCAAGATTAACAGAAAAGGAGGTACAGTCGGTTATTCCAATCTTAAAATCGGAAATAGCTGGCTATAGCAGATTCGAAGGTGAGCAAAAAACGGATCGTGATAGAAAAAGAAAACTATTTGAAGCATTCAAATCAGGAAAAATCGATCCTCTCGATTGGCTGAAGCAACATTCGAAGCATGTCATCGCGCCCTCAGGTGCAGTCTATGAACCGAATGTCTCACGTGCAGTTTCGATCAGAGGGTGGGATTTACCGAAGGATCCGGAAGTACCGGATTTGTACTATGTATTACCGACAGCAATCTTCACATTCGGGAAAGAGATACCAGCGATCAACAAATATCTGCTGGGTAAAAAGATCACGCAAGAAAGTTACAAACAATTTCGGGAGAATCCTTTTAACATGAATGATCCCAGTTACAAAGAGATTCGTTCTATACTTGAAAAAACTCGTACATTTTATTCCGGAAAAGGTTTCTCATCCGATTATTCTATGGATGGTTATACCGTAGGGTTTTACCCTATGGATGCTGATGAAGAAATTTCTGGAACCGTGTGGCAAGTACAAATAGATCTTTTTGATCCGCTGTATCCTGATGTAGTAAGAAATAGTGCTTCACATCCCATGGGACCATCGATTGAAATAAAGGCAGTTGACAAACTAATGGAAAAAGTATTTCAACAAGCAGACATTAAATTGGGAATAGAAGACAGTAACATCAAAGCAAGCCTCAAGAAAGCAGGCATCACTGAAGATCGCTATGCAGAAATAAAATCTGCATTACTGATTGCGCGGGAAGGAAGTCAGAATCCAGAAGAAGAGGAACCGGCAGCACCTGATATTACTCCATCGACACCTGAAGAAAAAGAGGCGTTCCGTGCCGTTGAACAATACAGAGAAGAGATCAGAGCAAAGAAAAATAATATTCGAATTTATCTGAAATTTAAAACTGAACTCGATCCCATTCTTGATATTCTTCAGAAGTACACCGGTGGAAAATACTGATCAATTGAAAATCTAAACATAAACGGAAATGAAGGTTTGCCAGTTGCAGAATTACAAGTGATTGATAATTACACGTTACCGAATCGGTGGAACTTACGGTTTAACAACCGTGTTATATGATTCAATATAAGTTATACGTTTAAATTTTTCCCTTGACATTTTGATAGATGTTCGTTATCTTAGCCGTATCATTAATCAATGTTTAATCGTTCTAACAATCACATTTTTTTCAACGTGGTGTATCTTCTTAATAAAATAGCCACTAATGAAACAGTCTGCACGAAAATGCAGCGAGTAAAGCTCACGCTCCCTCAGGTGTGCTACAACCTTCCTAATATCATTTTATCCGAATACATTCATCACCCAAGCAAATTATTACTCAAGCATTTCAGCGTTAATAATTTTTATTAATATTTAAAAGGAGCCACTATGAAAAATGTTTTAATGATTCTTTTTGTCTTACTGTCAGTCACTTCACTGTACAGTCAGACCTTCGTATCCGGAACAATAGCGGATACAGTTTGGACGCGTACTGCGAGTCCATACATTGTAACTTCCAACGCAACGATACTACAGAACAAAACTCTGTCAATCGATTCAGGAGTTACGGTTCGATTCCAAAGTAATCAAGGTCTGTACGTTAACGGAACGTTGAACGCCAGATATGTTTTATTTACATCCGCTAAAGATACAATTGGTGGAACACCGGCTAAGGGAGACTGGAATTATATCCAAGTCGGTAATAGCAGCAGTGGTATAGCAAAATTTGATACGTGCCAAATAAGGTATGGTGGAACAAGTTACTTCCCTTCCGTAAATCCGAATCTATATGTTTATTGGGGATCGGCAACAATCAAAGGAACCGATATTACAAGCAGTAAGAATTATGGTATTCTTTTAAACACTTCTGGCACGGTAACATTATCGAATAGTAATATCGCTTCATGCGACTGGCCCATTGTTTACAATGGACCCGGTTCACTTATTTTCAACAACGTCAATATTCTTACCGGAAATACCCACAACGGAGTCTGGCTGAATTATTATGGCAATTCCAACTCTTTAACTCTTGATACTGTAAACATTCCGTATGTTCTTGGATCATATACCGTTTACGCAGGTGGTTCTATAAATATTGCTTCAGGAAATATGTTAAAGTTTTCAAGTGGAGGACGAATAGATGTAAGCGGTTCATTGAATGCTAATGCAGCATCGGGACAAAACATCCAATTTTCAAGTTACCTCGACGACAATCTTGGAGGAGATACGAACGCCGATGGAACTGCAACGGCTCCCGCATCCAGAAATTGGGACGGTGTTGTATTTCAAGATGCCAGTATAGATGGAAGCTGTATAATGAGACGATGTAAAATATCATTCGCCGGTTCAGGCAACATTGGCGGCATAACAATGTACAATGCAAGTCCCACTATTGACAGTTGTGATCTGGCAAATAACTATTATGGGGCTATGATGCAGTATGTTTCAAATCCAAATTTCATAAATAACACTATTGGTTCTAGTGTCATGGTTCCAATCGCTATGTCGTTTGCGGCAAACCCAAATTTTGTGAACAATACATTTTCTTTTTCCGATAATGCTTACGATGCAATTGGATTGCTTGGTGGAACTCTTCCTGCCAATGCAGTTCTTCCAATCCGTTCAGTTACTTCAATTCCAAATGTAACATATCTGCTTCTCGAAGCCGTTACAGTTCCGGTCGGTAATAGTCTCACCATCAATAAAGGAGTTGTAATAAAAGGGTACAGCAATTATCAACGAATCGTTGTTCAAGGGAAATTAACTGCAAACGCAACGCCAGATAGCATGATCGTAATTACATCTGCAAAAGATGATAATTTTGGAAATCCCGGCGATTCGAACAAAGACGGTACACAAACAACACCGAACAAAGGAGATTGGGGTGGAATTGTATTCGAGCAAGGAAGCGATACAACATCAATTTTAAATTATTGCAGATTCCAGTATGCAAGTCTTCCGGGTTCATATTACAATACGAGATATATTAGCGGTGGAACCGTAACAACGGTCGGCACTCATCCAACAATATCGAATTGTGTTTTGAAAGATACTTATTATGGAATTTATGCTTTTCAATCATCTAGACCCAAAATCATCAATGATACCATTATCAACACTACATATACACCAATTGCACTCTCGGTTTCTGCCGATCCAACATTTAGCGGCGTTCACTTCATTAACACAACTTGGACGGCATTAGGGATCATCGGTGAAAACTTGGGATTCAACGGAACCATTAAAAAGCGTAATATTGCCGGATACGATAATATAACATATGTTCTGCTTGAAGACCTCAACGTTAATTCCGGAACGAATATGACAATAGATCCAGGTGTTATAATCAAAATAAATGGAGTCGGAATTTATGTTAACGGTGGTTTCAGAGCCAAAGGAACGGCCGCCGGTGGACAAATTGTATTTACATCTCTCAAAGACGATAATTTTGGAAATCCGGGTGATACAAATGGCGATGGTGCTGCATCCTCACCGGCATGGGGTAATTGGCAAACAATTCAGTTTTTAGCAACAAGTGATGATGGATTCTGCCTCATCGACAGTTGTTTGATAAAATACGGAGGATCGTATTATGGAGGAGTTACATTTACAAATGCTGGTGGAACATTATCGCATACAACACTAAGCGATATTTATAATTACGGTATCGAGTGCGATGGCGGTGCAACACCAACTATCGATGGTGTTGATATTATTAATTGCCGCCTAGATCCAATCGCAATGTCGTTGACTTCTGATCCGACTTTTTTGAATATAACCTTCGCGGCGAATGGCAGTAAGGGTATCCGAATTTTAGAAGGTACTCTTTCATCAAACGCCACTCTTAACACTCGCGATGTTGCAGGAATAAATAATATTGCATATATCGTTGGCAACTTGACCATTGCACCGAATGCTGTTCTCACTATTGCACCTGATGTGGTAATTAAGTTTGTTAACAACGGTTACAGCGGCATCGTTGTTCAGGGTGCGCTAATTGCCGACGGTACTGCAGTGCAAAATATTATTTTCACTTCATTGCCCGACGATGCCGATGGAGGAGATACAAACAACGATGGAAACGCTACACAGCCCGCTCGCGGAAATTGGAACGTCATCGACTTCGTAAGTTCATCTGCCGATACTTTGAATTCATTTAAAAATTGTGAATTCAGATATGGCGGCAGCGGATATTATGCATATAATTATACATATGGTGTAATTAGAGTAACAAACGCCAGAGTTGTTGTGAATAGCAGTGTTATTCAACAATCCAATACAACTGCTATTGGAGTGTTCGGTAGTGCAGATCCTGTATTTACGAACATTCAAATTAATAACATCACCGGCTGTCCAGTGGCTATGAGCATGTTTTCAAATCCTACATTCACCAATATTTCCGCTTTGAATATCGGATATATGGCGATTGGTATTGTACCTGAAAATTATTCTGTAGATGATACAATTCCTATCAGAAATTTCGCTGGATATGAGAACATCACTTACTATCTATACACTACATGCACAGTCAATTCAGGCACAGTATTAACAATTCCTTCCGGTCTTGTTTTTAAGAACGGAGATTTTACAATAAACGGAGCAGCAATAGTCAACGGCACAAAATTAAATCCGGTGATCTTTACCGATGATGCCGACGATAGTTTCGGAAATCCATCTGATTCAAAAGGTGATGGTTCCTTAACGAAACCGACAATTCAAGGCGGACAAAGAATTTATTTCTCTGATATAAGCAACGACAGTATTAGTTTGGTAAATCATGCTATCATTAGATATCGAGAAGGCGGAATCACCACATTAAGCAGTTCACCAAAAATTATCAATACAACTTTCGATAAGAATAATTGGGGTGTGTACCTTCAGGGTGTTTCCGATCCTATAATCGATACGTGCGTTTTCAGTAACCTCACATATGCACCTATTAGAACATCACTCGTATCGTATCCGCGTTCAACTGCAAACAACATAATATCCGGCACTACCTATAAAGCTATCGGAGTGCTTGATAATGAGACTCTGGTGCAAGACGTAACATTGGTGAAACGAAACTTCGCAGGCATCAATAACATTCCGTATCTCTTCGGAAATTACAACATCGGCACCGGGGCGGTTCTTACAGTTTCTCCAGGTTTGGTGGTTAAATTTTTCAATTGGACTGGTATGACAGTTCGGAAAGGTTTGATCGCTGAAGGTGGATCAACACCGGATAGTGCAATTGTTTTTACCGATTACCGTGATGATTTTTACGGTGGTGATTCTAATGCTGATACGAGCGCAACAACACCTTATTCCAGTTATCAGGGATGGTTTGGTATTACATTCCAAGATGAATCACTTGATCCTCTCTGCCGTATTAAAAATTGTATCTTCAGACACGCAGGACTTTCATATAGTACAGCCGCGATAACAGCGAATAATGCCAGTCCAACAATTACATATTCGTCATTCTCAAAAAACTATGATGCTATAAAGGCTACCGGTTCTGCAAAACCGATAATTAATTACAGCGACATATTCCAGAATTCAAATTACGGTGTCAACAACGTTAACAAAACTTTCAATATAGATGCACGCTATAATTGGTGGGGAAATAATTCCGGACCAACACATAAAGATAATCCTACCGGAACAGGAGATGCCGTTACAGACAGCGTTCGATATCAGCCATTCCGCACAATAGGCGCTCAACAACCTATAGCAGGTGATGTGAGTCTTAATGGATTTGTACAGGCGTATGATGCTACTGTAATATTACAATACGTCGTTGATCCGGGAACATATCCACTCGATGCAATTCAACAGAAAGTCGCAGATGTGAGCGCGGCTGGTGGAATTACTTCATTCGATGCTTCGCTGATTCTCCAATATGTTGTCGGTAATATTTTAAACTTCCCAAGTGAGTTAGGAAAAAATATTCCCTCAACCCTGCCGCGAGTAAGTGCGTCAGCGGTTGAACTTGGGAATCCCGTTACAACCACTATTTCCTCTATTACTGTTCCAATCAGAGTCAGCGGTTTGCATAATTTAGCATCGGTTGATGTTGGATTGAAATACGATGCGAAACTTCTTACACCCAAAGAAGTAAAACTTGCTTCTGGTGTTTCTTCCATGCTGATGCAAAATAAATTCAATAACGGTTCTCTTACAATTGCTATTGCAAGCGATAAGGTTACCGATATTGATGGCGATCTTCTCTTCATAACTTTTGATATCGCCAGTAATGTTCGAGGCACAGTGAATTCACAGATTTCTTTCAGCAAATTATCGATCAACGAAGTCGATTTAAGTTCATCAGCAATCAATCGTGATATCAGTATCAACGGTAAGCCGACTGAATTTGCGTTAGATCAGAATTATCCGAATCCGTTCAATCCAACAACCACAATCCGATATCAAATACCGGAAGACGCTTCACATATTACACTTCGGATATACAACTCAATCGGTGAATTAGTAAACACACTCGTCGATGAAACTCAATCCGCCGGAGAATATCAGGTTGAATGGAATGGAACAAACAACTTGGGTGTTCCGGTTGCAAACGGAATGTATATCTACCGAATATCAGCCACTGGAAATAAAAACTTCACGAGCGTAAAGAAAATGCTCCTAATGAAATAAACTAAAATAATAAGGAGCAACGAAAATGAAAAAAATTATATTCATCATATTGCTCGGAACTCTATTGGTCCTGCCTTTAATGGCGGGACCAATCAGGGTTTCGTTTCGCGATTCAACGATCACTCGCGGCAAAACTGTTTACATTCCGGTTTGGATTGATAGCAGTGTTACCGGCTTGAATGTAAAATCGTACGAGCTTGATATAAATTACAGCGCCGGAGCTATGGTAATCGATTCTGTTATCACAAACGGATCAATGACCGAAGGCTGGGGTGCACCTGCGTTTCATCTTACATCAGGAAAAATAACTATCGCAGGCGCCGGGACAAATCCTCTCGTCGGAACAGGAATCTTTTTATATCTTAAAGCCTCGTTTCCGCTTAGTTCAACATGGACTTATGCCTCGCTTCAATTTGTCAAAACATATTTTAACGAAGGCACACCAACTACAATTGTTAGAAACGGAACTATTTATATTCTTAATTTACCGATCATAACTGTTTACCCAAATACTGCACTGCTGACAGTTGGTGAAACTGCACAATTCAGCGTGAGCGGTGGCAAACTTCCTTATAGTTGGTACACTACAGATCTGTTTGTTGCAAGTATCAACTCGAGCGGTTTATTGACGTCACAACACGGTGGAGTTTGCCAAGTTATTGCTGTTGATAGTAACGGAATCACGGATACATCAGGATTGGTTGAAGTAAGGTCGTTCAAGTTGACAATTCGCGACACATCGTACTTGCAAGGACAAACAATCAACATTCCGATTTATATTAGCGATTTGAGTTTGGTCGATATTAAGTCGGGTATTTTTTCTGTTACCTATAATACAAATGTATTGACTGCTCTTGATGTCATAACAAACGGATCGCTGTTAGCATCGTTTCCATTCCCCGTTATACATTTCAGTTCGGGAAAGATAACAATAGCATTCGCAAGCGGCACTGCCCGGCTTGATGGAACTGGCACATCGATACTCGCGTTCATTCGTTTCAAGATAACTGATATAAATACTTATGGAACATCACTCCAATTATCAGATATTTTGTTTAATGAAAGCATAACCGGCAACATTAGGAACGGGAATTTTACACCAGTCCTTCGTGCTAACTTAACTGTTACACCGAATACTGCTACACTTATTGCAGGCGATTCACTGCAGTTTGCAGTATCTGGTGGCGCAACACCTCCCGTTGTGTGGTCGACATCAGATACTACCCTTGCAACAATTTCATCAACAGGAAAACTGAAAGCGTTGAAGAGCGGAATCGTTCATGTTTTGGTTATCGATTCAGTTGGTGCAACGGGTACAAGCGGCATTATTACGTTGTACGATATGCGAATCCGTTTGCTGAATGTTACCGGCTCGGCTGGTGATTCTGTCGAGATGTCGGTTGAAATTGGATCTTATTCTCCAGGTGTGTTTTCAACTCAACTATCACTTACACACAACTCGAATTATTTCACGCCTGTACAAGTTATCACGGCTGGTACATTATTCGAAGGTCGGATGGTTGCGATGGCGACACCTACAGCGGGGAGTATAAATATCACTGCAGCAGGAGCAGCTCCAGTAACAGGACCGGGAATTTTGTTGAAGATAAGATATTTAATTTCACCATCAGCGCCTCTTGGTTCATATCCTGTTAACTTTGCATCACAGCTACTCAACGAAGGAAAACCATTAGCTCTTTCATATAACGGACAGATAATTGTCGGCACAACGGCAATCGATGATCAAGGGCCTACTCAACCGAAGAAATATTATTTAGGTCAGAACTATCCAAACCCGTTTAACCCAACAACGAATATCGGATATCGAATATCGAAAAACGGCTTTGTGACTCTGAAAATCTATGACATCATGGGGAAAGAAATAGCCACTCTCGTCAACGAAGTTAAACAACCCGGCGAACACACTGTAAGTTGGGATGCAACAGGTTTGACAAGCGGTGTTTACTATTATCGCATATTGATTCAGAATAATAATTCTGATTTCAGTTCAATTAAAAAAATGATTTTGTTGAAATAAAGAACGGAATAAAATGTCCGGCATTTTACGTAACTAACAATGTAGAATGTCGGACATTTGCAATTCTAGTCTCTACAAAATCTTCCCTCCTGCTATTTATTTTCCATCCGAATTTTTCAACCCGGCACTTCGTATCCAAATTATATTTAAAAAAATGCCTTGTTTATTATATATTTTCACATTTTTATTGAAAATATTTTAATAATTGTAATAATTTTCTTGACAAAGCAATAATTCTTGATTATATTCCACAAGCCGTGGAAATTGGAGTTTTGGGTATTCCCATTTAATATTTCCAAAGGTATATCAATATTTCTGTTCTGAGATTTAATTCAACCTTGATGAAGTTCTCTCAAAGGGTAACGAGAGCAAGGGATTAATAACTTTGTTGGGTTTTAACGATGCAGAAAAAA
>JACRFD010000047.1 GCA_016218025.1 Ignavibacteriales bacterium
AATCGGCACCGACGGGAAATCTATAGATAAAACCGGAATAAATCACATACTCAATCCTTTCGATGAGTTTGCAACCGAAGCTATTCTTCAGCTAAAGGAAAAGAACGGCGGCGAAACAATCGCCATTACTTTAGGCGGTGACAGTCACAAGGAAACTCTCCGCAAGGCGCTCGCGATGGGAGTGGAAAAGGCAATTCTTTTAAAAGACGACGCTGTTCGAGATTCATTTTCGATAGCAAAGGCGCTCTCAGAAGAATTAAAAAAACATTCACCGGAATTTATTTTATTCGGTAAACAATCTATCGATTATTACGATGAGCAGATTCCCGGACTGGTAGCCGAACTGCTTGGAGTTCCTTCGGTTACTTCTGTTGTCAAACTTATCGTCGAAGATAAAAAAATCACATGCCATCGCGAGATTGAAGGCGGTCAGGAGATAGTTGAAACATCATATCCGGTTGTTATTGCTGCACAAAAAGGTTTAAACGAACCGCGTTATCCGTCATTGAAAGGAATTATGGCTTCTAAAACAAAGCCGATACTCGAGGTTCAGCCCACGCCGGTTCAACCGGTTGTTGAACTCATCGGAATGCAGAAACCACCCGCGAAGCAATCAGGTAAAATTGTTGGAACAGACGCAACGGCAGTTCCCGAACTTGTCAGACTGCTTCACGAAGAAGCTAAAGTTATCTAGGCTATTCGATATTAGTTATTAAAATAAATTTTTTGATTTTTTACTTTTGAATTGATTATGAAAATACTTGCATTTGCAGAACAGCGTGACGGAAAATTTAAAAAGTCGGCTTACGAAGTTACACAAACAGCTTCCGAGATCGCTTCAAAATTAGGAGCTGAATTTATAACAATAGTTATCGGAAATTCTTTGGATGGAATTGTTCCGGAGCTTGGGAAATATGGCGCAAAGAAAATTATCATAGCGAACGATTCACGCCTCGCTTTATATTCAACAACTGCATACGCAAAAATAGTTGCCGATGTAGCTCAAAAAGAAGGAGCAACATTTTTATTCTTTCCGGCGAGTCAAATGGGTAAAGACCTTGCGCCGCGCGTAGCTGCAAAATTAAATGCAGGCTTAGCATCCGATTGTACAGCACTAAAAATAGATGGCTCCGATTTGATTGCTTCACGACCTGTATATGCCGGAAAAGCTGTTGCCGATGTAAAAATTATCTCGCCTGTGAAATTATTCTCATTGCGGCCTAATGTATTCACAGCAACAGCGAAATACAACAACACCGTTTCTATTGAAAACGCTCAAATCCAATTAACCGATGCCGATTTCGGCGCTAAGGTAGTTAATGTAAAAGTTGCAGAAGGCAGACCCGATGTAACCGAAGCAAATATTGTTGTATCGGGTGGACGCGGTATGAAGGGTCCGGAACATTTCCAATTGATTGAAAAGCTTGCCGATATTCTTGGTGGTGCAGTCGGCGCATCGCGTGCGGTTGTAGACGCCGGTTGGAGACCTCACGATGAGCAGGTTGGTCAAACAGGTAAAACAGTTTCTCCGACACTTTATATTGCATGTGGAATTTCCGGTGCAATACAACATATGGCAGGTATGTCGTCTTCAAAATTCATAGTCGCGATTAATAAAGACAAAGATGCTCCTATATTTCAGGTATCTGATTACGGAATAGTTGGAGATCTATTCGAAATTCTTCCGCCATTAACGGAAGAGCTTAAGAAAATTATTGGAAAATAAAAGGTACTCAAACGTGGAAAGAATTCAAGTCGATATAATGGGATTATCAACAAGTCCGGCGAGCGGTGGCGCTTACGCTCTTATATTAAAAGAAGTAAGCGGGAATCGCAGACTTCCGATTATCATAGGTGCGTTTGAAGCACAATCGATTGCGCTGGAAATAGAAGGGATAAAACCGCCGCGCCCGCTAACCCACGATTTGATGAAAAATATTATCGAAACGCTCGGCGCTGATCTTATAGAGGTGGTAATTGGTGAATTACGCGAAGGCACTTTTTTTGCGACACTTATTTTCGATAGCCAGGAAATGGACGCAAGACCCAGTGATGCAATAGCGCTGGCGGTCCGTTTCGGAATTCCAATATTTGTTTCCGATAAAGTTATGGATGAGGCATCTTTTTTACCCGAAAGCGAAGAGCACGAACCGGAGAAAGTTGCGCCCGAGAACAGATTAACAAGATTGGAAGCTCTAAAAGCACAATTAAACGAAGCGGTTGAGAGGGAAGATTATGAAAAAGCCGCAAAACTCAGAGATGAAATTCAGAAACTAGATAAATAATATTTTCAGAATATAGAATTGTAAACACCCGATGTCGCCATCGGGTGTTTTTATTTCCTGTGTTTGCTTTTTAAAAATATTTTTCCGTTTCAAACCGATTATTTAATTTTAAATCATCAAGCGGAATACATTTTCCTCTTCCATCAATTTCCGCCAATCCGATAAACAGACTCAGATCACCGACATCCACTAGCTTTGGAGGTGGCTCCGAATGAGTATCTACCTGTGAAGAGATTCCGAGTTCTGCTTCGGTTTTTATTCCGTTTTTACTTTCTATAAGAATATTTCTTATTATTAAATCATAAGCTTTCTTACCGTTGAATGGAAGTTCTTCGTATTCTTTTAAATCAAATTCTTCTAAAGCATCGGTGGCAATTGCAAATATTGAACTTAAGATTCCAACAAAATTTAATTTTCTGATAAAATCTTTTTGCAGATCATCCTGCACATGCCCCGATTCGACCAATAACGTACTTGTTCCCCATAGTTGCATATTATCTCCAAATGCACGCGGCTCAAAACTATCGTCATATTTGGTAACCTTACCTGAAATGAATTGTTTCATTGTGGATGCAAAAACCGAAGCAAGGTGTTTTGCTTTCATTCTTATTTGATTATCCGATTTTTGTGCATCAAAAGCTGGGGCAAGCAAACCGATTGCCGACAATTCTTTTTTGTACCCCACGGAACTTAATTCCTGATCATGCAAATTGAAACCGAAAGAAGGTCGAATTTTATTCCGAATAGATTTTAACAAAACAGCCTCCGGCGTTCGAAGCGATTTAGCATCTCTGTTTAAATCGATCATCTGGCTTGTACGGCGTTGAAATCTTTCGGCACCATCGGGGTTCAACATCGGAAGAAAATTTAATTTTACTGAATTTAGTATGGCTTTCACTTTTTCTTCATCGCGATTCGTGCTGATATAATTAAGGATGTCACAGATAGCCATTGTTGCGGTCGATTCATCCCCGTGCATCTGTGACCATAATAATATATCAATTTTACCGCCGCCTACAGTTACAAGGTTAATCTTGCGGTTTTCAAATGAGCGTCCGGCTTCGTAGACATTCAACAGATTCTTTGAATTAGCAGCAATTTTCGAAATCGCCACAGACAATATTTCGTAGCCAAAAGACCGGTTTTTAAAATCATCAATTCTATGTTGATCATATTTATCAAATAACCGTTTCGAAAAGTCGATAATTTCATTATTCATTAAAAAATCCTAAAGTTATTTTCGTTAATATAATAATAACTTTTTGCATTCATTCAAATCAAATAATAGAGTTAAACAAAATTTTTCGTTTTTGTTTTCTGACATCAAACTTTGTATATTTTCAATCAGAAAATCAATGATATTGAAAATTAATCGCCCATTTGGGCTTTTTTTATCCTTCAACGAATATGAACCCGATAGATTTTAATATTTCCGATGACCAGTTACCCTCGCCAGAAAATTTGCCCTCTATTCTTCCTGTTGTTGCTCTTCGTGATATAGTTATTTATCCGTATATGATTTATCCGGTTTTACTGGGGCGCGAATCTTCTCTGCGTGCTGCCGCTTATGCAAATGATCATGACCGGATGGTTTTTCTTGTATCGCAACGTAATCCCTCGGTTGAAGAACCGTCTCAGAATGATTTATATCGAGACGGAACAGTTGCAAAAATAATTCAAACCATGAAAATGCCTAATGGTTTGATGAAAATTCTTGTAGATGGAATTATGCAAGCTTCTATTAAACGGTTTGGTAATTCGAAATCGTTTTTAGATGTTGAAGTGGAATACCATTCTCCTGACGAAAGTCGCTCCACCGAAATCGATGCCCTTGTAAGACAATCGTCTTCGCTTTTCACCGAATATATACACTTAAGCCGAAATGTTCCACAGGAAACTTTAGCTTCTTTTGAGTCGTTGAAGAATCCTCATCGTAAACTTTTTTTCATCGCCTCGAATATTTCGAAAGAGGTCGAGTCGAAACAACTTATACTTCAACATTACAAATTGAAAGAGCAGTATTTTGAACTCGCCCGTTTACTGATATCGGAAGTTGATGTTTTAAGAATCGAACGTGACCTTGATTCTAAGCTGCATGAAAGCATTCAAAAATCACAAAAGAAATTCCTGCTTCAGGAACAAATGAGGATTTTACAAGATGAACTCGGATCTGAGGAAGTGCTTTCTGCTGAGTTGCTGAAATTAAAAGAGCAAATCGATACGGCAAAAATGCCGAAAGAGGTTTATGAGAAAGCGGTTGAGGAATTTAATAAGATGAAAAAAACACCGCCCCAATCACCGGAATTTGGAGTCAGCCGCAACTTCCTGGATTGGCTTATTGCGGTTCCATGGTCAAAACATACAAAAGATAATCTTGATGTTAAACATGTCCAGAAAATTTTGGATGAAGATCACTTCGGATTAGAGAAACCCAAAGAACGAATCCTCGAACATATTGCCGTCTTAAACCTTGTTAAAGAAATGCGCGGACAAATTCTATGTTTCGTTGGTCCGCCGGGAGTTGGAAAAACTTCTCTCGGAAAATCTATTGCCCGTGCGCTCGGCAGAAAATTTGTCCGTATATCTCTCGGCGGTGTACGTGATGAAGCTGAAATACGCGGTCACCGCAGAACATATATCGGCTCCATGCCGGGTAAAATAATCCAATCCATGAAACGTGCCGGTGTGGTAAACCCGGTTATCTTAATGGATGAAGTTGACAAAATGAGTATGGATTTCCGCGGCGACCCCTCGGCGGCATTACTTGAAGTATTAGATCCCGAGCAGAACACAACTTTCAACGATCATTATCTTGACATAGATTATGATCTTTCGCGCGTAATGTTTATTACCACCGCCAATGTGCGTTATAATATTCCTCTTCCACTTCAAGATCGAATGGAAATTATTGAACTTCCCGGATATCTGGAATATGACAAACGTGAAATTGCCAAGCGGCATATCATTCCACGGCAGCTTACCGAGCACGGGCTAAAAACCAACGATGTTTCTTTTGAAGATGATGCAATTTCAAAAGTTATACAGCAATACACCCGTGAAGCCGGCGTTAGAAACTTGGAACGCGAGATTGCATCAATATGCCGTAAGGTTGCTAAAGAAATTGTAATGGGACGGAACAATGGTGGAAAAAGATCGAAGCAGAAAAAAATAATCATCGATACTCAAAAGGTGGAGAAGTTAATCGGTGTTCCAAAATTCAGACAAAAAACGACTAATGGAGAAAGGCGGATCGGTTCAGTAATCGGTTTAGCATGGACGAGTGTAGGCGGAGATATACTGAATGTTGATGTGACAATTATGAACGGTCCTGAAAAATTAACTTTAACCGGACAACTTGGCGATGTTATGAAAGAATCGGCACAGGCGGCGTTGAGCTATATTCGTTCAAACGCAAAAACGCTCCGGGTCCCTGAAGAATTTTATAGAAAAAAAGAAATTCATATTCATTTACCGGAAGGTGCGATTCCAAAAGATGGTCCATCTGCCGGCATTACGCTTGCAATGGCAATTATTTCAGCCGCATCTCAGAAACCCGCACGAAACGACGTGGCTATGACCGGTGAAATCACGCTGCGAGGAAATATTCTTGCAATTGGCGGTTTAAATGAAAAACTTCTTGCCGCGCAAAGAAGCGGTATCCACACGGTTTTAATTCCGAAAGAAAACGAAAAAGACCTGATTGAAATTCCATCTAAAGTAAAAGAAGGAATGAGAATAATTCCTATTAATACTATTGCCGATGCAATGGAATATGTTTTTGAAAAAAAATCTTCCGGCAAGCCTTGAATCTGTCTTGCGGGAAATATATATTATAATTCGAACTCTTTAATTAAGCAGAAATGACATACCTCGTAACAGCACGTAAATGGAGACCGATGGTCTTCGATGATATTGTCGGTCAGGAGCATATCGCAACTACATTACGAAATGCTCTTGCCAGCAATCGGCTGTCGCATGCTTACATTTTCGGTGGTCCACGCGGGGTCGGCAAAACCACCACCGCAAGAATTCTTGCTAAGGCGGTAAACTGTTTGAACCCGAAAGATTATAATCCCGACAACAAATGTGAGTTATGCACCGAAATTACGGAGGGAAGAAGCGTTAATGTTTTTGAAATAGATGGTGCTTCCAATCGCGGCGTTGAGGAAATAAGAAATCTCAGAGAAGCTGTAAGATACGGTCCTGCGAAAGGGAAATATAAAATTTATATTATCGACGAAGTGCACATGCTTACAAAAGAAGCATTCAACGCTTTATTAAAAACACTCGAAGAGCCGCCACCATATGTAATGTTTATCTTCGCCACAACAGAAATTCATAAAGTACCGCTCACCATTTTATCGCGGTGTCAGCGATTTGATTTCCGCAGAATTTCGATTGAGGAAATAACTTCCCGCTTAAAACTAATTGCAAAAGAGGAAACAATATCTATAGACGATGATGCGTTTCTAATAATAGCTAAACGGGCAGACGGTTCGATGCGGGATGCTCAAAGCATTTTCGATCAGGTAGTTTCTTTTTGCGGGAACAAAATCAAGGCAAAACAAATAATTTCTATGTGGAATTTAGTCGATGAGGAATCTTTTTTCCGCTTGACGGATATTATCACATCGAAAAATATAAAGGATGGATTATTATTCACCGATGAAATCATTGGCAGTGGTTATGATTTAAAAGATTTTTTAAACGGATTTATTGAACACCTCCGGAATATTTTAATAGCCCGATCCACAAATTCGACCGGTCTTATCGAATCATCAGAAATATTAAAAAAACGCTATGAATCTACCGCAATCAGATTTTCTGAGATTGATTTACTTAGATTAATAAAAATAGCTTCGGAAACTGAGAGCGCAATCAGGTGGAGTCAACAGCCAAGATTGAAGCTGGAAATTGCAATCGTTCAGATGATTAAATTAGACAGCTCCGTTGAGATAGGTTCGCTGATAAGAAAACTTGATAACATTTCTTCCAACGAAGAAGATGAATCGGAAAATAAGTCACTCTCCCTATTAGAACATCCCGCTACAAAATTGGCCGAAACTCCAATCCGGGGAAACGTGAAGGCAACGCAGCCAACGTTACGGGCAGATCAAATTGTTACACCGAAATTTATCATTGCAGAAACTCCACGCGTTTCCGAGGAAATACATCTCCCCTCGAAGAGAGATATTCTGGATAAATGGTCGACTTTTGTTTCCGAAGCTAAAAAAGAGCGCATTGCAATCGGAACAATGTTAAGCGAAACATCATTTGTAGATATTAAAAACGATAGGCTTTGTATCAGCTGCCCAGATGATTTCCATGCCGACAATTTAAACATCAATAGAAACCGACAATACCTTCAGGATCTTGCGGAGCGGATATACGGAGCAAAGGTTCAGCTTGAAACAATATTATCAACACAAAATAATTTCCCGGTATCTACATCTCATCAATCGGATCAAACCGAAATCAAGCATTCCACACGGTCATCATCTCAAAAACACCCTGTAATTGAAGCTCTGATCAAAGAATTTGGAGTAAAACCGATCAATCCTTGATACCTTTTAATAGATCAAAATAAAGCAATTGCTATTTGCTTTTAAATCTGTTTTTCTCAATATTTTAAATGGTATCTTAATATGAAACTGATCAGAAATATTCTAAACATAAAAAGTTTTCTGTTTATCTTTTTATCTATTGCGGTTTGCTCTCAATATTCATTTGCAGCATCAAAAGCAAAATATGCCGGAGAGTTTTTATCTATTGGTATAGGGGGACGCGCGTTAGGATTGGGCGGTGCGTACACGGCCGTTGCAACCGATATAACTGCAGGATACTGGAACCCGGCGGGACTTGCGTCAATGGATTATCCTCAAGTTTCACTCATGCATGATGAACGTTTTGCCGGACTTGTAAATTATGATTACGGTGCGGTTGCAATACCATACGATAAGAATACAACTTTTGCTTTAAGTGTTATTCGCCTTGGTGTAGATAATATTCCCGACACACGTAATGCCGGTATAGACGCAAACGGAAATCCATTACCTCCGGATAGATGGCAGGACCTTGCTGGTTTAAATTTCGACAAAATTACTTACTTCAACGCAGCGGATTGGGGATTTTTACTTTCTTACGCCAACCAATCGACAACTTCTTTCTCTTACGGTGTTAATCTTAAATTTATTTACAGATCATTAGACAACACATCTGCTAACGGCATCGGCATAGACGTTGGAACAAGATATCGGGTAATGGATAATTTTTACTTAGCCGGTTCTGCGCAAGATATCACCACAACACTTGTAGCGTGGAGCAACGGGACAAACGAATTAATTCTCCCAACACTAAAGCTGGGTTCAGTTTACTACATAGAAGCATTCAATGGTCGTTTTGCTCCTGCGTTCGATGTTGACCTCCGTTTTGAAAATCGTCGCTATTCTTCCATGGCACATCTTGGTGGAATTAGTTTTGATTTTCGGGAAGGTTTGGAATTCGAATATAAAAATATTGCGGCAATTAGAATTGGTTACAGTGAAATTGGAACAATAAATATAGGAGCAGGAATAAAGTTGCCCAAGCTTGCCATCGATTATTCATTTGCCCGATTCGGTGCCGAGGAACAGCTCGGTGATACACACCGCATTTCATTGATTTTCACAATAGAATCCGAGCGATTCAGAAGACAAACCGAATAACAAATGCCGCGATTTATCTTTCCGTTAATTTTATCATTGATCCTATGTGGCTGCGCTTCAAAGATACCTTACGAATCATCATATCCGATGACAGAAAGATATTTTCATTCACGTGACGGTATTTTTTATGGAAATATCCCTACCGGATGGTTTTCTGCCACAGATGATACACTCGGACCATCTGCTGTAGCATGGCTGTTGAAAGAAGATTTCACCGTCTCTATCACAATCAGCGAAATAAAGTTAAATAAATTTACAATCCAACAGATTGAAAAAGAAGGTTTGGAATTCTTGGCAAAACTGAGGGCTGCTAATTACACCGGCAATACTCTTCCTGATAAGTTCGACCCGATTTGCTTTAAGTTCAGAGGAAAAGAATTCTGCGGTTTTAATTTATTCACCGATGATGAAAATAGAAGGTTTGTATTTTATTCAGCAAAAGGACATTTCTACGAATGTTCCACACGTCAGTTAAAAGGTAAATTGAATGACTCAGACACTCAAACCCTATTTGAAATCCAACAAGCTATTCTTGGTTCAATAGGGTATTGAATTATTTTGTTTGAAGAATAAACACGCCATTCCAGTTTTCCGGAGGAGGATTTTTCTTGTACAGGTAAGAACGCTCGATATATAACTGAGAAGGAAAATCGTCCGGTGATATTTTTAATACTTTCTCAAATTCTTTAACTGCCTCGTCCCATTCTTTTTTACGATAATGTGCAAGTCCTTTTTTGTATAATTCAACTGTCATCAGTTTCTCAGCCGGTAACGATTCTCCATTTATTCCTATAAGCTCATAAACTCTTATAGGCTCTGTTTTCCCCATTACAACAAGCAGGTCCAGCTCCCTTGAAATAATTTTCTCACTTACATACTGATATGTGGAAGAGCTGATCATTACTTTTGTTTTATATTGCTTGTTTGCGCTTTCAAGACGCGCTCCAAGGTTGACGCTGTCGCCAATGATTGTGTAATCAAAGCGATCTGCCCCGCCCATATTTCCAACTACAACCTCGCCTGTATTTATTCCTATCCTAACTTTAAGTTCCGGTTTTCCTTCCTTCAGCCAATTGTTTCTAAGTTCATCTAAGCGGCGTTGCATTTGAACGGCTGCCCTGCAGGCAAGAAAAGCATGATCGCTTTGAGGAATCGGTGCGCCCCAGAAAGCAACAATAGCATCGCCTTCATATTTATCCAAAGTCCCGTTATTTTCGAGAATTATTTTTGTCATCTCGCTCAGGTATTCATTCAATATTGTCACCAGATATTCCGGGCGTAGTTGCTCAGACATTTTGGTGAAGTTCTCGATATCGCTGAAGAATACGGTTAACTCTTTCCTTTCTCCACCTAGACGCAGTTTTTCGGGATGTGCGATCAATTCATCAACAACTGTCGGATTTACATATTGACTGAACATTCCTTTTATCATTACCTTTTGTCGGCGTTCTACTACATAATAATAAATTATGCTTCCAACATAGCTGAAAAAAACAGCCAGCAGAGCGCTTGTCATCTGAACTAAGTAATTTTCTTTTATGAACAGCCCAATCGAGATCGTTACAATAATATATAATAAGGATAGGGTTAACGCGATGCCGAGCAGATCGATCAACAAATTATATCTGATTTTAATCGACTTTAATCCAGCAATAAAAACAAATGTAAATAAACTTAGTCCGATGACAATAGGTATGGTTAACAAAAACGGCTGGGGTATTATAAAATTATTATCGATAATGCTTTGTATTACATTCGCGTGAATTTCTGCCCCGCTTATTTTCTCGAAAGGAGTCGGAAATATATCTTTCTCTTCTGCAAGCTGTGGTCCCGCACCAACAATAACAATTTTATTCGTGAATGTTCCGTTTGTTAGATATCCCTCCGGCTCATCGAATGTGTTTATTTCGAGACCTGGAAATTCCAATTCTTCTTGAGTTTTAAAATCTTTATCGTCTATGATTTGTTCGAACGGAACTCTTGGAAACGCTCCGGAACCGCCGTAATAATTTATCAGAAATGTCGAGGCTCGGTATTTGGGAATATCTTTATTGTAATAAACAAACGCTGGAATATTACCGCTGCTAGTTGAGGTTGGAGCTATATACATCGGCGGATACTGGAAGTATTTGTTTAGCGTTGCCATTGAAAAGCTTGGCAAAATTGTTTCCTGATTTTGATCGTAAATTCCGGGGAGATATTCACGAACCGTTCCTTCCAAATCTGTAATAACATTCACTATTCCAAACGAACTCAACGGTTCAATAAATCTGTTTCCGTATTGCGGATCTGCCACGTGAATTGTATAGTTCGCGGTATCTGTTCGAATTTTTCCCGCCAGAACAACATTCCCTGCCTGCTTGACAATTTCTTTAAACTCATTTTCTTGTACAATATCCGGGTGCACCTTAGGAGAAAATAGAACATCTATGGCAATAACTTTGGCTCCTGCTCGGTTTAAATTTTTAACGAGTCTCGCATAATATGATACCGGAAAAGGGTAATCGGCGGGAAGAGTTTCAAATGTACTTTCGTTTATTTCAACTAGAACGACATTGGATCTTTTTTTGAGTTCTGTGTCTATTGGTTTTTGCTTGAATCGATAAGTTATTAAATTTTCCTCAAGCGTCTGAATGGGATCAAGTCTTGTAATGAACAAGACCATTATGGCTACCACAAGACTGCTTCCAAGTTGAAGTAAAAATATACGAATTGGTTTTGAGGTTCGCTGGGCCATATCAAACTAAATAGCGGCGCGGATAGTCAACGTCCATATAATATCTGTTTGGGATTCAGTTGTTCCGAATATTTTATCGTTAAAATAAAAATTTAAAGCTGTCTGGGCGCTGAGATATTCCAAAAAATAGTGCTGCGCGCTGAAATTCAGGAGTACTCTTCTTATATCCCCGAATGTCGGACTAATTGTTCCGCCGAGCAGAAGCTTATCTTCAAACATACGGTATTGGCCATTCAGGTATAAGGAAATGTATGAAATCTTCGTTATCTCGGTTGATGAATTTTTCGGAATCAAATACCTGCTGCCATTATAATTTAAGTTAAATATTGTTTGAAGAGGAATATTGAATGTCGACATCAAACTCAAACCGAGTGAATTATTTTTTGTATCGAGATTCTTTATAGAATTGTCGTCGCGGAAGGATGTGCTTACAGTGAATTGCGCATTGTGTTTGATGAAATATTTAAATTCTTTTTGAAATTGTAAAATTATCCTGTCGGTAATCTCGTCAACTGCCGCTGAATTTGAATTTTGCAAATCGTTAATATTTTTTGATCTCATGTATCCTATAGAGATATTCGGCACTTCCGGAAAAGAAGAATAGTAGCTCACACCGGTATTCAATGACGAAAAGGTTGTTGTAGCCGGTTTGGAAAGTGAAGTATTATCTTTCATATTTTCGTATCCGGCAGAAATGAACAGTTTATTTTCGAGCAGCCGCTGACGGTCGGAAATAGTATATCCTTGAATATCGTTTCTTAAATATGTTTGACCGAATGATTCGTAACCGTCGCCATGCCTGATATACGAAAGCCGCAAATTATTTCCGAAGTAATTAAGACGCAAACCAGTTTCATAAGATAGAGTTGGAAAATGTTTCATGTTTAGCGGAATTAGATTTTCGTTCACCGTAATAATGTTTTTTGCCAAATCCCGTATTCGCTTCATTTGATCACGATCTTTTTCCTTGCTGTCTGCAAAAAGAGTGTCAATGTCTGTATCGCTGAAGGAGCCGTTTGTAATATCTTTATTCGATGCTGAAAAAGCTGCTTGACCGGTTAATTCAAAATTTTCTTGATCGATTGAAACCAGTAGGTCAGATCCAAAAACTACATTTTCTTGAGGTCTTGCACCGAATAAAATAGAGGTCGGATCATCTTTCGATTTCAAATAAGTTAAACCCCAGTGCGAACCATGTCTTTTACCAAAACTGGGACGAACAACCATTATATCTCTTGAAAATGTACCAGGATTAATCTTTATCCATCGAGCCGAACCGTTTAGCGAATCATAATATCGAAATACTGCTGTGGGATCGGTTTGCTGTGAAATACTCAGTATACTATCGGGAATCGGATCTCCCGAACTCCCTTCTATTCTCCGAGTTATTGTTCCTCTTACAAAATCGAGATTGAATTTATTAAGCGTAAGATTTGTGAGCAATCCGCGCACTCTTTTCCCGTTCATGATAAGGTCGGGAAATACCGGGAAAAAATCTCCATAACCAATTTTCAGCCAAGGTGATTCTCCGATAATGTAATATCTATTCTGCGGTTGCCGAACAGCCTTTTCTTCGTTGGTGTTGAAAACAAATCCTCTGACTTCGAAATCTTTATACGCTCCGCTTGCCGATAAAGTAACTCTGTTGTATGGTGTGTTTTTTTCAGAAATATGTTCTTGCCTTGTTTCTAACTGAACTGACGATGAATACCTCCATGGAGATATTGGAACAGCGTTAGTCTGAAGAACAGCAGCAGGACCTTCAATATTAAACGACCACGATTGAGTTAGTTTAATATTACCTGCTGTATCAATAATGTTTATCTTAACCTCGTGCTTTCCCTGAATTATTTCCATATCACTGTTTTGTGGACGCAGAATTACAAGATCTCCATATCTTATTTGCAGTGCAGATATATCTTTCTCATCGAAAAATATATGTACCGGAAATTCCGCAGTAAACGAATCGATTCTTGCCAGCGAAAATGATATCAGTAAATCCTGGGCAGATATTGTCTCATCCCTATCCGGACTTAGAATAATTATATCGTTTTGCTGCACTTCAATTGAACCAAAACTAATTTTTAACGGTTGTGTTTCGGGATTTTCAATCGGATATGTCTCCGGGTTGAAATTTCCCGTTAAAGTGACTACAAAATAATATTCAACAAAAGGGGGTTGAATTATTTCACCGGGAAGAAGTATGTTGGCTGTTGTGCCAACAAGCGACATCTCGCTCCTCTTAAATTCCTGTTCGCCAAATCGGCGGAAAGCGATTTCAATTTTCTCTACAGTATTGGACTGAAAAAGATCGGCCTGAACGGAAAGAGGAATTCCCGGCTGCGGTGTTCCAATGGTAACCTTTGAAATTGTCGTGCTGATCTGACTCAAGGAGATATTAAACAACAGCAAAGTCAGAATACCAACGAGTCCAAATCTGCTTAGACGTGCATATAAAAATCTTTTCATAACGGGCAGAATATTGCTTGTTCCTTTTTTATATTGGAAGCAAGATACAAAAATAAAAATTAATCTGCTCGGATTATTCTTTATAGTCCAGCTTGAGAGTTTTATTATTGCCTCTTGGATCTCTCATTTCAATTTTCAACTGGCGTCGTATATCATCGGACGATGCAAAACGATCTGCATTCTTCAGTTCTTCCTCGGTCGCTGCTCTTTTTTCAATCGTCCCGTCTTCATTTGATATTCCTATAAATCCCGCCTCAATTTCGATTTCATTGTTCGATAATCTATTTTTTAAAACAACTCTTCCTTCGATCAGAATCAGGGTATCTGAGTGTTCGCTTCTGCACCATTTACCTTTTGTGCCGCGTATTGATGCTACCGATGTTGGTGAAGTTAATTGAAACTGCTGGTTGTTCTGTTGTTTTGTAATATCAAAACCTACGCTACCTTTATCAAGAAATGCTTCTTTTAGGGAAGAGTTTCTGGGACCATCTGCTTTTATCGTAAGTATCGATTGTTCCCTTATACGCAAGATACTGTTATCTTCTACAAATTTCACCAATGCAAAAGCTTTTCTTCCGGTAATTAGTTTATCATTTGAAAACAGCGATGGACTTTTTTCTGCCCTTTCAATTTTTCCACCGGATGATTCTTTGATAACGTTGTTTACGGCTTTTTTAACTACCGCAACACCGCTGTCACCCGAGCTTATTGCATTACTTAGCGGTGCAATAAGAAGAATAATTACTAATACTAATTTTAAGGTTTTAAAAATATTTGACTTTTTCATATTCAATCTCCTTCGAGATTATGTTATATTATTCAACACTTAGATTAATATTTACTCCGCTCGATTGTAATTCATCGAGCATCTTCAGTAATTCCTCTTTAGATAAAGATAGATCATCTTGCACTGCTGTACTGAACGAATATTTAGATCTTTTTAATTGAGCAATCAGCTCCGGATATTGTTGGCTGAACATCTCTTCCAATTTTTTTAATACTTTATCTACCGATTTATCTTCGGCTTCTGTTCCAAGATCAATTTGTGGTTTATTTGATACGTGGAATACTCCTATGGGGCTGGGCACTTCAATTATTGAACCAGCCGGCCCGGAGATTTTACTAACAACCTTCCAGACATAAGATTTTCCATCTTCAAGCGGTCTTCCGCCGCTGTAGAGATATGAATTGGTTCCTGATATCTCAATCTTGTTCATCGCCGGTTGATTCATAATCGCATCTTCGCGCGATTGATCGGTTTTTAATTCTGCTACTGTGAGATCTGCTTTTAAACCATCCTGAAAAAATTCAAACAGTGGAAATGGTGATGTTGTTTCTCCGTCGGATGGCGAGAACAATTCAACGCGGGTTGGATTTTCTAATTTTAGCTCACCCGGCGGCGAGGATATTTCACCACAGCGGGTATTTTCCAATGTAAAGAAAAATGAATATCTTCCTGTCGGAAATTTTCCGGTAGCCATCGCAACATCTTGGACATTCGTTTTCACTTCATCTTTATTGCCAAGTTCTTCTGAGTTTAAACGATATTCTGCCCTGTTTAAATCCATGTTAGTAAGCGTAAGTGTGCCTGGATTAACAATTAAATTATCGTGAGAAAATTTATATGCCGGGTCGAAAATTTTGCCGCTTGCTAATTTTATATTTACAGTGAGGGTTAGCTTGGCAGTTACGGGTGAGGTTGAATCATTTTTTATTCGCAGTGTAAATAAAAGAGTTCTACTCTCGAAATGTTCGAAATCAACATCCGAAATTGTCAACTGCTGTATATCTGCGTATGAAACCGAAAGCGAAAGCGGACATGGTTGTGACTGCGACTTCGCATTGAATGATAATATTAAAATACCAATAATAAATATCGGCAACTTAAAAAATAAAATAGTTTGCTTCATAGCAACTCCTTAGATGATACTATGATCGTCTAAAAATAGATAAATTTAATATGTTCCGTTTCTAAGTTTCAATTGTAATAATAAACCGATTATCCGCTAAAAAGAAAAACAGGCTGTGGTTTGAATCACGCCATTAAAATCTCGTTATGTCGTTATATATTACAAAAGCCATAAATAGCAGTAAAATAACGAATCCTGCCTGCTGAATAACAATTTTTACTTTATGTGGAATCTCTTTCCCCATTACTTTTTCGATAACAAACATCAAAAGATGCCCTCCGTCTAACGCAGGGATGGGAAGAATGTTTAATATTGCTAAGCTCATGCTTAGTTGTGCCATGAACCAAACAAACATTGAAAATCCATATTCTGCACTTTGTGTAGCAAGTTGAGCAATTGCAATTGGTCCGCCAAGCGAATCTTTTACCGAAGTCTTTCCTGCAAATATTTTACTAAACGTCAAATAAAAAAGATAAATAGATTCTTTTATATCTTTTAGAGCAACACCAAGTGATTGAAAAATTGTATATTCAATTTTTTTAGATGGTCCTGTGTACCGGCTGCTTAACCGGACACCTATTCTGCCCTCGTTGGTCACAGTAAGTGTATCAAAAAAAATCTTCTCCCCTCTTTTCCATTTGATTGAAATATTTTTAGCTGCATTTCCACGAATTGCTGTAACAGCTTCCACCTGATTAACCTTTTCGTTCCCAACTCCAATTAACGTATCGCCCGGCAATAAACCAATGCGACCTGCAGGCATATTTAACTCAACACCGTCTACAACGGTCGATGTATGTGCTACAAGCAATCCTTGTGTCGAATCGGAAAAACCGGTCCCTTTTTGTGCAGGTAAGTTAATATGAAACTGTTGACCATTTCGATCTATTTTAAGATCGATATCATTTCCAAGATTTTTTACAAATAAAAGATTCTGTACTTCTTCCCAGTGGGTTACGGTGTCGCCGTTGATCGATAAAATTTTATCTCCATTTTGCAATCCGGATTTATCGAAGACAGAGTTTTTGAAAACGTGTCCTACCTCTGTTGTCTCTGCAATATATGAGCCTTGAACAATGTGAATTCCCCAGAAAATAAAAACCGCAAGCAAAACATTCATAATCACTCCACCAGAAATGACAAGTGTTTTTGCCCAGAATGGTTTTGATCTGAATTCCCACGGCTGCGGTTCTTTATTTAAAAATCCGGTGTCCATACTTTCATCAATCATCCCTGCGATTTTTACATATCCTCCAATTGGAATCCATGAGATACAGTAGTCGGTATCGCCAATTTTTTTTCCAAATGCCCTGGGTGGAAAGCCGATTGAAAATCTATCCACACGCATGCCTGTTAATTTTGCAGTGATAAAGTGTCCAAACTCGTGAATAAATACCAGTACGCCTAAAGTGATGGCTGTATAAAATATCATATTGAGAATTTCCATGAAACGATTTCCTGATTTAATGTATGTTTTTGTGAGCGAATTCGCGAGCCAGACGGTCTGCTTTTTCGATATCTTCTATGGAAGGATTTTTAATTGATTTAATTTTTTCAATAGCAGCTGAAATCAATCGCGGTATTTTATGAAACGGTAAATCCCCGGAAAGAAATTTTTCAACGGCAACTTCGTTTGTGGCATTAAGAACGGCCGGAGCCGTTCCTCCTTTTTTAAGAACATTATATGCAAGTTGCAAACATTCAAATTTATTTTTGTCCGGTTCGTAAAACGTAATCTTGCCCAATGAAGAAAAATTAACGCGTTGATAATTTGCCGGCAATCGATCCGGATACGATAGAGCGTATTGAATTGGCATCCTCATGTCCGGCATTCCGAGTTGTGCTTTAAACGACCCGTCGATAAACTCAACCATTGAATGAATTATTGATTGAGGATGAATCAAAACATCAATTTTTTCAGCCGGAACGTTGAATAACCAATGAGCTTCTATTACTTCAAGCCCCTTGTTCATCATGGTTGCGGAGTCAATCGTAATTTTATTTCCCATGCTCCAGTTAGGATGTTTCAACGCTTCAGCTTTTGTGATTTTTATGAATTTATTTTTAGGCGTATGAAGAAACGGGCCGCCCGACGCCGTTAAAATTATTCTGTTAATATTTTCCGCCTTCTCTCCTATAAGACATTGTAAAATTGCACTGTGCTCGCTATCTATTGGAATTAAAGTAGCACCATATTTTTTTAGCATTGGCATGATAACGGAACCTGCTGCTACCAGCGTTTCTTTGTTGGCAAGTGCAATTATCTTACCGTTTTTAATTGCTTCAATGGTTGGATGCAAGCCTGAAAATCCTACAAGAGAATTAATAACAATGTCAACGCCGGGATCGGATGCTGCTTCGATTAAGCCGTCTGTGCCCGATAGAATTTTAATTTTTTTATTTATCTTTTTTCTGAGTTGAACCGCCGCATCGTATTCAGAAACAGCTACGATTTGCGGTTGGAATTCTTTGATCTGATTTTCAAGAAGCTTGATATTATTTTTGGCACTAAGTATCCTAACTTTAAATTTGTCGTTAAAAGTTTTGATTACGTTGAGACTGTTTGTGCCAATCGAACCGGTTGAACCTAAAATGCAGATATTTTTCTTCATAGCCATAAAAAAAGAAACCCCATTTTACGGGGTATTAACAATGATAAGTTAAGGAAAACAATAGTCGGAAACAAACCGGCATTAATCTTCTTTCGTTAAACCCGTTAATCCCAGTTTTATAGCACGTTTTAGTAAATCGGAAAACGTTCTCGATTGCATTTTTTTCATAACATTTCTCCGGTTATAACTTACCGTCTTGGTGGATATATTCATTTTTTTTGCTATCCCCTGAGAAGAATTCCCTTTGACTAAAAACATCAACGTTTCCATTTCAGAAGGAGTGAGTGTATCTAACAATGTTCTTTTTTTTATTTTTTCAGACTGCTTCCCCGAAAAAATTCCGGCCGCATAATTTGCAAGAGATGTAGGAATGTAATAATAACCCGATCTGACGATATTTATTGCGCGGATAAATTCTTCATATGAACTCTCTTTTTCTATGCACCCCACAGCACCTGCTTCATACATTTTTATCATTGATATTTTTTCTTCAAGATGTGACATTCCGATAATTTTTGTATTTGGCAGATTCTCTGAAATTTTTTTTGTCGTGTACATTCCGCTTATGTCGGGTAATGTTAGGTCCATCAAAACAACATCTGGTTTTGAGATCAACGCTCTTTTTATCGCTTCTCTTCCTCCCCATACAGAACCGACTATTTTTCCAAATTTCTCTTTATTGAAAACCCTAAAAAGCCCGTTTCTAAAAACTTCTTGATCATCCACTATGAGAATTTTAACCAGCACAATTCAAATAAAAATATCAGAATGGACTATCTTCCGGAATATACTCTGGGGGGGCAATTAACTGCTCAAGCTTTTCAAAGCTGGCATATTCCTTGTGAAATTGCAGGCGGACAATTCCGGTTGGACCATTACGCTGTTTACCGATAATAATTTCGGCTAACCCTTCCGATGGCATTATTCCGCCTTCATCATCTTTTATTTCAAGAATGCCGTAAGTTTCGGGCCTGTGCACAAATATTACAACGTCAGCGTCTTGCTCGATGGCGCCTGATTCTCGAAGATCTGCAAGCATCGGACGTTTATCGCCGCGTGCTTCTACGGCGCGGTTTAATTGTGAGAGCGCAATGACGGGAACATCTATTTCTTTAGCAAGCGCTTTTAATGAACGTGATATCATTGAAATTTCACGTTCACGCGATTCAGAATTTTTCGGTCCCTGAATCAACTGTAAATAATCTACTATTATCAGACCTATTTCATGTTCGGCTTTTAACCGGCGGGATTTGGCTCGAAGCTCCAGCATGCTGAGTGCGGGTGTGTCGTCTATAAATATTTTTGCCTCGGCAAGTCTGCCAACATTCCTGCTAAGGTTTTTCCATTTATCTTCGTGCAATCTTCCTGTTCTTAACTCGTGGGCGTTTACTCTGGCTTCGGACGAAAGCATTCTAATAATCAGTTGCCGTTCCGACATTTCTATACTGAAAATTGCAACTGCACATTTTTTTTCTTTGTGGAGCGCGGCGTTCCGGGCAACAGATAATGCAAAAGCAGTTTTCCCCTGGCTTGGTCTGCCCGCAACAATTATAAGATCTGATTTTTGGAAGCCTCCTGTTTTTTCATCGAGTGCCGGAAAACCCGACGGGGATCCCGTAATACCGCTGTGTTTTCCGTGAATCTCCTGAAGCATTTCAAATGTTTCATGCAAAGCCCGGTTAATGGGAGTGAACGAACGTTTCATTTGCCGTTCGGATATCTGGAATATTTTCGACTCTGCTTCATCCAAAAGGTCGAGTGCATCCTCAGTGTCGCTGTATGCTCTTGTACCGATTTCTGCCGAAGCGGAAATTAAACTTCTCATCAATGCTTTTTCAAGAACAATTCTTGCATGGTATTCAACGTTGGCGGCTGTAGTAATATTTAAAGTCAATTCAGTTATATAAAGCGGATCTTCGGATGAATTGAGTTCACCTCGTCTTCGCAATTCTTCCACAACCGTAACGGCATCTATCGGGTCTCCTTTTTCAAAAAGAGACATCATTGCTTGATATATTTTTTGATTCGTTGGATTATAAAAACTCTGATGATCAAGAAGTTCCAGCACCTTCGGCGCGGCCTCTTTTTCTATCAGCATGGCGCCCAGAACCGCTTTCTCAACATCCACGGCTTGCGGAGGAATTCGACTACCGAGATTAATTGTATTATTGCTTGCTGAAATGTTAACCGATTGTTTTTTTATTCTTGGCATTCAATGTTTTTCAATTATTTGATTTTATTATATTCTTCCCGAAACATTTTCATATCGTCCCACGCCGGATATTTCCAATTGGGGTTCCTCAGCAACGCAGCTGGGTGATAAGTAACAATTAATTTTGTCCCGCGATAATTGTGTATTTTACCCCGGAGTGATCCAAGCGTCGCGTTTGTCTGTAGCAGCCACTGTGCCGCAATCCTACCTAAGCAGATAATAAATTTTGGTTGAATAAGACTAATTTGTTTATACAGATATGGAGTACATAATTCCATTTCCGACGGCTGGGGATCACGGTTTCCCGGCGGGCGGCACTTTAGGATGTTACATATATAAACATCTTCTCTTTTAAATTCTATTGCTGCCAGAATTTTATTTAAGAGTTGTCCGGCTCTTCCAACAAACGGTTCTCCTTGAGCATCTTCGTCGGCACCGGGAGCTTCCCCAACAAACATCACATCGGCATTCGGATTGCCCACACCAAACACAAAATTGGTTCTACTGTTCCCCAATCCACATTTCAAGCATTTATTAATTGAATGATTCAATGCCTCTATAGAGTCTGCGGCAGCCCATGGCTCATCGGATGTTTGGATGTTGTTTTGAATTATATTAGTTGTGTTCATGTCTGAATCATTATAAATAATATTTCCGAACAAATCTTTCTGCTGAACTAAATAGCGTTTAGATTCTTTTAATATTTCTCTTGTTTCTTTTGAACTCATTTTTTAAAACTATTGAATGATCCGGCTATTCTATCTAAAATCTGATTTGCAAGTTGGAATTTAGACATTTTCTTAAGTTTAACAATTTTATTACTCTTTGTAACGATTGTTGCAATATTTGTGTCAACATCAAATCCTGCATCCTCTTTCAGTGGATTGTTTAATACGATAAAGTCTAAGTTTTTTTGTTGAACCTTTATTTTTGCATTCCGAATTTCGTTTTCGGTTTCTACGGCAAATCCAACAAGAATTTTATTTCCTTTTTTCTCACCGATTTTTTTTAGAATATCTATGGTCGGTTTTAATTGTATGTTGAGGTGTTCTTTTGTATTATCAGATTTTTTAATTTTTTGTTTTGATACTTTCGCGGGTGTATAATCTGCAACCGCAGCCGCCATTATAATAACTTTTGAATTTCCAGCATGCTTGGTAACTGCATTAAACATTTCTTCTGCGGTTACGATATTTATCCTTTGAACGTTTTTTGGGGTAACCAGATTTGTTTTCCCGGTTATTAATATTACATTCGCTCCGCGTTGTGCTGCAGCAGTGGCAATTGCAAATCCCATTTTACCGGATGATCTGTTTCCAATGAATCTGACTGGATCAATTGGCTCGTACGTTGGGCCCGCTGTAACTAAAATTTTTCTTCCGGTTAGATCTTTTTTACCGCTCTGTAACAATTCTTCAACTGCAAATAAAATCTTCCGTAAATCCGGCAGGCGCCCGGCACCTGTTAGTCCGCTTGCTAACTCACCTTTTTCCGGCTGAAGAATTTTATATCCTAACTGTTCTAAAAAAGAAATATTAGATTGAGTAAGCCGATGATTCAACATATCAACATCCATCGACGGCGAAATAATAATTGGTCCACGCATTGCCAGTGCGAGCGTAGTAACCGCATTATCGGCATAACCATGAACAAGTTTTGCTATTGTGTTTGCGGTAGCGGGTGCTATAAGCATTACGTCTGCCCAAAGTGCAAGATTAATATGCCATGTTTCGGCTTTTAAAACAGTTCCGGAAAATTTCGGGAAACCACCGACCACCACTTCATTTTGAGAAAGTGTTGAGATAGTAAGAGGCGTAACAAATTCTGCGGCTGCTTCGGTCATTACAACTTTAACATCTGCCCCGCTTTTTTTAAAATCGCGGATAAGCTGAGGAATTTTATATGCGGCAATTCCGCCGGTCACTCCGAGCAATATTTTTTTATTCCTCAGCATTTTAAATACCGATTATTACGCCGGTCTGTTTAAATCATCTTCCTTATACCGGTAGGCAAGTCTATTCTCCATCAATTCTGCGATGGCTGTCTCGGTCGGCTTGGGACGTTTTTCGAATTCCTGTGCTACCAATATCTGGTCTGGATTAGTTTGAGGCTGTTCGGTTTCTTCTTCGGGTTCGAATATTTTTGTCTGTAACATTTCAATCCGCTGATTGAATTCAATTTTCATTTCTTCGTTGATCTGACGTGCACGTTTCAACAAAAGAACGATGGCTTCGTAAACATTTTCTGCTTCGTTGCTCAGTTTCTCAATATCTAAAGGTTTAATAGGCATGATTTGTTTCCTTTTAATTATTACAATTTAATTTGTTTTCTCATTTAGTGATTTCGTTCCGAATAATCTGATCGACATTTCCGACAGCATCGTCGAGCAGATCGTTAACAACAACATAATTAAAATACTTTGACTGTTCTAACTCCATTTCAACCCGGTGCATTCTTTTGGCAAATGTTTCTTCGCTTTCTGTTTTACGGTTTTTTAAACGTTCCCTCAGTTTATCGATACTCGGCGGCTTAATAAAAATAAGCACGGCGTCTGTACTGTATTTTTTTTTAATTGATAACGCTCCTTTAACATCCACGTCGAACAAAATTGAATTGCCCGAAGAGAAAGCCCTGTCAACTTCACTTTTCAATGAACCGTAATAATCTCCGTAAATATTTTCCCACTCGATCAGTTCACCTTTGTTTATTCGATTCTCAAACTCCTGAACGGAGATAAAATAATAATCTTTGCCGTCGATTTCCGCGGATCTTTTTTCGCGTGTCGTTGCGGAAACGGAAAATAACATATTCTTATATCTGTTCAATATTTCATGAGCAATCGTGGTTTTACCGCAACCGCTCGGACCGGCAACAACAAATAATTTTGTCTTTAAACTCATTCTGATGAATAAAACTCTAATGGATTCTTATCGGCGCAACAAAATATTATTCGATATTCTGAAGCTGTTCTCGTATTTTTTCAAGCTCTTCTTTTATTTCCACAACAAGATGTGCGATATCGGAGTTATTAGCTTTTGCACCGATCGTGTTGGCTTCTCTGTTCATCTCCTGAATTAAAAAATTTAATTTCCTGCCAACTGCTTCATTTCCCCGTAATGCTTCAAGAAAAAATTTATTGTGACTTCTGAATCTGACGGTTTCTTCGGTTATATCTAATTTGTCAACCAACAGAGCAAATTCCGCTTCAAGTCTTTTTAAATCGATTACAGATTGATCGAGCGCCAATTCCTTAATCCTTGATTCAAGATTCGCTTTCGCAACCGGAATATTTTCTTTTGCTAACTGCTCGATTCTATTAATTGTCTTTTCAATTGCTTCAATCCGGGCAGCTAGGTCTTTCATTAATTCTTTCCCCTCGCTTCGTCTCATTCCCTCGGCTTCGTTTAACGCAATCATCAAAGCTTTTTTTATCAGCATCCATTCCCCCTCATCACCTTTCTCAAATTCACTCACCTCGATGATGTCCTGAAATTGGAGCAAATTATTGAGAGTAATTTTATCTCTGAGGTTCACCGATTTTTTGATATCGGTTAAAAGACGATAATAAGTTTTTGCTGCCGTCTTATTTACCTTCAGCGGGATCTCGCTGGCATTCTCGTGAGTAATGCTCAGCGCTACATTTATTTTTCCCCTGCTGAAACGAGAACGAATTATTTCTTTAACTTCACTCTCACGCAGTGTCATAGTCTTGGGAAGTCGGGCGGACACTTCAAAATACCGGTTATTAACCGATCGTAATTCAGCTACGGCGGTGATCTTTCCTTCTGAAACTTCTCCCCGTCCATACCCGGTCATACTTGAAATCATGCAAAATTATCCACTTTTTAATAAAATACCATATAAAGGTACGAAATTATAACCTGCTCGTCAAGGAAAACCTTTCCACAACATTTTCACCTTTTTATCGACATAAATCCACCAAATCTTTGACGGAAAAACGGATTTCAATATATTGTTGATAATTTTATGCCTGTTCAATACTACACACTTGCGGCTCTCTGCCACGAAATAACTCCAGTTTTATGCGGTTCTATCATCCGGTCTGTTTTCACTCAGCAAAAAGGTGAACTCATAATAGATACAAAATCTCAGTCGGGTGAGATTTCCATTCACATATCTGTGACACCGCGAATAAATTATTTATTTATAAAAAACGAGATATCCCGCGCACGAAAAAATTCTGTTGATCTGTTCCGGCAATCTATTGATGCAAAAATTGATGAAATAAAAATTCATCCTTCCGATAGAATTATTTTTATGAAATTAGATACTGGAAAACGGTTTGTTTTTCAGTTATATAATACTGCCGCGGGGAATATTTATTTTATCGATGAAAATAATAATATTCTTGATGCATTTAAAAATTCCGATGTTCATTCCGATAAACAATTGGCACTCGCTCAGCCGGTTACTGAGCAGGAAATTGATTATTCAAAGTTTATAAACTTAGGAAATAATCCCGTTCATTCTATCCTCAGAAAATTATATCCGCTGCTCGGTTTTAATTATATTAATGAAGTTTTGTTTAGGTGTTCTATCGATGCAAATGCAGATTCGATTTCCTTGCAAAAAAACGATTTTGAAAAACTGAAAAAAGAGATTCGCAAACTGATTACTTTTTTCGAAAAACCGGTTATTAGAATTTATAACTCCGGGGATAATCGGAAAATAATTTCGTTGGCTGAATTATTTCACCTGACAAATTCAGATTATACCGAATTCGATACCGTAAATGATGCTGTTTTGAATTATATTTCTCACTCAGCTTTTACAAAAAAAATTGAATTTTTTAAGGGTGAATTGATCTCGCGTCTGACCGGCATCAAGCATCAAACAGAACGGGCTATAAAGAAAGCTTCGTCTGCAATCACTAATGATCCAGAAGAATTCGAGCGAACAGGAAATCTTTTACTTGCAAATCTTTATCTCATTAAAAAGGGAATAAAAGTTGTCCAATTAGAAGATACTTATCATCCCGGAAATATGGTTTCTGTTGATCTCAAACCCGCTTTGACACCGGTGCAAAACGCGGAAAGGTACTTCATAAAATCAAAAACTTTATATCAAAAAAAGATTGACGAGGATAGACGATTAAATGAACTCACTTCACGATTAAAAATTGCAGACGAATTAATAGAAAAGTTTGAATCAACATCAACAGAAAAAGAAGTTGACAATCTTTTCAAAGAGAACGAAAAGTTATTGCAGGAAATGAATATTACTAAAAATAAAAAAGATGATGAAAGACCCCCTTTCAGAATATTTCAAGTTGCCGGCGGTTTTGAAGTGTGGGTTGGAAAAAGCAGCGCCAATAACGATCTGCTGACAACAAAATATTGTAAACCCCAAGATCTTTGGTTCCATGTCCGCGGGGCAGGCGGCTCACACACGGTTTTAAAAATACCGCGCGATACCAAGAACGTGCCGCGGGAATCTATCAAACAGGCAGCAAGTATAGCCGCTTATTACAGTAAGATGCGAAATGCATCGAATGTTCCTGTTGCATATTGTGAGAGAAAATATGTCCGTAAACCGAAAGGGGTGCCGGAGGGAACTGTTTATTTAGATCGCGAAGAGGTGGTTTTCGTGTCCCCAAGGCTTCCTTGAAAATCCCAAAAAATCTTCGTATAATCAATACACCCTGCATCTTTATCCACAATTGATTAATGAAAGGAATATATATGAGATTTTTTGGCTTTTTCGTTTTGCTAATAATTTTTTCAACACTAACAATATGTCAAACTGATTCATTGGCAGACAACGAAGCGGCCCCACCGCCCGATAGAGAGATTTTTCTCTCCGGCGGTATTGCATATACATACTTGCCATACGAATTTTCCAAATACTGGAGCCCGGGTATGAACGCGGGATTAGGTTTCGGGTTTTCTTTTACACCCGGAGATTATGGTTACAGCAGTTTAATTTTGTTGGCTGATTATTCAAGTTTCGCACTTAAAGAATCAGCATACCGCGATGCACAGAAAAATTTTAATCCTAATGCAACAATCTCCGGCGGTAAAACACAAACGATGACGATCACTTTAAATTACAAAGGAACTTTATCAACGACCAAAACGAGCATTGCTCCTTATTTCGTCGTCGGTATAGGTTATATGCTGTTCAGATCCGATAGCGTGCTGGTTAATAACGTTGGAGTTTCTTCTCTCGAGGGAGATGCAATTTCAAATATAACTTGGTCATTCGCTCTTGGGGTAGAATTTCCCGTCACAAACATGTTTGCCGGATATTTACAGGCAAAATCGGTTATTGGTGCATTCGATAGACCCCGGCAATACTTCCCGATCAACGCAGGATTGCGTATAAGATTTTAAGTAACAGATTTTTTTCATTGCAAATTAGGGGGCTGACCAATAAGTTTGTTTTCTCGTTACATCCCCTCTCGACAACGTCGTGACGGGACACTCGAAAACCAGCACAGTAGCAGGTTCTCGAGTTCATAGTTTCATCATAGAGTATCGAGAGAACCTTTTTAGTCAGCCTCTTTTTTATTTTATGAGGTGAGATGAGATTAATTTTATTAAGACATGGTGATGCTCAGCCTGCGATGTATGATGCCGAGAGAACATTGTCGGAATTAGGCGAGGAGCAGGCAAATCAAGCCGCACAAACTTTGCTGCGTTTAAAGCTTAATCCGGAAATTATTATCTGCAGTCCGTTGATCAGGGCACAACAAACTGCTGAAAAAATATTTAAGGTGTTTAAGAATGCGGAGATGGAAACATCGGAGCATTTAACTCCCACTTCAGACCACAGACATATAATTGAAATACTCCGAAGAATCAAACCGGACACGGTTTTGCTTGTGGGTCACGAACCCCACCTCAGCTTGCTTATGTCTATTCTAACAACTGGATCGAGAGCGGGCAGATTCGAAATATCGAAATGCGGAATTGCGGTTTTAGAAAGTAAAGATACAATGCGTAATGGAAATTTCGCGCTTCGTTTATTGATTCAATCTGAGCAATTCAGAACATTATAATAATGGATTTTTTGGGAGAGAGGTGAATATAAATCCAAGATTTTTCCTTTTTATATAAAAAGTACGATTTTTAGTGTGGTTAATTGATTTTAAAAAACATAAAAATATTTTATGATTTTTGTTGACATATATTTTAAATTTATATATATTAACAAAAATACCTGAGGCGGTAGGGCGGGCTACTCTACTCTACCCTACTCTACCCTACTCTACTCCCGGGATGTTATTGGTGTTTCATAATTTATTTGGAAGGAATACAATGAGAAGTGCCGACATACAAGTTTTTAATTATCAATTCACAATTACAAATTCTGTGATTGCGTTCCCAACCTTTTATCTGAGTAAAACTATTCCGTCTTTTATAAAAATATTGAAGTAATAAAATGAAAATATTTATCGTTTTCTCTATATTTATTTTTCTATTTTCAGATAGTAATGCACAAACCGATAGTTGTGCTATTCAATGGGAACCACCCATTCAAATATCGAATAGTAGCTGTGACTCATATTCACCTCAAATAATTGTTATAGGCGATACCATTCACATTTTTTGGACGGGAGCTTACACCACCGGATGTGATCCCTCTGATTTAGATTCCCAATATTCTTACAGCTTTGATGGAGGTAGAACGTTTTCTATACATCGGCAGCTAATTCACCCTGACAGTACTGGTGGAGGTCACTTAACCTCAGCGTCAGGGAAAAACCTATATCTGTATTATCTTGCTCGCGTAGATTCTCCGCTTTGGTGGGCATGTGCAATCCTTCGCTCAACGGATGCCGGTGTTACCTGGGAACGCCGACAAGTATTGGGAGATTATTCCACGTTTTCCATCGCATCGATGGATTCCCTTGTATTTTTATATGTTGACGATTCCAGCCGAGATACACTTTACAGCGCAATATTAGCAAGCAGTGATAATGGAAGCACGTGGGGCTTCCGCTGTAAAAGACTTCCGTTTGCACATCAAACAAATCCAAAAGGTTTGATTGCAACAAAAACGGGATTGCATATGGTATTTGCCGATTATTTTCAAGCGGGCGATATCGGTTACGCTGAAATAGTTTACTTACATAGCACCGATTTGGGTTTTACCTGGTCTGATCCTCAAATATTATCAACAAAAGATAGTATTATTTCACAGCTTCCAGCGATTGGTGGAGATGATAATGGAAATCTTTATTCAATTTGGAATGATGGTAAATATGGGGGAGAATGGGCTGGCACAATTATAATGCGACGTTCAACGGATAATGGTATAACATGGCTTCCAGAACAAATCATGTCTCCGCTGGCAACTGCTGTATATTGTGATGTGGCCGTTGAAGATTCAACTGTTGTTGTTACGTGGGAAACAGATTCGACTTATGCTTGGTACATCCATACACGAATGAGTAAAGATTTTGGGAATAATTGGTGTCCTATTATTCAATCTGCTTCTTTGAGCCGAAGAACGGGAGATCCGGTTGCTTCAATATCAAACGACATTATTCATCTCGCATGGGATAATGATATTAATTCTAGATCGCAGATTTTTTATCAAAGTTCTAATTTGATTACAAATACAGCAACTGAAAAACACCCATCACCGCAAAATTTCTCGTTACATCAAAATTTCCCAAACCCCCTTAATTCAAGTACAAGGATAAAATATAAATTGCCACAAGAGGATTATGTTCGTATTGAAATCTTTGATATCTTTGGCAGAACTAACGAGACCTTAATTAACCAAAAACAACCAGCAGGTGAATTCGAAATAGAATGGAAAGCAGATAATAAAGCAAGTGGTATTTACTTTTATAGGATAATCACCAGTAAGTATACCGAAACAAAAAAACTTTTGCTAATCAGATAAGGTTTTAATGATCACTGATCGCTCACCACCCAAAATAAATTTTACTGTTTAAAATTACAGCCCTCTTCGGGCTTGTTCCGGTTGAAATATCTCAGGCACGAGAATCATTCAAGGAATTAGTTTCCTTGGAGGGCTACTTGCTTTTATTATACAATTTTAAATTCACTGAAACAAAAAATATATCATTTTAGGAGTATTAATATGAATAAGAAATTTTCGATACTGATAAGGATTTTCTTAATCTTGCTCGTAACCACAATTGTCAATTGTGTAATGAATGCTCAAACGTGGCAATATTTAGGACCTCAATATTCTGTAAATGTTACATCGGGGTTTGCGGTTGGGTATACAGGTGGAACACGAACCCTTTACCTTGCGGCTAAGCAAGATGCTGTTATGGAATCATCAGGAAGCACAATCAGTTGGATAAAAAAACCATTCAGTTATCCTGATTTTGTGGTGTGCGAATCCAACAATCCATCGACCGTTTATTCTGGATTAACAAGTTCTACATCAGGCGGTGTTTGGAAAAGTACCGACGGAGGCAACAATTGGATTTCAAAAAATGTTGGATTAACAAACCTTGAGACAACAACGCTTACAATTTCACCCACCGACAATAATTATCTTTATCTTGGAGCACAATATATAATACCGCTTGGTGAAGCAGTCACTATGAACACTCCTCCTTCGTTATTCGCAAGTATGGATGGGGGCGAGAGTTGGAATCGCGTTTCAAATTTCCCAGTTGGTGATATATTGATATCAGATATAATTTTTGATCCGAATAATACATCAATAAGATATGTCTCCTCGAGAAGAGCCCTGCGAGGTGTCAGGAGATCCGATAATTCTGGAGGTAGTTGGTTATCGAAAATTTCCGGTATGGATAATATCAATATAACTGCTCTTGCTATTACACCTCAAAATACGAGCATATTATATGCTGGTACAGATGGTAATCCGTCACGCATATATAAAACAACAGATAAAGGCGATAACTGGGTTGTAACATCTGCAAACAGTGGTATAATAAATGATCTCAAGGTGGATACTTTCTCACCTTCAACTATTTACGCCGCAACTTCTCTTGGTGTTCTAAAAAGTATTAACTCGGGAATATCGTGGTCATTAGTTAATACAGGTCTCGCAGACCTTGATATCAGAACAATTGCAATTGATCCTAACACGGCAAACCTTATTTACATAGGAACAACATCAAAATTTTATTACAGCACGAATGCTGGATCAACCTGGATCGATGCCGGAGCTGATATTGTTACTTCTGGCGGTGTAGCAGTATACAACGATGATGTTTATTCGATTGCCGGTACTAAAACAAAAATTCTCGCAAGTAAATTAGTTTCGGGTTCAACATCTTGGCAAATTACTGCCACCCAGAATATTAATAATGACAGAACTTACTATTTTCTGGCAAAAGATTTGGCCATGGATCCAACAAATCCGAACAAGCTTTATGCGGCAGGTAAATATGTTTTAGCAACTACTGGCAACGAATATTATGGACCCAAAGTTATAAGCAGTGTCGACGGTGGAACAAGTTGGTCGTTGAAATATGGACATGCATGGCTCAGCGATCCAAACGCATCGGCAAATGATATCGAGATAGATCCGAACCTTTCCTCAAAATTATTCATCGCCACACATTATGGAAATTCAACAACTTGGCCGCCGCAGACGTATTCTACAAACAGCGGAGATACATGGATAAGCCCATTTAGGTATTCCGGAGAAAATAACTTTTCGATAAGGTTTGATAAAAGTAGCGGTACAACAGGAACTCCATCTCTTAAAGTTTATTCAGGCGGTGGGACTGGTAATCTCGATTTATTGCCAAATTTTAATTATTCAATTGATGGCGGATTATATTTTAATTCAGTGAACCCACCAGTAAATCTTCCAACACAACTAATAATTTCTGGTTTGGCAATAGATCCAAATAATCCTTCGACAATTTATGCAGGTTTGAGGGGGGAAGCAAAGGGAACCATGGGATGCGGATTATATAAATCAACTGATTGTGGATTTTCATGGCAAGCTACATCTCTTGTGTAATAGCACAAAAGAAATGTCACGAAACCGACTCGATAGAAATGTCAGTAAGAGAGAAAATGCGGATAATCCATAAAAAACAGGAGAATCCAAATGGAAGGAATACTGATGATGAGTCAAAAAGAACTATATCGAATACAATTAATAGAACAAGTAGCAAGAGAAGAAATAACAATTATAGAATCAGCCAAGGTGTTGTCCTTGAGCGAACGTCAAATGTATCGTATTCTGAGACGATACCGTACCGAAGGTAATAAAGGAGTAATACATCGATTGCGAGGACGTGCTTCGAACCGTGGATACTCACGCAGTATCCGAAAACAAGTTTGTAAGCTCTACTGGGAACAATACCATGATTATGGTCCAACATTGTTTAGCGA